>NZ_JH725117.1:224429-226763 GCF_000278115.1 Bartonella sp. DB5-6
TAAACCAGTAAAAGCCGAAAAACTTAACAGTTATTATGAAGAAAGCCGTGGTTTGGAACGTGAACTTATTAGCGAATTTATGAAGTTAGGGGTATAATTGTCAACCTTTCTGCAATATGTTAAAAGGAAAAGATATGAGAAAGCTGATTATTACAGTAGTAATAAGTGTGATTCTTGGGATGTCAAGTTCAGCACAAGCTTCAGATGAAATACCTTCAGACGACGATTTGGACGAAGGTCTAATAAATGAAGTGCTAGAAAAAATGGGAGGTAGTCTAGGTCCGCTAGGCAGCGGATACTTTTCGAAGAAACAAGAAGAAACAATAGTAGACACAGAGAAGAAACCTACAGATTTTAAAAATATTGTGTTTAATTTTGATATAGTAGAAGGAAAACATGACCCACAAAATGATGGTACTATTTCCTCAAGTTCTGATAGTGAGTTGCTGCAAAAACAAACTAGAGTCATAGAACGAATATATAATTCTATAACCGGTAATCGAACAATAACCGCTAGAAAAAGATCACGTGATGGAGGATTCTATTTCCTAAATCCGCACCTTATCTATAATGTTGACGAGCAAACAAGTCTTCCTAAAAAAATTCCCGAACTCTTCCGAAAAACAATCCAAAAAGAAAGCTATATGCGCAATTTTTCTATCGATGAGGCGCGTGAAGCTATTGATGAACGAAATCAATATGCCGCAATTATTGATAGAGCCGTGAGTATGCAGATTTTTGAAGCAATAGAAAATCGTTTTCACTATCTTAGTAAGATCTTAATACAACTTGACAAAATGCAAGATCTAAAGGCCATAACAGAATTGCAGACACGTATAAAAGGTGCGATAGCCTTACTACAGAATGAAACGATAAAACTACAAATGATTGCGTATTCACGCAACATTGAACAAGCACTCATTCACCGATTACAACGTAAACGCAATGTGCAAATTCTTAACAGTAGAAATAGCGGAATGCCTACTATAAGACATATGAGATGATATTTTTTATAAACGACTTATCTCAGCGATCAGTTATTTTTACCTCTGCTCTTAGGAGAAATCAACTACATAGTATCGGGTATACTCTCAATATTCTAAAGAAACACACAAAGATTTAATCCACCCCAATCCCAATAAAATGCCGATCTTGATTATGTAAATGTAAATGTAACATACACCATATCTCAAGGTAATGGAAAACTAGAAATTCGCTAAAGAGGAATGCTATGAACTTCATAATGTTCACGCAACTTTTCAATCACATTGATAATGCAACAAAAACATATGTCACAGAAATTTCCTCAAAAGCAATTATCACGATTACTCCTTTCGTATCAATCGGTCTCACCATCGCTTTTATCATATATGGATGGCTCGTCATGCGTGGTGCGATAGATATGCCAGTCTCTGAATTCTTAAGCCGTTGCTTGCGAATAAGCATTATTACTTCAATTGCACTAACTACAGGACTTTATCAGCCAGAGATTGCAAATTTTATAATAGAAATGCCTCATGACTTGTCAAAGGCACTCATAAACAATACACCAGATAACAACAACTTAATCAATTTGATTGACAAAGTCGCTGGAAGAGGCTTCGAACGTGCAAGCGAAGCTTTCGAAGAAGCTGCTTTCTTGAATGCTGATGGACTGCTGTACGGTCTCTTCGGTATCCTTATCTTGCTTGCAACAAGCTTCCTAGCTGCAATCGGCGGTGCATTCATTTTAATAGCAAAAATAGCACTTGTATTACTCGTAGGCCTCGGACCACTCTTTATCATCACCTTGCTCTGGCAACCAACCTATCGCTTTTTTGAGCAATGGATTGCCCAAATCTTAAGCTACACAATTCTCATCGTGCTTCTAGCTACCGTATTTAGTCTCATGATGAATATCTTTGCAAATTATATGTCCGATCTGAAATTCGATGGACGACAGAATGTAGGCCATGCGCTTGGTGGTGCTCTCATCTTATCCATTATTTCCATCATATTGTTGTTCAAACTATCAAGCATTGCCAGTGCTTTGGCAAAAGGCGTTACATTTGGACATCTTTGGAGATTAAATGCCACAGGAAGCATTGCTTCACGTAACAGCCGCACAACCAGATAACCTGTTAGCGTAGGAGATGATATCAGCGCTGTAAAGGATCGCTTCCGTAAACAAAAATGAAATTAAGAAAATAACAACAATAACAAGCCACATATTTTCTATTCAAAATTGAAATAATGATAATAATATGTTAGATCAATATTTACAGTAGAGAAAGAGGAGTGTTATAATGAAACAAATCATTATTGCAATTCTGATTACAAGTCTTTTATCGGCTT
>NZ_JH725117.1:227037-243052 GCF_000278115.1 Bartonella sp. DB5-6
CCTGTTAATAAAACAGTTCCTGCCGAAATTCAGCGAGGAGTCATATGAAAGAAAAACAAGCTAAACCAGTAAAAGCCGAAAAACTTAACAGTTATTATGAAGAAAGCCGTGGTTTGGAACGTGAACTTATTAGCGAATTTATAAGATCGCGCAGAACAGCGTGGCGTGTAGCGGGTGCTGTCGGTATTTTTGGCCTATTTGGTATGGTCTGTGGGGTTGTTGGCTTTTCTCAACCAGCTCCTACTCCTTTAGTGTTACGCGTTGATAATACGACGGGTGCTGTTGATGTCATTTCTGTAATGCGCGAGCATGAAACCAGCTATGGTGAAATTGTAGATAGGTATTGGCTTAATCAATATGTGCTTAACCGCGAAACTTATGATTACGACACTATTCAGTTGAACTATGACACTGCAGCGCTTTTAAGTGCCCCGACTGTTCAACAAGAATTTTACAAAATCTATGATGGTGAAAATGCACGCGATAAAGTGCTTTCCAACAAAGCACGCATTACAGTTAAGGTACGCTCAATCCAACCCAATGGACGTGGTCAGGCGACTGTGCGTTTTACGACGCAACAACATGACAGCAGCGGTACAGTTGGTCCAAAACAACACCAAATCGCTACAATTGGTTATACCTATGTTGGTGCACCAATGAAATCATCGGATCGATTACTTAACCCCCTTGGTTTTCAGGTCACAAGCTATCGTTCTGATCCAGAAGTACTTTTAAATAATTGAGGAATTGATTATTATGAAAAAACTTGCATTTATTGCTTTGCTGTCCTCTCTTTCCTCATTTTATACGTTGCCCGTGCAAGCCCTTAAAACTCCATCCAGTTCACAATATGATCATCGTATTCGCTACGTAACATATAACGTAGATGATGTAGTTCAAATTGAAACGGTTCTTGGTGTGGCAACACATATCATCCTTGAAGAAGGAGAGCAATATATCACCCACGCTTTTGGTGATTCGGATGCCTATGCTTTTGCACATAAAGGGCGGCATATCTTTATTAAACCCAAAGCAGAACTTGCCAATACAAATCTCATTGTTGTAACCGATAAACGTAGCTACAAATTCCGACTACAGTTTCGGAATGATCGTGCTGGAGCTACTTATGAATTAGCTTTTTATTATCCCGATGCAAATACCCAAAAATCACTTGAGGATAGCCAACGTCTTGCCATTGAACGTGGTTTTAATCAAAGCGTGAAAGGTTATAACTTAAGCTACACGATGAGCGGCAACCAAGATATTGCTCCGATCAACGCTTGGGATAATGGACGTATTACTTATTTCAAATTTCCTGCCAACATGGATATGCCATCAATTTACGTAGTGGATGCTGAAGGCAATGAAAGTTTAATACCGCGTACCATCGTAGGAAATTCCAATGATATTATCGCTGTTCATAAGGTTAATCCCAAATGGCTTATACGGCTTGGCAAACGTGCTTTAGCTGTCTTCAATGAAGCCTATGATCCCCATGGTATACCAAATACAACTAGAACAGTATCCTCGGTGGTTCACCGCATCAATAAAGGAGGCAAATAATGTTCGACAATAAGAAAGGAGACGAAATCAACAAAAGTGTGAAACTGGAACACACCGAACCAAAGCATATTGAAGGTGCATATGGTAGCTCAGAACTAGGTTCAGAGTGCCGTCCAACAATTCCTGGTGCACGTGCATTATTGATAGTAGGACTTCTTGTCATAGTAGCAATACCGATTGCTCTGACTTGGAAAGCTCTAAAAATGCGTAATACCACAGAAGTTGAGGAAGAAAAACCTCAACAAACAGTACAACAAATTATACCGAGCTATACCCCTAAAATCATAGAAGAACCGAAAGTTGTAGAAGAAACTGAAAAAGAAGCACCAGCCGAAAGCTCACTACAGGAGATTCCACCTGCTTTGGCTAAGCTACTTCAAACAACGATTCCACCACATTTGATTAAGGATTCTGAAAAATTAGCGCGCAAGCGTATGCTTCACTCTGGACTTAATAATGGTGGCAGTAGCGAAAACTCTACAAAACCTCCAAAAGGTAATACATCTGAATATGACTCAAATAATGGTGTATTATTCGACAAGCTACAACCTGTACGGTTAGGTCAATCACACGCAGTTCAACTTCGTAATCGTGATCTCTTAATTACGCAAGGAACACAAATAGATTGCGTACTAGAAACAAAGATTGTCACATCGCAGCCGGGAATGACAACATGTCATTTAACACGTGATATTTATTCCACAAGCGGTCGTGTTGTTTTGCTAGATCGTGGTTCTAAAATTGTCGGTTTCTACCAAAGTGGCATACAACAAGGACAAACGCGCGTTTTTGTTCAATGGTCGCGTATTGAAACACCTTCTGGAGTTATCGTTAATCTTGACTCACCCGGCACCGGTCCCCTTGGAGAAGCTGGCATTGGTGGTTGGATTGACAGGCATTTCTGGGAGAGATTCGGTGGTGCAATCATGGTGAGTATAATTGGTGGTTTAGGAGACTGGGCAAAAGAAAAAATTGGAGGAAAAAGTAAAGATAAGGAAAAAGCACAATATCAATATCTACAGAATGCTGAATCGGTGGTTAGCGACGTTCTTCAAAACTCCATAAATATTACACCGACACTTTACAAAAATCAGGGCGAACGGGTGAGCATTTTTGTTGCTCGAGATTTGGATTTCAGTGATGTCTACAGCCTCATTACACGCTAATCAAATACAGAAAGATCAAGCAGTTGCACAACTTCTGCAACCACTTGATCATTTCTTAGAAGATCCCAAAATTACTGAATTATCGATCTGCAACCCCTGCGAAGTATGGGTAAAGAGCTTTGAGGGTTGGCAAATGCATAGCCTACCAGAATTAACAGCCGCTTTTTTGCAGACGCTTATCACAGCCATTATTGTTTATAATGGTACGGCTCCCAAGAGTATTAATTATGTGCGCTTACCTGGAGGACAGCGCGGTACAATTGTACAAACACCAGCTGTTATCGATGGCACACTCTCTTTTGTAATTCGTAAACATTCCCTCACGGTTAAAACGTTAGAGGAATTCAATGAAGAAGGTACATTTAATGATTTTACCGATGTAAGCTTCAATAAGCCTACAGAAAAAGAAGCAAAAAAATTGTTATCACAGCATGATTTCACGCGGTTAGAACCATTTGAAGTTCAACTCTTGCGCCTCAAACATGATAGAAAAATTCTTGAATTTTTGGAAGAGTGCGTACTTCATAAACGCAACATCATTATTGCAGGAAAAACGGGCTCAGGTAAAACGACATTTGCTCGCTCTTTAATTGAAAAGGTACCCATAGAAGAGCGTATTATTACGATTGAAGATGTTCATGAACTTTTTTTACCGAATCATCCAAACCATGTGCATATGCTTTATGGTAACGGAGCAGGTCGTGTTTCGGCTGAAGAATGCCTAGATGCATGTTTACGTCAATCGCCTGACCGCATTTTTCTTGCGGAACTGCGTGGCAATGAAGCATGGGAATATCTCAACTCATTGAATACTGGGCATCCGGGATCAATTACAACGACACACGCCAACAATGCTTTACAAACATTCGAACGATGTGCCACATTGATCAAAAGATCAGAGATTGGCCGTCAACTTGACCTAGAAATGATAAAGATAGTGCTTTACACTACAGTAGATGTAGTGTTATTCTTCAAAGATAGAAAGCTCTCTGAAGTCTTTTATGATCCAATTTTTGCCAAATCGAAGATAGTTTAAGTAACGCTTTCTTCTCAAGAAAATCACATAGATAATAATAGCCGTAATAAGTTGTTACGGCTTTTTATTTAAATTTTTGAAATAAGCTTTCTCCCCCTCTTATTTTTCTAATAAACTTTTCATGCTCTTACGACAGGGGAAGTGAGAAAGTGATGATAAGCATAATTCAAAGAAAAATTACTAGAGAATAAATATCCCAGCAAAAAGAATCTCTGCAGAAATCATCTCTACCCTTTATAGCAACCAAATTTGCTCCTGAAAATATCTTGAAACAAATTTTACTACTTCTTAATGCAAACTAACCTGTTAAAGCCCTATTTTAATGCCACTTTTTCAGCACAGTTTTGTAATGCTGTAAATCACTTCACAAAGAACAGAGCGCCTTTTCACGTAAAGACTTACCAACTTATACACAACAGATTAAGCGATTTTGAACAGAGCAACATAAAAAATAAGGAAAAATTCTTTATGAACGACATAAATTGCAAATATTGATTGGCTATACCGCTGATATTTATTGGTAAACTCTATCTTTCATAGCGGGAAATAAAATCACTAGATACTTTTCATTCCGTAAACAAACAATTTGGCTGGTAGGCAAACAAATAATCAAAACAAAGAAATAGTGGAAACTACAATTTAAGCATAATTTTTATGACGGTTGAATCCGCTTAAACAACGTTGCCTCATTGTAGCTTTTTATCCACATTCAAAATGTATTTTCCCAAACAACACTTTTTTTGTTCAAGAGGTAGCCCTTTTTTAAAGGCGATACGATAATAGCCATTTTTAATTCTCACACAAAATCTAATAAATCTTTATAAATCGAACAGACCGAATCTCGTACACATCTCAAAGAACGCAAAAAACATTTACGCCCTCTCATCTTTCATGTTACCCTTATTAAGGAACATTTTTTAAAGACGGCGTTCAACCATAAGTTTTTTAATCTCAGCAATTGCCTTCGCTGGATTCAACCCCTTTGGACAAGTTTGCGTACAATTCATAATCGTATGGCACCTATATAGCCGAAAAGGATCTTCCAGATTATCAAGACGTTCTCCGCACATTTCATCACGCGAATCAGCGATCCAGCGATACGCTTGGAGCAAAATAGCTGGCCCCAAATAACGATCACCGTTCCACCAATAGCTAGGACACGATGTCTGACAACAAGCGCATAAAATACATTCATAAAGACCATCAATTTTTTGGCGATCGGAATGGCTTTGTAACCACTCTTTTGCTGGCTCCGGTGAAACGGTTTGCAACCAAGGCTCAATCACACGGTGCTGCGCATAAAAACGCTTCAAATCAGGCACTAAATCTTTAACAACTGGCATGGAAGGCAAAGGATACACTTTAATAGGATGCACCACATCATCCATACCTTTGGTGCAAGCCAACGTATTGGTTCCATCAATATTCATTGCACATGAACCACAAATACCTTCACGGCACGATCGGCGAAGAGTCAAAGTTGGATCAATATGATTCTTAATAAACAAAAGCCCATCAAGGATCATTGGACCGCAAGCTAAGCGGTCTACATAATAAGTATCCAGATGGGGATTTTCCTCATCATCAGGCGACCAACGGTAAACATGAAATTCTGTCAGTTTTGTAGCACCTTCAGGCTTAGGCCAAACCTTTCCAGCTTTCACTTGTGAATTTTTGGGAAGCTTAATTTGTACCATAATTTATTCTCCCCTTAGTAAACGCGTTTTTTAGGAGCAATACGCTTTAGATCAATACCACCATCTGCTTCAGATGTTAACGGCTCCACATGGACAGGACGATACGACAACGTCACCTTTCCTTCTCTCGATAAATGTGAAAGTGTATGTTTACGCCAATTTTTGTCGTCACGCTCTGGATAATCTTCACGTGCATGTGCTCCCCGACTTTCTAGACGTGCTTCTGCTGAATAAACGGTGGTTATTGCATTAGCCATGAGATTTTCAAGTTCTAACGTTTCGACCAAATCAGAATTCCATATCAACGAGCGATCTGTTACTTTGAGATCAGACAGTTCACCCCAAATTTGACTCATCCGCTGACATCCTTGTTTCAAAGAATCTTCTGTACGGAATACAGCAGCATCTTCTTGCATAGTGCGTTGCATTTTTTCACGTAACACGGCGGTTGGCGTCCCTCCGTGAGCAAAGCGTAAACGATCAAAACGCGCTATAATTTCGTCAACGGCCGATTCATTGAGAGGTGGAATTTCCGCCTCGCGGTCAATCACTTCACCAGCACGAATCGCAGCTGCACGCCCAAACACAACAAGATCAATTAATGAATTCGAACCCAAGCGATTTGCTCCATGGACAGAAGCACACCCAGCTTCTCCCACAGCCATCAAACCTAGTTGAACACGATCAGGTGAATCTGCCGTGGGATTGAGAACTTCCCCATAGTAATTGGTGGGAATACCACCCATATTATAATGAACCGTTGGAAGGATTGGGATAGGTTCTTTTGTTACATCAACACCTGCAAAAATCCGTGCTGATTCAGAAATCCCCGGCAAACGCTCATGCAATATAGCAGGATCAATATGGTTGAGAACCAAATGGATATGATCTTTCTTCGGACCAACACCACGTCCTTCACGGATTTCAAGCGTTATACAACGTGAAACAAGATCACGTGAAGCCAAATCTTTAAAGGAAGGCGCATACCGCTCCATAAAGCGCTCACCTTCAGAATTGACCAAATAGCCACCTTCACCACGTGCCCCTTCTGTAATTAAGCAACCAGAACCATAAATACCTGTAGGATGGAATTGAACAAATTCCATATCTTGGAGTGGCAGCCCAGCACGCGCGATCATCCCCCCCCCATCACCCGTACAAGTATGCGCTGATGTTGCAGAAAAATAAGCACGCCCATAGCCACCAGTTGCAAGAACAACCATTTTAGCAGAAAAACGGTGTATTGTACCATCATCAAGATTCCACGCCACAACACCCGTACAGACACCATCTGTCATGATCAAATCAAGGGCAAAATATTCAATAAAAAACTGCGCATTATGCTTTAAGCTCTGTCCATAAAGTGTATGCAAAATCGCATGCCCCGTACGATCAGCTGCTGCGCAAGTGCGCTGGACTGGTGGCCCTTCCCCAAACTCTGTTGTATGTCCCCCAAAAGGTCGTTGATAAATTTTACCTTCTTGCGTACGGGAAAAAGGCACCCCGTAATGTTCTAACTCGTACACAGCAGCAGGTGCGTTACGCACCAAATATTCCATTGCATCGGTATCGCCCAGCCAATCAGACCCCTTCACCGTATCATACAAATGCCATTGCCAATTGTCAGGCCCCATATTCGAAAGTGACGCTGCAATACCGCCTTGTGCTGCAACGGTGTGCGACCGAGTTGGAAAAACCTTTGTGATACAGGCTGTTTTCAACCCTTGTTCGGCCATTCCAAGCGTTGCACGCAAACCCGCACCGCCCGCACCAACGACAACAACATCAAATTTATGATCTACAGTGTGATAAGAGGCATTACCAGCTCTAGCCCCCAGAAATGATCCTTTGCTCACCATACCCTTCAACCTCCCAATGCAATCTTTAAGAGAGAAAAAATGATGATACTACCTAGAGCAAAACAAAATAAAATATTCAGCACCAAAAATAACATCCGCATATTTCCACGCGGAATATAATCCTCAATAACGACCTGCATTCCAAGTTTCATATGGTAAAGAACTGAAAAAGTGAGCAATCCCATCAAAATAGCAACCACAGGATGTGAAAACCTCGCCCTCACAATGCTGTAATCCTTTCCAACAAGCGAGAGAACAAGAACAATGAAAAATATTAAAAGTGGCAGATTTACAAAACCTGTCAGACGTTGTAACCAAAAATGCTCTGTTCCTTCATGCGCACTTCCATGTCCACGTACTTTCCCAAGTTCTGTTCGAAAGTCTTTTTTCATATCTTTTTCCCCCAACTAAACAATGCTATATCCAATAATCCAAATAGCAACAGTAACAATAAGGGAAATAAACACTGTCGCCCACGCAGTGGGCGTAGCCTTCTCTTTGGCCAAAAGGCAAGGCTTTAGATCCCAAACAATGTGGCGAACACCACCAACCATATGATGAACTCCAGCAAGAGTATAAAGAAACAAAACACAAAGCCCAAGCAAAGAACCATAAATCTCATTTACCGTTCTAAAAGCCTCAGCTCCACAAGCAATTGACACTAACCAAAGAGCGAGAAAGACCATTCCGAAATAAAGAGCCACACCAGTGATACGATGCGCAATTGACATCGCCATAGTGATGGTCCAACGATAAATAGTTACATGAGGGGAACGAGGACGCTCTTTTATCCTAATTGTTTCTGCCATAAAATATCCTGACCTAGCTTCTACTGCAACCGCATTATGAGCGATACAATTCGCACAAAACAACCAAGTGCATTATCATTTTACTTATTTAGGCATCTTAAAATGCCAACATTACAGGTCGGTTATCTCAAATAACGGATTAAAGGTCACGCATAAAAAAAACCGATTATTCTACAGACGCAAGCCATAAAACTTACCTCAGCCTAATACAATTTTATCTTCACGTCAAAGGTCTAACATCGTTTCTCAAACACAAACATACATTTTTTCAACTACCCTTATGCCCGTTTTTTTTAAATACCAACGATAATACCCTCTGGGATCTTGAATTTTTGCCATTATTTAAGGAAATTTAAGACACGGGAGAGGCGCAACATTTTTACGCGCACCTCAAACCACTTCTTTAGTGACCACCAGAAATCACGGAAGACATAAAAGCTACTTTTGCACAAATTCTATTAGATGCGGTATTTACTCAGCGCTTTGCGGTGCAGCATTTACACTAACAGCTTCTATTTCTGCACTCTCAGCAACCTTTTCACCTTTTTTCCGGTAATCTCTCTTTTCAGAGATACGCGCAGCTTTACCTCTTAAACCACGAAGATAATAAAGCTTTGCACGACGCACTTTACCTCGGCGCACAAGTTCAACACCTTCGATCAAGGGAGAATAAATCGGAAAGACACGTTCAACACCTTCACCATAAGAAATCTTGCGCACTGTAAAAGTCTCATTCAACCCACCACCTGAACGTGCAATACAAATTCCTTCATACGCTTGAACACGTGTACGTGTACCTTCGGTCACGCGCACCATGACACGAACCGTATCCCCTGGCTGAAAAATTGGAAATTGGCGTTTTGCTTCAATTTTTGCACATTGTTCAGCTTCAAGCTGCGCGATAATATTCATTTCTTTTATCCTTCATGTTCTTCATTGAACAGTCAGAGCGCTCAACTCTTGCCAAAAAAGCTTTTTCATACAAAGAAAAGAGGTTCTTTAGACTATGCCTTACGCAGGAGCGAATACACCATTCCTTCACTTTAATTTGGAATTACAGAAAACCCTTTACAGAAAAACTCTCCCAAAAGAGAGCCATGCAATACACCACCTTACAACATGAATCAAGTTTTCTGACGATTTTTATCATAAAGAGCATAAAGATCAGGACGGCGTTGACGTGTTAACAATTCGGCTTGCTGCTGACGCCAATCCGCGATAACTTGGTGATGTCCTGATGTCAACACTGGAGGAATACCCCGCCCTTCAAAAAGAGAAGGGCGCGTGTACTGAGGGTGCTCGAGCAAACCATTTTCAAAACTTTCACATTTTGCAGAAGCCTCATTGCCCATAACTCCAGGCAAAAGACGTATGATAGCATCCAAAAGAACCAATGCAGCCGTTTCCCCACCGGAAAGAATATAATCACCAATGGAGACTTCTTCTAATTCCCGCGCTTCTATAACCCGTTCATCTACACCTTCAAAACGTCCACAAACCAAGGTTACACCGGATTCACGTGCCAAAGAGCGCGCATAAGTTTGGTTAAAAGGGCGCCCACGCGGACTCATCAACAACCTTGGCGAATCATGTGGACAACTATCAAGTGCAGCCGCTAGCACATCTGCCCGCATCACCATACCAGCTCCCCCACCAGCCGGTGTATCATCAACGCTATGATGTTTATCCAAAGCAAAATCCCTAATCTGTACTGTCTCCAGCGACCATATTCCTCGCTCTAAAGCTTGCCCTGCTAAAGAATAACCCAAAAAACCTGGAAACATTTCAGGATAAAGTGTTAAAATACGCGCTTGAAACTTCATTTTTTTATTCTTTCATCCACACCTTTAGCATGAACCTTGCTAAACCAACACCCATTGGGGTATCATCACATCATGATGTTTATCCAAAACAAAATTGCTCATCTGCTCTGTATCCAAATACCATATTCTCCGCTTTAGAGCTTGTCTTGCTAAGAATTCCCTAAAAATTCACGAAACATTTCAAGAGTGTGCTAACCCATGTGCTTGAAAGCACATTCTTGCATTCCTTCACTTTCCACTTTCATCTTTTCGAGCTATTTTCCCTTTGTGATTTTCCTCTCCATAACTTAAACCAGCAGCAACTGGATCAACAACAAGAAAACCAGAAGCAATGCAAATTTCTGGCACTGCCGCTTTACTAAAAGGAATAAGCGCAGTCTTGCGCGTATTAAAACGTATTTCAAGCAAATCACCAGCCCCAAAATTAAAAAAACCACTCACCTCACCTAGAGTTTGACCAGCAGAATCTCGGACATAAAGCCCAATTAAATCGACTTGATAAAATTCATCCTCTTCCAAATCGTCTACCAATTGGTCACGGACGACATAAAGGCGAATCCCTTTTAAAGCTTCAGCAGCACTGCGATCTTCAATTCCTTTAAAACGCACAATGGCATTATCTTTTTGCACGCGAAGAGTTATAATTTCATAAGAACGCCCCATATCATCATAAAGAATACCGTAGATCTTTAAACGCTGTGGTTCAGCGCTTAAAGATTTAACCAAAACATCTCCTCTGATACCATGAGCTGGACCAATAATGGCAAGATAGACTTTCTTTTTAAGCTTTTTTTGATTATATTCCATGAAAAAATATCATCTCTCAAAAATGAACACTTCAATCTGATAATTTTTTACTCAATTTTGTTGCTCTATCAGAAATCGTCTCAAAAGTCTTTCTTGGCAACAACAGCAAATTAAAACAAGGAGAAGTCTTATGGCAAATGTTATGCTATTTTACAAAGATATTACCCCAATCAACAAAGTTACCCATAAAAACCTAAAATTTGCTCCTCCAAGCGATATGTCCTTTGCTAAAGATACCCACTGGGTTCCTTTAGCAAGTAGTGAATATTTCCAAGCTGCTCTAGACTATCCAATTTTGTTTATGTGTGCAGAAGATGAAAAAAAGAAAAAACACTATACATCCGCCGCACTTGTAGGTCTCTCCAACGAAGAAAATGATTACATCACTTCCGATAAAAGTTGGGAACGAAATACTTATGTCCCCGCTTTTGTCCGTCGCTATCCTTTTGTTCTTGCGCAATTTCAAAATGAAAAAGAGCTTTCTGTTTGTTTTGATCAGCAATCAGGCATGTTTAATGAAGTTGCAGGAACAGAACTTTTTAATTCGGATGGATCCATTTCACCCTTTATGGAAGAGCGTATTCAATTTCTTGAAAGCTTTAAAATCGCTATGGAAAAAACTTCTGAATTTATCGATGCCCTTGTAGAGATGGACCTTCTAAGCGAAAAATCAATTAATGTGAAAAACGACAAAGGTCTTTCAGCACAATTGGAACATTTTTGGGTTGTTGATGAAGAAAAACTGAATAAACTCTCTGCAAACCAACTTGCCAAACTCCATAAAAATGGCTTTTTAGGATTGATTTTTGCACATCTTATGTCAACGCATAATCTTTTAAAAATACTCTCTCTAAAAGGTGAAAAGCGCCTCACAAACCATGAAGAACAATCGCAAAAAAAGATTAGCAACTCTGAAAACAAT
Source organism: Bartonella sp. DB5-6 (assembly GCF_000278115.1). Lineage (GTDB taxonomy): Bacteria > Pseudomonadota > Alphaproteobacteria > Rhizobiales > Rhizobiaceae > Bartonella > Bartonella refiksaydamii. The sequence goes on from NZ_JH725117.1 coordinate 238,720, forward strand.
ACACCTAAAAAGAAAGAGACCCTCAACTAGAAATGTCTAAAAAAGATGACGGTAGAAAAGATGAAAATGTCTTTCTGATTCCAGCTGACCATGCTGTTTTATCGGCAAGAAAAAACTGGTTAGATGGTCTTATACAAACACGTCGCATGGCTACACAAACAGTTAAAGCATACGAGCGTGATACACGACAATTTTTGTCTTTTCTCTGTCAGCATTTAGGGCACCAACCAACCTTTAATGATCTCACCAATTTGCGCGTCATGGACTTGCGCGCTTATTTGGCTTATCGCCGTACACACAATATAAGTGCCCGCTCTTTAAGTAGAGGAATGGCGGGTTTGCGCTCTTTTTTTAACTACTTATCGCGCCAAGGGATTATCAGTGTTCCTGCTGCTAAACTTGTGCGAACTCCAAAACAACCAAAATCGCTACCAAAACCTTTAACGATAAAATCAGCACTCCACATAGTCAAACAAGAAAATCAACAGGAAAATGAACCATGGATTACCGCCCGTAACGCTGCTGTTCTAATGCTTCTTTACGGCTGTGGAATGCGGATATCAGAAGCCTTAAGCCTCACACCAGAACAATTTTCTGATCCCCAAAGAAAAAGTTTATTTATAAAAGGAAAAGGTGGAAAAACACGCCTTGTCCCCCTTATCAAAATCGTTTACGAAACTGTACAGAATTATCTCAAATGCTGCCCGTATCCTTTAGTGGACAATCAACCAATGTTCCGCGGCGCGCGAGGTGGTATCTTGCAGCCAGCCATTATTCAACGAGCTGTTCGAAATTTACGCGCAAGCCTTGGTTTACCAGAAACGGCTACCCCCCATACACTACGCCATTCTTTCGCCTCACACCTTTTGTCACGGGGAGGAGATTTGCGCACTATTCAAGAACTTCTAGGACATGCCTGCCTCTCGACCACACAAGCCTATACCCATGTTGATACAGACTACCTGCTTAAAATTTATCGAAAAGCGCACCCCCGTTCTTGAAAAAGTTTTGAACAACAAGGGAAATTAAACAGATGCAACCTCAAGTGCCAAAGCATGAATACAGGTTGCTAATTCTTTCTGTAAAACTTGATAAATCGCTCGGTGTATCTCCACACGCGTCATACCAGAAAAAGAAGAAGACAGAATTTTCACCCGAAAATGCGTTTCTCCTTTAGCATCAAAAGCATGCTCATTATGAGGATGCCCCGCATGAAGATGACTCTCGTTAATTACCTCAAGTTTCTGTGGATGAAAAGCGTCTTGGAGCTTTATTTGAATCGTTGTCTGGATTGTAGTAGACATTTTTTATTCCTTCACAAAATGAACGGTGCAATACACCTTTTTCATTACTAAATGAGTGTGAAAATAAATTTTTCAAAAGTCAATTCTTGTCAAATCAATCGATTTTGCATAAACCTAAAGATATGACAATAACATCTAAATTATTCGACTCAATTCGAATCAGCTCCAACAAAAAGCAAAAAGCTGAATCAGAAGCACAACAGTGTCAATGGGAAGGTTGTGAAAAAACAGGAGTCCATAAAGCACCAGCAGGTCGAAATCACGAAGGGCAATATCTATACTTTTGTATTGATCATGTACGTGCCTATAATAAAAATTTTAATTACTTCTCTGGTCTTAGCGATAAAGATATTGCAAAATTCCAAAAGGATGCTCTCACAGGACATCGTCCAACATGGCCTACCGATTTTAGCAATAGCACGTCGAAAAAAACAGCAGCCAATTATGCACAAATTCGCTCTGGTACAGCTGCCTACCAAAATCGTATGCGCGATCCACTTACACTGTTTACTGAGCGTCATTCAACCAATAGTTTTTCACGAAAATTAAAACCCTTAGAAGCCAAAGCTTTTGATACATTGGGATTACCAGCAAATGCTTCAGCTGAAGATATCAAAACAAAATATAAAGAACTGGTAAAGAAGCACCATCCTGATTCCAATGGCGGTAATCGTTCTTCAGAAGAGCGTTTTCGCGATGTTTTGCATGCCTATAATTTTCTCAAAAAAGCTGGTTTGTGCTAACAAACAGAAGCACACACCTATACAAAGGGGTTTTCTTCTGAACAATCTTTTATCCATTGTGCACCCTTTTCACTTATGCAAGAATCAAACCAGCACCATTATTCTTTTTGCTAACCCATAACATTGCAACTGCTCTCACATTTAGACGAAACATGAGAAGCATATTTACTGCTTTCTTAAAGGGTTTTGTCCATAGGCCAATCCCACTATGACATGCAAGTGAGCTATTTTATTGATTCAAGATAAACAGATTTGAAATGAAGAAAATGTCTCCACATTCGAATAATACTTTGATTTATAATGATAATTCACTGTTTTGTATGTTGAGTGAGAGTCCCGAATATCGTAAGATTCTCTCATTTCAAACCTGTTTATATTGCTTCAATCAAAACCACTCATTTGCATATAACAAGTGGGATGAGTGTGTGGATCAAATTTGTATAAGAAAGGAGTAAAAATGGCTCTTATGAACCGGCTGAATGCAAGATCTGTCGCAACATTAGGAGCTGGCAAATATAACGATGGTGCCGGCTTGCTCCTTCATAAACGAAAGATAGAGGTGCTCAATGGATTTTACGATATACCATTCACGGACGCCGTCGCGAAATGGGCTTGGGTGCCTTGAGAGATGTCTCTTTAAAACAAGCCCGTGAATTAGCAACTGGGTGGCGTGCTATTTTACGTGAAGAGCGTGACCCCATTAAAGAACGCAATAAACAAAAGTGTGAGGCAATGCGTAATCTCCATTATTTAAAAGACATTGCTTTAGATGCTTTTGAAAGTCGTAAAGCTGAACTAAAAGGTGACGGTAAAGATGGAACTTGGTTTTTACCATTACGCCTTCATATTCTTCCCAAATTAGGCTGTTTGCCCGTTTCAGAGATTACTCAAACAGAGATACGCAATGTGCTTGCCCCTATTTGGCATACAAAAGCTAAAACTGCTCGAACAGCATTGATGCGTCTTAATCTTTGTCTTAAACATGCGGCTGCCTTAGGATTGGATGTTGATTTACAGGCAACAGAAAAAGCACAAGCTTTATTAGGCAAACAACGCCATAAGATCACGAATAGACCAGCTATGGATTGGAAAGATGTCCCCGCCTTTTATCAAACGCTTTGTAAAACAACAACCATAACATATCTGGCATTACGTTTGCTTATTTTGACAGGCGTTCGCACATATCCTTTGCGTCATATTCATAAAGATCAAGTTGATGGGGATCTATGGACTATTCCTGCTGAGAATATGAAAGGAAAGCGTGATACAACAACAGAGTTTCGCGTGCCCTTATCAACAGAGGCATTAGAAATCTTGAAACAAGCCCGCTCGCTTTCTCGCAATGATTTCTTTTTTTCTGCAACCGGTCGCGGTCCCCTTGCTGAACGCTGTATGTCACAATATATGCAACGCGCTGGTCTTGAAGCCTGCCCCCATGGTTTTCGCTCTAGTTTACGCGATTGGCTTGCTGAAACAACTGATGCCCCCTATGAGGTCGCTGAAACCATTCTAAGTCATACAGTAGGAGGACAAGTAGAGCGTGCCTATCGTCGTACTGACTATCTAGAACAGCGCCGTGTCTATATGGATAAATGGGCGGTTTATGTCACGGGGCAATCTTAACAGATGGGGTGCATAACCCCATCATCTGTGGATAACTTTCTCTCTCTGTTCTCTCATATCATCTCAATAAGATTCATAAATTATCACATCAGAAAAACTATAATAAAACACTGTTTTTTATAGATTAAATACCTTTCAAATGATGCAAAAATATGGTTAATAAATGCTTATGATTTGTTTTCATTTTTTGAGACTGAGGGGATTCTAGTATGACAGAAAATGATGTTCTCTTTAAAGTTTGGTTTTTTATCGCGTTGGTTACAATCGGATCATATCAATGTCATCGAGCAAGCGAAACAGCAACGTTATAACGACGCAGCATTAAAAAACTTGTCATGTAAATCCAGCCTCGGTTAAACTGCTTAATGCCTCCAGTGGATTACCCCCAATGGCTTTTGCTTCAAAATGCGCATCTCCTGTAATCGAACCTTCACTTGCCTCGTTGTGGAGTTGATCGACCACCAGATTTAAACTGCCACCCGCGTGGATAAAGGAGGACACTGCTTTATCCCCCTACATCATTCGTGCTTTTGTCCAACTCCCTTTTTAAGGATGGATAGGACGCTTGGATGGTCGCTTTTGTAAAGCTTTTTTTGTTTGTTGACGTTTTCTTTCATTCTCAAAGTGAGCTATCATGGCCCGTTCCTTCTTGCTCGTATTACT
>NZ_JH725117.1:243152-246143 GCF_000278115.1 Bartonella sp. DB5-6
CGAAATGGGCTTGGGTGCGTTGCGAAACGTTTCTTTAAAAAAAGCTCGTGAATTGGCAAACCAATGGCGTTCTATTTTGCACGAGGGTCGTGACCTCATTAAAGAACGCAATAAACAAAAGTGTGAGGCAATGCGTAATCTCCATTATTTAAAAGACATTGCTTTAGATGCTTTTGAAAGTCGTAAAGCTGAACTAAAAGGTGACGGTAAAGATGGAACTTGGTTTTTACCATTACGCCTTCATATTCTTCCCAAATTAGGCTGTTTGCCCGTTTCAGAGATTACTCAAACAGAGATACGCAATGTGCTTGCCCCTATTTGGCATACAAAAGCTAAAACTGCTCGAACAGCATTGATGCGTCTTAATCTTTGTCTTAAACATGCGGCTGCCTTAGGATTGGATGTTGATTTACAGGCAACAGAAAAAGCACAAGCTTTATTAGGCAAACAACGCCATAAGATCACGAATAGACCAGCTATGGATTGGAAAGATGTCCCCGCCTTTTATCAAACGCTTTGTAAAACAACAACCATAACATATCTGGCATTACGTTTGCTTATTTTGACAGGCGTTCGCACATATCCTTTGCGTCATATTCATAAAGATCAAGTTGATGGGGATCTATGGACTATTCCTGCTGAGAATATGAAAGGAAAGCGTGATACAACAACAGAGTTTCGCGTGCCCTTATCAACAGAGGCATTAGAAATCTTGAAACAAGCCCGCTCGCTTTCTCGCAATGATTTCTTTTTTTCTGCAACCGGTCGCGGTCCCCTTGCTGAACGCTGTATGTCACAATATATGCAACGCGCTGGTCTTGAAGCCTGCCCCCATGGTTTTCGCTCTAGTTTACGCGATTGGCTTGCTGAAACAACTGATGCCCCCTATGAGGTCGCTGAAACCATTCTAAGTCATACAGTAGGAGGACAAGTAGAGCGTGCCTATCGTCGTACTGACTATCTAGAACAGCGCCGTGTCTATATGGATAAATGGGCGGTTTATGTCACGGGGCAATCTTAACAGATGGGGTGCATAACCCCATCATCTGTGGATAACTTTCTCTCTCTGTTCTCTCATATCATCTCAATAAGATTCATAAATTATCACATCAGAAAAACTATAATAAAACACTGTTTTTTATAGATTAAATACCTTTCAAATGATGCAAAAATATGGTTAATAAATGCTTATGATTTGTTTTCATTTTTTGAGACTGAGGGGATTCTAGTATGACAGAAAATGATGTTCTCTTTAAAGTTTGGTTTTTTATCGCGTTGGTTACAATCGGATCATATCAATGTCATCGAGCAAGCGAAACAGCAACGTTATAACGACGCAGCATTAAAAAACTTGTCATGTAAATCCAGCCTCGGTTAAACTGCTTAATGCCTCCAGTGGATTACCCCCAATGGCTTTTGCTTCAAAATGCGCATCTCCTGTAATCGAACCTTCACTTGCCTCGTTGTGGAGTTGATCGACCACCAGATTTAAACTGCCACCCGCGTGGATAAAGGAGGACACTGCTTTATCCCCCTACATCATTCGTGCTTTTGTCCAACTCCCTTTTTAAGGATGGATAGGACGCTTGGATGGTCGCTTTTGTAAAGCTTTTTTTGTTTGTTGACGTTTTCTTTCATTCTCAAAGTGAGCTATCATGGCCCGTTCCTTCTTGCTCGTATTACTTAGACCAAAAGTGTCATTATCCATAAATTTCTGATATCCAGCTATCATGAGATCGGTTAGGAACGAGTCACTTTTCGGAGGTTGTGTAAAATAAATCCCTTTTGAATCTTGCAATTTATATCGGAAACCTGCTTTTTTCATGCACTCATAAACTGAAACAAATTCACTTGCGTACGAATTCATATCACTAGAAGAAGCATAAACCGGTTTCCAGCCACATTTTAAAAGTGATTGTTCAATTACAGCCCTATCTGTTCCAGACTTTTCCCATAAAGCCAATGTTGATGGGGGAGGAGTTCCTAACTGACATCCAGCCATACTTAATAAAGCCATGCTGCTCAACAGTTTTAAGATTTTTTTCATTTTCTCCCTCCTTCAATGGGTTTCTTTACGATGAGAAGGCTCGTAAGCCTGTTGATATTTTTTGTCACCGCTGTTTAAAACAACGGTGAACAATATTGAGATGGTGGATTGAGGAAACAATCCCGCCATTCCAAGCAAAAGCAAGGATGGGGGATTGTTGATTATCAGCAGCAAGGATTAAGGTTTGCATTCAGGTTGTACTGGACTTTTTTTACAAAACGGGCTATTTAAGCGCTTCTTGACACTTCGTTGTGGAATGACAGCGCCAGGCTGACAAATGGGAAGGTTTTCCTCTTTAAAAGTATAACATGGCCCCCCCACCCTCGACACTGCTTTATCTTTATAGCGAAACCCTGCTTGAATCATACATGCATAAATTGTTGCTTTCGCATTGATGCTCACCTCTCTATTTTCTGAATCCTCATCATAAGGTGTTGGCATTCCACATTCTAACAGTGCTTTTCCTACCTCAGTAAAGTCTGCTCCCGGCTTCAACCACCCGTATACTTCCCCTGGAGGAGGAGCAAAAAAACCCTCACATCCAGCGAGACTTAACAGAATAAGCCAACTCAATAATTTAAACAATGTATTCATTTTTTTCTCCATAAATAACCTAAACCTAAATAATCTAAAATTGCATAAGGTGAATAAATTGCTATAGTATGAGGTTTCCCATAAGCATCTTGACATTTTTTCCCCGCATTACCATAACAACTATGGGTACTAGGGTAAGAGCCTAATAGCGCTCCCCCTACCTCTCTCATTGGAATTGCTGGTGGAAATAATAAATAGGGAAACTCGAAGGGTACCTTATAAAAAGTAGGTGGATTGTGACCAATGCTTATACCAATGGGGTCAAATAGATGGTTTTGTAAGTAAATATGATATTTCTTGCCATCGCTTACGAAATATATTGCATTCGCTACCGATACAGCGTTATCAGC
>NZ_JH725118.1:0-15556 GCF_000278115.1 Bartonella sp. DB5-6
AAAACGCCTGCGTGACGGTCTCTTCGATCATGTGTGACCAGTTACTATTCCCAAACCATCCTCCCCACCTATCACCATTCCACACAAACTCTTCTATGTCTCCTTTTCGAGCATTATGTTTCCAAGTGAATGACTTATAGACTGTTCCATCTTTCAAAGTTGCCGTGCCATAGGTTCCTTCTTTGTTATTCCAAAGTTGTTGCTCAAATATAAAGTGTTTTGGACCTTCCACCCCATGCTTTCTCTTAGAAAGCTTTCCTTTTCCCCAACGATCCCAGCCCATATCATGATATAAAGGCCTACCATCGAGAAAATTATATTTGTCTGGTTGTTCGAATGCGATGACTTCTTCTTCAGTTTTTTCCGTGATGACAGGTGTGCTATCGGCTTCGTTTTTCAGACTGTTGGTTTGGATATTTAAGTTTCCGCCTGCTTGAATAAAGCCTGCTTTGTTGACAAGGGAAAGGCTTTTCCCTGTACCAGCCACATTGGTGAAAGATAAATCACCCTCTGCTAAAATGGCGCCAAAATCATTCAACAAAGCTCCATCAACTTGTAAAGCACCATTGCCCTTCACATAAATTAAACCTGTTTTGCTGTTCCTCGCATCACCCCTCACGCTAAAGACTAAATCATGACCTGCTGCCAATTGTCCGCTATTTTCAAGCTTCCCTGTTTTGATGACAAAATCTCGTGCCGCTAAAACCGATGTGACCTCATCCACCATAACGCCTGGAGCAACAAAGAGAATATCTCCAGTCCCGCCTTCATCGGTAATGGCTTGTAGCCGTGCATGGTGAATATCAAGAACATTGGTGCTTTGAAAATCTAAACCACCATAAATCAGCGTGCTGCCCGAGACATAAATATGATCCGCAGTTAAATACAGCGTTTGCGGTGTGTAAATATGAGAACGATCATTGCTCAAATCGAGAGTGTTGGCTGTCAATCTCACATCCCCCTTAGCAGACAGCACATTCTCAACACTGATCCCTCCTGATACCGAGGTCAATGTGGCTGTGCCATAGCCAATGACCTGATCATAATAAATGTCGTTGCCAGCAAGAATATCAATATTGCCACCACTGATAATATGTCCAACCTTTACACCCCTTTGTGCCGTGAGAGAAAGGGAACCTTTGTCATGAAAAACAAAATCACCTGTAGGGTTCGAAGGGCTCACCTGAGAGTGAACAAAATCTAAACCTGTCATGAGGGTGCCTGCATCAAGGCTCCCCACCTTTAAAACGGCATCATCACCCGTCATCATGGCAGAAAATTCTACCGCCCCACCATAAATGTCTGCTCTGCCATAGGCTAAAACTTGCCCAAAATGAATGCCAGCATGAGGTTCAACATGAACGGCAACATTGTGATGCGATAGGATCGTTTGAGAAACAGAAAGCCCATGATATGCAACAAGTGTGACATTTCCTGCTCCATAAATATTTGTGGCATTAATGATCCCGCCCGCACTTTGGAGATCGACATCTCCTTGGCTGCCCAAAACAAGGCTACCCGCAGCTTGTGTTGCTGCCATATCAACCCCACCAGCTAAAAAATGGGCTTGTATATCACCACCGGCATGCGCCCTTAAATTGCCCCCAGCTAAAACAGTCTCATCAATCGTAAGAGCTCCATCTGTTTTAAGTGTCACATCAGCGCCAGCGCCAAGCCCTGAAACGTGGAGAGCATGGCGCGAAGAAAGCTCCATTTTGCCCCCCGAGGTGGCTTTTCCGGAAATCGATAAAAGTCCATCCTGTGCATCTACGCTCAAATGACCATCCGCGCCAACCGTCTCTAACGTAACATCTTTTTTTGCTGCAATCTCAACATGTTTTTTCGATGTGATGTGCTTTGCATAAAGGGTATCGCTTTTGGATTGAAGAACAACACCATCATGACCAAAAACATTCTTCAACGAGATTTTCCCGTCAGCAGAAAGGCGCAACTGCCCCGTATTTGCCGCCATATCATGGCGCATGCGAACCCCAACGCCTTTTTCTGTCGCTACAAGTTTTATTCTATCTGCTTGTAGAGCACCTAACGCAGAACCATCTATCGCATATTCCGGTTTGCCAGTAATATCGGTCAGTTCCTTCATTTGACGCGAAGCGTAATCAAAGTGACCCGTGCCTGCTGTCACTCCAATCTCCCTGCCCGCAACAGCTCCTTCAAAATGCACTGTGCGGGAAACAATATCGACAATATCAACAGAACCTTGGCCTGAGAAAAAATTCGCACCTTGGGGTCCAAAGGTGATATCCCCACCTCTCACCTCAAAACCTTTCAGAAAACCACGCCCATCAATTTCTGGTACACCCGTGGTTAAGGTCGCATGTGGCGTATTGATAAAGCCACAACCATCACAGCCAATGCCGTTGGGATTGGCTATAATCACATCGGCTTGGCGACCAAAAACCTCCGCTGGACCATGAAGAGCACTACGGTTGCCACTGGTCACTTCATTTAAAATCACTTTTGCTGAACCAGAAGAGCGCAAATGCGGATTACCCGGCATAATGCCCCCCAACTGCGATTGCCCTACTTCTTGCGCATGATTGTTTAAAATGACGCCTGGATTTCCAATATTGAAATCGTAATATTTATTGTGCGATAAGCCTTTACCATTTGGTGTAACAATATCAATCGAGGGAACTCCATTGGGTGCTGCCACAATATCCGGACGATGAGCAGAACCTGCGTTAGGGTCAACAGCAATTTGCGCCTGTAGCGTTGCTGGTTGTAGAAGAAAAGGTAAACCAATCCCACCTAGCAAAACCTTTTTGAGCATCGTACTGGAGACTAAAACTTCAAACCATCTTGCTCTTTTTGCTCTCTTCTCATATCTCATGCTTGTACTCCCCAATAATATGCTTAAAGATCCATTGTTAATGTCATAAAAAATGTTCCTGGCTTCTTGTGTTTAACTGTGCTCCACAAAACACTGGAATAGCTTGCATCAAGGGAGACTATACCCCCCGCAAGCTTGAACCCTGCTGTCCAACCGGCAAGCTGTTCATGCGTAATTCCATACAAGGGTTGAGAAAAAACACGCCCATAGTCCAAACCCAAAAAGGGACGTAGTTCACCAAAAACTTTTTTCAGAGAAGCGTTGTTGCTCCACGGTATTGCACGCAAAGACAAATCATTACGAATAAAAAAACCGTTATTGCCAAAAAGCAAACTCTCGCGCGTTCCACGCACATTAGAAGCGCCGCCCAACGAAATCTGCTCAGCACCCAATAAATTATGTGGAGAATATTGCCCACTCAAAAGATTGCTCAGTATAAAGTCCAAGCCCCCTAATTTAAAAGGCGTCATGGCACTGATCGTACCGGTAAATTTAGCAAATTGCGGCTCCGCATCCCCTGCCCCTGGATCATACTTCTTGACAGAATTAAACAAGGGAAGCCCTTGCAAATAGCCGACATCAAATGTCCATGTTCCATCTAGCATCTGGCGGGAATGCGAAATCCCAAAATTGGCAACGCTATATCGACGACTGCCAACCTCTATCTTATTACCAAGAAGGTAATTGTTGGTCTTTTTATAGGAAAGACCAAAATTCAGCGTGGTGAGTGAAACACTATCACGGTGCACAACTCTGCTGGTGCTAGCATGCAATTCACTGGAACTGCCTGTCGTTTCTATATCTGTAAAGTTACCCTTAATAACGCTCTGATAATCATAAACAGTGCCATTTAACGCAAATGTCCAATAACCGTAAGGAATACTCACACTCGCAGAAATATTATTGCTATGTCCCTCTTGTTTGCTTCCACCCCAATAATCTTGCTCACTGCGTTGATAGCCAAAATCCCATAAATCATTCAGCCCTAAAATATTCTCTAGTTTTAAACCCCCACTATAACGCGCATAACCCGTGGAGGCTTGCCCCATATTGTCATGTGTAAGCGTAACCCTAAAAGCCTTATCAGGATGATTGCTAATATTAACAATGGTACTGCCATCTTCACCCCCTGGGAGGAGTTCACTTTGGGCATGCGCCGAAGCCAACCTGTTTATCTGGTCAAGTCCCTGTTCAATATCGCGCATATTAAGAACATGACCTTTAAGCCCTGGAAAAGCATTCCACACAATCTGATTATAACGAGACGCCGGTGAACCATTATAGTAAATATCTGAAAGCTTTCCCTCAACAACAACTAACCTCAGCTCTTTACCACTTTTGATATCTTGGTCTGGAATATAAAAACGCGCCGTCACATAGCCTTGATCCAGATAAACTTTGGTTAACTGTTTGATCAATGTCTGTATATCAGAAAGACCTACACATCTTCCAACATAAGAATCCGTAACTTTTGCTATAGTGTACTTCTTTATATGATGGACCCCATCAACAATAATATGATCAATGTTGAAGCAACGTCCACCACCAAGATGCGCCCCTCTATCTCTTTCAAGAGAAGTATCCATTCCTTTGGGTGTTAAAGCTCGTAAATGCTCAATCCTTTTTAATCTTTGCTGCTCAGTGTGCTCACGTGCAAAATTATCTGTTGGAGAATGAAAAATAGCTGAGGACCGCGCATAAACAGTTATGCTAGTAAACATACCAAATATAGCTAGAAATATTCTCAAAAGAGAACTTCGGCGTGAAAATACAGAAAACAATACAGATTGCCCCCCACTTTGCAGCATTCTGTAAGTATTGCTTTAAAAGCAAATAAAAAGCCAGATAAAAATGCAATGACCATTCAAAACTAATAAGCCATTCTCGTCTAAACTTTTATCACAAGAATACATGCCTTATATTTAAAGACAACTGCCAATAGCACAATATCTTGTTCTCACTCAAGTATAAAAAATCTTTTCCCCATATCTATACCACTAAACGCTTCTCCTCCCCTATCAAGCAAAGACTTTAAAACCCCTTTCACCCTCTCAAAACCTCTCTTTACTCTTAAAAATATGAAATACTATTATCCCCATAGGAGTTGAATTTTGAAGGTTCCCATTTTAAAGAAAAAACAGTAAAAAATAAAAACGTTATATTTCAATATGTTAAGATTTTACACGCTTTAACAACAATCTCTATTAGCCTTACAAGCTTTAAATATAACCCATAGTATAGGTTTTGAGGAGAGGTGTACCTTCAAAACCTTTCTATAAAGTGCATAATAAAATAGTTCAAAATAATCATTCTGATATTTTAATGCACATAGTGCATTCGTCTTGATTAACACGTGAAATGATCTGTAAATTCTACTATTTTGCTGATCTGACCCTGTGTTATAGGCTGTTGATAAGCAATTTTTATAAAATTTATTTTTAAGCAGTTTGTGGGTCTTTAGTAGCTTTTTCTTATTTTACTATTGCTATTTATTTTAAATAGATCTAGCAGATTTTATTTAAAGTTTTTTGACACCTATAGATCAACGCTTATAAAGCGGTGGGGTTTTATTATAAATGCTTCAATCTCATACCAAATCACTGACATTACGCTCTCTGTTACAATCCTACCGTGATCATACAGAAGGTGCGCGCGATAGAGGAACTTCTTTTGAAAAGTTTGTGATTGCTTATTTGACGCAAGACCCCCTTCAAAAGCAGGAATATGAGAAGGTTCAGACTTATAGAGATTGGGCACGGGAACATGGTTGGGATGGTACTGATATCGGCATTGATCTGGTTGCTAAAATCCGTGATGAAGAAGGATATGCCGCTATTCAATGTAAATTTTATAGTGCAAATCATCAAATCAAGAAAGAAGATATTGATAGCTTTATCGCTGCCTCTGGGAAAGCTCCATTCACCCGCCGTATTCTTATTGATAGCACAGAAGGTAATTGGAGTAACAATGCCGATCTCACCTGTGAAGGGCAAGGAGTCCGCATTCAACGGATTAATCTTTTTGACCTAGAAAACAGTCAAATCGATTGGGCAACCTTTGAAAGCAAAGGAGAAGCTACTCTCAAGAAAAAAGAACCGAAAAAGCTTTTAGATCATCAACAAGAAGCGCTTAAAGCTGTTTGTGAAGGTTTACAAGAAGCAGACCGTGGCAAGCTTATTATGGCATGTGGAACGGGAAAAACCTTTACTAGTTTGAAGATAGCAGAAACCCTTGCGGGTCAAGGTAAGCGTGTTTTATTTCTAGTGCCCTCTCTTTCTCTCATGTCACAAACGATAAGAGAATGGACAACAGATACAGAAATACCCTTGCGTTCTTTTGCTGTGTGCTCTGATACACAAGTGGGCAAGCGTCGTAAAGCCCAAGATGATGCTGCTGAACTCGATGTTTCGGATCTCGCTCTACCAGCAACAACAGATGCTCAAAAGCTTGGAGAAAAAGCCAATAAGACTTCTCCTGATGCAATGACAGTGGTCTTTGCTACTTACCATTCAATACAAGTGATTTCGGATGCGCAAAAAGAGCATGGTTTACCCGAATTTGATCTGATCATTTGTGATGAAGCACACCGTACCACTGGAGCTGTGTTAGGAACTGATAAGAGTGAATCTGAGTTTATCAAGGTTCATGACAATAGCCTTATTCGAGGTAAAAAACGTCTATATATGACAGCAACGCCTCGTATTTTTAGTGACAATGCCAAAAAACAAGCTAATGAGATTGATGCTGTTCTGGCTTCTATGGATGATGAAGAGCTTTATGGCAAAATCCTTTATTCTTATAGTTTCTCCAATGCTGTAAAGAATGGGCTTTTAACGCCTTACAAGATTATCGTTTTAGGTGTTGATGAAGGAGAAGTGAGTAAATCTATCCAGCATCTGATGACAGATGAGAATTATGAACTTATTCTTGATGATAGAACAAAGATCATGGGTTGTTATCAAGCCCTTACCAAAATGGATCTGAAAATTGATCTTGGGGATGATACAAGACCCATGCATCGGGCTTTGGCTTTTTGTAGAGATATTGATACTTCTGAACGCATATGTAGAACATTCAACGACGAAGAAGTTAAGAAAGATTTACTTAATCTTCATAAAAATCATAAAAATATTCCCCCTCTTAACTGTCAAGCAGATCATATTAATGGAAAATCTGGTGCCAAAGACCGTACGATAAAACTTGATTGGTTGAAAGAAGATGCGGGTGAGAATATCTGCCGTATATTAACCAATGTACGCTGCCTTTCAGAAGGTGTTGATGTTCCTTCCCTTGATGCGGTTATGTTTTTACACCCCCGTAAAAGCCAAGTGGATGTGATACAAGCGGTGGGACGTGTGATGCGCCGTGCAAAGGGCAAAAAGATGGGCTATATCATTTTGCCAGTTGGTGTTCCTGCTGGTGTTTCTGCGGAACAAGCATTAAAAAACAATAAGAGATACAGTGTTGTCTGGCAAGTTCTCAATGCTTTGCTTGCCCATGATGAGAATTTTAGTAAAACTCTTAACCAGATGGTCTTAGGACAAGACGTAAGCTCTATCATCGACATTGTTACAGTTTCTAAAAAGACCGAATTAGAGAATGTTACCACGGTTATTGACGAAATCCCGCTACACGAAAAATCGGAAAGATCCGGACTTCAAATTGGGACACAAGCACATGAACCCCATCAGAGCTACGAGGTGACAGGAAGATTACCCTTTTTTGTTGAGTTTCCCAATGCTCTCAAAACACTGATTGTTAAAAAATCTACCATGAGTGATTATTGGGGCATTTGGGCTGGCAATGTTGCTGAAATTGCACAAAACCATATCACACGCCTTCAAACCATGCTTTCTGATGAAAAGAGCGAAGCTTATCATGCCTTTGATGCGTTTTATAAGGAATTAAAAAACAACTTAAACAGCGATATAAAACAAGAAGACGCGATTGAGATGTTAGCGCAACATCTTGTGACGCGTCCTGTGTTTGAAGCTTTGTTTGAGGGCAATGAATTTGTGCAAAACAATGCTATCTCGCAAGCAATGGAAAAAATCTTAACAGAACTCGATAAAACAAATATTGAGGAAGAATCCAAAGAATTACAAGAGTTTTATGACAGCGTAAAGTTCCGTGCCTCTGGGATTACCGAACCACAAGCAAGACAGAATCTCATTATCAAGCTTTATGAAGATTTTTTTGCAAAGGCTTTTAAGAAAACAACCGATAGGCTTGGGATTGTTTATACCCCCGTTGAGGTTGTCGATTTTATCATTCATTCTGTTGATGAGGTTTTACAAAATGAATTCGGAAAAAGTTTAGGATCACGTGGTGTCTCTATTCTTGACCCTTTTACTGGAACGGGTACCTTTATCACACGGCTTTTACAATCAAAGCTCATCAAACCAGAGGACATGGAATATAAATTCCGTCATGATATCCATGCCAATGAGATTGTCTTGCTCGCCTATTACATAGCAGCCATTAACATTGAATCAACTTATCATAGTCTTATGAAAGGAGATTACATTCCTTTTAAGCATATTGGTTTGACCGATACGTTTCAGATGGTTGAAAAGCAAGATCTGATGAAAGGTTTACTAGAGGAAAACAGCGCATATTTGGAACTTCAGAAAAAACTGAATATCGGAGTTATTTTTGGCAATCCCCCTTATTCAGTAGGGCAAAAAAGTGAAAATGATAATGCTAAGAATACCCCTTATCCACTATTAGATAACCGTATCCGTGAGACCTATGCCGCTCAGTCAAATGCAAATCTTATACGAAATCTGTATGATAGTTATATTCGTGCTATTCGCTGGGCTAGTGACCGTATTGATAATGCTGGAGTAATCGGGTTTGTTTCTGGTTCTGGTTTTATAGAAAAATCAACCATGGACAGCTTACGGAAATCTTTAGCCAAAGAATTTACAAGTATTTATGTACTTAATTTACGGGGGGATATTCGTAAAAATATGTTAAGTAATGGGCGTGCTCAAGAAGGTGAAAATATTTTTGGTAATGGTAGCATGACCGGTATTGCCGTGACACTGTTTATCAAGAATTCCAATGTTTCTGGAAATTGTAAAATTTATTATCATGACATTGGTAACAATCTTACGACAAAAGATAAACTTACAGCTCTTGAGTATTTTGGTAGCATTGATGGTATTACACATGAAGACGGTTGGAAAATAATTACACCAGACAAGCATGGTGATTGGATTAATCAACGTGATGACAGTTTCAAAGCATTTTTAGCTTTAGGGGATAAAAAGGAACTTGATAAAAAGCTCTTTGAAAATTTTTCTCTTGGTATTGTGACTAGTCGTGATGCTTGGGCATATAACTCAAGCTATAAGATTTTAGAAAATAATATGCATAATATGATTACTTTCTGTAATAGCGAAGTAGAACGTTTTAATGATGCCTATCCACATACTGATCATAAAATACGTGCAAATGCTGTAAACAATTTCATCAATGCAGATGAGAGCAAGATTAGCTGGAGCCATAATGTTAAACAAGAATTGGTAAGAGGAAAAATTCTTAAATTCGAAGATGCATGCCTCACGCAAAGTTTATATCGCCCTTTTACACTACAGTGGCTTTACTATAATCGTACCTTCAATGAGAGAGTTTATCAAATGCCGCGGATATTCCCTATAGGAAAAGCAGTTGAAAATAAGGTAATACAGATTACAGGTACAGGAACAAGGAGTGGTTTTTCTGTGTTGATGAATAAAGCTTTGCCTAATCTAGATGCGATAGAGAAAGGTCAATGCTTTCCACGGTATCTTTATGAAAACATTGAATCTTCTGTAACTGATCATGATGAAAAACAATCCCATTTATTTGTACATTCTACAAAAGAAAACAAAAGTGCTGGTTTACAGAGGCGTGATGCCATTACGGATGAAGGGCTAGCACATTTTAAAGCGGTTTATCCAAATGAAATAATCACTAAAGATGATTTATTCTATTACGTTTATGGTATACTTCATTCGGAAGATTATCGTGCCCGTTATGCTGATAACCTCTCTAAAGAGTTGCCTCGCATCCCTTGCGTAAAGCGTGCTGAAGATTTTTGGAAGTTTGTTAATGCGGGGCGTAAACTGGGTCATTTGCACGTAAATTATGAAGATGTGGAACCTTATCCAGTCACATTTAAAAAAGGCAATCCAAAACTGACTGATATCCAAAATCCTGAAAAATTCTATTATGTAACTGAAATGAAATTCGCAAAAATTAAGAATAGTAAGGAAAAGGATAAATCAACTGTTATTTATAACAACAATATCATCATGACAGACATCCCTCTTGAAACTTATGAGTATATCGTAAATGGCAAGCCCGCTCTTGAATGGGTTATGGGACGTCAATGCGTTAAGACCGATAAAAAGAGTGGTATTGTGAATGATGCCAATCGCTATGCTATTGAAACCATTGGCAACCCTGCTTATCCATTAGAATTGTTTCAACGGGTTATTACCGTAAGTTTAGAAACAATGAAAATCGTTAAGAACCTACCAAAATTAGAAATTAGAGAAACTGGATAAACTTATAAGACTTTATAACCTCATAAGGGGTATAGAATATAGCTATATCTCTTTTGTAAGTTGATTACATACACTCTTAAAAAGAATAATTTATCATGCGTTATTCTAAAAAGAAATCATTTGCACTTTTAAACACTGTCATTTGGATTTCTTTAAGACTTCTAAGAAATCCCATCTTAAAGTGAATACGCTTCTTTTACATTGCCTTTAAAAGATTATATCGCAATCTCAAATGATAGCTTTATAGCTTTCAAAAAAACTCTTTAAAGAGAGTTTTGTATCTTCATTTTCTTAGATTACTTATAGGTTTTGTCTGTTTTTAAAACCCCCAAAACCCCTACAAAACGTATATTATTGATTGAATTTAGAGGTTGTATTGTTGATATAGGTTGTTTTTTGAAAACTTGATAAAAATTAACTTATTGAAATATAATAAATTTTTATTTTTGACTAAAAAAATAAAATAATAATGGATAAAAGGAACCCCCAAAACCTCCAAAACCCCTTCAAAACTCATAACCATAATGATCTTGATAGCATTGCTTATGATTATAGCCCCTTTCTTTTGAAAGGCTTTAAGAGACCACATGCTTTTTTAAGACGTGTTTTAATTACTCACTAAAATAATCACTTTTGTCAGTTCAATTTACTGACACATAACTGACAAATATATATTATGAGTTGAATTTATGGGTTACTATTTAATAAAGGTTGTATCATTAAAATACTAACCTATTGAAATATAATGTTTTTAATTTTCTCTCATTTAAAAAAAATAATATAGGCTCTAAAAAGAACTGACAATACTGACACGGTCTATTAAAAGGTATTTTGCTAATCTCTATAATTACCAATTTCCATTGAGATGTTTTCATAACGGTCTATAAATCGCAATTATCCTATTTATCAACTAGTTGTATAACATCAACTAAGGTATAGGTTTTCATGAATCTTCCCCTGCATACTCTTTAATTCTTTTGCAGAGAAATTCATAAAAATTACTTGCGTAATACTGGGGATCATCACGTGGAAACTTAAGATAGAGTGGGCATTCACCATCCTGAAACTGAGTATAATCAAAGTAAAAGGTTTCACCAAAATCAGTTGTGCAGATAACAAGTTGTTTGGGGTTCGTAAAGCCATCTCTTCTATCAAGCAAATTTCGGTAAACAATATCACCAGCAGGAATACCTGCGCAGATTTCATAAATACTGAATATTTCTTCACCTCCAATTTCTCCTCCTCCATAATTTTTTAAAAAATTCTTATAGGAAGAGGTAAATTGTAAATCGAGAGTGTTCTCAGCTGTTTTAATCCGTATATCATCAGGTGCATTGTCTTGAGTACCAAAATTAATAACATGACTATGCATATCAACATATTGTGCAACATCTGATAAAGTATAACTTTTCATAAATTTTTCTCCATAAGTCACAGCGTGTTTTTACTCATAATGAGTGTTTCTAATGATCAATCTTTTTCTACTATAGCCAATGGAATTGGGATTACATCGATAGAATATAAAGGATATTTCCTTGAAGGAGCTCTTTTCTCATCTGTCTCTGTAAAATCATCTCGCATTTACAATATATGATGGAATTAAAGGGGATGATCATTAAAGCTTAGAGAGCACCTTTTAGTGGCATTATTTCAATATTTGCAATAATTACTTTTTCTTTTTTTCCTACTTAGAAATTTTTTTTGAAATCCAACAAATAACTTTTCTGATAAAATTTGTCTTTGGCTTCATAGGAGCAACAAAACTCTTGTCTTGATAAAATGAGTAGAGAACCTCAGCCATAGGACCTTCTTGTGTCATAGGATATAACATAATAGGCCTACAATCGACTCCAATAGGAGCTCTTCCTGATACCATTCTTTCCACATTTGTACCTGTTACTATCTGTCCTTTTTCTTTCCAAGAAGAAACTGTTTCAGGCTCAAACAGCTCATCTTCCTGATAAACTTTTTTACCTTTAAAGTCCACAGGCTGAGTTGCTCCCATAATTTTTTTCTTTATCAATTTCATGATTCATAAGCCCCTTCGATTTTTTCAAAATAATCAATGTATTCTTTGTTTTAAATAAACTTAACAAACTCTCCTTCCAAGAAGGAGGTTATTCCTCGCTAGAAAGCTCTGAGTGATTACCAAAATCTTTTGCCACCTGTTCAATCAAAGCGTAGCTCAGTTGCTTGGTTTTCGCTGCTTTTTTGGCTAAAGCTAATGCACGTTCTAGGTGGGTTTGGCTGATGCTCTCGTCAAAACCTAGATGATCACCTGCCGTAAAGCTTTTCTGATAAGATTGTAAGGTCTCAACATCGCCCAACAAAGCAAGAACGCCAATATGAGGCAAAGCATAATCCTTATTATCTGTTTTGGACTTTGCATCCTGTTGCCAAGGAGCAGCGCCATAATCACAGCGAAGTCTTTCAGAAAGATCAATCTCTTTGACTGCCCATTCTAGCGCATCATCAAGCGCTTGCTTTAAGCGATCCGCAGTGACTTCTGGTTCAAAGATTTCCAATCCCTTTGCTTCAAAATTAAGTTCTAAATCTGAGAAATCTTGCATGTTGGTAGGATCAATGAATTTACAAGCGATGGAAAGAATGCCCGTGCTAATCAAAAAGGCGCTATCAAATTGCGGGCAATCTTTAGCAATTTTATCGTTATAAAGAATATCTACTTCACGATCAGCCAATTGATAGCTTGCTATATAATCATCCCCATCGATTTTTTTAGTCGACCAGCCTAAACTTTTTAAAAGAGCTGTGGCACTTTCCATAGTCAAAGGAGCATCTTTATCATCCGGTTCATCTACCTCCTCTATCGCCTCAACAGCAACAGTTTTGGAAGCAATAGATGTTGTTTGGAGATCAAGGGACAAAATCGGAGCATTTTTTGGAAAACCCGCTCGATAACCCCGTGCAAGAGTAAGAGCATTGTCAATATCATATTTTGTGATAGTGCCTACAAAGCCTAGACGATTTTTTCTTTGAAAACTCTCTTTATAAAATTTGAGCTTTTTGACATTACCAGTCAAAATAAGTGCTATAAGGTGACATTCTGCGGGGAAAGATTCACTATCCGTTGACAAAGTAGCATAATCATAGATGATTTGGCTGGTATTTTGCCGATCTGCCCACTCAAGAATATCCGCACAGATCTCTCTCAGTTTGCCCTCGTCCAATTCAGCACCAGAAAACGTATAAACTTCTTCTGCCTCTTTGAGAGCTATATATTGGGGCAATCTAGGAAACATATCACGATGAGCAGTAGAAAAGCCAAGTGTTGAAAGCGAAGTCTTGAATGCAACAATCGGCGTTTTTCCTTTTTTATCAAGGCTGTACACTACATTAATGATACGGTCTTTGCTTATAAAATAAGCATTGCGCTCGTAGTTTTTATCTCGATAAACTGCCCACCCCATCCTTTTTAAATCTTCCGAAACTGTATTAAGAAAAGACAAATCTTGCAAACTAAGACGATCATTTATGGCTTTTCGCTCATTAAGGATTTTCAGATGCTCTTCAGCAAATTGAACGGCGTGATTAACATACCCCTCCAGTTCTTCATCAAGATTTTGCAAATGCTCAGGAATCTTATCCTCTGCGATAGAATCTTGATAGGATTTTAGGACATCAATTTGACCTGTCAATGCTAAACAAGCCAAATGCCAAATCACAGCTGGATAATAGCTATATTTTTGGATAAGCGTTTTACTTTCTATCGCTGCTTCTAGATCTTGAGCACGTGCCCATTGTATCACCCGCTGAGAAATTTTGATAAGCTTCTGCTCATTTAATGTCTCTACACGAATATCAATCCCTTTATCAAACTCACTAATCCCCCCTCCTCCAATAGTATTAAAAGAATTATAAATATTTGTAGCTGATATCTGCCTACATTTTCTACTATCGTGAATATAATGGCAAGCTACAGAAATATCTTCGTTGGAGATCTCTGCTTTAAGATGAACATTGTAATCATCATGAAGACGGATAAAACCAAAATTAAATTGAATAAAACGATCCGGCAAAACCAACCACATTTTCCCAAGCTCTGTGGCAAACCACCCTTGGGTTTTAAGAATGCGCGTTGCTGCTGTAAGGCTTATCAAACGCTGTTTTGGTTTTTTGCGTGCTAAAATGTCATCCAATTCGTTATTTTTATAAGCCTCAGCAAAAAAGATAACGCGCTCAACCTGTGTTATCTTTTCATAATCAGAAAACTCTAGTGTATATAATTGAGGTGTAGGTTTGTAATTTCTTAAAGCTTCGATATCGCCGAGTAGAGCCTTTGCAACGAGAGAATGATTAGCAGCTTTTTCATGTAATTTTTGCTCAATATCTTGTGCTTTCGCCCAAGCTAACACTTTGTTTAAAGCTACCTTGACATGGCTTTCAAAAAATTCCAGCGCTGTAACTCCAAAATTCTCTTCTGAAGAAATCAGCATATCCTCATATTGAGGTTGAGATTCTTTACCGTTAGCATATTCACAGCCAAGATAATAAGCAGCAGTAGTGAGACTGACAGAAACCCACAATCTTCCGCTATCCCGTCCATAATCTATGACTCCGTAGTGAATACGCACTATGCGATCGGGGAGGTGATAATAAGCAAACATATCACCCATTTCATCGCGATGAGGCTCCCAACCAACTTTTTTTAAAATTTCTGTTACGTCTTTGGTTTGCATCGTCATTACCCCCCAGCATGTTCCATAATTCTTTTACAGAGAAATTCATAAAAATTACTTGCGTAATACTGGGGATCGCTAGGTGGAAATCTAAGATAGAGCGGGCACTCACCATCCTGAAACTGAGTATAATCAAAGTAAAATGTCTCACCAAAATCTGTTCTGCTAATGACAAGCTGTTCTGATGTTGCAAAACCATGTTTCCTATGATATAAGTTTTGGAAAACAATATCACCAGCAGGAATACCTTCCCCACAATCTCCATAAAGGCTATAAATTTCTTCACCACCAATTTCTCCTCTTACATATTTTTTTAAAAAAACTTTGTAAGACGATGTAAATTGTAAACCGAGTGTTTTCTCTGCCCTTTCAATCACAAGATCATCAACCGCATTTTTTTCAGTACCAAAATTGATAATATCATCATCATATTTATTAACCTTATCAAT
>NZ_JH725118.1:15656-17609 GCF_000278115.1 Bartonella sp. DB5-6
AATCACAAGATCATCAACCGCATTTTTTTCAGTACCAAAATTGATAATATCATCATCATATTTATTAACCTTATCAATTAAGACTGCAACATCATATAAGGTATAGGTTTTCATCAATTATTCTCCCCCCTAAAAAATATTAACAATATTTACATTCTTGAAAATGAAAAAGAACGGCAGCTTTGCCCGTGCACTTCGAAAACAAAGTAGTCATAAAAAAGAAATTTATTCTAGATTAGCTTTAATTCTTTTACAGAGAAATTCATAAAAGTTACTTGCGTAATACTGGGGATCGCTAGGTGGAAACTTAAGATAGAGTGGACATTCACCATCCTGAAACTGAGAATAATCGAAATAAAATGTCTCACCAAAATCTGTTCTATTCACAACAAGTTGCTGTGGTTTTGCTAAACCATTTTTTATATCTGTTAAGTGATAATAAACAATATCACCAGCAGGATTATCTTCAAAACTTGCCTTATAAATGCTAAAAATTTCATAACCTCCAATTTCTCCTCCTCCATAATTTTTTAAAAAACTCTTGTAGGAAAATGTGAATTGTAAACCAAGAGTTTTCTCTGCTTTTTCAATCAATATATCATCAGGTGCATCCTCTGCAGTGCCAAAGTCGATAACATCCGGATACTTATTAATTAATTGTGCAACATCAGATAAAGTGTAAGTTTTCATAATTTGTTCTCCATAAATTGTTGTTGTTTTAGCTTCATCTTTTCTTCTATAATTTTAGCCCGTTCTTGCCAATATTTTGGTCTCCATCTATCGAAAATATCTCTATCGATACCTGATCCCATTGTGTTGGGATTAATATGAATAACAGAGTTATACTCGTTATGAAATGCGTTGGTAACCTCTGCTATGGGACCATCATGTATTTGCAGCATATGATGCAATTCAATGGGCCTATTATCAGCATCAAGAGGAGCTCTTCCTGTCTTCATTCTCTCAATATTTGTACCTTTTATTTCTATTCCTCACTGTCTCCAAGTAACAATTCTATTAGGGTCAAACAAATCTTCTCTTTGATAAACTTTGTTTGTCTGAGTAATTTTTTCTCCCTTGTAAGTCATTTTAAACTCAACCTCAATGGGATCCGCTGACCAGAATTTTCTTTCCTGACCCAAATATTGCGTTGCAACAATTTCATCGCTCATCTTTCCAATTGATTGAGCGATTTCCTCTCCTGTTTTAGCAACAGTTTTTTCAGTCTGAGCAGCGAATTTGATGAGATCTTTTTCTAAAAGCTTGCCCGCAAGCTTTCCGCCTTCTTTGGCTATTGCCGCAGCACCTCCACTAGCCACTACAGAAGCCGCTTCCCCTAGTGGTTCACCTGTCATTTTGCCGAATTCAAAACCGGCACTGAATGCTCCATCCCCTCCCTCTTTATCCATCGTTTCCGTTATGTGATCTATATGCCCTACAAAAGAACCCTTAACACCTCCCCAGAATTGACCAATACTTCCGAAAACATCATCAACCACATGTCCGCTCGTGGACCAAGATATTGCCGTTCCAACGCCTTTAATAGCCGTTTTACCGCTCTCAAGTGGATTGCTAACTATTGCTAACCCTATTTCCACAGCGCTGTCAGCTAACTCATATAATCCTTTTCCTATTTCTTTTCCGGTACCGACAATAAAACCAGCCGCCGCGCCTATAGCAAAAGTCCTATCTTGTTGTTCATCAATCTCATGCCATTTCTCGTTAACATCTCTTCGACACTGATCGTCAGTACATTCTGCTAGTTCTTTCTCCATCTGAGCTTGTTGCGCGCTGCTGAGGTAATTATTCTCTGCGGCATTCCCTGCGGCATCGGCACCGGCATTGACATCACCGCCAGCAAGGGCAGCAGCAACGCCCCCCGCAGCACGTGCGATATCAATGGTGTGCTCTCTAAAATCAGCAAACTGCGCATCAATCTTAGCAGTGATGCGG
>NZ_JH725118.1:19261-19820 GCF_000278115.1 Bartonella sp. DB5-6
GCTCTTTCAGTCTTTTCAATCGGTTGGTCACCTTCAGGTATCTCTTCTCCCACGCTTTCTTTAATTCTTTTGCAAAGGAATTCATAAAAATTACTTGCATAATACTGAGGATCGCTAGGTGGAAATCTAAGATAGAGTGGGCATTCACCATCCTGAAACTGAGTATAATCAAAGTAAAAGGTTTCACCAAAATCAGTTCTACTCACAACAAGCTGCTGTGGTTTTGCTAAACCATTTTCTATATCTGTTAAGTGATAATAAACAATATCACCAGCAGGAGTATACTTAAAGTCGATACCATAAAGGCTAAAAATTTCCTCACAACCAATTTCGCCTCCTCCATAATTTTTCAAAAAACTCTTGTAGGAAGATGTAAATTGCAAACCAAGAGTTTCTTCAGCTTTTTCAATCAGTACATCATTGACTTCATTGTCCTCAGTACCGAAATTGATACGATCACTATATTTATCAACTAATTGTGCAACATCATCTAAGGTATAGGTTTTCATAGATGATCCTCAAAATTTGCGTTATAAACGCTCCATATTTTCCCTATCAA
>NZ_JH725118.1:23655-24327 GCF_000278115.1 Bartonella sp. DB5-6
GTTTCATTCTCTTCATCATCTTCACTACCCAAATTAATAATATCACCATCATATTTATTCACTTTATCAATTAATACTGCAACATCAGCTAAGGTATAGGTTTTCATCAATTATTCTCCATAAATTATTTTATAAGTCTCTGTTTTTTCTCTTTTCATCAACCGTAGAGCATTATTGCCGATGCTCCTGTCCCCATCCGTTAAAATCTATCCCTATGATACCCCATTTCATATCGATCATTCCTCCTAAATTACTGTTTTTTTGTTCTCCATACCCATTACCACGTTTATCCCAATATTCCTCTCTCTGCTTATCAAACTTTTTTCTCTCTATAAGTGATTGATGTGTTTTTGGATTAGCATGAATCACGGAAGTATATTTTTTATGAAATTCCTTGCTAATTTCTGCTATGGGGCCCTCAGGGGTTTGCTTTAGGTGATGCAACTCAACAGGCTCACCATCAAAACCTATAGGTGCTCTTCCTGTTTTCATTCTCTCAATATTGGTGCCCCACACGTCTTTTTTATTTACTCTCCATTTAACCCTTTGGTTAGGATCAAACAGGTCGTTTCTCTGATAGACTTTGTTTGTCTGACCAAATTTGCTATCGGTAAATTTAGTGGGTTTCTCTTTTAACCAAAGCTTTTTTTCTTTAGCAGCAAGTTTGGTCAG
>NZ_JH725118.1:27352-222352 GCF_000278115.1 Bartonella sp. DB5-6
TTGCGTGATATCATCCGCAACAACACTGACTGCTCCTTGCGTGGAGATGAGACTGTCAATATTTTCAAAAGTACCAACATCAATCAGCAAACCGCCACGCGCTAAGATGTATGCTGCCTCTTCATTGGACTTGGTCTCCTGTTGCTCCTTCAACGCTGCATCCTGTTGGCCCCCATTTGCTGCCCCATCGCCCTTATTGCTTAAAGACGCAGCCACAAGCTTCATTTCGCCCGTAACAACACTGAGAACACCCGCTTCATTGACCACATGCCCAGCACGTTCTTTCTCAAGTCCGCCTATAGTCAAACTGTCTTCGGCAATGATCTTGCCATGCTTGTTGGTAAGAGCACCATCTAGGGACAATGCCGCAGATTTCTTGGCATAAATCAGCCCGCTATTGCTCATATCCCCTGCCACATTAAGCGCAACGCTCTCACCACTAGAACCAAGTGCACCCGCATTGTGTAATTGCCCTGCGATCACAACAAAAACACCACCACTCTGAAGCAGAGCGTCAGACGCATTCTCAAGAAAAGCTTGTTGGGAGGAAGCTTGTTGACTATTCGCTTCCTCTTGTGCGTTCAGCATCAGATGCAAATCATGGATTGCAATAAGCGTGCCTTGGTTTGTAAGGGCACCGGCATGCGCATTGATGCTCTCACCACGCATTATGCCGTTATTTATGACCCCATCACGCACTTGAAAGGTTAACGCTCCACCTTGTGCTTCTATAGTCCCCGCTTGGGTTAGCGCACCCGCGCTCAAGCCCACATCATGACCTAAAAGCGTACTGTTCGTGCTGGTTGTAACCATGCCACCCGCTGTCACGGCAACCTTCTGCACACCGATAATATCACCCTTGTGATTGAGGGCACCATAGGCATCCAGCGTTACCTCCCCATTGGACAAAACAATACCTTCTTGGAAAAGATCACCGCTACGTGCATAAAGGTCTATTTTTTGTTCTGCGACTAAATTGGCGCGTGATCTAAGCTGTGCTGCTTCCACCAAAAGAGAGCCGCCGGCACTATAGTGACCAGCCCCTATGGTGAGGGCACCATCGGCTTTCACAATAACATTCCCCTTGGCACCAATATGGTTGTTTAAAGCACTGATTTGATTGGTTTTAATCGTCAGATCGCCAAGGGAAGAGACTCCAGCCTGATCATTGTCTTGCGCACGGCTTAAATCAATTGTTGCTGCTTGGATCTCTAAAAGATCGCTCGCTGCTATCCGCCCCTCTCCCGCCTCAAGCTTCGTTGCCTGTAAATGCAAAGAACCCGTAGCACTCTGTGTGCCATCAATGCCTATACCACTCGCCAATAGCGCATCACGCTCAAGTTTGATCGTATTGGCGTTCACTGTAACAACATCACCTGCAGCAACGCGTGCATGCTCTGCAAGTTCAACATTGTTCAAAGCCTTCAGTTCAACTGCTTTTTCTGAAAAAAGGAGAGCTTTCACATGCACACTGTCGTGATGAGAGTGAACCTTTACCGCTCCTTTGGCACGTGCTTTGGCAAGCACCAGCTTGCCATCACTTGTCAATCTCATGGCGCCTGCATTGGCAACCATGTTCCCATGCATTTTAACACCAGCACCTTTATCGTTGGCAAGAACGCGGATCTGACCCGCATACATTCCGCCAAACTCACTGGAATCAATCGCAAATTCCGGTTCTTTGCCATCAGAGCCTAGCGATGTTGCTTCTCGTTTGTGATAATCAAAATGATTATGCCCCGCGATAACAGCTAGCTCCCCTTTGACCTGTATGGGACCTGATACACTGATCTTGCGCGAAACAAGATCAAAAATATCTAATGAACTCCCATCAGCACCATGAGACCCAATGGTGATGTTGCCACCTTCAACGCGAAAACCGCTTAAACTCCCATCGGCTCCAATAATTGGCAGTCCACTCGATAAGGTCACCCGCGGTGTATTAATAAAGCCGCAACCGTTACAAGTAATCCCATTGGGATTGGCAATAATAACATCAGCCGTTTGCCCGTGTACTTCGCTCACACCTTCAAGACGCGAGCGGTTGGCACTCACCACTTCATTAAGAATAACCTTTGCTGCACCGCTATAACGCAAATTGCCATTACCAGGCACCAATCCCCCAAGCTGTGAAGGCGAAACCTCCTTGGTAGAATTGTTTAAAATCACGCCATGGGTATCAACATTGAAATTGTCATATTTGTTATGAGAAAGACCTTGTCCATTGGGGCGGACAATATCAATTAACGGCACACCATTGCCTGCTACTCCCACCGTGGGGCGAAAAATAGAACTCACCCCTTCTGCCGCTTTAATTCCTTGGCTTTCTTGTACAACAGGGCTTTGTGCCCTAATCGCTTGCGCTTGCACTAACAGAGGTTGAAAAGCCAAGCAAAAGCTTAAAACCAGTGAAATTCCCTTGTGCGCCCCTTGTTGCAAAATACCAAGAGCGCGCTGCACTAGCTTGTATCCATATCCCAATTTATGCTTTTGATTTTTCAATCCCCGCATCTTTGCCTCCTTATAAATCTTCTCTCTCTTTGTAAAAAAATAACCCCAAATGGGTGTAAATAGCTGAGTGATCATCTAACCGCCTCTGTACTTTAAAATCTTAACAAAGCTCGCATTTGAAAAACGCCCGTTGTGTTGTCCTTCTCTCTTTGTGTCGATTGGGTTAAAATATTCGAATAAGACACATCAACATCCAAAATCTCTCCGCTTGCATGAAAGCCCACGGTTGCCCCAACAAGGCTACCACCAAAACTGTTTTTGCTTACATCATTGGCCACTGTCCCCAGATCAAGCGCCATATAAGGGGCAAATTGGCTCATAAATTTACGCCCCATGCTCGAAGAAAAACTTGGCAACAACAGCGACAATTCATTGCGCCAAAACACCCCATTATTGCCGTAATAAATCGCCTCACGCACCCCGCGCACAGATGAACTACCACCAAGCGACATTTGCTCTGAACTAAACAAAGTATCAGGCGACAATTGTCCGGAGAACAAAGTGTTATAGCGGAAATTAAACTGGCGAAGCGAAAAGGGACGCATATAGCTTAGGGAAAAAGACAATTTGGAAAATTGCCCTTTGGGTGCATTTTTTGTCGAAGTTTCTTGCTCTTTATCGTCATAAGCGCCAAGAATTGCCAATCCCTTATGAAACCCTATATGCGCGCTTAATTCTCCTCCAAGCCACTTACGCGAATGATCAAGCTCAAAGGTTGCAATAGCCAATTTACGGCTGGAAACATCAACTCTACTGCCCATAATAAAATTATCAGAATATTTCCATGTCAACCGTCCTGTAAGCCACGTCTTGCCCTCTTGATCACGGTCAATAACCCGTGAAATCCACGGTGTAAGCGATAAAGACTTCCCCGATGTCATAATGTCAGAAAATATTCCCTTAACACTCGAATGATATTGGCTCCAAATACCATCAAAACCCGCTGTCCAATAACCATAGGGAATAGAAAATGAACCCGTTACCGTATCACTATTGGGACGCTTTTTGGAGAAGTGATACGGTCCACCATCCATGGAGCGCTGATAGCTGAACGACCATTGATCATTGGATCCTAACAGATCATCAAAAGAAAAGCTCAAGCGCGTTTGGTAAAGCCCTGTTGCTTTAGCGCCAAGATTATCGCTGGAAAGCGTGATAAGCCAAGGCTTCTGTTTGTCAATGTGAAGATCAAGAATAGAGCCACCAGGAATTCCTCCAGCACCAAGGCTAATGGTAGCTTGGCGAGAAAAAAGTCTATTGATTTGATCAAGCCCTTGCTCTATCTGGCGCAAGTTGGTTGGTTTTCCAATCAGATCTGGAAATGCCGTGATGATTTCTCCTTGAAGTCTCCTCTCAACTTTATGCCCATCAAGGGTAATAGCTTCCATCACACCTTCAACAACAACAATCTTGAGATGACCGCCGCTTAAATCTTGCTCGGGCAAATAAGCCCGCACCGCAATATAACCGCGCTTCATATAAAGCTTGGTCACCGCTTTAAGCACTTGGTTGATTTCGGCAATACCCAAACATCGCCCTTCCCAAAGGGAAAGAGCCTCATGAAGGTCGGCGCGAGAAATCAACTGAACACCAAAAAGTTCAATGCTTTTGATCGGCAAACAGCTTTTCTCTGTTGAAACACCATCAAAAGCTGTAGAGCCATCATCCGGCAAAGATATCCTACGCGTTTCTCTCCTACGGTGTAATTGTTGAAAATGCTGTTCTTGTGTTTGTTGACGTTGTATCCTCTCCGATTGATCAATCGCTTGCTCATGAATGCTTTGTGCAAGATTCGGCAACGAGAAAAGGCACAAAAAAGCCGTGGCATACACAAAGGAAAATAAAAAACGGCGCATTCATTGTGCCCCCTCAAAGTGAGCAACGAAATGAACCATATCATCAGCGTCACAGAAACAATCGCTAATCGCGTAACAATTTTTTAACTTTTTGATGAGAATAATGCTGCTAAAATTTAAGAGAAAAGCATAAACTATAGCATATATATTTGCTTTATTGTCGGTGCGAACCATATCATTCCCCCTGCTTTTGAAAATTTTACAATAATACTGTTAAACGACAATCATACACTCTATACGCTTCTTAATTTAAGGTGCTATATGTGATATAATTTTGAGCTTCAAGTAAAGCCTTTTATTCACAGAATATATCTAATTTATTGGAACTGTTACATATTAGAGACAACAAGAGCCTATCCATTATTATCTCCTGATAAGAAAAATAGCATGAAAATAGCTTATTTACTACAAAAGCAAAAAAGAAAGTTTGTGATAACATAACTGATGTGGTGCTAGCACATTTTAAAACTGCTTAGTGTTAAGACCTATAAAAAGAGCGGCATCGTGAATAATGCCAATCGCTATGCTGTTGAAACCGTTGGAAACCCTGCTTATCCATTGGAGTTGTTTCAAAGGGTTATTACCGTAAGTTTAGAGACAATGAAGATTGTTAAGAACCTACCACAATTGGAATTAAGAAAAACTGAATAGGCTTATGAGATATGCTCACATTCTGGGCATGCTAATTATGGAGGCTTTTGAATATTAGTTTACAGCTACACTTCTATAAGCATCTTATTATTAAATTGGTTATAGGATGATTTAAGGCAATCTAAAAAGAACTCTTTATCATGCGTTATTCTAAAAAGAAATCATTTGCACTTTTAAACACTCTACTTTGGATTGCTGTAAGACTTATAAAAAATCCTATCTTAAAGTGAATACGCTTCTTTTACATTGCTTTTAAAAGACTATATCGTATTCTAAAATGATAGCTTTATAGTTTAAAAATCTCTGTTTAAAGAGATTTTGATAATCTCTATAATTATCAGTTTCTCTTTAGATGTTTTATAACAAATAAACCACATTATCATCTTTATCATTTCCCTTATGAAAATAAAAAATGATGCCATGACTATAAAGAACATAACAGCTATAGAGAAAGCAAAAATGCAAATGAAGGCATTGGTTATAAGAGCGCGGTGCTATTAAGGTTGTTTACATTAGAGACCCTTATAAACAAAATTCACAAAAAATTTAAAATTCACTTAGTAAAAAAATTGATAGGTTATAAAGATAAAAAAACGCATTATGAGAGCGTTTCTAAATATTATAAATGTATAGATTCAAAAAATAACGCAATCATTTTATAAAGCCATAATATAGCTTTAAAAGCACATAAATATAAAATAATAAATTAATAATCATATAAACAATATGGATACGTAACGTATTTAAAAAAGTGCTAAAAATATCAAAAAGATAAAATATTATTTGACAATAAATACGTATTTTGTTATATAACTAATCAAGTGATCAAAACACTTACAGTTAGCGAAAAGGTTACGAAACAACCTTTCCAAAGTCTTTAAATACTGACTATCTTTTATGCTGTGATTGGCATATATGATAATTTTGTCGGGTGTAGTTACGCCATAAAATACCTTTATGGGAAAAGCGTAACAACGGACTAACTGCCGTGTTTTGAGCGCCCGGCGCCCTTAGAGTGTCAATTCAAAACCTTAACAGTTAGGATTTAATTATGACAAATATCTCAAAAAAAACCCCGTTATCTCTCATATTGCAAATGAAACCGCGCTTGTTAATAAACAAGAGCCTGCAAAAAATACGAATTTACTAATGAAAGTTTCACTTTTGATGGGATCACTTTACACCGTATACGTGCTTTAAGAGATTTTGATGATGTCAAGGCGGGGGACCTCGGCGGTTTTATTGAAAAGGAAAGTAACTTATCACATGAGGGCAATTGCTGGGTATATGATAATGCTGCGTTTTTTTTGCACGCTAGTGTCTATGATAATGCTAAAATTTATAATGAAACTAAAATTTTTAGACATGCCAAGGTTTATGGCAATGCTAGGGTTTATGAAAACGCCCGTATAGCAAATAATGTACATGTTTGTGAAAATGCTCATATCCATGGCATTGCTGTTATTCGTGAAAATGTTGGGGGTCTACTGAGATTAAAACCTATATTGAACGGCTCTCCCCTTATGGTGAATTAGAGATTGTCTATGTCTCACCAAAAATAAAGCAGCATAATTGAACGCACGGGTGGTGCGGGGGCGCCTGCTTTTCAACCAAATATTCCCATTCCAAATTTTAGCAAACGTTTATCACATTAGATTGTGAGGGTATTCTTATGTGCAAAAAATACCAATTAACAAATGAAAGCAAACAAATTAAAGATCGGATGACTAAACAGATTACAAACCTTTATCGCATTAAAGCTCTAAAAGATTTTGATGATGTCAAAGCTGGCGATCTAGGCGGCTTTATTGAAAAGGAAGCCAACCTCTCTCATGAGGGCAATTGCTGGGTTTATGATGATGCGTGGGTTTATGGGCATGCCCGTGTTTGTGACAATGCAAAAATACGTCATAACTCTCAAATCTGTGGTCATGTCTATGGCAATGCTGAGATCTATGGCAAGGCTTTTATCTCTCAATATGCAAAAATTTATGACAATGCTTGTGTCTATGGCATTGCCCATGTGGCTGGTTATGTTTATGGCAATGCCCATGTGGGAGGGAGCGCCCGTGTTTATACAGAAGCACATATTTATGACAATGCTCACCTTTCTCATAATGCGTGGGTTTATAATTATGCAAGGGTTTATGGGCATGCAAAGGTTTCGGGTTCTGCCTGTGTTTACAGCCATGCTAAAATTTATAATTATGCTGTTGTTAATAGCCGTGCAAAAATTTATGGCAAAGTTTATGGCAATGCTAGTGTGGGGGGCAATGCTGAGGTTTATGGTTCTGTTTATGGCAATGCCAAGATCTCATATTATACAAAGGTCTGGGGTAAAGCTTATGGCAAGGCAAAATTAAACAAACAAAGTAAGCTAAGGGTGGTACCCAAAAATTGTGAGGTTTATGAAAGCGATAATGTTGTCAAGATTGTTGATACAGAAGAGTAAAAAAACAAACGTGGGGGCGCTTTTCTTATGGCTATAAGCGCATCATAAAAGAGAAAATTCAAAAAAGAAAGCCGTGCCATTTACGTGACGCGGCTTTCAAATAGCGTTTCTTATTGATTAAAATGAATCATCCACAATGGAGTAATCAGCGCCTATATACAAAACGTATCATATTGCAAGCGCTCTATTGTCTTTATTAAAACTTATCAAAAGGAATGTAAATGATAGGTATAATCTTGATAGCATTCATTTGAATAAGAGAAATTGTAAACGCTTTTATGGCTATCAAACAAACGTATCAAATAAATCACAATGCTTTATAGATTTATCAATCCAATCAAAAGAAATATGTATTAAGTGAATAGTTTGTAACAAAATCCGTTTTTACATTTACGAGCGTTGGTTTTTTAAAACAGCGTTTCATAAGATAAATAAACAAACGCTTTTATCAAACGCAAAGCTTTAAAAACTGTTATAAACATCAGTTTCAAACGTTTAAACGTTCATTTAGAAAGGTTCTCATAAATGTCTTTTCTCTTTGCACTCAAACGTAACTTCTTTATAAATTAGCCGGTCCATTTTTGGGCTCGTTAAAATCAACCAGCTCAAATTCGAACTCGTTACCTTTAAAATAAAGCATTCTTTAAACAATGTCGCTTTTGACTCAAAATTAAGTAAAATCCCATGCCTTTATGATGTTACAATGGTTTTGAATTTTGCTTGCTTATCTTGGTCTCAATAGGTGCTTCCAAATTTGGGGTGACCCCATTTGGCTTCGTATTTTTAAACGATAACTTTTAAAACGTTTATTGATAGCTTGCTTTATATTCATTAAAAAGCTTTTGGTCATAAGATATAACGTTTTGAATTTCATATCTGTTTATTTCCTTACTCCGGTAAAAAAATACCGTGGTTTTAAAAACGATCTTGTCTTTAAATCCTTTTATGCAATTTTTATAAATTAAACCTATAAGCTTATGACAGTTTCAAACGATTACTTTCTTATAGGATAATCTAATGTTGCGATTACATTTTTAGATTTTACGCTTCTCAATTTTGAGAACTGTAATTTTATGTTTTTATCATGCGATTAACAATCCAATCATTAAAACAAGATGTGATCTTTAAACGTATATTATCGATAATTACAAACAACTAAATTTTAAACAATGTGATTTGTGCTGTGATAAAAACGTATCATAAAATTTATAAACTGTTATGAATGATAGCTGCTTTTCATTTCATTTGAATAACACATGCGTTATAATATTTACATCATGATTTTGCTTTTTATGGTCTATTCATACATGGCAATTGTTTATAAAAAATGGTCAAATGAATCACGTATAAAAGGATGGATTCTTAAGTGGACTCATATAAAATAATTTCATACAAACTATTGATTTTACCGTGTTTTTATGTACAATACGGTTTATTTTCATGAAACTGGACCCATTCTATCTCATTGTTGATAATGCTGATTGGGTTGAACGCTTGATTCCTCTTGGAGTCAAACTCATACAATTGCGCATGAAAAATGAAAATTTAAAAGTAATCCGTCAACATATTAAGC
This sequence comes from Bartonella sp. DB5-6, assembly GCF_000278115.1. Taxonomy (GTDB): domain Bacteria; phylum Pseudomonadota; class Alphaproteobacteria; order Rhizobiales; family Rhizobiaceae; genus Bartonella; species Bartonella refiksaydamii. The sequence goes on from NZ_JH725118.1 coordinate 36,396, forward strand.
ATGCAAAAAATATATGTGATAAATTGGGAATACAATTAATCATTAATGATCATTGGGAAATAGCAATTGATGAAAAATGCAATTTTATTCATCTTGGTCAAGAAGACTTAAGCAGTGCTGATCTTCTTGCAATTCGTAAAAATGGTATAAGGTTTGGTCTTAGCACACATGATGAACAGGAATTAGATATCGCACTTTCTGTTAATTCTGACTATGTTGCACTTGGTCCTATTTATCCAACAATCTTAAAAGAAATGAAATGGAAACCTCAAGGGCTAGAAAAAATCAAACGATGGAGAAAACGGATTGGTGCTATACCTTTAGTGGGCATTGGTGGTTTAACACCAGAACGTGCTCTTGGTGTTTTAAAAGCAGGAGCCAATAGTGCTGCTGTTGTAACCGATATTATCCTCCATAAAAAACCTGAACAGCGTGTCCAACAGTGGTTAAAGGTAACAAAAGCATGGCGTTGAAGCCTTCTATTCTCATTGTTGCGGGAACTGATCCAACAGGAGGCGCCGGTATTATCCGTGATATAGAAACAGCTGCACATTTTCAAATAAAAGCAAATTTAGCTATCACCTGCGTTAACGTACAAGATGATAATCACGTTGCTGAAATTGTTCCAATGCATGGAAAACTTATCACTGCGCAAATGCGCAGTGCCTTAGAAGCGAATCCAATAAGCGCAATAAAAATCGGTATGACGGGGACCAAAGCTATTGTAACAGCAATCTGTCATGTCCTCAAAGATTATCCTCATATTCCAGTTATTCTTGATCCTGTACTTGCCGCCTCATCAGGAGGAAAACTAACAACAGAAAAAATCACAGAAATTATGATCAATAAACTTCTCCCTCATGTTGATCTTTTAACACCCAATAGAGAAGAACTCGCTATTCTTAGCCAAAGTCCGCTGGCATCCCATCATAAGCAAGCAATACAGCAAGCAAAAAAACTGCTGTCATTTGGTCCACGCTCTATCTTAATAAAAGGTGGGCATGCAAACGGTCCCCTTTCAACAGATAGCTTCATTGATAAAACTGACATCATAAATATTTCCGCTCCCCGCTTGACGGGGACAATGCGTGGCACAGGTTGCATCCTTTCAAGCGCTATTGCAGCCAATTTGGCATTAAATGAATCTATGACTCAAGCTATTAAAAATGCAAAAGCATATATTCAAACATTGCTGTTAAATCACAACCAAAAAGGTTATTAAAATCTTAATACGATGTCACAATTTTTAAAATATTCTGGCTATATTTTTTAGTTTATATGTTTTTTTCTTAAAATGAATGTAGCTTTATAACTACAGGATTATTTATCTTAATAACAAAAGAATATTTACGCTAAAAAATTTTATTGTAGACCGTTTCGGTATATCATCTTAATGGATAAGACAACGTATTTGAAAAATGCATATAATTGCCAATACTTTCCAGTGTTTTTTGTTAAAATAAAGAGGCTTATCATTGTTTGGTACATAAATTACTAAAAAACACATCATAAATCTTGAAGGATAATGTTATATGCTCTATTCCTAGGAGGTAGATTATCAGAAAAAGTAAAATGTTAAATCAAACACAGTGCTCAATCTCATATGAAGAACTCTTAAACTTTTATAAAGAAAGTGGTGCAGATGCTGTCTTAACAGATTCACCTGTTGATCGCTTTAGTCAATCTGCCTCCTTAGAAAAAAAGCTAACACAAACAATAAACACTTTTCATAATCAACAGGCATCACCAGCCATAAAGTTATCCAATCATCCACTGTCTATTCCTAGTATTATACAAGGTGAACCTTCAGCTATAGAGAGTGCAAAAAATGCGAATACACTTGATGAATTAAAATCTGCTCTCCTCGCATTTAATGGATGCTCATTAAAATTGACAGCAAAAAATACCTGTTTTTCAGATGGAACAGCGGGAAGTTCGCTCATGCTCATAGGAGAAGCACCAGGACGAGAGGAAGATATACAAGGAATTCCATTTGTAGGAAAAGCGGGCATATTACTGAACAAAATCCTCGCATCAATTGGCTTAACAAGAAACAATGTTTACATAGCCAACACTATTCCTTGGCGCCCACCAGGAAATCGTACGCCTACAGCAAGAGAAGTAGCATTATGCCGCCCTTTCATTGAACGACAAATTCATTTAGCTAAACCTCGTATTCTTATAGCACTAGGAGGAGTTGCTACACAGTTTCTTACGGGAGCTCAAAATGGAATTATCCGAACACGGGGGAAATGGCTTACCTATGAAGGCGAAGACAACGTAAAAATACCTGTTATGCCAACTTTTCACCCTGCTTACCTGCTCCGAACGCCCAGTCAAAAAAAGCTCACATGGATAGACTTCTTAGAAGTAAAAAAACGCTTAGATAGCTTTTTGTAACTCCTTAATTCTACCCCTTGCATCAAAACACAAACGCCTTTTCAAGTCTTTAACTTTTAAAATACAGTCAGGAAAAAATTATGCAACAATCAGCAGTCCCCATTTATCGTCTGGAAGACTACCAACCAACCCCTTATGTTATCCCCAAAACACAACTTCACTTCTCTTTACAACCGACAAAAACCCTTGTTACGGCAATATTATTGATTGAAGCGCGTCAAAATACGAAAGAAAGAACACCTCTTGTTCTTTCTGGTGATGATCTTATTCTCATTTCTGTTGCTATTAATGGCGAAACATTGTCTGAAAATGCTTATAAAAGCACGCCTTCACGTTTAGAAATTACTACCCCACCAACGGCTCCTTTTACATTGCAGTTAGTCACGGAACTAAACCCTGAAAACAACCACCAACTCATGGGACTTTATCTTTCGAATGGTGTTTATTGCACACAATGCGAAGCAGAAGGTTTTCGTCGTATTACTTATTTTTACGACCGCCCAGATATTCTTTCTACTTATACGGTAAAAATCGAAGCAGATTCTCGAACAATCCCTATCTTACTTTCCAATGGTAATCTCGTGAAAACAGGAACTCTTGAGAATAATCGTCATTTTGCTCTTTGGGAGGATCCTTATCCAAAACCATCTTATCTCTTTGCTTTAGTTGGTGGTGATCTTGATAAGTTAGAAGACTATTTTACTACTATATCTGGTCGACATATCAAACTTGGTATCTATGTGGAAAGAGAAAAAACCAAACGTGCAACATATGCAATGGACGCCCTCAAACGTTCCATGCGTTGGGATGAAGAATGTTTCGGACGCGAATATGACCTTGATGTTTTCAATATTGTTGCTGTTTCGGACTTTAACATGGGTGCAATGGAAAACAAAGGGCTTAACATCTTTAATGATAAATATGTTCTTGCAGATCCTGAAACAGCAACCGATCATGATTATAGAAATATCGAACGTATCATTGCTCATGAATATTTTCATAATTGGACCGGTAATCGTATTACTTGCCGTGATTGGTTTCAACTTTGTTTAAAAGAAGGACTAACAGTTTACCGCGATCAAGAATTTTCTTCAGATCAAAATATACGTAGTATACAAAGAATTAAAAATATAAAAGCATTAAAATCTACGCAATTTACTGAAGATTCTGGTCCACTTGCGCATCCTGTACGTCCTCGTCAATATAGCGAAATCAACAATTTCTACACCGCAACCGTTTATGAGAAAGGTGCTGAAGTCGTTCGCATGGTGTATACCATTTTAGGTCCTGCTCTCTTTCGTAAAGGAATGGATCTCTATTTTCAACGTCATGATGGGCAAGCTTGCACAATTGAAGATTTTATAACCTGTTTTGCTGAAGTCTCTGGTAGAGACTTTTCACAATTCATGCTGTGGTATGAACAAGCAGGAACGCCTAATGTGGAAATAGACCACCATTATAGCGATGGTACTTTGACGATTCATGCAAAACAACATATTCCAGCAACACCGCAACAAAAAACAAAAAAGCCTATGCTTATCCCTATCACTTTTGATCTCTTAGGAAAAAATGGAGAATCTCTCATCTATGAGGCTGATGCAGATATTCAATCAGATGTTATGTTTCTCTATAAAGAAAACCAAACGTTCACATTAAGGGGACTGAATGAAAAACCCGTTTTATCACTGCTTAGAGATTTCTCTGCACCTATCAATCTACAAACTCCGTTCAATGAAAACGAGCTGATCTTTCTTGCCAAAAATGATAGCAATCAACCTAATCGTTGGCAGTCACTTGATCATTTGATGATGCAAGCTCTGATTCAAGCTATTCAAAATAAAACACAAGCAAAAGAAGGTATGCCTTCCTCTTTGCTCAAATTGATTGAAAACATCCTTAAAGATGAAAGTCTTGAACCAGAGTTTCGCGCATTTTGTTTAAATTTACCCAGCGAAATTGAGCTTGCTCATACAATTGGTAAAAATGTTGATCCGGATCGTATCCATTCTGTGCGCAATCAGTTTTTAACTTCACTCGCGCATACACATCAAGAGCTCTTCACAAAAGTTTATATGCAAATGGAAACTCATGAGCCCTATTCACCAAACACTACGCAAACTGGGAAACGAGCGTTACGGAATATTGTGCTAGATTATCTTTCCATTGCCGAAGCCCAACCAAACCGTTCTGCCATGCAATATGCAAAAGCTGATAATATGACTGATCGCATGGCAAGTATAACAATTTTAGTGCAGCATTTTAACAAAAGTAAGCAGGCACAAAATGCCTTAAATGATTTTGAAAACCGATATAGGCATGATCCTTTAGTCATGGATAAATGGTTTTCCATTCAAGCAATGATTGCAGGAGCATCAACACTTGACCATGTTCAAAAACTTGTAAAGCATCCGCTCTTTTCACAAGATAATCCCAATCGTGTACGAGCCTTAATTGGTGTCTTTGCTTCTAATAACCTAACAGGTTTTAATAGGGTTGATGGTGCATCCTATGATTTTCTTTGCCAAATCATTTTGGAAATTGACAAAAAAAATCCTCAACTTGCTTCGCGATTACTCACAATAATGCGTTCTTGGCGACAATTAGAGCCTGTTCGGCAACAAAAGCTTGAAACCGCATTAAAAACAATTGCAGCAGCTCCTCAATTGTCAAACGATGTAGCAGATATCATTACTCGCATCCTTGCTTAAAAGAAAAAGTATTTATAATCAATGTATTATACTCTTATTGATGAAATAACATAAAGTAGTTCTTCAGTAACAATAACACCATAAACAGATAATTTAAGCCTGTTTATGGATAATGTTAGCTTTTCTTTTCATTTTCATACTCCGTGCTTAGAAGCAGTAAAATTACTTTTTCTAAAAAAAAGACTGGACAGAAGACTCCTGTTTTGATTCATTGCGGTCATGGAGTTTTATTATGAATACTGAAACAGTTTTTCAGTCATATTATTCCATAATTAGAGGAACTTAAAATGGCTAAATTGGACGCATATAATGCGCCATCAGAGATGCACGCCGCTGCAAAACCGAGCACCAAAAACCACAAGGGGCGCACAGTGTATGTCAATCTGCTTTCGGATTCAGCCTATCAAAAACTTCTCTTTATTGAACCTTGGCTGCGGCGTTCACTTCCATTTATTATTAGTATATTTCTTGTTGTGCTTGCAGCAATTCGCTTCACATCAATCTATGATTGGCGCCATACGATTGATAAAAGTACACGTTCTACCATTACTCTCTTAGCTTCTCATGTTAGCAATATCATTGATCGTGACTTACTTGCCGCCACTCAGCAAAAAAAAGCTTCTGTTCTTTCTCATCATCATTTGCAAAATATCCTTACCAATTTTCGTAACCAAGGTCTTATCAATACCAACACTGTTATTGCCATAGTAGATCAAAAGGGCAATGTCTTAGCCTCATCAAGTTCAGAGATCATTTTAGGAAAACCCTTACAAGATTTTACCCCTGAGAGCATTGCTTTACAGTCTCTTGGACAACACGCCGGTGCAATGCAAATCACAATAGGAAGAGATGAACCAGCTCTCGCTTCGTTTTACCAAACAGACAATGGACAATATGGTGTCTTCATCAGTGAAAAAACGCAACATACCTACATGGGATGGCGCAAGTTTTTCTCGTTAAATATGGTCCTTTTTCTAGGAACTACCAGTGTTATTTTAACTCTTCTCTATGCTTATTACAATCAAATCATACGAGCACGCAATACGGATTTGATTTCAGAAAAAATTCAAAATCGTATTGATATGGCAATGATGCGTGGACGCTGTGGACTGTGGGATTGGAATATGGCAAGCGGACGTGTTTACTGGTCGCAAGCGATGTACGAAATGCTCGGCTACCTGCCTCAAGACGCACTGCTCTCAATTTCTCAAATTACCGCTATTATTAACCCAAACGATGCTAATTTTTTTGATCTTGCTCAGGAATTAATGAGTGGTAAAAAAAAGCATATCGATATTAATGTCCCCATGCGTCATGCCGATGGTCATTATGTATGGATGCGTATTCGTGCTGAAGTTACAGATGAAGAGGAACCCCATTTAGTTGGTATTGCCTTCGATATTAGTGAACAACGTCAACTCGCAGAAGAAACAGCGCAAGCCGACCTTCGTATCCGTGATGCGATTGAAAATATTTCGGAATCTTTTGTCTTATGGGATTCAGAAGGGCGTTTAGTCATGTCCAACAGCAAATTTTGCGAATATGCAGCTATTCCTAAGCAGGTTCTACAATCAGGAATCCAGCGTGCAACCGTCGAAGCAATATCCCGCCCTGCAATCAGTGAATATCCCCTCAAAGATGATGGTTCTGGTAACTTAACCAGCATTCGCCAAACAGCAGATGGTTGTTGGCTTAAAATTAATGAACGGCGGACTCAAGATGGAGGACTTGTTTGCATTGGTACAGATATTTCTGAACTTAAACAACAACAAGAAAAATTTGAAGACAGTGAAAGACGCCTTTTTTCTTTTATTCAAGAACTCAAACGTGCTCGAGGAAGTGCCCAACAACGTGCCACAGAAGTTGAAAAGCTTAATAAAAGTCTCAAGGCAGAAAAAGAGCGTGCTGAAAGTGCTAACAAAGCAAAATCAGAATTTTTAGCCAATATGTCTCATGAATTGCGCACTCCACTTAACGCTATTCTCGGCTTTTCAGATATCATGTTGCAATCTACCTTTGGTCCTCTCGGATCGCAACGTTATAAAGAATATATGCATGATATTTACAATTCAGGAGCTCATCTTTTAACCCTTATCAATGATATCCTTGATATGTCTAAAATCGAAGCTGGAAAATTTACCCTTGATTGTAAAAGTACTAATCTTGAACCCATCATCAGTGAAGCGGCGCGCACTCTTACACCCCAAGCTCAAGAAAAAAATATTTCTGTTACAACAAATATTGCTTCAGAACTCTACGCAGAAGTTGATAGCCGTGCCATGAAACAGATCTTCCTTAATCTCATCTCTAATGCTGTTAAATTTACACCTTCTGGCGGCAGTATTAATGTTTGTGCTTTCAAGAAAAAGAATAACTTTGTTTGTAAAATTAAAGATACAGGAGTTGGCATTCCTCAATCAGCCATCAAAAAACTCGGACAACCTTTTGAACAGGTTGAAAATCAACTTACTAAAACCCATGCAGGCTCAGGACTTGGCTTAGCCATTTCGCGTTCCTTGCTAGAACTACACAAAGGAAAACTTGAAATTATCTCTAAAGAAATGAAAGGTACAACTGTAACCATTACAATGCCTATCAAACAAAGTTAAATTCATTTTAAATTTTTCTCCCTTGTTCCCATTGTAGAAAAATCTGTTTCCACCTAAAACCCCAACGATATCCAGAGATAAAACCATTCTTACGCATCACACGATGGCAGGGAATGATTAATGCCAATTCGTTACGCTCACATACATTAGCAACCGCACGAAAAGCCTTTGGTATACCAACACGTTGCGCTAACGCCTCATATGAAATTGTTTCACCACATGGCACTTCACATAATACCATCCATACTTTTTGCTGAAAGATTGTGCTCTTTATATCTAAGGGAAAATTATGTCGTCTTACCAATTTAGGCGTTTCTATCATTGCGATGATATGTGCAACTTCTTTCTTAAATGTGTCATCATCATCTACTTGTTGTACATCATCAAAGCATACCGTAAATTCTTGTAATAATTGTTCTGTAGTATCTCCCAACATTATATTGCAAATCCTTTATGAGATTTGGCCACCAGAAGCTCTCCTATTGAAACATTTAGCAGGCAAAATATTTTCTTTTTGGGAATGTTCGGCATTTTGACTTTTTTATATTTTTAAAAGATTATGAATACAGCAACTGAAATAAATATAAGCTATCTTTTATGTCTGAAGCCTCATAAATATATGGGACCAAATGATGATGATCTTAAAGTGTAAAACTTTAGCATATTAGAACAAATGCAGTAAGTACTTTTACCTAAGGATCTAACAATTTGCTTATCTTTTGATAAGGATTATCAATCAGCTTTACATTAAAAAACATAAAAGATTTCCTGAAAGAATGAAATTCCTAGAATGCCTCTGTATTAGCCACATCTCAGAAGTATTCTATATGATATAGCATAAAATTTTTATAAATAATGCAAGTAACTGAATAAAATTTCTTTTACAGTTGTACATCAATTTCTTGGTATAATAGCATATTATTATTTTAATAAATAATCTCATATACTGCTTTAAAAGCAAGTATCTTTTTTACGTATCTTATTGAGTTGCTGGTATTGCCCTTAATACTCTCAACTGCTCTTTTTTATAAAAGCCATAGAGAGCTTAAGTTTAAGAAACTTAAGCTTATTTGAAACAGAGATTGAAATGATTGAGTACTTTCCACTTTAACAGCTTTTGCATACTAGATAGAAGTTAATATATTTTGATATTGTTCCATGCCATTCGCTAACATGAGAGAAAAATTACAAAAAGAAAAGAAGAGTTCATCGATAGATAGCACAAATGCATGTGCTCCAGAATCCTCATTTAAATTCACTCAAGAAGTTAAAAGCATTACGCTATTTCCTTCCTTTCATACCACCAATCAGAGTGGTCAATATATTCTTCGCAATCCAATATTCATGAATATGTTCGCAAGAAACGTATAAAAATATCTATAAGAATAATCAAACATAAAGCAACAAGTATATTGTTGTTTCGCTAAAAGTTTGATAGAAGGCTATCACTTTTTTTCAATCAATAACTGATATATTTTGTGTTTTATAACATTATTTATTCATAAGGTGCGTACGCTATTCCCTGTCAATCAGTCTCTCCCTATACAACAGCATGTTTGAAAGAGCTCTTAGACTTTTCTTTCAATTCTCTTCCTAGCGATACCTATAATGATATATGCAAGATCTACTTATACAACTATCTCTCACATTCGTGGAATAACAAAACAGCACTACCATTATATTTCCCCTCCCCCAATGTTGTTCTACGAATCTTGAATTAAGGTGAATTATAAAACTGTATTTAACTCATTCTGAAAAAAACTATTCACGCGTCAATCCATATTTTGATAAAAAGTATCTTTTTATTCTTAATAAAGGCTATAATTAGAAAATATAATATATTTTCTATTTTAATATAGCATTATATAATACTGATTTCTTTTCTTCATTCATCTCTTGAATGACACTCTTATTTTTTTCTATCATCACTTTGCAAAACTGTTTACATAGGTTATGTCAATGCTATTCATATCTGTTGAGGCATATTACAATAGTAATCCTGTTATTTAAAAATTCCCTATATTTGTGCTCTTTGTTTTTTATCTAAATGAAATATTTTATGATAACGAAAAAATAAAAGCCCCATTCGAAAATGGAGCTCTTTAATAGTTATCTTACAATAAATTAGAATTTGTACGCGACACCAACGCGAAAATCATTCGTCTTATAACCTATTTCAGTTCTTTCATGGGCAAATTTCTTTTTGCCAAAATCTGAATAACGATATTCTGCACGCATAATAATATTATCAGTCATTGCAAAATCAATACCACCTCCAAGGGTATAGCCAACCATCGTCTTTTTTTCATCATGCAATGACTCAGAAAAACCCATTGCCCTATTTTTTGTATCAGCTTCCTTTAGCTTAAAAGTATTTTGAAGTTGCGCGTAGGCAATCCCTCCTGCAATATAAGGCATCATACGATCAATAGCAAAACCAACTCGTACCCGCGCAGCACCAGACCATTTTTGCTTTAAAGTATGTTGCACACTTTCCGTAACTGCTACTTCTTCTTCCCCTCGATATATTGCTCTGAACGCTACACCCTCTGCATCTTCCGATACTACTCCGCTTTTCTTTTCACTCGGTTGTTTGACATCTTTCGTAGATTCAATATCTTTCGTATCCTTTTTATCAGACAAAATCACATCCGTATCGATACCTATAATAAAGCCATTCTCGATATCAATATTGAAACCGGCATAAATACCACCTATGAAACCAGAAAGTTTAGGCAAAAATTCCTTGTCTACTGGAGTCCATTTTTCTGTATTACTCTCATCTTTCAAATAACTTAAAGTATTTTTACTGGAAAAACCACCAATTTTGCTTCCCAAGTAAACCCCTGTCCAAGAAAAAGCAGGAGATGCAACAACAGGGACCGGCTGTTCTGGTATAGTAACATCCGCCGCCTGTACTGCAGAAACTAAAGTTAAAGAAAAAATAGATGTTGTGATTAAATATTTTGTAATCATAATTGCTCCCCTAAAAGCTAAATAACAAAATAATAGGTAAATAGTTTCATATTTTTTTCAAAAAATATGTAGTAAAAATGATACAGTTATAAAAAAAATAACATATCTATTTAAAAATCGTATTTTAATATTTAGACTTTATATAGTCTTTCCTTCAATAGAATTCTCATAAGCTTTCATTCTCCTCGTATATCTCATTATTTTCCAACGTTATAAACACAGTCGTAATATAAATCTTAAAAAGAAAAAGAGATTCTTTAACGTGGTCAATCAAAGATTCTTCTCTCACCTTTCTCAATGTATTTCCGTCATCAGCAGTGGAATAAAGAATGATACATAGCCTACAATTTTTTGTAACATTTTGCCTCAATTTATATAATAAAAACGATATTGTTCGTTTTTCCTAAAAAACTTTGTAACATCTCTGAGCGCATAAAAGCATCTCACTTGATATGCTTCTTTCTATAAATGAGCAATATTATTATAATGCGCATTGCATTAATGAAAAAAGATAACAAATAATAATTATTCATTAAAAACTATATATAATAAAATATATTATTTAAAATAAATTCAATATTTCATTATTTGTGTAAAAATTGAATATACTGATTGCCCAGTTTCCTCGATTAACTTTTCAACACGAAGTAAATCAGGTTCTCCAACGCTATTTAACAAAAGGTCACTTAATCCGAGTGGCATATCATTGGGATCAAGAGAAGCATTCAAGCAAAGTCGTATAATTTGGCTCAAATTTGTATAGAGGCTATAGGCATGGAGTAAATCAGAAATAAACATCTGATTAAGAAAACTATTTGGTAATCGAGACAAAGTCTCCACCGTAGTCGCTCCAATTTGAAACGCAATCACATGCGTAATAAGAGCAAATTGAGCAATAAACTCCAGATCCATGATACCACCAGGCATCGTTTTCAAATCCCATCGATTCTCTGGCGGTTTTTCTTTTTCAATCAAAGTACGCATTTCACATACTGCTTTTGCTACATTCTTCTTATTACGAGAAAAAGAAATAATTGCACAAACTTCATTTTCTAACTTTTGTAAAAAATCATGATCCCCCGCAACACCTCGTGCTCGAGTCAAAGCAAGATGTTCCCATATCCATGCTTCCTTGCGATAATATTTTTTAAAAAATTGAAAAGAAACAGCAACAGGCCCCTTATTGCCTAACGGACGCAATCTTAAATCAACAGCATAAAGAACTCCCTGATTTGTAAGAGTAGATAAAGCTGCGACCAAGCGCTGTGTGAGACGGGTATAATATTGAGGGATAAAAAGAGGCTTTTTTCCATCAGATATTTCCGCATCCTCATCATGTTCATAAAGCACAATAAGATCCACATCCGAACCAGCAGTTAATTCACGACTTCCAAGCTTCCCCATTCCCAGTATGCCAATACGTCCTCCTTTAACATTACCATGAAGACGCGAGAATTCCTTTTGAACTACAGAAAAAGTTTTTGCTATCATAAGATCAGCAAGCGCAGTAAATGCAAAACCTGCTCTCTCTCCTGTAATGGTACCATTTAAAATTCTAATACCAATCAAAAAACGTTGCTCATCAGCAAAAATTCTTAAATGGTCAAGAATTTCTTCATGAGAAAGAACATCTTCAAGAAAACATTCAAGCCGTTTTTCTAGATACGTTTTGGTAGGCAATTCTGAAAAAATGGTTGGATCTAACATTCCATCAAAAACATGTGGTTTACGTGTAATAATTTCTGCAAGACGTGGAGCAGCTCCCATGATAAGCACTAACATCTCCAAAAGAGAAGGATTCGACTGCAAAAGACTAAAAAGCTGAATTCCTGACGGTAGCCCCTGTAGAAAACTATCAAAACACAACATTGCTTCATCAGCTCGTTTTGTCGCGCCAAAAGCTTTTAAAAGCGCGGGAGTTAATTCTGTTAATCTCTCACGCGCTTCCGCAGATTGTGTTGCTTTATAACGCCCACAATGGAGTGTGCGCATGATACGACAAATATCACTCGCTCTTTCAAAACCTAAACGACTTAATGTTATTAATGTCTCTGGATCATCTTCTTCACCTGTAAAAACTAAATTGCCAATTTCTAAACCAAGTTCTTTCTCGTTCTCAAACAGTGCCGCATAATGTTTTTCAACAACTTGAAGCGTTTTTAATAAATCGCGGATAAAGCTGCCACTCTCTTGATAGCCCATCAAATATGCAACACTCGTAAATTGAGAAACATCATTGGGGAGAAGATGCGTTTGTTCATCTGCAAGCATCTGAATACGGTGTTCCACATTTCGTAAAAAAGCATAACTTTTTACAAGGCTATCTCTCGTCTTTTCACTAATCCAACCAAGCGTATGAAGTTCTGATAACATTGCAACTGTCTGACGTCCACGCAATTGAGGAAAGCGACCACCCGCAATGAGCTGTTGTGTCTGAACAAAAAACTCAATTTCACGAATACCCCCTCGCCCTAATTTTACATTATGACCATAAGCAGCAATTTGACCATAATTTTTATATGCATGAATTTGACGTTTTATCGAATGAATATCAGCGATAGCAGCATAATCTAAATATTTCCGCCATACATAAGGAAAAAGCTCTTTGAGAAAGTTAAATCCTGCCCTTTTATCGCCAGCGACTGGACGTGCTTTAATCATAGCAGCCCGTTCCCAATTTTGTCCTCGACTCTCGTAATAACGCAACGCAGTTCTTACTGGTAAAGCCAAAGGGGTTGAACTTGGATCTGGTCGAAGCCGAAAATCGAGACGGAAAACATATCCTTCCGCAGTGCGTTCTTGAATGATACGGATCAATCGGCGTACCATTTTAGAGAATACATCGATACTCTCAGAAAGATTACCAATATGAGGTGACATTTCATCAATAAAAACAATAAGATCAATATCAGAAGAATAATTAAGTTCTCCTGCTCCCAATTTTCCCATACCTAAAATGATTAAACCACAATCTTTTTCTGGATCGTCACGGTTCGACAAATTTATCTTACCATGATCGTGCGCCTCTCTTAAAAGAAAACGTAGAGCAACACCTAATGCTGCTTCTCCTAGACGTGTCATCCAAGTACATGAAATTTCATAAGTAAAAACACCACTTAAATCAGCTAAAGCAATGAGGACATGTGCTTCACATTTTTTTCTCCTTAAATTAGCCATCAATGAAGTTTCATTTATAGATTCATCCTTATCAATGGCTGCAATACCATCTATGATTTCGCTCAACCTTGTTTCTATATTAACATTCAATAAGGGAGCAAGATACGATGGATTGGCGATCAAAACTTCGCGCAAAAAAGGAGATAAGGTCATAACCGCACTTATGAACTCAATCTGCTCTCCCTTATCTAAAATAGTGGAAACAAGCGATTCTAAATTTTCTTTCCTTGCTTGTTCTTCAATGTCTCTCAGCCATTGAGAGCCACTCTCATCAAGGGGGCATAAAGGAAGGAGGTGTGTTTTTAAAAAAGCACTTTTCATCTACATTCCCCTGAAAAGCATTTTATCTTTCCACTGTATTATACGCAAAGGGAAAATAGTCATAGATATTAAAATCAAATAATGAAGAAAATATACCTTTAAGGAAATAATAAAACAGCCCTAAGCCCTGGATTTGCATTTTCAAGCAACAGCTCTCCTCCATGAAGCTTCATAACCGCTTTTGCTATACTTAAACCAATACCAAAACCAGGCTGTGTTCGACTTTCTTCAAGCCGAACAAAGCGTTCTGTTACTTTTTCACGTTTATCCGCTGCAATTCCTGGACCATTATCACTCACAACAACCAACAAATGTTCACCACGATATTCCATAGATAAGCAAACCTTCGCCTTTCTTCCATCCTTAGACGCATATTTAATAGCATTATCTATAAGATTAAAAATCGATTGTGCAATAAGCTCACGATTCAATCTAAGCTCTTTATCAAATGTATCCCCTAACCGCAAAAGAACACCCGACTCTTCAGCAAAAGGCTCATAAAGTTCAACGGCATCTTCAAGGATCAATTTCATATTCATAATCTCAAGATGCTCAATCGTACTGCTAGCTTCAATACGTGAAATCATCAAAATAGCATTAAAAGTACGAATAAGTTGATCTGATTCAATGATGATACCGTCAAGTGCCTGACGATATTCAAGCTTTGTCTTTTGCCCCGAAAGCGCTTCTTCAGCACGATTTCTAAGGCGTGTCAGCGGTGTTTTAAGATCATGGGCAATATTATCCGATACTTGACGCAAACCAATATTTAATTCTTCAATGCGGTCTAACATAACATTAAGATTAGCAGACAATCGATCAAACTCATCACCCACCCCAGAAACAGGCAAACGCCCACTGAAATCACCATCCATCAAGCGTTGTGATGCCGCTGTAACGTGATCAATTCTTTGCAATGCTCGCCTACCAACAAAAAACCATATGAGTAAGGCCCCTCCAACCATTGCCGCAAGAGCAATCATGACTGCTTTACGAATAACCGCTGCAAAACGTTCTGGTTCATCCAAATCCCGACCTATAAGAATCTTCATCGCATTGGGCAAATCAACAACTATTGCCAAAGCGCGATGTTCACTTGTTTTGCCATGTTCTCCAAAACGTGAATACAAAAAAGAATTTGCAATAAAGCCACTACGGTTCAAAAGACCGAACTCAATACGCGCAACATTACCTGCTAAAACGCGCCCCATAGGGTCAGTAACAAGATAAAGAAAAGCTCCCGGTTGTCGTGAACGATAATCAATAGTACGCATTAATAAAGAAAGCCCACCATAATGATAAGCATTTTCAATATACTTTAATTCTTCATTTAAAGCCTGTTCTGTTTGCTCCATTAACAACGAAGCAGAAAATGCCGTCATATAAATAGTGAGTCCTGTTGCAACTAACCCAAATAATAAAACATAAAGTGCTGAAAGCCTTAGCGCAGTTGTACGCATTATATTGATCAAACGATTCATGTTTTGTTATCTGACGCTTTCAGCATATATCCAGCTCCACGCACAGTATGGAGCAGTGGAGCATCAAAATCTTTTTCAATTTTTGCTCTCAAACGGGATATATGAACATCAATGACATTTGTTTGCGGATCAAAATGGTAATCCCAAACATTTTCCAAAAGCATAGTGCGTGTAACAACTTGGCCAGCAAATCGCATTAAATATTCAAGTAAACGAAACTCTCGTGGTTGTAATACAATATTTCTATCACCCCGTTTCACTGTATGTGCCAACCGATTAAGCTCAAGATTACCCACGTAATAAACCGTTTCAGCCTCTTTAGGATTTTTCCGACGTTGTAACACTTCAACACGAGCAAGAAGCTCAGAAAAAGCATAAGGCTTTGTCAAATAATCATCACCCCCTGCACGCAAACCCATCACACGATCATTCACTTGCCCTAAAGCAGAAAGGATGAGAACTGGTGTTTCATTGCCTTTAGCTCGTAATTCAGTAATAATAGACAGTCCATCACGATGCAAAAGCATTCTGTCAATAACCATCACATCATAATTTTCTGTTTCTGCTAATGCATATCCAGTATCCCCATCATATGCAACATCAACTGAATGTCCTGCTTCAAAAAAAGCTTTTTCGAGATAACGCCCCGTCTCACGATCATCTTCGATAACGAGTATCTTCATAAAACGGCATCTCCGTTATTTTATCAAGTTGCGTTGTAGGACAGAAATCTAAAAAACTTCTATCCTACATCAACAAAATATTATTTTTTGAAAATTGGAAGGGGAACAAAACGACTTTGACCATTTGTTCGCACTTGTAGGAGTATGGCTGGTCGTCCTAGATTTTGCGCACTTTTGATTGTATCAGTAATATCAGAAGCCTTTTTAACAGGCTTATTATTCACTGTCACAATCACATCACCAGGTTTTATTCCTTTATCTGCAGCACCTGAATCTGAATCTACATCAGTTACAACCAATCCTACACCATCATCAGAAGGCGCTACAATCAAACCATAATCTTCCAACGTTTCATCTGAATTACTGCGTTCATTTGAATATTTTGACACTTCTTTCTTATCTTTACCTTCAGGCATTGAATCAAGCTTAACCTTGATACTATTCTCCTTACCAGATCTCACAATACCCAAAGTTGCTGTTTCTCCCGGTCTAATATTTGCAATACGCTTCGCCAGTTCACGAGTACCAGCAATCTTTTCACCATTTACTGAGATAATGACATCACCTGCCTTAATACCAGCCTTTTCTGCTGGTCCTTTTAACGGATCAGTAACTAAAGCACCTTTGGCCTCTTTCAAACCTATTGAATCAGAAATCTCTTTCGTCACAGGCTGAATCTGAACCCCAAGCCAACCACGCTGGACTGATCCTTTTTCGATAAGTTGTTGCACAACCTGTTTTGCTGTCGCTGCCGGAATAGCAAAAGCAATCCCAATATTCCCCCCATAAGGAGAATAAATCGATGTATTAACGCCAACAACCTTGCCATTCAGATCAAAAGTTGGACCACCCGAGTTTCCCCGATTAACAGCAGCATCAATTTGAATAAAATCATCATAAACATCAGCGCCAATCTCTCGTCCATGTGCCGAAACAATACCCGCTGTCACAGTTCCACCAAAACCAAATGGATTACCAATAGCGACAACCCAATCACCTACGCGAAGCTTTGAATCATCACCAAAATCAACATACGAAAATTTTCTTTTGTCATTTACTTTCAATACTGCAAGGTCGGTTCGTGGATCTGTCCCAATGAGTTTTGCATTCAACTCTGTACCATCATCAAGAACAACAGAATAGCTTGTACCTTCAGAAATCACATGATCATTGGTCACAATATAGCCATCAGACGAGATAAAAAATCCTGATCCATAAGCTACAGAATGGAGTTTATGTGAACGCGACGATTTAGGCTTATCAAAATCATAAAACTCTTTAAAAAATCTTTTCAAAGGATGTTGATCTGGTAATTCGTTAATAGCTGGACCACTAAAAAAATTGTTAAAGAACCACTCTTTTTTCCTTTTATTGCCCTTCACGTGCACTGTAACAACCGCAGGTTTTACTTGAGAAACAATATCTGCAAATCCCTGCTGTTGCATTGACGAAGTAAATACAGGATTTGCATGAACTGCTGTCGTCCATAAGCTCGATCCACATCCACTAAAAAACAGTGCACCTCCCAACACCGCAGAAAAACTCACTGCGACTAATGTTTTAGAGAAAGTTTTTTTTACCATTTGGTATATGCTCCTATTTAATCATATTTTTATGCCAATTTCGATCTCTTATAAAATAGTAGACCTTACCGTTTTCTGTCTAAATTGTTAAAGTTTTGTAAGGTTTAAGGTCACAACAACACATGATTATCAACAAAGCTGAATTACAAATTGAAATACAATCATTTTTTTCCTGTCGTGTCTCTTTTAACCTAACAGTATTTTTGGCTGTTTTTCTTCACCAACATTTGAAATCATTATTTTTTTATGTTTACACCGTTTTATCCGAAAAAATATAGCGTTTGCACCCATGGTGATAATTATCAAAGGTGACAACCATAAAAACCAAGTTGTTTTATTAAATGGCGGTTTCAGAAGGATAAACTCACCATATCGCTCAACAAGAAAATCAATGATTTGCTGATTGGTATAACCCATTCTTAATCGCTCCCTAATCAAAAGCCGCAAATCACGCGCTAGGGAAGCATCTGAATCATCAATTGATTGATTCTGGCAAACCGGACAGCGCAAATATGATGAAATATCTCGTGCACGCAATTCAAGAACTGAATCGTTTAAAATTTCATCCGGCTCCACTGCTATTACTAACCGCAAAGGAAAAATAACGATTAAAAAAAGCAAAGTCCAAAACAACACATTTTTCATCTCAATGTCTTTCCAAAAAATTTCAAGCAAGAAGCACTCTGTTTGTGCGCCCCAATACGAAACAAATAAAAAAGGGAAAGACAACCACCCATAGCCATCATTAATGCTCCTAACCAAACACACATTACGTAAGGCTTCCACCATATATGCAAAACAAGTCCTCGATCATCTATACGTCCTGGTACAATATATAGCTGGGATAAGCCGTGACTTTGAATACCAACTTCCGTTGTTGATGTATTTTGGCTAGAATAAAATCGCTTGGATGCAGTTACATAGCGCACGGAATTTTTATTTTCATATATTGTAAAATTAAACTCTATTGCAGAATAATTCGGACCAGCGCTATTACGTATTTCATTCAAATAAAGGGTTTTACCTGCTATTGCTACCTTATCTCCTATGTGCATGGTTAGAATACGCTCCTGCCCAAAAGATGCAACACAGATAATACCAAATAATATAACGCCTAACCCCATATGCGCTACTGCTGCACCAAAAACAGACCATGGTAATCCAATAAGTCTCTTAACCCGTATCAATAAAGCTAGCTTGCGATGTCCACTCTTTCCCCAAA
The DNA here is from genome assembly GCF_000278115.1 of Bartonella sp. DB5-6. GTDB lineage: Bacteria > Pseudomonadota > Alphaproteobacteria > Rhizobiales > Rhizobiaceae > Bartonella > Bartonella refiksaydamii. The sequence goes on from NZ_JH725118.1 coordinate 55,556, forward strand.
GATCAGCTAAACTGCCTAAGAAAACAAAAGCGGAAAGTCCAATTCCTAAAGCAGCAAAAATATCACGCCAAGATGTAACATAAAATATTATAAAACAAACTGCACAAACTAATGCAAAAACAACCCATAGCCGTTCAAAAACTGCAAGAAAATCACCACGTTTCCACGCCATCATTGAGCCAAATGGAGCCAATAATAACAATAAGACCATTAAAGGCCCACAGGTGAGGTTAAAAAAGGCTGCACCAACAGAAATTCGTTGCCCTGTTAATGCCTCAATAAAATAAGGATAGAGCGTACCAATCAATACTGTTGCTATGATTGTTGTAAGTAACAAATTATTTAAAACAATAAAACCTTCACGCGAAATTGGCTGAAAGTATTTTCCTGTTGTCAAAACAGGTACGCGCAAAGCAAAAAGAAGCAAAGCCCCCCCTGTGAAAAAGAATAAAAGTGCAAGAATTGCTCGCCCACGTGCTGGATCAACAGCAAAACTATGAACGGAGATCAAAAGACCAGAACGAACAAGAAAAGTTCCCATAAGAGAAAGGGAAAAAGTAAGAAGAGCTAAAAATAAAGTCCAACTTTTTAATGTTTCTCGCTTTTCAAGAACAAGAGCAGAATGCAAAAAAGCTGTTCCTGAAAGCCAAGGCATAAACGAAACATTTTCAACGGGATCCCACAACCAATACCCTCCCCATCCTAGCTCATAATAAGCCCAATAAGACCCCACCATAATACCTAATGTTAAAAAACACCAAGCAAGTAAAAGCCAAGGACGAACCCAACGCGCCCAAAGCCCATCGACATATCCCATAACCAATGCAGCGACTGCAAAAGAAAAACAGAGTGAAAAACCAACATAACCTAAATAAAGAAGGGGTGGATGAATTGCTAACGCGATATCTTGTAAAAGAGGATTGAGATCTTTTCCCTGCAATGCTGGTGGATTAACACGTAAAAATGGGTTAGACATGAAAAGAATAAATAAAAGAAAAGCGCTTGTAATCCAACTTTGGCATATTAAAATTAATGCCGTAAACTGTTCTGGCAAATGTTGGCTAAAAGACGCCAGCAATGTACTAAAAAAAGCAAGACTTAAAACCCATAATAACATAGATCCTTCATGGTTTCCCCAAACACCAGTGATTTTATACAACATTGGTTTTTCTGAATGAGAATTCTCAACAACATTCAAAACAGAAAAATCAGAGACAATATGAGCATGAACAATAATCAAAAAAGATAAGAACAATAATGTAAAAGTAATATATGTCAGGGGAACAGCTGTTTGCATTAATGAACGCTCTTTCCACCAAAAACCTATAGAGGGCAAGAAAGCCCCTAACAAACTCACGGCAAAGGATGCAGATAAAAAAATATGACCCAGTTCAACAAGCACAATCGAATTATTTCTCCACACTGTTATGTTTATTCAAGCGATCAGCTGTTTCTTTAGACATATAAATCTCATCATGTTTTGCCAAAATGCGCGTACCTTTAAAAAAACCCTGTTTATCAAAATGTCCTTCTACGATAATACCTTGGCCTTCACGAAAAAGATCTGGTAAGACACCATTGAAAATTACTTTTTCGTGTTCTGTATTATCCGTTACAAAAAAAACAACACCCATCTCTCCAACATATTCAATAGTTCCCTTTTCAACAAAACCGCCTAAGCGCAAAGGGCGTCCCGTTAAAATATCTTCTTTTGTAATTTCAGAAGGCATTCTAAAAAAACTTACCGTATTACGCATTGCATATATGAGAAGACTTGTCGCAATTGCCAAAATCAAGCAACACAATAAGATTGTCAGCAATCGCTTTCTCTTTCGCTGCTTTAAAATAGCTTTTAGTGAAGGAAAACTTTTTAAAGATTGATCGTTCATTGGCACTCTACGAAAACTCTTTTTATAAAGGCATTATATAAATATTAATTCATATGGCTTATCTTCTAAAAGAGCTTGGCACATCTTACATACGGGTGCAACTTTTATCCAATATCTTCGCTTCTCTCGAATCCCATCTCTGATTTTATAGTCTTAAACTGTTCATAATCACTTCCTGAATATTCTAATTGGGTGCATCACGTAACTGAACTATCATGGCTTCAATACGTGATCGTCCTGAAAAATCCTCAGGCATTGTATCAAGAAATTTTTGTAAAAGATGCACTGCTTGCAAAGACTTTCCAGCCTGATGAAGTGCTTCAGCTAGTAATAAACGAGGATAAAAATCATTTGGCGCTAAATCGGCTGCTTTTTGAAAAATATTTTGTGCTTCTTGTGTAATCATTCCACCCTCATAACCAACTAATGCCAAGCCATACCCAACAAGTCTTGGAGCGGATTCTCCATTCAAGCGAAGCGCATCTAAATAAATGTTCACTGCATCCTGAAAATGACCTTCCTCGAGGTATCCTACTGCTAATGCATCTGCTAATTTTCCATCATGCGGTGCACGAAAAAAAAGTACTTGTAAAAGAACAAGCTGTTCACGCATACTGAGTGTTTTTGGATTCTTATCCATTAACTCGCTAAAAAAATAACTTTTAACTTCTGGATTGCCTGTCAGAGCGTAAATATTCCATGTCATAAGAAGAACAAACAAAATACTCAACGCTTTAAGAGTATATCTATTTTTGTAATGCGTGTAAGTCTTCTCAGATACAACCGAATACATATGACTTCTATAACTATCAACGACTTGAACTCTCCACTTTTCCTCAGTCCCATAGTTATGTAGCGAAAGAAAAAGGATACACACCAAAAAGGTGAGAAAAAGCGATGACAAAATTAGTAATAGCATATCATTTTTGTACCAACACGAAAATCAAAAAGTATAACCAATTTATCCTCCCTTCCCCCTCTTTTATTCACAAAAAACTGATACCTGCTTACAAACTTCAAAATACATGCTTTAAAAAAAATATATTTACCTCCTGCTTGGTAATAAAACTTTTGCACATAACCCACCCAAATCAGAACGCGATAAAAAAAAACTTCCACCATATTCACTGACCATATCTGAAACAATCGCTAACCCTAAACCTGTTCCAGGCTTGCTTTCATCAAACCGCCGTCCTCTTTTTAACGCTTCATCAATTTTATCTTCTGTTAAACCAGATCCATCATCTTCTACGAGAATGCTAAAGTATTCTGTTTCTTCAACATTTTTTTCTAAACGACAGGAGATGAGAACTTTTGTGTGAGACCATAAAGCAGCATTTTCAATCAAATTTCCTACAATTTCCTCTAAATCTTCTCTCTCACCAGAAAAAACAATATCATCGGCATCCATAACAAATCGGAACTTTTTTTCAGGAGTAAGCTTTTCCATAACCCGCACTAAACGACTAATCACTCTGCGAACAGATGTATGATAAACGATACTATCGCATTGTGCTGCAATCCGCGCACGCTGAAGGTAATGATTTATTTGAGCCTGCATTATTTTAGTTTGCTCTCTCAATAAAATGGCTTGTTCCCCGCACATCTTATCAATCTCATTTATAATAACTGATAAAGGCGTTTTTAATGAATGAGCAAGATTACCAACCTGTGTACGAAACCGTTCAATAATACGCTGATTATTATTGATAAGAGCATTCATCTCTCGTGCTAGTGGCATGACCTCACTTACTAAATCCGTACTCACATGATAAACTCTACCCTCGCGAATATCATTCAATGTACGTCGAATAAGCTTCAACGGTTGAAAGCTAAAGAAAATGATAGCAATATTTATAAGAACACTGCCTATACCAAAACTCCAAAGAAAAATCTGTAAAGTCCGTTCAAATTCCCGTACTTGTGCATGTGCCTCATCGATATTCCCAACGAGACGAAAACGCGCAATATGATTCTGATTATCAAGAACAACATCACTTTCAATGACTTGTAATTTCTGATCATTGTTGCCCTTTATCCGATATGACCGAAAAAATTTGCTGTCAAAAGGTATATCGACATCACTTGGTGCAAATATGCTACCTGTTCCTAATGATGGAGATGCCAATCTTCCTTTTAAATTATGTGATATAGCAACAACTTCCCAATACCATCCTGCCGTTGGATCGGAATAACGAATATCATCAATCCCAACACTTCCTCTCAATTGCCCTTCTGGTGAAACCGTCACTGTCGCAATAAGACTATAAAGCTGAGCATAAAGGACACGCTCTAAGCTTTGTTCACTTGAGCGCCTATAAAATAAAATACTAACTGCAGAAATTGATGAAAGTGAAATAACAACCCATAACGTTGATAAGATCATAACGCGTAAGCTGAGAGATCTACTCACTAAAAAAAATAGCCTCCTAAAACGGTTATTCTTTTTTAAAACACTCATTAATCACCTAGTGTTTTCACGCGATATCCTATTCCTCGAACAGTCTCAATCAAATCCACCCCAAGCTTTTTACGCAATCGCCCCACAAAAACTTCAATCGTATTTGAATCCTTATCAAAATCTTGATCATAAAGGTGCTCAATAAGCTCCGTCCTTGACATCACTCTATCACAATGATGCATGAGATACGAAAGAAGTCTAAATTCATAGGATGTTAATCTAATCAACTGACCATCAACAAAAACACGAGAAGTTTTAGTATCTAATAAAACCTGACCACAGCATAATGTGCTTGTTGCATGCCCAGCAGCTCGACGAATTAACGCCCGCAACCGCGCCATCAATTCCTCCATATGAAATGGCTTAACAACATAATCGTCGGCACCTGCATCAATTCCAAGCACCTTATCAGACCATCGGTCTCGCGCTGTTAGTATTAAAACAGGCATAAAATACCCTTCTTTGCGCCATTTTTCAACAACACAAATTCCATCTCTACGCGGTAAACTAATATCGATAATTACAGCATCATAAGACTCTGTACTTCCTAAAAAATAAGCTTCTTCACCATCAAAAGCACTATCTGAAACATATCCCACACTCCTTATAGCTTCTGCTAATTGATGATTGAGATTCCTATCATCTTCGACAATTAAAATACGCATCACAATATCTGCCAATCACTAATTAGCGGGGACTAAAACCTCAACACGACGCAGCTTTTCACCATCACGAGCAGGCACAACAACCACAATCATACACATATTTTTTCCATCCTGAACAGCCGACTTTGAACGTACCAATACCCCATTTTCTTGGGTTGCAACCTTTCTACCCACTTCAGCACAACCAGTAGCAAAAACAGAATCCGCTCCCATAAGAACTGCTATCATCACAAACAAGCCAAACTTTTTTATCATAGATATTTTCATAATCCATTCTTGAGTATAAAATGATCAATGGTTTTTTGTTTATTCAAAAATCATCTATCGAAAATAATAGGTAGATATTATTCTCAAATTTGGCAATTTTAAAATAAAATCTTTTTAAAGACTATAAAAACAATTGAGATAGAAACTTTTAAAAACATAAAACTAAATACATAATCTATGATAAATAGGTCGCCATAATTCTAAAATAACTATAAATAAACTCTTTTTCTGCTGGCACTATAGCAAAAAATTACTGCTACTCCATATAATCATTGTAGATTTTTTTGTTGCATTGCTTTGCTATAGGCTCTTTGTTAAATGTTTAATTTTTTTAAAAAAAAGAAAGAACAATACAATAAGCCATTCCATAGTTCTGCACTTATTGAATTAGATGCACTGTTCGACACAACACTTTATCGCATCCGTTCTGCTAATAGTTCCTTCTGGAATAAAACACAAATCATCTCGCAATGTTGTCACCCCCGAGGATGGAAACGCTTTATAGTAGAAATTCTTAACGAAACACTGACATTAGGATTGATTGGTTTTACTCTTTTTACCATTGTTGGCATTTCCATTTTCGAATTAACCAAAAAAGATTGGTATTCTCCTAGGAATTTTTCTATTCTTTTTCTAGATCGCTATGGAAACCCCATCGGTCATCGTGGCGCATTACCGGCTGTATCTGTTCCCGTTGAAGAAATGCCCAATTTTGTTATTAAAGCGGTTCTTGCGACAGAAGACCGCCGTTTTTTTGATCACTGGGGTATTGATTTGCAAGGTCTCACACGGGCGATCTCACAGAATATGCGGGCTAAAAGTGTTGTTCAAGGTGGTTCAACCCTTACACAACAACTGGCTAAAAATTTATTCTTAACAAATGAAAGAACCATAACACGCAAAATTAAAGAAGCCTACCTTGCCCTTTGGTTAGAAGCAAACTTCAGCAAAAAACAAATTTTGCAACTTTATCTTGACCGTGCATATATGGGAGGAAACAATTTTGGTATTGCAGCAGCAGCAAAATTTTACTTTGGGAAAAATGTACGCAATATATCTCTTAGCGAATCCGCTATGTTAGCAGGTCTCTTCAAGGCCCCGACTAAATATGCTCCTCATCGTCACCTTTTTGCTGCTCAAACACGTGCCAATGTGGTACTTGCTAATCTTGTTAATAGCGGTTTCATGACTGAAAGCCAAATTATCAATGCCTATCGTCATCCTGCAAAAGCACTTACAAAAATAAAAAATACTCAACCTGATTATTTTCTTGATTGGGCATTCGACGAAGTCAAAAAAATGAATGACCAACTTCCAAGTCATACTTTGATCATTCAAACGACTCTTGATCCAGATATTCAAAAAGTAGCAGAAGAAGCAATCGCCTATCATTTACACCAGTATGGTCAACAATATCACGTAACACAAGCGGCCACCGTAATACTCGATAATAACGGAGCTATCTGTGCAATTGTTGGAGGACTGGATTATAGTAAAAGCCAATTTAACAGAGCAACACAAGGCGGTCGCCAACCTGGCTCTTCATTCAAGCCTTATGTTTACGCAGCCGCAATGGAACGTGGTTTGTCTCCTTCAACAATAGTCTTAGATGCCCCCATCAATTGGGGAGGCTGGTCACCCAAAAATAACTCGGGTCGTTATCTTGGTAAAATCGATTTAGCAACAGCTTTAGCTTTTTCTATCAATACAGTGCCTGTCTATCTTACCTCCCAATATCTTAACCACAATACCCAACCTATCATAGATCTGATCAAAAGCATGGGCATTCATGCACATATTTTATCACACAAAACTATGGTTCTAGGCACATCCAATATGACACCGATGGATCAAGCAATTGGTTTTAATGTCTTTGCGAATGGTGGCATTGCTGGAAATCACCATGGCTTCACGCAAATCAGGACAACAGATGGACATGTAGTTTGGAACTTCGAGCATAACGGTAATAAACCACATCGAGTCCTCAGTGGACAATCCGCAGCTTATATGAACCAAATGATGGTTGGTGTTACAACACGAGGATCTGGTAAACGTGCTGCTCTCCCTATGACCCTTGTTGCTGGTAAAACTGGAACATCACAATCCTATCGCGATGCGTGGTTTGTTGGCTTTACTGGTAATTACACTGGGGCTGTATGGATGGGAAATGATAATTTTTCACCGATGAATCGCGCTTTTGGTGGTGGTGTTCCTGCCATGATATGGCATAGCATTATGCTCCATGCACACCAAAATATCATGCTAAAACAACTCTATGGTGTCAAAGATTCACTTCTCCCTTATCAGCCGCTTCCCACTTCCCGCAATGATTCTGAGGTTGTGCCTAAAATATCTTATACGCTTTCCCCCGCAACATTGAATATTGTGCGACTGATTAACAAAGATCTGAAAAAACCATCTGTAATCTCTTTGAAACTAGAAACACTTGGAGCTTTAACACATTGAATTCGAAATATTCTACAATGTTTGTTAATATTGCTGTGCCCTTTTTTATCCTTACTTTTTCTATTTTGTGTGGAACATTTAGCGTCGATTATATGCTCAATTCCTTCAATAATTTTGGACGCTTTACAATTGATAAATGGAGTGCTTACCCAGAAGCAGGAACAGCCAACACTGATCCCTATACCCGCGCACGCACTGCCAAACGAGGTGACATTTCACTCGGGCACACAGAAGGGCTTATTTTTCAACTTTGGAAAGACAGTCATGGACATCCACTACGCCCCCATTGCCATTATTTACTCAAAGGTCACATTCCTGAAGCCCGCCTCTTTACACTTTATACAGCTGATAAATCCCTGAAACCTTATACTTCTTCCCAAAAATTACCTTTAGAACTCTATACCAACAATGTTACCTATGAAAGTGATGGCTCTTTGCGCATCAACATCGCACCAACACCACAAACTGGAAATTGGCTTGCAACGGTTAGTCAAAAAGAATTCGGACTTATTCTTACTTTATACGATACCTCAATCATCTCCGCAACGGCATTACAAAAGCTTACAATGCCCTTGGTAGAACAAATTCCATCAGGACAAAAAAACTGTGACTAGATTTATTCATGCTGTGCTTCTTGCAAGCATTGGTGCTGTTATTGTTCATATTTGCGTTTTATTTCTGCTCCCCTATTGGATGCGAGATAATATATGGATAGGGCTTAAAAAATCGGGGGCTCCTTATCAATTCATTGACTTAGATGCTCGTAATCCTATTCAACAGTCTGCTGATCCCCTCTTTCTTCTTAAAGTCTGCAGATTTGATCTCGAAAATGGCCCTGTTCATTTAAAAGCTTTAAAAACAATACAATTTTGGTCACTAGCAGCCTACACATACGACGGAATGATTTTCTATAGCCTTAATGACAGAACATCCCCTGATGCTACGCTAGATCTTATCATTGGAAAACCGGTACAAATAATAGAGCTTAAACAGCCAAAATCTAAAAACAATGCCAATTCAGTTTTAATTGCTAAAAATGTAAATAAAGGTTTTGTTGTCTTACGTAGCTTTGCTCCTACAGCACTTGCAAAAAAAGAAAGTGAAGCCTTCCTTTCATCTGCCACCTGTCACATGTTCAATGGATAAAAGCACAGCGATCTTTAACTAGACTAATTTTTTCTATAAGAGTAAACAAAATATACACAAAATGGTTATTTTCAGCCTCAATTAATCAAATATCAGAATTAAAATGGGATCTTTATTCTAACTTTTAAGCAACTTAATTTTTTATTAGAGTCAAAAACCATTCTATAATCCTCACAACCCTCTTCCATTGAAACACAAATCTGCTGTACAAGTAGATGAAAAAGTAAGCATATTGATTATAAATATCAAATAGAATGAAACCTCTGTAGCACAGAATCATATCATATTCGATAGAAAAACCTCTTTTAAACCTAAAGGTGATAAGGATGGCTAAAAATTCTAAGAAAACACACTTAGAGCAACCGTAAAGCTTATCATCTAAACTTATTTCTATGTGATTACAAACCATTCCCATAAAAATTGGAACGATTACATGATAAACTATAGAGGGAGTAGTTGTTCTTTCAGAAAATGAACGAGAACAATTATAGGAGGTTATGGATTCCAGAGCATACTTGACCTAAAAAATAAGTGCTTTACTTTTGTTATGTAACTGGAAACTTTCTATAAGATATGAAATTTGAAGAAAATTCTGTTTCATGGTTGAGGGGGAAAAGGCTTCATGAAGAAGGTATATGTTCGGTTAATTTCAAGGGCAGCGGTATGGTCTCCCCGTTTTGGTGGATTGGCGTTCTTTATTTTGTTATTTTCAATGCTTTTACAGCGCTTTTCCGTGATTGACGTAACCGACTTCATAATTTTAATAGTAATCTCTGCTTGCTGTGTTGTTGTTTCTCTTTTTCTTGCTGTAAAAGCACTTTACAGTTTGTGGTGGTATGGCGCTCTAGGAGGAATGCGAGCTTTAAGAGGGATCATTTATTCGTTGATCACTGCCACACCATTGGTGTTATTCTGGGGATTTTGGTTTGCTTTACCAGCTCTTCATGATGTTTCTACTGATACCCAAAGACCGCCAGCTTTTTTTCGCACGATACGCCCCAATGATGCTTTGCCGCTTAAAAGTGTTTTAACTGAACAAGCAGCATTACAAATATCTGCGTGGCCGGAAATGTCAGGACGTCGTTATGATGGTTCACCTGAGCGTATTCGTAAATCCGTTCTCAATGTTTTAGCAGCCTACGGTTGGCCTGTTGTGGCTCAACGAGAATTTAAAGGTGAAGAAAACGAGATTTATATTGAAACGGTAGCAAAAACTTTTTACCTAGGTTTTATTTCGGACATCATGATACGTTTAACCGATGAAGGGGATACAACTTTTGTTGATATGCGTTCTGCTTCGCGTTATATGCCAAGAGATTTGGGTACCAATGCTGCTTTTATTATCGATTTTATGGATGTCCTTGATACAGAAATCGCTTCACTTCCTCTCACACAAGATGATGGATAAAAATCAAGAGAGATAAGGCACTTTATTTCATAAAAATTGCTTATTTTTCAATAAGTATGTTCCATAAGAAGAGAATTACTTTTCAAAAACTATAAACTGACAATTCTTATACAAAAGACAATAATCTCAAAACAGCTCATTCTTGAAATAACTAAAAAGATTCAAAAATAAGAAATAAAAAACAGAATTCTTGATGATAATGCTTGATATTAAAGATACTATCTCACTGTAATCAGTAAACATTTTTTAAAGATGAATAGTATATAAAAATAATAACTATGCAATTATTATAACAAATATATCTTAATAATAAAAAATAAGTTTTTATTATTACTTAATAAGATATAAAATCAATATTATAATTTACTTCATATATTTAATACACTATTAAATAACTTAAATTTATAAAATATATTCATAAAAAATATTATAAAAATAATTATAAAAATTAAACTTATTATTAGTAATAATATATTTTTTTTGTATGCTTTTGTATTATAATTTTTATATTTATTTCGTAACAATAAATAATATATAATTGTAATTACACTTATTATTGAAAATAACATATTTACAACAAAGCTAATAAAATTCATCCACATTAATAATAACCACTAAAATAGTTAATAAAAAAATATAAATCATTATAAATAATATAATTATCTAAAGTTAATTTCATTTATATAAGATTATATTTGTACGTGAGCAAGATAACTACTCATAAAATATAAAATACATCGGCACTTTATATAATATTAATTTATCAAATAATAAAGTCCCAAATATATTATAAAGTATATAATAATTGTAATTAATCCTAATTTAATAGACTTTTTCCAAGTAGGAAATTGTAATTTAGAAAAAAATATATTTAAAATTAAAAAAATGTTTGTTGCAAGTAACGCATTTTTAATATTAAACATAAGGTCAATCATAACAAACTCCAACTTAAATATATTAAGTTATATAAAAATTAACTAAAGAAAATAATAAAAAGAAAAACACAAAAAATAAACATATTCTTATAATTGAACTTTTTCTAATATCTTTTTTAAGACAATTTTTACGTTTGTAATATAATTCAAATAAAGATATATATATTATTAAAATAGCTATCGACGTAAATAATTCAATTAATTCATTAATAATATGAAAAACACCCATAACGTATAAAATTTCCAAATTAAAATATAGAGTTATTATATAACTAAAAGCTATTTTATCAACATATATAGACACGTTAATAAAAAACATGTCTATAAAATTATTATAAACTCAGAGATATATTTCTAAATACTTTATAAATTAATAATAGCACGCGTTATACTGAGAATTTAAACTCATACCTGCTCCTGCCACATAGCCAAGACCTGCACCGATTCCTGAACCGGTTCCTGCACCTGGAATTATACCCAATCCGCCTGATATAAGACCTCCGACTATACCGCCTACAAATACTCCACCAGTTCTTCCTATATCTCTTCCCACCACTCCGTATGAATTTGCTGTAGTGAGGTAATCTCCAACAGTACACCCAGGTTGTGATCCACTGCTTGAAAAATTCATTGATGAAATATTAGACCAACTATTAGACAAACTAAAAAAACCAAATGAACTCATACAAATTTTCCTTATTTTATTTAAAATAACGTATCGACATGATACGTTTTAAGTGGTTATCACGCGTTTTAGATTAATGTCAAACATAATTTTTAAAATAGTGATAAAATTATTTATAAAATATAAATACATTATGTTTATATTACATTCATACAAAAATGTATTTATTGTTTAGTAATAATACTATTTACAATACTGTTTAAATATGCGACATCAATCGCTCTTTCTCTTAAACAAAATCATAAATTCAAATGAGCAATTCACCCGAAAAGCTAGTATCCTTCTCTTGGTTTACTAAAACTACCAAGAAATATATTCATTATGTCATAGAACTCAGTTGTGTAGCCATTGTTTTGCGCTTACTTGGCTTGGTCAATCCTTTTATTTTTCAGGCAATTATTGACCGTATCTTGCCCTTCCAGCGTGCGGAAAGTCTTTATGCTATCGTTGTCTTGATGGTTGCTATCATGCTGTTTAGCACGGCTCTTAGCACTCTATCAGGTTATTTAGGGGCTTATTTAGCCAATAGGCTAACTCTAGAATTTGCGCGTCGCATTTATACCCACCTTTTAAGCCTCTCCCTGCCTGCGTTACGTCATTGGCAAGTAGGGGAACTGTTTTCGCGTATTGGAGAAGTTGATACAATTCGCGGTTTTTTAACGGGAACTATTACAACAACTGTATTGAATGTTCTGTTCGCAATCATTTATCTTGCTGCACTCTTTTCCATTAGTCCGAAACTTACCTTTATTGTCCTTATCATTTTACCTTTACAAATGGGCTCTTTAGCGTTGGTTGGTCCTTTTTTACGCCGCCAATTACGCCGTGCTTTCACCCTGCAAGCAGCCCATAAATCACGCCTTATTGAAAGTTTTACCAATCTTGAAGCCATCAAAGCGCATGTAAAAGAAGCTGCTCATACGCTACGTATGCAAGAAACTTTAGCTCGTAGTTTGGATCAAAGCCTTACAACCAGTAAATTACATCTTCTCAATGGGGCATTGAGCCATATTTTTGGCGATCTTTTCACCATTTTTATTATCTTTTTTGGTGCTCAAGCAGTACTGCAAAATCAGATTACGCTAGGGCAACTTATTGCTTTTCATCTCCTCGCTGGCAATGTTTCTGGTCCTATCTTAAGCCTTGCGTCTTTATGGGAAGAATGGCAACATTTAAAAATCTCTCGCCTTCGTTTGGGTGATATTCTTAACTCCCCTTCAGAATGGGAAAAGGAAAAACCATCTCTTCAACTCACTACAACGCCCCATCTTGAAACCAGAGATATGTGTTTTTCTTATGGAGAAAAGAAAATTATCAATCATCTTGATGTATCTTTACAACCTGGGCAACCCATTATGTTGCTTGGTCCTTCAGGGTGTGGAAAAACAACCTTGGCTAAGCTCCTTTGTGGTCTCTACCACCCAACAAGCGGAAAGATATTGATTAACGCACAACCTTTACAGAATTTTGATGTCCGTAGCGTGCGTGAAACAATCGCATATTTTCCCCAAAATCCTTGCCTTTTTTCCGGAACCATTCTTGAGAATATGCTTCTTGCCAAACCAGATGCCACTAAAGATGAAATTGACGCTGCACTATATGCTAGCGCTTGCCATGATTTGATTGCTCAGTTGCCTCTAGGACTCAATACCCAGGTAGGAGAGCAAGGTGGCTTTTTATCAGGTGGACAACGCCAACGCCTAGCATTGGCTTGTTTTTTCTTGATAAACCCGCGCCTTCTTATTTTGGATGAACCGACTTCCGCATTAGATGAAGCTGCTAGCACACAGATTGTTGAGTATTTATATAAACTTTCGCAAGAGCGCATGGTTCTCGTCATCACCCATAAACATGACCTTTTTCCTCAGAACGCAACCATATTAAATTTCAATGATTTGGAGGCAAAAAATGGCAGATAAGACACCACGCTTACGTCCCTTATCGCCAACGCTTCATATGGTGGTTGCTGTTTTGGTCACCTTATTTCTCTTTATTGTGATCGGCAGCTTTATCGCAAAAACAGAAATTGTTGCACGGGGGCAAGGATCGGTTATTCCTACCGCTTATGTTCAGCTGGTCCAAGCGCAAAATACAGGACGCATTGAGAAAATCCTTGTAAAAGAAGGGCAATTTGTTCATCAAGGTGATCTCCTTATTCAATTAGATCCCCGTGAAGCCTTAAATGAGCGCGCACGGGTTCAAGCCGATATAGCTCAACAGACTCTTCAAGCGCAAATTGCTGCTGCTATTTTAGCAGCACTGAGCGAAAGCAATCCTTTGGATAAAGATTTTGTAACAAAAGGACTGGCTTATTTGCAAATTCCTCCCTCCAACAACGATACTGCAAGAATAGAAGGGGAAAAACTCATTAGCGCTACCCTTCAATCTCTCCAAGATAAATTAATAGCGCTAAAAGCACAAGCGGACCGCGTCGAGCGCAGCGGTGCAACACAACATGCGCAATTAGATAGGTTGGAAGATGACCGTCAATTAAGCCAAGGAAAATTAAAAGCTGCAAAAAGCCTGATGGAAACAAAAGTCATTAGCCAAGCCGTTTATTTAGAGCGTTTACATGACTTTAAAAATGTCGAGCATGAAATTTTAACCAATCAAAGACGCCTAGAAGAAAATACCGCCGAAATAAACACCCTCCGCCAACAACGGCAAAGCCTCATTTCCGATGAAATCGCCCGCTATCGGCAACTTTCGCGTGAAACAGAACTGAATCTTCAAGGATTAAAAGCAAAACTTGATAGCACTCAATACCGTCTTGACCACTTATCACTTTATGCACCTGTTGATGGACGTATCGATGATTTAAGTATCCATACTTTGGGCGGCTTTGTAGAAGCTGGTAAAACGCTCATGCGTATTGTCCCTGGTACAGGCGGTCTCATTATTGAAGCGTTTTTTGATAATCGAGATATTGGTTTTTTAGAAAAAGGCCAACGTGCTTACATCAAGTTTTCTGCCTTCCCGCCTGAACGTTTCGGTGTTATCCACGGTACAGTCGTTAATGTAGGCGCTACAGCGCGCTATAATAAAGAAATTAATGGTGTCTACGCTGTTTTAATCAAAATTGACCAAGATCACATCACTTTGAATAACAAACAACTTAAATTTATCCCTGGCATGACTGTGACAACGGATGTCATTACCTCAAAACGACGCTTAATTTCCTATTTCTTTGAGCCTATCACCAAAATTTTAGAACAATCTCTAAAGGAAAGATAATGTGTGTAAATGAAAATACATCACCATCACTCATAGCCCCTTTTACAGCTTTGGGAGCTATGGTGATTTTAATGCTTCAATCCCCCTTACACCGCCGCTGGCGGATTTGGGATATCGAATTTAATGTAGGACCAGCCTTACGAACTGGACAATATAAACTCTATAAAAATGAGCATGAAGAATTTTGTGCCTTTATCACTTGGGCTTTTTTAGATAAGAAAAATCATCAATCTATGCTTGAAAAAGGAGAGCTTTTACCCAATGCCGATTGGCATGGTGGAGAATATGTATGGTTCATTGATTGTGTAGCACCATATGGTCATGCTGCTACTCTCGTACGCGATATGCAACGGAATGTATTTCCCAATCAGCAGTATTGTTATGCTGTACGACGTAATGAAGACGGTGGAATACGGAAAATTGCCCGCTGGCGTCTCTATAGAGCACAAAGTCTATCAAAATAGCTTTTGTCAACCAATGATTGAAAATGAATCATTTGAGTCTTTCCTCTCCCATACGCTCTTAAAAATAAGATTTCCGAAAATCAATTATTGGGAGGGATATTTGCTTATGATCAAACTCGTTACACTATCTAAAGACATTACTACGAGTGATATTTTTAGCGTAACAGCTTGGTATGAATGATCATGGACAATCTAGCGGATTGGTTATGCCTTCTAAAACTTGTTAAAGCCTCCTTATCCTTGCGCTTTACTTAATTCGACATTATGCCTTTTAAGACCCAAAAAGCAAATTTTGAAATCATAATGCTCCAAACCTATCAAACGAAGAGAAGACTGTCATAATGCTTCACAAGACAACGAGTTTAAAGCCATTTTTCTGTATGCATACGCTATCTTTTATCTAATCGCTGATTTTAGCCCCTATTTACACCATTGCCAAAGCATTTTATATGTAGAATGGATTTTTATTGTCTCACAATTTAAAGCTGTCAAGAAGTAAAATAAGCCACCTAGATAAATATCATCACAATATAGGAAACCTTTTCAGCCGAAAATATTAAAAATGACATTGGCACGTATTAAGATAAATCTCTCCATCCAAAACGATCAAAAGAATTGATGAAATACCGAGGTCTAAACCATATGCATGGAGCGAAAAACATTAATCAACCAACGATACCAGCACTGAGAATTTTAAAGAACAAAGGTTTAGAAATAATGCGGTGAGGATGGGTAAACCACCCTTAGGGATATTGCACTATAGTAAGATTGAATTGGTGCAACTGTTTCCTTTTATTATGAGAGCCTATTGGAGTGAATAACAAATACAGCAGGAACTAAAAAGCAACACATAGATTGATTAAGAAAAGTGAGTAACAGTTCGTTCATCAATGTAGGAGAAACAATTTGGCGCTCAAAGCGCTTTTTGGCTTACCCAAAGAAAAATACAGCACTGTTCCCAAAAGAGCTGATAGGATGTAAAATTCACAACAAAAACTTGTATCTCATTTACACCTCTAAATTCGCACCTCTAAAATAGAGTGGGTCCTCTGTCAGCTATAAATATAAAGCAATTAGCAATCAAATTAGTAAAAAACTTCAAAAAATCTAGGGATAGGTAGAAAACAAGTTAAAAGAATCAACGGAATTAAAACTCCCGAACTTTTATATCCTATAAAAACATTGGCTGGGGTACCTGGATTCGAACCAGGGAATGCCGGTACCAAAAACCGGTGCCTTACCGCTTGGCTATACCCCAAAAAAATATGCTCACGACCGCTTCTGCACCTTATAGCGATTCCTGTGAATGTGCGCAATATCTGAAAATCAAAGCTTTTACTTTTTTATCATAAAATTTTGAAGTCTTGTTAATACTGCACTGATGCAAAATTTGTAACAAAAACTTGTACTTGTTTATAACGATAACACAAACAATAGTTATTTAACTATTAGTCATTTTACATTTTTCGTATTTTACCATTTTATTCATTCATTTCAGGACAGGATAAAATACAAATTTTGTACTGCATCGTTATTTAATAGATTATCATGGGTTGCATTTTTTTCGATTCACTCAACTCTAAACTCTTTGACATGAAACAGAAAAACAAAAGAGCTTTATGTGTTGATGATTTATTATCTTTTAACTGCTTTCTTGTTTTTTTTCAGTCTAAAATAAATCATCTTCCCCAACACACAGATTGGACCGATAATGCATAACGAAGATAATTAGCCTATCGTGGAAAATCCCATTTTTGATTAATATGTGCAAACTGTCAGTTGTAATTGGAGTTATAAAATGTTTTTAAAGTCTGTGCAAAAATCAGTAGTATCTGCAAAAGATAACCGCTAATGCTCCGTTGCAAACACTGTGATAAAAACTGGGGAATACTCATATAAATAATCCGGAAAAGACCTAGTAAAAATTGAAAGCATTTTGTGAGATAGTTAAAGAAATTTTTAGGTAATAAAAACAAAGACTTACAGCTGTCTAAATTTACCTTTCATTCTTTAAAAAAAGTCATTGCATTTTTTGTTAGTCTACATATGTAAAAATTCTTCAACAGAAGTATTTGTATAACCTAATGATATTTTTTGATTAAGCGCATACATCCCCAAAAACATCTTTATAAAGGGATAATCATAAAAAATTAATTTAACACAAGTAAACATTCAACATTTGCTTTTAGATGCTGTAAATGGCAAATTAAGTTTGTGGAGTGAGCTTAACAATTAGAATCGAGGAGATTTTTAAATGGCTTTTGAATTGGCCCCTTTACCTTATGATTATGATGCCCTTTCACCTTATATGTCACGCGAGACGCTTGAATATCATCATGATAAGCATCACCTCGCTTATCTTACCAATACCAATAATTTCGTGAAAGATTTAGGCTTAGAAAATGAAAGCCTTGAAACTATTGTGAAAAAAAGTTTTGGAAACAATATTGGTTTGTTTAATAACGCAGCACAATACTACAATCATAACCATTTTTGGCTTTGGATGAAAAAAGGCGGTGGCGGTCAAAAACTACCTGAAAAATTAGCAAAAGCTATTGAAGCTGATCTAGGTGGTTATGACAAATTTCGCGCTGATTTTATCGCTGCTGCCGGGACACAATTTGGTTCTGGGTGGGCATGGGTTGCTGTTAAAGATGGCAAGCTTGAAATTATGAAAACGACTAATGGTGAAAACCCTTTAGTTCATGGCGCTCAACCTATTCTGGGCGTCGATGTGTGGGAGCATTCTTATTATATTGATTATCGTAATGCCCGCCCGAAATATCTTGAATCTTTCGTAGATCATTTAATTAATTGGGACTATGTTCTGAAACTTTATGAAGATTGTGGATTTTAAGCTTTTTGTGCAACCTTTTATATTGTATTAAAGGCTCTATAATCTCATAAATTATGGAGCCTTTCAAAAAGAAGAACAGATGTTTAAATCAACAGCAGTTTTTCCCCACTATTTTTAGGATATATGCATAGATATATGCGACTTCTTCTAGCTTTGAAAAACGTCCAGCTGCACCTGCATGACCTGAGTCCATATTAATGCGCAATAAAATCGCATTATCGTCTGTTTTTAGGTCTCGTAATTTTGCTACCCACTTCGCGGGCTCCCAGTAAGTTACACGAGGATCTGTTAACCCTGCGATCACAAGTATAGGGGGATATTCTTGAGCTTTGACGTTATCATAGGGCGAATAAGAAGCGATAAGATTATAATCCTCTTCTGATTCAAGAGGATTTCCCCATTCTGGCCATTCTGGAGGCGTTAATGGCAGTGAAGCATCTAACATGGTAGCTAAAACATCAACAAAAGGCACATTTGCTACAATTCCAGAAAAATCCTGTGGAGCTATATTGGCAATGGCTCCCATCAACATCCCTCCTGCTGAACCACCATGAGCAATGAGTCGGTCATGGGACGTGAATTTATTATTTACAAGGTAGCGCCCACAAGCAATAAAATCTGTAAACGTATTGTATTTAAAAAGGTGTTTCCCTTTCTCATACCATTCGACCCCCTTTTCTTTTCCTCCTCGAATATGGGCAATGGCATAAATAAAACCTCTGTTAACCAAAGAAAGTACATTGCTATTGAAACTGGCTGGAATGGAGATTCCATAGGCGCCATAACCGTAAAGCAGACAAGGTGCACTACCATCAAGAGCAGTAGTTTTGTGATAAAAAAGCGAAATAGGGATTTTCTCGCCATCATCTGCACTTGCTGTAATACGTCGTGTTACATACTCATCTTTATTATGCCCAGAGGGAATTATTTGCGTTTTTAAAAGCGTTCGTTTACGACTTTTCATGTCATAATCAAACACTTGATCAGGAGTTGTCATAGATGAATAGGAAAAACGAATGGTTTGGCTATTATACTCTGTAGCACCTTGTAGACCTAAAGAATAAACATCTTCTGTAAAAGTAATGGAATGAATCTGTTTAGTGGTACGCTCCATTACTTTTATACGAGGAAGCCCCTCAAAACGTTCGAGCCAGATAAGAAAATCTTGATATGCATCATGGGATAGTATCAAACGTCCAAGCTGATGTGGCACAAGTTCAGACCAATTTTCTGATTGTGGAGATGCATACGGGGCTATCATAATCTTGAAATCTTTGGAGTTATCTAGATTGGTCAGAATATAAAAAATATCACCGCCTTCTGTAAGTGAATATTCAATACCTTTTTGTCGCTTCCGTACACATTGGGGAACAGTGAGAGGCGCTTTGGCAGAAATCAACCAAATCTCTGACGTTTCATGATCATGAATATTAATATAAACCACATCATTAAGCTTAGAGCCACTTACGTATAAAAAAAATCCTGGATTATCCTCACGAAAAATAAGCTTATCTTGCGATTGATCGGTGTTTAATCGGTGATAATAAAGTTCAGAAGGCCGGTGGTTTTCATCCATCTTCGTATAGAAAAAACCTTCAGAATTAGCATCCCACACAATCTGTCCGGATGTATCAGTAATAGTGTCTACACAGTCAGATAATGTTTCCAAATTACGAATTTTAGCTTTGTAGAATTCTGATCCTTTGTCATCGTAAGTCCATACAACATGTGTATGATCAGGAGATTCTTGAACTGAACCAAAATTGAAATATTCTTTGCCTTCAGCCAAATCATCACCATTAAGGTAAATATTTTTTTCTCCGCCATTCCTTGGTGTACGAAAATAATGTGGTTGTTGACCTCCGATAACATAAGAGACCCCATAAGCAAAAGGGCCGTGTTTTATAGGAACGGAACTATCATTCTCTTGGATGCGGCTTTTCATTTCGGAAAAAAGCAAATCTTGTAATGGCTTTGTATCAGCCATTTGATCAACCTGATAAGCATTTTCCTTTTCAAGATGATGTCGAATATTTTCGTCAAGACAACTAGGATTCTTAAAAACCTCTTGCCAATTAGATGCACGTAGCCAATGATAAGGATCATCACGACAAATACCGTGATACATTTCTTTATGAATGATTTTGGATGCTTTAGGCGGAATTACAGAAGAGCGAGTCATATACGATCCTATAAAAAGATGTTAACAGTTTCGTTTATATGTTAGAATCATATTGGTTATGCAAGTGCGTAAATCTATAGATCCCGTGCCTTTGCAAAAATATAGCTGTGATAGTTTCTATAATGACACTATGTACTTCTGTTTATCACATATCACGTGTATCATCTTTTATAAGCATAATGCCATTTTTATAGAAGTGACAAACTGAGAAAATAAGGCTATTTGGTAACGAAATTAGATTTTTCTTTAAACAATAGAACTGAATTTTGGATATACAAAATAAAATTTATTTTAGAAATGTATTGGGAATATTGGTATTACTGACTAGAAGGAAAAAGCTTATCCTATCATATTGGATAGGCGATTTTTAAATTTATTTACTGTATTTTTTGAATTAAAAAAATATTTTAAGCTATTTTTTATATTAAATAAAGCTCTATTATGAAACAAATTTGAAATTTAGAAAGATGAACATTAATTTATAAATATATAAAATAAAAATATTAAATTATATATTATCGTCTTATATTTAATGTTTTTAGTTCTATGCTCGCTAAAAAAATAAATAACTTTATGCTATATTATTTTTTATATGTATGATATATTTTATTCCATGCACGATATTTTATAGAACAAAAATATATTCTAAGAGGTAAGAAGCTGTTTCTTCTTAGTATATATTATGACAAAAAAGGGGTATTTATTTGATTTTTTTGTGTTTTGGCAATTTTATAGAATAATTGAATTGACAAAAAAGATTTTTGTACAATATGAAACCTATGTGCATGAGATCTCTGTATCATGAGTATGTGTGCCGTATCTCGATTTTAAATTACTCGTTAAATTAAAGGAAACAAGAATGGAACATCGTCCAGTCTTAGAGACTGAAAGCAATTTAGTTATTACATTGGTTGCTGATATTGTTGCTGCCTACGTGAGTAATAATTCTATCCGACCGACTGAAGTGCCAAGTTTGATTGCTGATGTCCATGCCGCTTTTCGTAAAGCGGGGAATGTAGAATTAACAGAAGTTGAGGTTGAGAAGCAAAGGCCAGCCGTTAACCCAAAACGCTCAATTTTTCCGGATTATCTTATCTGCCTTGAAGATGGGAAGAAATTTAAATCTTTAAAGCGTCATCTTATGACTCATTATGGAATGCTACCGGAAGAATATCGTGAAAAGTGGCAATTGGACAGTTCTTATCCTATGGTGGCACCTAATTATGCAAAAGCGCGCTCAGCTTTGGCAAAGGAAATGGGACTTGGGCGCAAAAGCAAACGAAAAAAAAACAAGTAAACACATTTTTTGAACAAAAGAGCGTCTTTGGTATATAAAAATGCTTTTTAGCGGATATGTTTTTGTAGAAGTTTTGCGTAGCTTTTTCTACGCTGATTTAATTTTATACATAACTCTCGCTACGAATCCGTTCAATCATTGATTTAAGACCATTTGATCGTTGTGGCGTGAGATTTTCGTTTAAACCAAGTGTTTTAAAGAGTCCTTCAGCATCCGCATTGCGAATTTCAGAAGCTTTTTTGCCTGAATAGAAGGCAAAAAGAATGTAGATAAGCCCACGCACTATATGGGCATCAGAATCACCTTGAAACGTTAATGTTGGATTTTCTGCATTATTACGTGAAGATAAAAGCCATACTTGGCTAACACATCCAGGCACTTTGTGAGCATCATTTCGCGCACTTTCAGGAAAAGGCGGTAATTCGTGCCCAAGTTCAATCACATAACGATAACGATCTTCCCAATTATCCAAAACAGAGAAGTTTTCTATAATATCATTGATTGTTTCTGCCATAATCTCAGTCCTGTCTTGTTTTTATGATTATGCTGAATGTAATTGGTTGACGGATAAGCACTTATTCTTCTTAATATAATACCAATGGCAAACATTAAAAATTTTGTTTTAAGGTGATGTTGAATGTTCCTGTTTTTGTATAGAATCCTGTAGCTCGACATTGGGAGCAATATTTGGAGAGACTGTCCTATTCTTGTCATCTAATATACGTCCAAAATATTCGTAAGCTGCTTTTGCACCATAACGTGCGCGTTCGCCAAGTGAACTTAAAAAGGTTTTTCCAACTTTGCAGGCTTCTGTATTACGGTCACAGAATGCTCCTAAATCATTTAAAGCTTCCTTAAAAGCCATAATCACATCGCTCGTTGTTGTTTCACTATTTCTTTGGGTAGAGGAATGATGATTGTTAGGCTTTGCTACAAAAAATGAAATGATGACAAAAAGAAAAAACAAAAAAAATAATAATTTAATCAAAAAACGTATCATGGGCAGCCAATGTACCGCAGTTATGAATGAAACAAAAATAGCAACCTATACTCTTCTTCTTTATAAAAAATTTATAAAATTGAGCATTTGTTTATCAGATTTATATCGTTAATTACGTCACAATCATAGATGATGCAGCTGTACAAAAACGAGATGCATTATCTTTTTGTTAAAAAATTAACATCAAAATTAATTATACAATAAAAAACAAGAGCATTGCAAATATGTGAGCTTACACTTTCACTACGTATAACGAGAATGAATGTAAATGAGATAGAAAGAATTATGCGTAATAACCACAGTAGTGCATGAAAGTTACTATACTGTACAACGCACATTGTAATTTTCTGTTTCCTAAAAAAAACACATATATAAAAATTATATGGATTAAGCAGATAGCCTATTCTCTTGCAGAGATTTTAAAAATGACTTTCGTTGTTATTTATAAAATTTATTGAATATTAGTAGAATGAATTTATACGAGAACATATATGATATTGAGAGGCAAGTGTGCTTATCATATCATTTTATGAGGATGTGATCCTATGCAGATGTACAATATTTGAAAAAAATACACGTTGCTTTAATTCTACAGCGTGATAAGCAAATGTGTTTCAGTTTTATTTCAAATGCTACGCAATATATACGCAAAAAATAAGGAAATAACATAGCACTTTCAGTTTAGATGATGATATGTGATTAATGTGAATTACAAGCGTAAAAATGGTGTCGCATAGGTAGAAGCTTAAAAAAATGCTGTAGAATATAAAACTGAGAAAATTGGATGAAGGCTATTGTTGATTTATCTGCTCATACATTTGTGTAAAAAGATCGTTGATTTTAACAGTTGGAAAGGAGAGAGCAACAATGTAGATGCTCCTCCCTCTTGTTATCGGAAATGAGAATAATTTATTTTCGTTTCTGTGTAAGAAGTAACTGTAATTGGAAATAAAAAATAATGACAAAAAAACAGAAAACACGCAGAATAAAACATCGTAAACGCTATAGTAGTATTGTTATAACAATTCTTCTCATAAGTAGTCGTTTTCTCTTTTGGATTGCAAAAACATTTTATTTCCATACACGTAAAAATGCTTTTTTTTTCATTGGAGCTTTTCTTTTTACTATTAGTTTTGGATTTGTTTCATTTAATGCTTTGTTTTCGCAAATGACAATGCAACAGGATGTTTTTACTAAAATGAAGTTCACCTTCGCTCCGAATATAGAGCAAAATTCTACTTTGTCCAAAAAAGAAGCAAAATTTCATACAGTTTCTCGTGTTGCTTCTGTACCTTTCTCAAACCCTCTACACAAAAATTTATCTTCACAGCCTCTGTCAGAAGACACACTAGAAATACAAAAGAAGCTAGCAAAACTAGGACTTTATGATGGTCCTTTAGATGGGATAGAGGGACCTAAAATGCGTCGAGCCATAGCACTATGGAAACAGCAAGCTACTCGAGAGAGGCAAAACGATGTTTCACCCAACTCCACAATAGATGAAATTGCAGTATTAATTAAGCAAAACGAGATAGAAATAGCAAATGAATCGACAAAAACAAGCGCTATGCCGCGATCGAAAGAAATTGTTTTAGAACCTCCTGTTACAGATATTATACAAGTACAAAAAGCTTTACGTATTTTTGGTAACAGGGAAGTTATTATCACAGGTGTAGAAGATCAAAAAACAGGTGAAGCCTTAAAACAGTTTCAAAAAATGTTTGATCTTCCCATAACAGGTAAAATTGATCACATAATTTTGATGAAAATGCGCGAAGTTGGTTTGTTGAATTGAAGAAAAGCATCTATCTTACAAAGCAGACACTGAAAACATAGCGACAATATACTCTTTTACCTTATGCTTTTTTTCCTAAATACATCAAAGGAAAGCTTTTCTCTCTCCCACGCATAAAACTAAAATGTATCTTGGAAATTTTCCTTTTAGTGAAAAAAATAAGGAATACATATAATTTATTCTATGCAATTAAGACAACATATTGATTTATAATAATTAACCGTTTTTATAACTTGATTGAAAGTTCCAAGTACAGCAAGATTACCTCATTTCAAACTCTTTTATGAAAGAACTTCGCTTGCATGTTACAAGAGAGAGTAGCTTGTAGATAAAAAATTTTTAAGAAAGGAATAAATATGCTTTTTATGAATTGTCTAAACGCAAGACTTGCCGCCACACAATAAAAAAACTCAAAATCTTTGTGTCTTTTTTGCAATAGCTGACTGTGCTGCTGCTAAACGCGCAATTGGAACTCGAAAAGGAGAACATGAAACATAATCTAGATCATTTTCTTCACATAAAGCAATAGAAGCAGGATCACCTCCGTGTTCACCACAAATTCCCAGTTTAATATTTCCACGTTGTGAACGACCACGCTGTGCAGCAATAGAAATAAGTTCCCCTACTCCATTGCGGTCAATGGATACGAAAGGATCTTGTTCTAAAAGTCCTTTTTGAAAATACGTTGCCAAAAAAGGAGCAGCATCATCACGTGAAATTCCAAAAGTGGTTTGCGTTAGATCATTGGTTCCAAATGAAAAAAATTCAGCAGTTTTGGCAATTTCATCTGCCCGAAGAGCTGCTCTTGGAAGCTCAATCATCGTCCCAACCATGTATTGAATGTCGCTTCCTTCTTTCTTTATAACTTCATCAGCTATCTGATCGATACGAGCTTTTACAAAATCAAGTTCAGATTTTAGTGCAACAAGCGGCACCATAATTTCGAGCATAACAGGAGACCCAGATTTTTGAGCAGCATCTGCTGCTGCTTCAAAAATGGCCCGTGCCTGCATTTCGGCAATTTCTGGATAAATAATGGCCAAACGGCATCCGCGTAATCCAAGCATAGGGTTGAATTCGTGCAACTGCTGCGCGCGTTCAGCAAGCACTTCAGTAGGAACTCCCATAGCCGTTGCAACATCAAGAATTTCCGTATCCGTTTTTGGCAAAAATTCATGGAGGGGTGGATCTAGCAAGCGGATAGTAACAGGCAAACCACGCATAATTTCAAACAATTCAGCAAAATCTGAACGCTGCATTGGCAAAAGTTTATCCAGTGCTTTACGACGACCACGTTCATCATTACTTAAAATCATTTCACGCATGGCAACAATACGTTCACCAGAGAAAAACATATGTTCTGTACGGCAGAGTCCAATCCCCTCAGCCCCAAAAGAACGTCCCATACGTGCATCAGTTGGTGTTTCAGCATTGGCACGAACTTTTATTCGCCTCATCCCATCAGCCCACTCCATCAATTTTGCAAAATCTCCACAAAGCTCAGGTTGTAACATTGCAACCTTCCCTTTGAAAATTTCTCCACTTCCACCATCAATCGTAATGACATCACCCTTTTTAAAGCTCTGCGCTGAAACAATCATTGTATTTGTGTTATAATCAATCCGCACACTACCTGCACCAGAAATACATGGTTTCCCCATACCGCGCGCCACAACAGCAGCATGACTTGTCATGCCACCACGCGTTGTTAAAATCCCTTCTGCCGCATGCATACCATGGATATCTTCTGGACTTGTTTCTACGCGTACTAAAATAACTTTGCGACCTTCTGCCGATGCACTTTCTGCTTCTTCCGAAGTAAAAACAATTTCACCAGTTGCCGCCCCTGGAGAAGCAGGTAAACCACGTGCAACAACAAAACGTGCTGCTTTGGGATCAAGTGTCGGATGTAAAAGTTGGTCAAGCGATTTTGCATCAATACGCATCACCGCCTCTTCACGGCTTATCAACCCCTCCTCAACCATTTCGATTGCCATTTTTAAAGCTGCACGAACCGTTCGTTTTCCTGAACGAGTCTGTAACATCCACAATCTACCTTTTTCAATCGTAAATTCAAGGTCTTGCATATCCCGATAATGCTGTTCAAGCTTCTGCGCAATCTGACACAGCTCCAAAAAAGCTTCTGGTATAATCTCTTCTAAAGATGGTTTATTTGAACCCGCAATAATACGTGCATTTTTCGTAATATTTTGGGGGGTTCGAATACCTGCCACAACATCTTCACCCTGCGCATCCATTAAAAACTCACCGTAAAGTTCTTTTTGCCCTGTCGATGGATTCCGCGTAAAAGCAACACCTGTTGCTGAATCTTCACCCATATTGCCAAAAACCATAGCTTGTACATTAACCGCCGTTCCCCAACTTTCAGGAATATTATGTAAACGCCGATAAGTGACCGCACGAGCTGTCATCCAGCTGGAAAAAACTGCTCCAATCGCTCCCCATAGCTGTTGTTCAGGGTCTTGTGGAAAAGGCTTCCTTAATTTTTCTTCAACATATGCTTTATAAGAAATAATAACATCTTTCCAGCTATCCGCTGTCATTTCTGTATCGTCAGCATAACCATAGCGTGCTTTTGCCTCATCAAGAATCTCTTCAAAATACGAATGATCCAATCCCAAAACAACATTAGAATACATTTGGATAAAACGGCGATAGCTGTCATAAGCAAAACGTTCATTATTGGCTTGCAAAGCTATTGCTTTTACAGTCTCATCATTCATACCAAGGTTAAGTACTGTATCCATCATCCCTGGCATAGAAGCCCTAGCCCCTGAGCGAACAGAGAGTAAAAGTGGACTTTTTTCATTACCAAATTCACGTCCCGTTTGTTCACCAATGCGCTTAAGTGCTTGCTTAATAACTTCCCGTAATTCTTCTGGATATGATTTATCATTTGCATAATAAAAATTACAAACTTCCGTTGTAAGAGTAAATCCGGGAGGTACAGGCAAACCAAGATTACTCATTTCTGCCAAATTTGCCCCTTTGCCACCAAGAAGACTGCGCTTACTAGCATTTCCTTCCGCACTGCCATCGCCAAAACTATAAACCCATTTTACCATTGCACAAGTCCTCTCATATCAGCATAAAAATATCATTTGATCTAGTCCCACAATCAAAAGCAATGATTCGACTCAAAATTAGCTAAATCAAAGAAAACATCGCTTCATAAATGCAAAAAACTAACCTTCCGAAAAGGAAATGACCATAAATATCAAATCCCATCTTTTGTAAAAAATTAGTTTTTAAGGAAACTATCAATCACCGAAAAGAAAGATTCTACCCTCATGGCACCTTCATACTTATTACCATTGATAAAGAAGGTAGGTGTCGCTTCAACACCAAGCTCTTTACCACGCTCAAAAGATGCATTTACTTCATCTAGAATGGACTGATTTGTTAAGCAAGCCTTAAAACTTTCGTCCGTAAAACCCGCCATTAAGCTAATTTTCTTCAATGGTGTTTCAGCATCTTTCCCCCAAGCCCACTCTTGCTGTTTCTGAAATAAAACTTCTATCAGAGGAAAATAGCGATCTTCTGGTGCACAGCGTGCTAACATAAAACCTGCTGTTGCTCGTAAATCAAAAGCATACTCTCGAAAAATAAGTTTCACTTTTCCTGTTTTGATATATTTTTTACGAATTTGAGGAAGTACATCATTATAAAAGGATGCACAATGAACACATGTCAATGAAGCATATTCAATAATTGTTACCGGTGCATTTTCTTCCCCCTCAAACCTATCTTTAACCTTCCCCGATTGAAGAAGTTTAGCCATATCAACAGTTGAAACTGGTTTAGCCCCATTAGCTAAAGCGATAGCTGCATTGATTTGTACAGCTGTTATGAAGAAAAAAATCATCCCGAAAGATAAAAAAGAGCGGTACTTTACCATAAATAATACTTTTCTGTTGTTATTAAACGAATAAGAATCTAGCACTTTCTCATATACTTAAAGAAAAATATATAAGATACCTTGTTATTTATTATTTTTTTCTGCGAAAATGCAACAGCCAAGTTTATAAAGTGATTGACGTAAATTTGCATTTTCAACTTCTTCAAGCATTTTTTCTATACGTTTTTTGTTTTTTTCATTTGGTCCTAGCTTTATCGGTAAGTGATTTGTTAGAGTAGATATAAACCTTTGCTCAATCTTGATACGATCAATAGCGACATATCCAAAAAAAACATTAATTCTATGGAGTAATTCATCTTTTTCATGCATAAATTTTAAGACAGCCCCTCCTTCACACGCCACAACAAGTGTTGCAGGTTGGAAAACTTCTTCTTGATGTACACGACGTTTCCAAATAATTTTTAACGGCATTGTATATTCACTAACATCACAGCCTACAATCTGTGACCAATGTTCTATAAGTGCAATATTAAGTCCTGTTCGCTTGTGCAAAACCGGATCAAGTATCTTGGATACCGTCTCAGAGAGAGAATAAAAATGACGTTTTTGAAATTGTTTTCTCATTTTTCTAAATCATCATCAAATCATTTATCAAATTATAATAATTTTCTCTTTTATCTCAGTGCTCTTTTCCTAAAGACTCATCAAATATCGCCGAAATCCGATATTATCTATCCAGAAGCTCTATAATAAATGGACAAAAACAAACCATAAATTGCAAAATAAATGCTTTTTCCTTTTGCATTTTATATCTCTTTATGGTTGAAAACAATCATGCATGAAATCTCTTCGCGCCTCCTTTTTTGGTACGATCAGAATCACCGCCATTTACCATGGCGTATTACTCCTGAAAAACAAGCACAAGGCACCCGCTCTGACCCCTATCGGATTTGGCTCTCTGAAATCATGCTTCAACAAACAACTGTCGAAGCTGTAAAACCTTATTTTCAGAAATTTTTGAAACTTTGGCCTGATCTCTTCTCTTTAGCAAAAGCTTCACAAGATGATATCATGAAAGCTTGGGCTGGTCTTGGCTATTATTCACGCGCACGTAATCTTAGAAATTGTGCTAAGCAGCTTATCGAAAACTACGGAGGGCAATTTCCTCAATCCGTACAAGCATTGCGAACTCTCTCGGGTATTGGAGACTACACTGCAGCAGCCATTGCTGCAATTGCTTTTAACCATCCTGTAGCAGTTGTTGATAGTAATGTGGAACGCGTGGTAGCCCGCTTATTTGCTATCGCTTCAGTACTGCCAAAAGCAAAAACAGAAATTAAGGAAAAAACACAAAAAATTATTGCTTTAAAGCGCCCTGGTGACTTTGCTCAAGCAATGATGGACCTAGGAGCAACCATTTGTACACCGCGTAAACCATCTTGTTACCTCTGCCCCCTTCAAAGTTTGTGTAGAGCAGCAAAAATGCAAATGACAGAGTCCTTCCCAGTCAAAGCCCCTAAAAAAGAACGCCCTTCAAAAACTAGTAGTGCTTTTGTTATACTGAATGAAAACAGACAAATTTATTTAGAAAAACGACAAGGGAGAAAACTTCTAGGTGGAATGACACAAATTCCTAACAATATTGGAATAGACAACAAAAACGGACTCCAAAACGCGCCCTTTAGAGCCAATTGGCAATTCAAAGGACAAATTAAACATGCTTTTACTCACTTTTCTTTGAAACTTGACGTTTACTACACCAATAGTATTCACGAAATGAATCATGAAAATGGCTGGTGGTGCGACATTCAGTATCTTTCCGAAGAAGCACTCCCCATTGTTATGAAAAAAGCCATTTCCGTAGCGATTCCCAATTCGTTTAGATTAAAATAACTCTCTTCACTGAAAAAACGAACTTTTTAATTCAATATGTAATGTTTCATTTTTTATAAAATACATTGATTTATAATGATAATTCATCGCTTTTCTGCTTGAATGAGAACCTTTAATATAGTGAGATTCCCTCATGTCAAATTCTCTTATGATGAATTATTAAAAAACGTTCACTTAAACATCACAAGCAGGATTGGTATGTGGATAAAAACATTCAAGAAAAGAATCAATATACTTCTTATGAAACGTCTAAATACAATAACAATATTGAACGTTCGGAAATATAGCGATGATGCCAACTTGCTACTTCACAGAACACCCGTTTTCAACATCTGTGAACGTATTATCATTCTTAAATTATCTATGGACTTCAACCTTCCGTTTTCCTCATAATACCAAAAAGTCCAACCGTTACAGCTTTGTGAATCTTGAGCCTTTCTTCCCATTGCATGAATAGAACCAGCTTCACCACCATGCATGATTGTACCATCAGCTCTTACAATAGCAGATACTTGCTTCTTCCTATCATAAAGAACTTCTCCAGGATACAGTAAACCAGCTTCAAGTAAGCTGTTGAATGCTACACGCGGTTCTGCTTTTTTTCTATCCAAAATTGCCAATTCTGGTTTGTCTAAAGGTTTAACCCCAGCAATCCTCTCACACGCCGCATCTATGTAATCTTGCTCACGTTCAATACCTACAAAATCACGCCCCAGAAGTTTGGCAACAGCACCCGTTGTTCCTGAACCAAAAAATGGGTCAAGAATGACATCACCTGGCTTACTAGAAGCCATAATAATACGTGCTAATAACGCTTGTGGTTTTTGTGTTGGATGTAATTTATGCCCTGCCTCGTCTTTTAAACGTTCAGCACCAGTACAGAGAGGGAAAAGCCAATCTGAACGCATTTGTAAATCTTCATTCGCAGCTTTTAAAGCGTCATAATTAAACGTATACTTTTTATCTTTTTGATCTCGAACAGCCCAAATAAGTGTCTCGTGAGCATTTTGAAAGCGACGTCCTCTAAAATTAGGCATGGGATTATTTTTACGCCAAATGATATCATTAAGCATCCAAAAACCTAAATCTTGTAATGCCGTACCAACTCGGAAAATATTATGGTAGGATCCGATAA
Organism: Bartonella sp. DB5-6; assembly: GCF_000278115.1. Lineage (GTDB taxonomy): Bacteria > Pseudomonadota > Alphaproteobacteria > Rhizobiales > Rhizobiaceae > Bartonella > Bartonella refiksaydamii. Next base: position 87,215 of record NZ_JH725118.1, read on the forward strand.
CCCAAAGCGTTCCATTGGGTTTTAACACACGGCGACAAGCAAGCAACCATGCACGCGTAAAAGCATCATAAGCAGCAAAACTTTCAAACTGATCCCATTCATCATCAACCGCATCAACAAGAGAATGATCTGGACGGTATAAAACACCATCCAATTGCAAATTATAAGGGGGATCAGCAAAAATCATATCAACTGAATGTTTTGGAAGTTTTTCCAGTACGGCAACACAATCCCCTTTGAAAATTTTATTGCGCCATAGAGTCTGTGAGGAAGTACGAACGAAATCTTTTTGAAGCTGAATAACTGTCATGAAAAACCCAACAAAATGAACTGAATTTACCCTATAATCAATCAAAATGGCTTATAGGCCCGCATTATCAGCCTATATTTACAAAATAGAGTAAACGTATCGTTAAATTCCTACGGAATTGTTATTCATTTTTTCTTTTTCAAGAAAAATAAAGGAATTTCATACTGAAAAATCCTTATTTTTCTTCCTTTCAACACACTGTTCCCATATTTTTTATTTCGTCAAATAGATAAGAATCACTTTCAAAACGTATTTTTATGAAATAAAATCGTCTCAATCGCATTTTCATGAAAGTTTTCAAGCTATAAATAATACGTAAAGGAATATCTCATGCCTCAGATAGATCTCATTATTTTTGATTGTGATGGAGTACTGGTAGATTCTGAATATCTCGCAGCAAAAATTGGATCTCAATTACTGAAACAAGCAGGATATGAAATAGCACCTGAGGAATTAAGTAAGCGTTATGCAGGACTCATTTTTTGTGATATTCTTAAACAAGTTGAACAAGAAACAGGAAAGCCAATTTCTGCTCATCTTATTGATCAAATGTCAAATCTTTTTCGGATACAAATGAAAACCGAGTTACGTGCTATTGATGGGATAAGAGAAGCTGTAGAAAATGTTAAATCTCGCTATCCTTACTGCATCTGCTCTAATGCAAAAAGTGTAGATATAAAGGAAATGCTCACTATCGTTGATCTTTATGATCTTTTTGAGGATACAATATTTTCTGCACCTGAAGTTGGGACGAAAAAAACTAAACCTGCCCCTGATGTTTTTCTTTTTGCTGCACAACAATTACATGCCAAGCCCCCAAATACTATTGTCATAGAGGATTCACTTCATGGCGTACATGCTGCAATAGCAGCGGGAATGCGCACCATTGGTTTTACTGGAGGATCGCATAGTTACCTTGGTCACTCTAACGCGCTTGCAGATGCTGGAGCTGAAACGACTATCAACAAACATGCCTATTTAGGAGAAGTCTTAGAAGCAATGGCAGTATGGCAAGACGTATCATAAAAAAGTTCCTTGAACGCATATCAGCTCATAAACTCTCTTAAAAAATATTTTAATATTTCTGCTAGGCAGTTCTTCTTTAAATTACAGTATGCTTTATTATAAATAATTAATATATAACTGCATTGGCTATATATGAAAAATAGCTTGGTATACGCCTATACCATTGTTATAGTCAGTAAATTTTCATCCCTATACAATTTAAGCTCTGCTTCTTGTTCTTATGAAAAAATATAAATTTTGTTTTGTCTCTATAATATAGCTTTAAATTAGTACAAGCACAGATATACATATTCATTCATGTGGTTATGACAGCGTAGAGAAACGTTATAATGGATAATTCTCAAACCATGATTTCTAGATATGGGTCATAGAAACTTTTATTACGGATAATATTCTATCCATAAACTTGGTATTGATAAAGTATATAAGAATCCTATTGATGAATTAAAAGTCAAAATTTTCAGAATGTTTATTACATGCACATTGGGAGCTAAATCAAGCATTCAGTAAATTTATTCTTATCAAAGTTTTGAATTGGAAATTATAGCTGAATATATTTCAAAAAATGCAATATGATCCAAACTACACTATATCATCTGTTTGAATAATTTTAAGTTTTATAAAATAGATAAAATGAATATTTTTTTATTCTATCTATAATTAAATTTTTCTAATTAGCTGCTTATGTTATTATCTAATTATTGATTATCTTTGCTTCATATACCACATACTTGTCTATACCCTGCAAACAAAACATTTCAAAAAATGTATTAAACGACAAAAAATATTCATTCTTTATTATAAAATTATCCTATTATCATAATAATTTTCTTATTCGATAAACTTTTTAAATATGTTGTTTGATTAAGTAAAATACATAATAGAACTATATTATCCATATTATTTTACAAAAAGTATTTTTTAGTTGACAATAAGCAACATAGTGATATATATTGTATGTGCACAATGCAAACAATAAGTGAATTTGATATTTTTAAGTTAACTTATTGTCTCTGTAAGCATGTCTATATAACAATATTAATAACAGAAAGTACTTGAGGTAAAATTATGGTAAAAGTGTTTAAAAATCATGTGTTAAGTATTTTTATAGCAATTGCTTTTTCTCTTACACAGGTTGCGAATGTTAATGCAAACTACTTGAAAAATAGCTCTCAGCAAGAAACTACCTCTCTATCCGCAGTAAAACAAAAAGCAATCAGTATGGCTACTCTCTACGCCCACAGTTTAAATTATGGAGTAGAAAATAAAGCTATTATTGAAGGAAAAGTTGAAAAGGTGGTTGAACCACTCACAATAGGACTTGGATTACTGGCTGCTGGATACGCAATAAGCTTCATAAGTTCAATCATAGGATGGATAAAGGACATGGTATTAATATTCAAATAAAGCGGTTTAGTATAAATTATTAAGAGGTAGCTTCATTATATTTTTGTAACAATATTATAAAACACATAATGAAGCGCCTTCTTACACTGCCAAATAAATATGAGTGCGTGTGCGTCTATCTTTGCATTTACTGAGTATTACTGCATTCGCTTACTTACATCAAAACTAGAAAATATATAAGGTAAAACTATGATGAAGATTTTTAAAAATTACGTGTTAAATATTTTTATAGTATTTGCTATTTTTTTTTCACATGTTATGAATGTTAATGCAAATTATATGAGAAACAACCCTCAAGAAAAAAACGCTTTTATTTCCGTAACAGAACAAGAAAGAAAGAAAACGACATATATGTCTGTTTTCTATATTCCAAGTTTAAATTATGAAGCGGGAAATGAGGCTGCCTTTGAAGAAAAAGTTGAAAAGGTAGTTGAGCCTATTACATTAGGGACTTTTGGTATTGGAGTTGCAATTGGATATGCCACAACTGTTGTAGGTATGTTACTCGGGTGGGTAATAAATCTCATCAAATCTGCAATACGATAGCACCCTTTCACATCTTTTATAGTAGAACTTCATAGAATTTTTAAACAAAACGTAAAGTATAACATCACGCTATATTTATTTCCATTTACAAAAATACATAATGAACTATAATATCGTGAATATTGAAAGCTCTAACTATATCTGTCTCTTTCGGCATGCTCATTGGATTCATCAAAGTGTTTGCCAAATTATATTAAAAATAAAAGTATTTGAGGTAAAATTATGGTAAAAATGTTTAAAAACCATGTGTTAACTATTTATATAGCGGTCGCTTTTTCTCTTACACAGGTCGTGAATGTTAATGCAAATAATGTGAGAAATGCCTCTCAACAAGAAAGTATTCCTGTTTCCATAATTGAGCAGGGAAAGAAAAAGGCTATCAGTATGGCTGCTCTCTATGTTCCAAGTCTAAGTTATAGAACAGAAAATGAAGCTCTCATTGAAGGAAAAATTGAGAAGGTATTTGAACCCATTACTCTAGGATTTTTCACTACAATAGGAGCTCTAGGTTTTGGCATCTTTACAGGAACTTTTATGGGTATAATTACTGGAATACTCGGATGGGCAATAAGTAAGTTTCAAGGAAAAAAGTAAAATAATTTAAAGCCATTAGCTCTTTTTTCTTTGTCAAAGGGAGAGTGATTGAATTGCATCCCGCCTTAAATCATCAGGGGGGATGCCTTTTGTTCTTTCCATGAATGACTTTGCTGAAATTATTAATAAGGCTAATAAATATAATACCTATCAACATAAAAATTGACAATTTATACTGAAAAAACAACTCAATATGCGTAATCTACACGCAATACCCTAAGGTTCTCTGATCAACTCTCTCACATAAATCATAGCTAAAAACTTGATTGTGATGAATCTTTGATTGCGTAAATTAGAACAGAAAACAGACACTCGCCATTGAATTTTTATAAAAGGCTTTGAGAAATACTACTTTGTATCTTCAAAATATTCAAGAAACTTAACAAAGCAGCATAAATTATAAAATAAGCGCCCCTCCAAATAGAATTCTCTACCATAAACAAAAAAGTCCTTCGTTTTACCATTTAAATATTTTTAAAAACATGAAATATAAAATTTTATCAGTTCACTAAAAATAAATGAAAGAAAAGATTCATGAAATATATTAGCACAAGAGGTGAAGCTCCTATTCTAGGCTTTACTGAAACGATCATGACTAGCCTAGCTAGTGATGGTGGGCTTTACCTTCCAGAAAAATTTCCTCAATTATCACCTGATGCATTACGAGCGCTCCGTGGACAATCCTATACTACAATTGCTAAAACCATTCTTTGGCCCTTTGTGAATAATGAGATCGAATATAAACCTTTCGAGAATATGATTTCCGAATCTTATGCCACCTTTCGTCATCCAGTAACCTGTCCATTATTGCAAACTGGAACAGATGAATTTATTCTTGAGCTTTTTCACGGTCCTACTTTGGCATTCAAAGATGTCGCAATGCAGTTTCTTTCTAGACTGATGGATTACGTTCTCACTAAAAAAAATAGACGCACAACAATTATTGCTGCCACATCAGGAGATACTGGGGGAGCTGCAATACAAGCCTTCGCTGGAAGAGAAAACTCAGATATTTTTATTTTGTTTCCTAAAGGGCGTGTATCACCCGTTCAGCAGCGACAAATGACTACCAACCACAGTACAAATATTCATGCTATAGCCATTGAAGGAAATTTTGATGATTGCCAAGCACTCGTCAAAGCAATGTTTAACGACCATAATTTTCGACAAAAAAAAGCGCTTTCGGGAGTTAATTCTATAAACTGGGCACGTATCATGGCTCAAATTGTTTATTATTTTTCATCTGCACTTGCTTTAGGTGCTCCTGATAGAGCTGTTTCATTTACTGTTCCTACTGGAAATTTTGGTGATATTTTTGCAGGTTATGTCGCTGCCCGTATGGGACTACCCCTTGCCAAATTGGTTATTGCAACAAATGATAACGATATCCTCCCACGCACATTAACCAGCGGTACTTATGAAACACGACCAATAATCCATACAACATCACCTTCGATGGATATTCAAGTCTCTTCTAATTTTGAACGCCTACTGTTTGAAAGTGGCGAACGTGATCCTGTATGGATTCGTAATGCGATGGAAAACTTGAAAAAATCAGGATGTTTTAATCTTAGTGAGAAGCAGCTCAAGAATATTCGTTCTCTGTTTTCTGCTGGGAAAAGTAACATGACTGAAACGGCGCAAATGATTGACCATGTTTATAAGGAAAGCGGCTATCTCGCTGATCCACATACAGCTGTTGCGCTTAAAGTAGCGCGCGAAAATAAGCAACCATATATTCCAATGATCGTCCTTGCCACCGCTCATCCTGCTAAATTTCCTGATGCCATCAAAAATGCCTGTGGGATTAATGTCCCATGGCCATCTTGTCTCAATGATTTAATGGAACGTGAAGAACGCTTTATAAGTCTTGCTAATGATGAAAAAATAGTAAAAGATTATATTTCTTTAAAAACACGTGCATCTTATTAATGTTAGTTGCATTAATTTGAATCAAGAATATTCCAATTGCCCTGATAACAAAGCAATTGGCTTGTTGAATGGAGTTGGAGACACATGCGTGTAGATATAAGCCGCCTCAGTAATGGCTTGACTATCGCCACACACACAATGCAACAGCTTGACAGTGTGGCACTTGGAATATGGGTAAAAGTTGGCTCACGCAATGAAACCTTCACACAACATGGTATAGCCCATCTTCTTGAACATATGGCCTTTAAAGGAACAGAAAACCGTACAGCCTTTCAAATTGCAAGCGATATTGAAGATGTTGGCGGTGAAATCAATGCCACGACCAGTACTGAAACAACTGCCTATTTTGCGCGCGTTCTCAAAAGCGATGTCCCCCTTGCTATTGACATTCTAGCCGATATTTTGATGCATTCAAAATTTGAAGACAATGAATTGGAACGAGAAAAACAAGTGATTTTTCAGGAAATTGGTGCCGCTCGGGATGTTCCTGATGATATTGTTTTTGATCACTTTACTGAAACAGCATTTCGTCACCAATCCCTTGGTCGCTCTATTTTAGGCACCCCACAAACAATTCAATCATTTACATCTGCTGACCTCCATAATTTTATGAATCAACAATACAGCGCAGACCGTATGATCGTGGTTGCGGCAGGAGCTGTACAGCATGAGAATTTCCTGCAAGAAGTTGAAAGCCGTCTTAGCACTTTTCGCCCCCATTCAACAGCGCCTCTCACTAACCTTGCAAATTATGTCGGCGGTGATTTTCGTGAATATCGTGATCTAATGGATACACAAGTTGTTCTCGGATTTGAAGGGCGGGCTTATCATGCTCGGGATTTTTATGCTACCCAAATTCTTTCCATTATTCTTGGCGGAGGCATGTCATCGCGTCTCTTTCAAGAAATAAGAGAAAAGCGTGGATTATGCTATTCTATTTATGCTTTTCATTGGGGATTTTCAGATACAGGGCTCTTTGGAGTTCACGCTGCTACGGGACAAGAGGGGCTAAAAGAACTACTCCCCGTGATTCTTGATGAGCTTTCTAAAACAAGCAAAAATATTCATGCCAATGAACTTCAACGTGCACAAGCACAATATCGTGCTAATCTTACAATGTCACAAGAAAACCCATCTAGTCAGGCGCATCTTATTGCCCGCCAAATACTTCTTTACGGTAGACCAATTCCAATATCTGAAACCATTGAACGCTTAGATCTCATTACTCCTGTAAGATTAACTAATTTAGCGCATCGTCTTTTTATCAATTCTACTCCAACACTGGCCGCTGTTGGACCTATCGGCCCCCTTATGAATTTTGATGATTTAACATCAATTCTTTCACACAAAATCAAGTAAGATTAAATAGAATTTTCTCCAAATGCTTTCGTGTATATTGGAGATATAGAAGACTGTTTTAAAAAGCAGTAGCATAACAATATGCTCAGGCTTTACGCTAAAATTTACCACAAAAGTTCTTTTCATTGAATAAGTTTGGGAAATATTCATCAAAGAGGCGTACAAAACTACCTGACTTCCACTTCATGTGATAAAGTATCTTATAAACGAAGGTATATCTATGAAATCTGAAAACTCATGGTTTAATTTTGCCCTACAAAAATATAAAAATCTATCAAATTCAAACTTCATTGAGGCAAGCAGATGTTTGGTTTATTTTTGTATAAAATCGTATAATTTTTCAAAAAAACAACAACCGCTTGTTATGCAGCTAAAACTATAAAAGGTAGACGTTTTTTGTTGAAAATCTAAGTTAAAATTAAACATCATAAAATATTAAGAGTGGGACATTGTGAAGAGTTTGCGTAAAATTATTGACATCATTTACATTGTAATCATCAGTTCTTTTGTCCACCTTACGTCAGCACAGGCAATTGAGCCAGTTAAAATTTCTTCTCAGGATGCTGCTCTTGACCTCTCAAAAGCAATTGAAATTCACCATACAAACAGCTCTATCTTTCAAACAAGTACAGCACCAGGACCAGATGGCATTGTATGGCGCATTGAAGTGCAAGCAAAAAGTGAAAAATTTTCTGGAAACTGGGCAGTATTTTCCCTTGCAAACCCAACAGATGAACAAATAGATCGTCTTATCGTTGCACCCCATTATCGTATAGCTCATTCAGGCTTTCTTTGGCCAGACCTCGGATCAGCGCGGATTCAATCCATAACTCCAAGCGAAGGTTTTTCTCTCGATCGCCACGCCAGTGCGAACTCTGATATTTTTCGTATTACACTTAACCCTGGTGCTGTGGTTACGTTTGTAGCAGAACTTAACTCTGCAAATCTACCACAAATTTATTTATGGCAACCTGAAGCCTATAAAGATGCAATCAATTCCTATACGCTTTATCATGGTATTCTGCTTGGTATATCAGGTCTTTTAGCACTCTTATTAACTGTTCTCTTCGTCGTTCGGGGAACCGGTCTCTTTCCTGCAACAGCTGCCATCGCTTGGGCGGTACTCTTTTATATTGGCATCGACTTTAATTTTTTAAATAAATTCTTTGCAGTGACGTTAACAACGCAACCCATTTGGCGTGCTAGTACAGAAGTAGCGCTTGCCGCTACTCTCTTTATTTTCCTTTTTACTTATCTATGCCTTAACCGTTGGCACTATCACTTCAGTTATGGTGCAATTGTATGGACCATCGCTCTTTGTGGTTTGGGAGCATTTGCTATTTATGACCCGACCAGAGCAGCGGGCATCGCTCGTATGTCATTTGGCCTCACCGCTGTGCTTGGTATCATTTTAATCAGCTATTTTTCACTCCGAAGCTATGACCGCGCAATCATGCTTATACCGACATGGTTGCTCATTAGCTTTTGGTGTGTTGGAGCTTATGCCAGCATAGCAGGGTATTTAAACAATGATATTATCCAGCCAGCATTAGCGGGAGGATTAGTGCTCATTGTTCTTCTTATCAGCTTTACTGTCATGCAACAAACTTTTTCTAATGACGCTTTCCATGAAGGAATATTTTCTGATCTTGAACAACAAGTACTTGCAGCAAAGGGGGCTGGAAATATTATTTGGGACTGGAATGTTGAACGTGACCGCATTGTTGTACATCCAAACATGGCAACCCTCTTTGGTACTGAAACCCATAAACTCAATGGACCTATGAGCAACTGGATTTCAGCCTTGCACTATGAAGATCGTGAACGCTTTCAAGCTATATTGGATATCATTCTTAAAAAGAAAAAAGGACGTATCGATCAAATTTTTAGGCTCTCTTCCGGTGGTGGTTATTATCATTGGTTTTCCCTTCGCGCACGCCCAGCTATGCAAAAAGATGGAAAAATTACACGCGTCATTGGGACGATTGTAAATATTACCAACCATAAAAAATCTGAAGAACGCTTATTGGATGATGCAATTCACGACAGCTTAACGGGACTTCCTAATCAACAAATCTTCTTTGACAGGCTACAAAATTATACCGCTTTGGCTAAAGCAAATATCAAAATTAAACCAACTGTCTTTATGATCGACTTTGATAATTTCCGTCAAATTAATCGTAAATTAGGCATAGCTGTTGGTGATACTGTATTACTCATCATCGCACGCCGTTTAAGCCGTCTTATTAATTTTCAAGATACCTTATCACGTCTTTCCGCAGACCGTTTTGCAATCATTTTACTCAGTGAAACTGAACCACAGAAAATTGCAGCATTTGCAGATCATCTGCACAAAACAATCTCAGCACCTATTTCACTTACAGAAAAAAAAATAACACTTTCAACTTCAATTGGATTAGTTACATGGAGTGAAAGCAGATCGACCGCTAAAGATATTTTAAATGATAGCGAACTGGCAATGATCCGAGCAAAACAAATGGGGGGCAACCATATTGAACCTTTTCACCCCAATTTTCGTACCTTAGGCATTGAGCATAACACTATGAGGAAAGATATTCATACTGCCATAAAACGTAATGAAATAAAAATCCTCTACCATCCTATTCTTAATTTATCAGATGGACACATTATTGGTTTTGAAACAATTGTAGAATGGCATCATCCAAGTTATGGAAATTTAAATGTCTCTGATTTTATCAAGATTGTAGAAAATGAACAAATCGTTATGGATTTGGCACAATTTATCATTGATAACGCCGTTATGGATCTTACAAATGTACAAGAAAAATTTTCCAAACAATCTTTCTTCATTTCAATTAATTTACCAAGTACAGAAATGGTTCATTCTCGCTTTATCAGTCAATTGCGCTCCGCCCTGCTTCGCTACCCACTCAACAAAGGGGCGGTGATGATAGAAATATCCGAGTTTGTCTTAAGAAAAAACCCTGAACAATCAGCACACTTTCTTGAACAAATTAAAGCTCTTGGAATGAATCTTGCTTTAGATAATTTTGGAACAGGTTATTCGTCACTTACTTATCTCGTACGTTACCCATTCGACATGGTTAAATTGGATCGTTCACTTATCTCAATAGACTCTCGTAAGAAAAAGCTTGTTCTCAAATCTATAATTAATATGGCAACTGATCTTAATTTGCAAATCATCGCAGAAGGTGTGGAAAATGAAAAAGAAGCGATCTTCTTACGCCAAGAAGGCTGTAAATATGTTCAAAGCACGCTTATTACTAAGCCAATTGCTATTGAAGAATTAATCACTCTCGTTCAAAATCATTTCCCTTATACAATTAAAACATAATGGGTAGGACAAAACATCATGGATAACACATTGTATAAAATCAAAAACTCGGAAAATACGTGAAACTTTACGCGTGCCCCATGTCAGAAACAAGATAGGTCGGGTTGATTCCCATGCGGGTCAAGCTTTCATCATATTTGCGATTTAAATTGTTTTCAAAAAGAAAACTAGGTGATGTAGAGCTAATCAACCAGCCATTCGCAGAGATTTCTGCCTCGAGCTGTCCGGCTTTCCACCCAGCGTAGCCTAATGCTATCAATGCATGTTGTGGACCTTGTTCACAACTGATTGCTTTTAATATATCAATCGTTGCAGTAAAACAGATCTTATCTGCAATAGAAACAGTTTCTTCACAAGCATAATCATCAGAATGCAATACAAAACCACGTGAAGGATCAACAGGCCCACCATAGCGTACCGGAAATTTTTTTATTGGTTCAGAAAGACATTTTTTTTGACCACTGTTTATAACACCAAGATGAAGCAAAAGCTCTGGAAAATCAATATGATGCAATTGATTGAGAATAATTCCCATAGCACCAGCATCAGAATGTGCGCAAACATAAATAACAGAACGAATAAAGCGTTTGTCATTCATTCCTGGCATTGCTATGAGCAACTGCCCACCCAAAAAGCCATTACACTGCTTCATCAATCTGTTATTCTCCATAATTTACATAATAAAATTCAACTCAGTTCATACAAAAGGAAAATAAAGCTCCAATGAAAAAAATTCAAATACTTATAAACTTACAAAATATCGCAACTTTTTTTTATAAAAAATTTTTAGTTACTTTAATCTTAACATTCATATTTTTAGAATTTTTTAACATCGCTGTCAGTGCTCAAAAAAAACAAAACGCATATCTTTTTTCAACATCTTGGCATGAATCAGATGGTGGTTGTATCAGATTAGCTATTACCGAACCCTCTCTTTCTGGAATAAGAGACGGTATTATTGAAATTCTTCTTAAACCAGGATGGAAAACCTACTGGAGGAATCCAGGAAATTCAGGCTTTGCACCATTTTTTACCTTCAACCAACAAGTTTCTTATGAAATCTTTTATCCCACACCACAGCTTTATGAAACCGAAAATGACTGGTCATTAGGCTATAAAGATAAAGTGGTATTACCCTTCAGTATTTTCGGTTCAAGCAAAAATTTAAGTGGCACTTTAACTCTTGGATTATGTCATAAAATCTGTCTTCCGCTTACTGTTGATTTTGATTTTTCTCTATCCGTTCAAAAAAACAAACACCTCCCGTTATCCCTATTAAAAAAAGCTCAAAATACCTTACCCCATACAACGCATCCTGAATTTAAAATAAGCGCTGAAAAAGAGAGACACACCCTTTTCATCAAAATACAAAATAATAACAAAATCATACCTTCTTCTCTTTTTTTAGACGGAGGAGAAATGCAAATTGGACCAGCAAAAAAAGTGATTGAAAACGCAGAATATACACTCTTTAGTGCTCCCATCTCCTTCACACCAAAGGAAATAAACCAAACAGTTTTTTATACAGTTGCCTTTAAAAATTATGCCTTAAGTGGAACATTCATACTCCATACGCAATCAAACTCTCTTGCTACTCCGTGATAAAAGACAAAGATTATGTCGGAAAGCATCCATTTTCGCGGTATTTGGTAATTGCTTTCCGAGCGAGTGCATCTGCACGCTCATTATCTGGATGTCCCGCATGCCCTTTTACCCAATGCCATCTGATAGTATGATGAGAACAAACATCTTCAAGAGCTTGCCATAACTCCACATTTTTCACAGGATTATTTGACGCCGTACGCCAATGATTTTTCTTCCAACCTTCAAGCCACTTAGAGATACCGTTGCGCACATACACAGAGTCTGTATAGAGATCGACAGAACAGGGTTCTTTAAGCGCCTTCAATGCATAAATAGCTGCCATCAATTCCATTTGATTATTGGTCGTGTGCACTTGTCCACCATAAAGTTCACGTTCATGACCATTCCAGCGTAAAACTGCTCCCCATCCTCCAACTCCAGGATTACCAGAGCAAGCACCATCTGTATAAATTTCCACGACTTTTTGTTGATTTAACATAAAATTCAAAAACCCAATTCACTGAGTGAATCTATACTACTGAAAAAACATAGCTTGTGCCAATATTCACGTGGGTCTTTCTTAATCACAAAACTATCCGGCGGTGTATTAAACCAATCATAAAGGCGTGTGAGAAGAAAACGTAAAGACGCACCACGTGCCAATAAAATAATCGCCTTTAATTCTAAGGGAAGCAATGGCCTTATTTTTTGATAGCTTTCCAATAACTTATGTGCTTTTGAGAGACTATAGGAATGATCTTGTTCAAAACACCAAGCATTCAAGCAGATTGCTAAATCATAAGCCCAAAAATCATTACAAGCAAAATAAAAGTCTATAATACCAGAAAGATGGTGATTCAAAAAAAACACGTTATCATTGAATAAATCAGCATGAATAATGCCTGTTGGCAAATCTGACGGCCAATTTTTGTGTAAAAAAGCCAATTCCATATCAATTTTTTGCCCAAACTCCTTTAACAATGCATCTTTGCTCATTTGGCAATGTTTCCACAATAACTTCCAGTCCATAACAGAAAGGGTATTTTTACGGCTGAGTGTAAAATCCCGTCCTGCTAAATGCAGCTGCGCTAAACTCGTTCCAACTTCACCACAATGGCATATATTGGGCTGACGAATCCACATCCCTTCCAAAAAAGTAATAATAGCTGCAGGGCGTCCTGCTAGTTCACCAATCGTTGTCCCATCACTTTGTACCACTGGTTGAGGACAAGGAATTCCACGCCGGCTTAAATGCTGCATAAGGCTGCAAAAAAAGGGTAAATCATTTTTTGAAATACGTTTTTCATAAAGTGTGAGAACAAACCTCCCTTCTGTTGTATACAGTATGAAATTAGAATTTTCTATTCCCTCCTCTATCCCTTGATAGGACAAAAGCGAACCTATCGAATAACGTTTCAAAAATACCTTCAAATCATTTGGATGGATATTTGTATAAACTGCCATTATTTTGCTTTCGTCATAGGCATGTGTGTATTCTGATTTTCATTTTTCAGCGTCTTAGCTCGACCATTAACAAAAGTCATATCTTGAGGTGTTAAAGTGATATCACGTAATTCGCGACTCACCAAAAATGTTTCTGTTTCCACCACTGTTTCTGCTAATTCTATTGTAACGTCATAACGCTCACGAAAAGCTGAAATGATTTCATCAATAATAATTTCGGGAGCAGAAGCCCCCGCTGAAAGACTTACAACGGAAAGAACTCCCAGACGATTAAAATCAATTTCATTAGCACGCTGAACTAAAACAGCCCGTTGCGCACCAAACCTTTCAGCAACTTCTACCAAACGTCGCGAATTAGAGGAATTGGGCGCTCCAACAATCAAAAACAAATCACTCCCCAACGCTGCTGCCTTAACAGCATCTTGTCTGTTCGTAGTAGCATAGCAAATTGATTCAGCAGCTGGAGCTTCTAATTTAGGAAAACGCCGTTGTAGTACAGCGAGAACCTCTGCTGTATCTTCAACAGAAAGTGTCGTTTGTGTAACAAATCCTAATTTATCTGGATTATTTGGTTGATAATGTAAAGCATCTTCAATCGTTTCAATTAATGTCACAGCTCCTTTTTCAAGCTGTCCCATTGTTCCTATCACCTCAGGATGACCAGAATGACCAATCAATATAACGTGACGTCCATGACGTTGATGCCGTATTGCTTGTTTATGAACTTTAGAGACCAACGGACATGTTGCATCGAGATAAAACAAATTATAGCGACGTGCCTCTTCTGGTACAGACTTCGGTACGCCGTGGGCAGAAAATACAATAGGTTGACTGCGGTGTTCTTCTGGAATCTCATCAAGTTCTTCAACAAAAACAGCACCATGTTGCTGCAATCCTTCAACCACATAGCGATTGTGCACAATTTCATGACGAACATACACTGGAGCACCATATTTTTTTAATGCAAGAAGGACAATCTGAATAGCACGATCAACCCCAGCACAAAAGCCACGCGGACCGCAAAGACGTATTGTCAAAGGAGGAAGTACATACATAAACTATCCTTAATATCTATACCTTTAACCATATGTTCAAACGGGCTATCTTTATGCACTACACAAACAGTGTAAAGAGAAAAACCGTCACTATCACCCTCTTCTACAATAGTACACCATAGAAAGCACTCTTATGACATTTTCTTCAGGCAAAAAGCTTTTTTAATTGCTCTCTCTTTCATTGTATTAGAGAATAAAAAAGTACCATACAAGAGATTCAATCAAAAGAATTCCAAAAAGAGAAGCTAAATAAAATAGCGAAAAGAAAAACATTTTTTTTGCCATTAAAATAGTTTCATCATGCCTATCAGTTTTCCACAAGCGGTAGGCAAAATAAACGAAGATAATGCTCAAAATTGTCGAAAAAATACCATAAAAAATTCCTGCAAAACCTATAATGTAAGGGCCTGCAGCACATATTGCCATAAGCACAGTATAAAATAAGATCTGTTTTTTTGTTGAATGCTCACCTCGTACATTAGGCATCATAGGAATGCCTGCTGCATTATAATCAAGAGAGGAAAATAAAGAAAGAGACCAAAAATGCGGAGGAGTCCACATAAAAATGATCAAAAATAATAAAAAGCTCTCAATACTCACTGTACCCGTTGTCACAGCCCATCCAATCATTGGTGGGAAGGCACCAGCTGCACCACCAATAACAATATTGTGCGGCGTGATACGTTTTAGCCAAATCGTATAGATAACAACATAAAAGAAAATTGTGAACGCAAGCAAAAGTGCTGCAAACCAATTAATGAAACGCCCCATAATTAATACAGAAAGTATAGAAAGAACCATGCCAAAAATAAACGCCTTCTTAGGGCTGATTTTGCCAGTAGGAACGGGGCGATTTTTGGTACGTTCCATCATAGCGTCAATGTCAGCATCATACCACATATTAAGTGCTCCCGCACCACCACCACCTATAGCAATACACAATATTGCTAAAAAACCATAAAATGGATTCACAGAAACAGGTGATATCACAAGTCCAACCAAAGCTGTAAATACAACAAGTGACATCACCCGTGGTTTTAATAACGTGATATAATCACCAATACTGGATTTTGGTGGAGTTGATCTACCACTTGCAGCCGATAATTCTCTTAGAACAGACATTCCACTCAAAAGCCTTTTTCATTTCTGTCATCCACAAGACAAATACTATCTAGCATGCGCGAATGACCAATTAATATCATAGTGTTTTGAAAACATATAGGATACCTCTCTTGTACGTGTCCCCTAAAAACAGATGAAAATATTCGCAACAAAAATACATTTTTTCAATACACATTATTTATTATAAAAACGTACCGTAAAAATAATCATACCAAACATTATAAAGCAAAGCTAATAACCTTTTCTGCTATGACATTTTTGCTACTTTTTTATTTCATGCATATGGATTAATATGTTTGGGCAGATAATGATTTTGTGTTATAATTTCGGCTCGAGAACTTATTTTATGTAGAGCTACGTATAATAATGCAGTGTTGATATGGTTGGGACTTTCTGTGGTACTTTATAAATTGCTCAAAAAAACTTTCTTTGTTTGTGTTGTTATTTACACGCTCTATAGTGCTTCTATCAATCATGCACTTGCACAAACATCTCATGAACAAAATGTTCCTGCTCCACAAAATTACGGTGCATGGACAAAAATTTGTTCTCTGCCTCCAGGTACACCTAATATGCAATGTGAAGTTGTACAAAATGTACATACACAAAATCGTCATGACATCACTCTCCGTGTTACGTTTTATAAACTCCCTAAAAATCAAGGAGCTTTGATGCGCGTTTTTGTTCCAATCCGCGTTGAATTGCGCCCTGGTATTGGTCTTAAAATTGATGATAAAAATATGGGAAGAGTAGAATATCGCCGTTGTCTTGGTGATAATTGTGTTGCTGAAGCTGTCCTTAGGGAAGATATACTACAGCTCTTTTTTAAAGGTAAGATGGCAACTTACTTTATTTTTACAACTCCTGAGCAAGCAGTTGGAGGACCTGTTGATCTCCATGGTCTTAGTGATGCCTATGCAACTTTACCAACATAATAAAATTTACGCACATTAAATGATTACAATCTCATAGCATACTTTACAACTTCTTAAAAAAGCCAAATAGGAATTTTCCAAGTTCCCATAAAAATAGGGTAACCACTATGAAATCACTGATTGACTATTTTGATATTGCCTCGTCTAAAGTGCAATCACTTGTAAAAGAAACGCTTCATCACGCTGATGATGGTGAACTTTACCTAGAATATACAGAAAGCGAAACGCTTTTATTTGACAATGGACAGCTTAAAAACGGCTCCTTTCATCAAGATATGGGGTTTGGTCTGCGTGTTGTTGCTGGAGAAGCTACCGGATATGCACACTCTAGTGAATTATCAGCTGCTGCACTCAAACGTGCCAGTGAAGCAGCGAAAGCTGTTACTTATAATAATCATGCAGGACCTTATAATGCAGCACCTCAAAGAACAAATAAGAGACTTTATCAACCTCATAACCCCCTTGTTGCTCCATCATTTGAGAAAAAAAGTGCACTTTTGCAAAAAATTGATGCTTATTTACGAGCAAAAAATGATAAATTGCATCAAGTTACTGTTTCTCTTTCCGGTTCACTACAGCATGTCGAAATTCTACGTGCAGATGAACATCTAGTTCGTGATATTCGCCCTCTTGTGCGGCTTTCTATATCTGTAGTTGCCGCTGATGGTAATCGGCGTGAAAATGGCTTCTATGGATGTGGCGGGCGGCAAGCCTTTGACCAATTCATTAGTGAAGAAAATTGGAAAAAGGCTGCTGATGAAGCCTTGCGTATGGCTCTCATAAACTTAGAAGCAGAAGCAGCACCAGCCGGAACATTTGATGTTGTCTTAGCCAATGGATGGCCAGGCGTTATGCTTCATGAAGCCGTAGGACATGGTTTGGAAGGGGATTTTAACCGCAAAAAAACATCTGCTTTTGCTGGACTCTTGGGAAAACAAATTGCCGCAAAAGGTGTTACCGTTGTTGATGATGGTACAATTCCTCAATGTCGTGGCTCACTCACCGTCGATGATGAAGGCACACCTTCAGGATATAATGTTCTTATTGAAGATGGAAAACTTGTTGGTTACATGCAAGACAGACTCAATGCTCGTCTTATGGGGGTTACTCCAACCGGAAACGGACGTCGTGAATCTTATGCACATGCACCAATGCCGAGAATGACAAATACGATCATGTTAGGAGGAGACAAAACACCTGAAGAAATTCTATCCTCACTCAAAAATGGTATCTATGCTGTTTCATTTGGCGGTGGACAAGTTGATATCACTTCTGGAAAATTCGTCTTTGAATGTACCGAAGCTTACAGAGTGGAAAATGGTAAAATTGTAGCCCCAATCAAAGGGGCAACACTTATCGGGAATGGGCCAGATGCTATGAAGCGTATTACAATGATTGGAAATGATAGCAAACTTGATAATGGTATCGGTATGTGCGGAAAAGCCGGACAAAACGTTCCTGTTGGAGTCGGGCAACCTCACTTGCGAATCAATAATATGACAATTGGTGGGACAGCTCTTTCATAAAATATACCAAATGAACTTGGTTTTAAAATTTCTCAAATAAATTCAGGAAAGCTTGTCGATTTAGGCTAAAGCTTCCAACTTGTCTTTACTTTGCGCTTGCTCAAAACAGCAACAATTTCAACATGTGGCGACCATAAAAACTGATCAATCGGTATGATTTTTTCTACTGTATAACCACCTGCAACAAGAAGAGATAAATCACGAGAAAATGTAATAGGATTGCACGAAATAGCGACGACACGTGGTATTGTTGCCTTAGCCAACTCACGTGCTTGCTCTTCTGCTCCAGCGCGTGGAGGATCAAAAACAACACACTCAAAATACTCAAGTTCCTTTACAGAAAGTGGGCAGCGAAAAAGGTCACGTTTTTCACAAGTTACTGTTTTTAAACCAGCAGCAAAACGTGCTGCTGAATCTAAATGTGCTAATGCTATTTCATCATTTTCTACCGCATGAACATTCATTTTCTTAGCCATCCGCAATGCGAAAGTTCCAACTCCTGAAAACAAATCGGCAGCATTTTTTGCTTTTTTAAAATGAGTCAAAATAATATTGCTTATAGTATTTTCTGCTTCAAAAGTTGCTTGAAGAAACCTACCAGCCGGAAATTCAACACACACATCTCCAAAGTAAATCAATGGTTTTTCTTGTTCAACCAAAACTTCCCCTTCGACAGACAAACGTGTAATTCCAGACAAAATGGCTGCACGCACCATTTTCTGACGAACAGAATCGTGTCGTATAACACAACCGCTTAAAGCAACATCAAAACCATTTTCAACGTGTGTTATCGTGATATGAAACCGTTTTACATGATTGCTTAGAAAAGCACATAACCTCCTCACATCATCCAACTTAGATATAAGCTCTGAGCGACTCACAGGACATTCTTTAAGAGCCACAATATCATGAGAAAAATGACGATTAAAACCAACTCTCTGACCTTGTGGTGTCATAGATGCTGTTAAAGTAATTCGTCGGCGGCTATAGGGTTTACATTCAATTAAAGGTGAAATGGTAACATCAAGTCCATATCCTTTGAGCGCATCGACTACTAGCTGTCGTTTCCATATGCGATAAACATCGGCACGCCAATGCTGAAGTGCACACCCCCCACATTCTCCAAAATGCTGGCAAAGGGCATCAATACGTTCTGGTGATTTTTCCTTTAATGCTACGAGTGTAGCATATTTTCCATGAACAGCGATTTCAGCAAATTCTCTTGGTAAAGTAAAAGGAACATAAACAGATCCATGAGGTGTGTTGGAAACACCATGACCGTTCGTTTCAATATGGTCGATTATGACATTATCATTCACTCTTTTTTTCCCCGAATAATAAATATTCTAAATTACCATCACCACCAACAATGGGTGAGGGAAGCAAACCTTTTGCACTCCATCCTATTTGCATATTCAACCAATTAAAAAGTTCTTCAGCAACTTGTTTAGCCTTTGATGGATCTTTCAATATCCCTCCCTTACCAAGATGCTTACGGCCAATCTCAAATTGAGGTTTTACCAATAAAATAGCTTGTGCTCCCTTTTTGGCCAAAGATAAAACAGGAGGCAATGCAAGCTTGAGAGAAATAAAACTGACATCCGATACTATGAGATTAATTTCTCGGCCGTCTAAATGTTTTTGTTTCAAATCTCTCACATTCAAACCTTCTAATAAGGTTATAGCACTATTGCCTGATAAACGCACATCAAATTGATTATGACCAACATCAATGGCAATGACATGAGCCACCCCACGTTCTAAAAGAACTTGCGTAAAACCACCTGTTGATGCACCAATATCAATGGCAGTCACTTTATCGGTGACAATCGGAAATGCATCAAGTGCACTGATCAATTTTAACGCTGCACGTGAAACATAATTCTGTGCTGGATCGCAAACTATAATTTCCACATCATTAGAAATAATTTGCCCAGCTTTAACAACTATTTCGCCGTTAACCTTAACTGTTTTGCGCACGATAGCATCACGTGCTCGTGAGCGCGTCGTAAAAAAGTTTTTTTCAACTAAGAAAATATCAAGCCTTTTTTTGACGTACATCTCATACTCGATTTTTCTGCACTATCCCAACTTCACGTCCCAAAGCAGTAAAAACCGTGTTGATAATACCAACAGCATCAAGTCCTATACGTGAAAGAACTTTCTCTGGTGAACCATGACTTAAATATTCGTCAGGGAGTTTTAATGTACGGACTTTCAAACCATGCTCTAAAAGCCCTTCTTGTGCAAAAAACTGCAATAAATGCGCTCCAAATCCACCCATTGCGCCTTCTTCAATTGTCACTAATACTTCATGTTCACGTGCCAAACGCCGCATCAAATCCTTATCCAAAGGCTTTGCAAACCGTGCATCCGCAACTGTCGTAGACAACCCTTCTGCTTCTAACATACTAGCAGCCATCAACACTTCCGACATCCGCGTTCCAAAACAAACCAAAGCTATCCTGTTTCCTTCACGCAAAATACGCCCTTTTCCAATCTCTAATAACTCACCACGCTCAGGCAAATCCATACCAACACCTTCACCACGCGGATAACGAAAAGAAAGTGGCCCCTCATCATAAGCTGCAGCAGTACGTACCATATGCATCAATTCAACTTCATCAGAAGGCGCCATAACAACAAATTCAGGAAGAGTTGTCAAAAAAACAATATCAAAACTGCCAGCATGCGTCGCACCATCTGCCCCTACAAAACCTGCTCGATCAATCGCAAAACGCACCGGTAATTTTTGAATCGACACATCGTGGATAATCTGATCATAAGCGCGCTGTAAAAAAGTAGAATAGATCGCGACAAAAGGCTTATACCCTTCACAAGCAATGCCCGCAGCAAAAGTTACAGCATGCTGTTCAGCAATACCAACATCAAACATTCTTTCCGGAAATTTTTCAGCAAAAGCATCAAGACCAGTGCCTGTAGGCATTGCCGCCGTTATCCCTACAACCTTATCATCATAACTGGCTTCCTCTATTAAAGCCTTAGAAAACACCTTGGTATAGGAAAGAGATTTACTTTGTATCTTAACCTGTTTGCCTGTAACAATATCAAAACTATTAACACCATGATATTTATCAGATGATGCTTCCGCAGGTGCATAACCCTTACCCTTATGGGTTACTACATGCACCAAAACAGGACCATAAGGATATTCACGAACATTTTTCAAAACAGGCAACAGATGCTCTAAATTATGACCATCTATTGGTCCAACATAGTAAAAGCCAAGTTCATCAAATAAAGTTCCTCCAACCAAAAAACCACGTGCAAACTCCTCTGAACGACGTGCCTTCTCCCCAAAAAACTTTGGCAATTTTTTGCTGAGCACTTTTACCCGTTCACGCAAACTACGGTAAGCGGGACGAGAGACCAACCGTGCAAGATGAGCACTCATAGCACCCGTAGGAGGCGCAAT
Organism: Bartonella sp. DB5-6; assembly: GCF_000278115.1. GTDB lineage: Bacteria > Pseudomonadota > Alphaproteobacteria > Rhizobiales > Rhizobiaceae > Bartonella > Bartonella refiksaydamii. Next base: position 108,848 of record NZ_JH725118.1, read on the forward strand.
AGACATATCATTATCATTAAGGATAACAATCAAGCGAGCATCCAAAGCACCAGCATTATTCATCGCTTCATAGGCCATACCAGCAGACATAGCACCATCACCAATTACAGAAATAATATTTCGTTTTGTTTCCGCCTTCAAAGCACTCGCCATCGCCATCCCAAGTCCAGCTGAAATAGAAGTAGAAGAATGACCAGCTCCGAATGGATCATATACACTTTCTGAACGCTTCGTAAAACCTGACAATCCACCCTCTTGACGCAATGTGCGAATTTTATCTCTACGCCCCGTCAAAATTTTGTGGGGATAGGCTTGATGACCAACATCCCAAATAATTCTATCCTCAGGTGTATTAAAAACATAATGCAACGCAACAGTGAGCTCAATAACACCGAGCCCTGCACCAAGATGACCACCTGTTACGGAAACCACATCAATTGTTTCTGACCGCAACTCATTAGCTAATCGTACTAAATCAGACTCAGGCAATGCCCGCAAATCTTGTGGAACACAAATATAGTCAAGCAATGGCGTTAATGGCCTAGACAAAAGAAACTCCTTATATCTATTTATCAAGAGAGCGAGATGAAGCTACACACCTTTCCTTACTTTGTTCACAGTGTGTTCTATTTTTTACTGAAATACTTTATCTGTTTGAAATTATCTACAGATTTTCCTGTTTCTAACCCATTTCATAAAAAAGGAACTCCTAAAATCTGTTCTTTGTAAATGAAGGTTTTCTCCCTTAATAACCCAACAAATACAGAAAAAATTACTGAATATCATTCAGAATCTAGAGGCTCTACACCTTTCGGAATACCTTTATCTGAAAGCTGAATCTTTTCAACTTTAGCTTCAGCTACCTTCAAGAGTTTTTCACAATGTTTTTTAAGAGCTTCACCACGCTCATAAATATCAATTGATTGTTCTAAAGGGACATCCCCACGTTCCAAATTTTCAACTATAATCTCAAGTTGCTTAAGTGCTTCCTCGAAACTTAATGCAGTAACGTCTTCCTTTTGTATCTCTTTTTTCATACAAACCTCATAAGATATCTGTTCTGGATATGCGAATGCCAAAACCCTCTAAACCAACATAATGACGTTCTTTAGAAGCATAAACAATAACAGAACTAATCCCTAAATGTTTTAGAATTTGCGCTCCTAAACCAATTTGGCGCCATTCTTCTTCGCGTTCAATCGCCTGCGCGTGGTTTTCTAAACCTCTCATTGCCATTGTCTGACCGTTAATAACTGATTGCACACCAATGGATCCTTCACGCAAATAAACAAACACACCACGTTTCTCTTCTTGCACCATACGCCGCATGATAACTGCAATCTCTGAAGAGTGACCAAAAACATCGTTTATAATATTTTCGCGATGCAGACGCACAGGAATATCTTCACCGTCACGGATATCACCAAAAACGATTGCAATATGCTGAACATTTTCCCAAGGAAGTTGATAACTTTGAAGAACGGCTGCCCCCGCTAATGTTTCAATAGGTATTTCTCCAACATGCCTGATCAACATCTCTTTACGCTGGCGGTAAGCGATAAGATCAGCAACCGTAATCACATGTAATTTGTGATCTTGCGCAAATTTCGTAACTTCATCCCCATGTTTAACACTGCCATCGTCATTCACCAACTCACCAATAACGCCAACTTGTGGTAAACTAGCTAATTTACATAAATCAACAGCGGCCTCCGTGTGGCCTGAACGCATAAGGACTCCCCCTTCATGTGCAATCAAAGGAAAAATATGTCCTGGACGAATAAAATCGCTCGCACCAGCATTCGAATTCGCAAGATTACGGACCGCTAATGCGCGATCATGTGCTGAAATACCTGTAGTTATTCCATGTTTAAAATCAACAGTAACAGTAAATTGGGTACGGTGCGCTGAATTATTATCTGATACCATAGGCGCAAGATTAAACCGTTGTGCTTCTTCTTTTGGCATAGGCGCACAAACAATACCCGTTGTGTGACGAATAATAAATGCCATTTTTTCTTCTGTACAATGGACAGCTGCAACTGTTAAATCACCTTCATTCTCACGACCGTCATCATCTGTAACCACAATGATCTCACCGCGTTCAAAAGCCCTAAGGGCAGAAACGATTTTTTTCTGATCATACATCATCACGTTCCTTTTAACCACAACCAACCTGACCACGATGTCTCAGATAATGATCAGCAATAGCACAAGCGACCATCGCTTCCCCAACAGGAACAGCACGAATCCCAACACACGGATCATGACGCCCTTTCGTGATAACATCTACATTATTACCATCAATATCAATGGAACAACGAGGCGTTAAAATTGATGACGTAGGCTTCACAGCAAAACGTGCTATAATTGGCTGTCCACTCGATATTCCACCTAAAATACCGCCAGCATGATTAGATAAAAAAAGTGGTTTCCCATCATTTCCCATACTCATTTCATCTGCATTTTGTTCTCCTCGCAAGCGAGCTACTGCAAAACCATCCCCTATTTCGACACCCTTCACCGCATTAATTGACATGAGTAACGATGCAATATCTTGGTCAAGCTTTGCGTAAATAGGTGCCCCTAACCCCGCTGGAACATTTTCTGCAACAATCTCAATAAGAGCACCAACTGATGAACCAGCTTTCCGTAATTTATCGATATAATCACTAAAAACATGCACTATTTCTGCATCAGGCGTAAAAAAAGGATTGTTATCAACTTCTAACCAATCCCAATGATTGCGATTAATATTATGAGGACCAATTGCTATCACCGCTCCCCGTACAATCAAACCAGGAACAATTTTACGAGCAACAGCACCTGCCGCAACACGTGCTGCCGTCTCACGCGCTGAAGCCCGCCCTCCACCTCGAAAATCACGGATACCATATTTCACATCATAAGTATAATCTGCATGACCTGGACGGTACTGATGAGCAATTGAGCCATAATCTTTAGAACGCTGATCCATATTTCGAATCAAGAGGGAAATTGGCGTACCCGTTGTCACCAATGTTAGCCCATCATCTTGAACAATAGTTCCTGAAAGTACTTCTACTTGGTCTAGTTCTCGACGCTGCGTTGTATATTGAGATTGTCCTGGTCTACGTTTATCAAGATAGGCTTGAATTTCTGAAAGAGTAAACGTAATTCCCGGAGGGCAACCATCGATAACGCACCCAAGAGCAGCGCCATGACTTTCACCCCATGTCGTTACACGAAACAAATGACCAAATGTATTATGCGACATAAAAAATGATCTGCTCCTCCGTCAAATATACGCCACTACAGCCTTTTTTAAAGAATATCATAGCCGTTTTAAATTCGGTCAAGTCACCGTTGTAAAAGAAAATTTTGTAAAAAACTTTATTCTTTAACGACAGAAATGTCTGGCGCATCGACAGCTTTCATACCTATGATATTATAACCTGAATCCACATGATGTACTTCACCCGTAACAGAACGAGACAAATCTGAAAGAAAGTAAAGCGCAGAATCACCTACCTCTTCAATTGTCACCGTACGACGTAAAGGAGCATTATATTCATTCCATTTTAAGATATAACGGAAATCACCAATCCCCGAAGCAGCCAACGTTTTGATTGGCCCAGCAGATAGAGCATTAACACGAATATGCTGTGGTCCTAAATCCACTGCTAGATATTTTACGCTTGCTTCAAGAGCTGCTTTTGCTACTCCCATTACATTATAGTTAGGAACAACCTTTTCTGCACCATAATAGCTCAGTGTTAAAATGGAGCCTCCATCCGACATCAATTTCTCTGCACGTTTTGCCAAAGCCGTTAAGGAATAAACGGAAATATTCATGGTCATCGTAAAATTTGATTCGCTAATATCAATATAACGACCGCTTAATTCATCTTTATCAGAAAAACCAATAGCATGAACTAAAAAATCGAGCTTGCCCCATTTCTTTTCTATTACTTTAAAGACTGCATCAATAGTTGCACTATCAGAGACATCACAATGACCGCAAACTAACCCTTTTACTTGCTCAGTCAAAGGCTCAACACGTTTCCTCATCGCCTCACCCTGATAGGTAAAAGCAAGCTCTGCTCCTGCAGCGCTTGCCGCTTTAGCTATTCCCCAAGCGATAGAGCGATTATTGGCTAATCCCAAAATTAAACCACGCTTGCCGTACAATAAACCATTACCCTTAGCCATCAGCATTGCCCCATTGTTACCTAAAATTAATATTATTTATCTGCCTATGACATAGGTCAGCTTTTTCTTCAAGCAATTGGTTTCAAATCAAACAAAAACTATGCTTTTATATAATTAAAAAATTAACCTTTTCGCATCTGCAGGAACTGTTCTAATGCTGCATCTCTACCTTCCGGCAACATGACACGAACATGCACATAAAGATCATCTCTTTTGCCGTTTTTTAAACGAAGCCCTTTTCCTTTCAACCGTAAAACACGATCAGAGCTTGACCAAGCTGGAATAGTCAAAACCACACGCCCTTCCAAAGTCTCAATTTCTTCTTTTGCTCCCAGAACAGCATGTGTAAGAGAGACTGGTAAATCAAGATGGAGTGCCCTTCCTTCAACCCGCAAACGAGGATGTTTTTGAATATATATAGTTACCAACGCATCTCCTGCTTGCCCATAAGCCACCTCTTCTCCTTGTCCTTTTAAGCGAATAATTTGACCATCTTCAACATAATCTGGAAGTTTAATTTTTAATTTTTTTCCATTAGGAAAAATTGCTTCCACCTTTTCTGCACCAACCATTTGCTCCAATGTAACGGAAAGATTGGCACGAACATGCGCCCCTTGTTGAGATCGATCATATTTTGCAGAATTTGAAAAACCTCCTCCTCTCCTAAATAGATCGCGAAAAATATCACCCGCATCAAAACCTGCACTGCCTGAAGAACCAAAATCAAAACCTTTTGCTCCTCCTGAAAAAGGATTGTGACTATTTCTAAAATTTTCACCAGCACCATAGGCTTGATACAGTGGTTTTCCTTCCATATCAATTTCACCACGGTCAAATTGTGCTTTTTTGTCTTTATCACCTATAATTTCATAGGCTTGATTAATTTCAGAAAACTTTTCTTTAGCCTTTGCATCATCCATATTGTGATCTGGATGATATTTCTTTGCTAATTTTCTGAATGCCGACTTAATCTCTTGCGGTTTTGCGGTACGTGCCACACCCAGAATCGTGTACGGATCACGCATATTGCCCTCTTTTCAATTTTTGTGTTTTCAAAATATTAACTGATATGTTTTTCAATATTCCTCACAGCTTCATCAATCTCTTCTAAAGAATGATTTTCTCTCTTTATATGTCTATAAAGAAACTAAAATACCAGATAAAATAAATATTTTATTTAATATAGCGCATTGTTTTCTACGCTAATAACAAAAATGATTAAGATACCATCCTACATAGGATATAATAGCATTGGCTTTTTGAAATAAGAGAAAAACAGCGCTTTATTCCTTAATGACAAAGTAAGTTAAAGAGCTTCTCAGTCATACTTGCCGACATTTGGAGATCCTATGAACAATAAAATACAAACAGACGACGATTTTATGCAAATGCAAAAACCTTTTGCGCTTTTTGAAAAGTGGTTTGAAGAAGCAACATTAAGCGAAATAAATGATCCTAATGCTATGGCATTAGCAACAGTTGATGAAATGGGCTTGCCTAATGTTCGCATGGTTCTTCTCAAAGATTACAATCCCCAAGGCTTCGTCTTCTACACCAACTATGAAAGCCAAAAAGGACAAGAAATTTTAAAATCAATGAAAGCATCCTTAGGTTTTCATTGGAAATCGCTCCGTCGGCAGATCAGAATTAGGGGAGTTGTTGAAAAAGTCAGTGATCAAGAAGCAGATGCGTATTTCCAATCACGTCCACGAGGTAGCCGAATTGGAGCATGGGCGTCCAAACAATCTCAACAATTAGAAAACCGTTTTGTCCTCGAAAAAGCAATTGCCCAATATACCGCGCGTTATGCAATAGGAAATATCCCGCGTCCACCTTATTGGTCTGGATTTCGCGTTAAACCCCTTTCTATCGAATTCTGGCGTGATCGCCCATTTCGTTTACATGACCGCTTGCTTTTTACACGTGATTCTGTCGAATATGATGATTGGAAAAAGCAAAAACTTTATCCCTAATTTTTCAAACTTTAATTATTGTTGAAGACTTCGTTTTTATAACAATTAAAAAAACTCTTTGCGAAATGAAGAATAGATCTTTGTTATGAAACTTGACTGATAACCACTTTTTCCACTATGCTCTCTGGAAAAAGGTTATAATTACAAACTCATCCAAGCAAAAGTGTGTATTCTGTGAAAAAAACGGTAAAGTGTCACCAATAATATTATAATGGAGCATAAGAAGATAACATGATCTTGCACGTCTCAATCCTGATGAAATTAGGTAAAAATGCATGATTTGAATTAAGATTAAGAGTGGTTGATTCACTTACTCTTACTAAGGTCTGTTTTCAGTTTATCTGATAAAAACGAGGACTTCGACAAAATTGCAATTTTGTTATTGAAAAGAGCTCTAAAGCTGAGATACATAGCTTAGCTATAAATGCAAACAGACAAAAAAACTGCGAAAATAAGAAATTTCATCCTTGGCTTTTTATTTTCTTCTCTTCCAGCGTCGCATAGCATATGACTTTACTTTTAATTTATTGTAACTAAACAAAAGAATAAAGCATCTTCCATATACCACCGCATATCAAACCAACAAAAATTATAAAACCAACAAATGAATTTGATTTAAAAAGCTTCAGGCATTGTGAACTATCATTTATATCAATCTCTTTAATTTGAATAAACATGTGGATGCTTGCCATAAAAATTCCTAAGAAGCTGAGAACAGGAACTTGCGCCAAATAAAATGCTAAGCTAACGAGCACCACAAAACTACCATACAAAAATATTAAAGCACGCCTAGTACCTTCATCAAAAAGAAGTGCCGTGGAACGTACACCAATCGTAGCATCATCTTCCTTATCCTGATGCGCATAAATTGTATCATACCCTATCGTCCAAAAAATAGATCCCACATAAAGTAAAATTGGTGCCCAACTTAAGCTTCCAAACACAACTGCCCACCCCATTAATGCTCCCCAATTAAATGCGATACCTAAAAAAAACTGCGGCCAATATGTCACACGTTTCATAAAAGGATACACTGCAACCGCTATCAATGACGAAATACCTAGAAAAAAACTGAACTTATTAAATTGCGATAAAACAGCTAAACCAACCAAACATTGCAAGAGTATAAAAATTTTTGCCTGAAATCGGCTCACATGTCCTGTTGGCAATGGACGAGAACGTGTTCTCTCCACCTGAGAATCAATTTTATGATCAATAAGATCGTTCCAAGTACACCCTGCCCCCCGCATAGCTACGGAACCTAGAAAAAAAAGAAAGAGATACCAGAACCAATGAAGTAACATTGTTAAAAAAGGATATCGATGCATTTCATAAGAGAGAAAAGCCATTGTTGTTGACCAAAAACAAGGCCACATCAATAACTGCCATCCGATAGGCCGATCCCAACGTGCCAATTGAGCGTAAAACCACAATGAACGGGGAAGAAAATTGTAGACCCATTGTTTGGAGGATGCATCCATTACCCTTCCCTGACTTTCACAGGATTGAATATGTGCAATATCTTTACTTTTTTTCATCACATAATTTTACCTTTAGTCTTGCGATAGAGGCATTTCATTCTTATGACGAGAAAACGCATTTAATCATCTTCTGTAATAGGAGCAAGCAATGAACATTCTTCTTATCGGCTCAGGTGGACGAGAACACGCTTTAGCATGGAAAATAGCAACATCACCACTACTAACAAAATTATATTGTGCTCCGGGGAATCCTGCAACAATGGAACTTGGTGAAAATATTGATTTGAATATTGATGATCATCCTCTCGTTATTGATTTTTGTAAAGCACATTCTATTGATCTCGTGATTGTTGGACCAGAAGCTCCATTAGTGGCGGGTATAACAGACTCTCTTAATAGTGCCAATATCTGTGTATTTGGACCTACTCAAAAAGCTGCTCAATTAGAAGGTTCAAAAGCTTTTACAAAGGATTTATGCCGTAAGAATAATATTCCTACTGGAACTTATCAATGCTTTAATGATGCTACAAAAGCCAAAGCCTATATTCATCAACAAGGTGTTCCCATTGTCATTAAAGCTGATGGCTTAGCTGCCGGTAAAGGTGTTGTTGTTGCAACGACTGTGGAAGAAGCATTTAACGCAGTTGATGCTTGCTTTAAAAGTACATTTGGCAATACAGGAGAAAAAATTGTTATAGAATCTTTTCTTGAAGGTGAAGAAGCAAGCTTCTTCTGTCTTTGTGATGGTAAAATTGCTCTTCCTTTTGGATCTGCTCAAGATCATAAACGTGTAGGCGATGGAGATACTGGAGCAAATACCGGTGGCATGGGAGCTTATTCACCAGCTCCCATCATGACCAAGGAAATGGTTAGTCGTACCCTTAAAGAAATTGTTGAACCAGCTCTACACAGTATGAACAAAATGGGGGCTCCCTTTAAAGGTATCCTCTTCGTCGGATTGATGATAACGCAAAAAGGACCTGAATTAATTGAATTTAACGTACGATTCGGCGATCCTGAATGTCAAGTTTTAATGATGCGATTAAAAGATGACATTCTTCCACTTCTTCTTGCCGCAGCTCAAGGGAATCTTGAAAATAAAACCCTTCAGTGGTCTGAAAAAACTGCCTTAACCGTTGTTATGGCCGCTAATGGTTATCCAGACTCTCCCCAAAAAGGTACTGTTATTCGTAATCTTGATAAAGTGAACGCTTTTTCTGATGTAAAAGTTTTTCAAGCCGGCACAGCATTACACAATGGAAAACTCATTGCTAATGGTGGACGCGTTTTAAATATAACAGCAATAGGGGAAACCATTACCCAAACGCAAAAACGCGCCTATGAAGCTGTTGATTGTATTGATTGGCCAGAAGGTTTTGTCCGCCGCGATATCGGATGGCGAGCTATTGCACGAGAAAGCTAAATCGTTTGAGTAGTCTTTTTCATAATTTCACATAATAGCATAACGCACACATCTGCTTACTATTCTATATTGTTCATGATTTAAAAAAAATACTGACTATGCAATTTTGATTGTAACCCCGTGATTATCTTGTTGCTTATCTAAGCTTGGAAACAAGTACCATGCGCTGTCATTGCCTTTGCATAGAGAAAACCTGTGAAATTTCCTCTATTATAACTTACCAACGTATGTTGTCAAACAGAGCTCTCACACAGCTAATAAAATGTAACATATAACGATACAGTAAAAATAAATGCATCTAACAGCACAATAATAAAAAATGAATGTGCGCCAATACTACTGTAGCGCAACTCGATTTGCGATCACCAAACGTAAACCTAATGGATTGCTACAACGAAGTGAAAAATACTTTTGTTTAGAATGCATCGTCGTACCCAAAAAACGACGTAAATCAGAACGATCTTTGACAACCATAACACGATTATCTTCATTGATCATAAGCATAGGAAGGCCATAAGTATCCGCCCATAATCGCCAATCTAGAAGAACATTATTCAAATCTCTAGAAACTAAAAGCGGGATGCAAGTTTCCTCATCTGCATGAAACAACTCTAATGCAACAGCTTTTTCTCCTGAACGCGTTTTTACAGCGCGCGCCGCAATTCCTTTAAAATGATAAGACGGCACTAAACGTGATAAACTCGAGAGAGTATCCATTTTAAAAAAAACACCGCGCTCATTTAACGAACAAATTATTTGATTGCCTGTTTTTGATGAAAAATATGCCGTTGTTTGTGGCAAATGGCACGGATCTAACCGAAACTCAAGCACCGCTTTTGCCTGATTAAAGCATTGATTAGCCATATATAGTGTCCCAATTTATTTTAAATAATATACACCCTTTAACAGCTTTTCCCCACTGGATTATTAAAAGATTGAATAAAAAACAACTGATTTCTTTTTTGGTTATTGAATTCTAAACAAAAACACGAGATAAAATTTATCTTTCTCGAATTATAATATTTTTCTAGGATTCATAATCCCTAAAGGATCGAGCATTTTCTTAATCCCTTGCATAATATCCAACGCAACAGGTGATTTGAAAGCGCGAAGTTCCTCACGCTTAAGTTGACCAATTCCATGCTCAGCAGAAAATGCACCTTGATAATGCATTACTAGACTATGAATCCGGTGATTCATTTGTGACCATAATTGCAAAAACGCTGCAGTATCAGCTCCAACAGGCTGCGTAATATTGTAATGAAGGTTCCCATCGCCCATGTGTCCAAAACAAACCACCCGCGCTCCTGGAGCAATATCTTCAACAATATGTGCTGCCTCAGCGATAAAATCAGGAATAGAAGCAAGAGGCACCGCAATATCATGCTTAATAGACCCTCCCGCTAACTTCTGTGCAGATGATATACTTTCACGCAATTGCCAAAAAAAATCTTGCTGCTTTAATGATTGCGCAACAACTGCCTCTTCTATCACAGCATTCTTTAAAGATTCTTCCAAAATAACACTTAGTACTGATAATGCCTCTGCATCGCTCTGCAATGATGCAATATTAATCAATACATACCATTCATGCTCACGCTCAAGAGGAAGCTTCTTACACATCTTGTAGTTTAAAGCCATTTGCAAGCTAATTTTTCCCATAAGCTCAAAGCCAGTTAACATCCCTCCTCCATGACATTGAGCAAGAGATAAAAGAGCTAGAGCCTTCGCTGGACTATCCAAGCCTACCAAAGAAACTGCTTTTCCTTTAGGCCTTGGAAAAAGCTTTAAAACTGCTGCTGTTATAATGCCTAAAGTGCCTTCCGCACCAATAAAAAGGTTTTTCAAATCATAGCCGCTATTATCTTTCTTTACAAAACGCAAATCATCCAAAATACGGCCATCAGGCAAAACAACTTCTAAACCAAGACAAAGCTCACGCATATTGCCATACGCTATAACAGCGGTCCCTCCAGCGTTAGATGAGAGGTTTCCCCCTATCTGACAAGAACCTTCTGAAGCCAGAGAAAGAGGAAAAAAACGACCAGATTCATCCACTTTTTTCTGTAAATTTTGTAAAATAACACCAGCTTCCACCACAGCAAAATTACCCTCAAGATTAAGACATCTAATCTTATTTAATCGTTCCATAGATAAAAGAACGCCACACCCTTTTTCATCTGGCAGTTGACCACCTACGAGACCTGTATTCCCCCCCTGAGGTACAATCGGCGTGTGTGTTTGGTTAGCTAGTCGCATAATTGATGAGACCTCCGCTGTGGAAGATGGGCGTAAAAGCAACTGTGTTTTTCCATGAAAAAGCCCACGTTCATCAATCAAATATGGTGCGATCAATGCCTGATCCGTTACAGCATGTGCCACGCCAACAATTTTTCTAAAGCTCTCAATTAGCTCCTGCTCCATCTTCATTCCTCCTTTGGAGCTGCAGCACGTATTAAACGATCATTAATAGCCTCACCTAATCCATATGACGGAATAGGCTCCACTGCAATACATCTCACCTTGAGTGCATCCAATTCCTTCATGTATTGAAATAAATGACAAGCAGCTTCTTCCAACTTCCCTCTTTCGCTAAGATTTAAAACAGAAACGGCGTTTTCACTATGTGCAATGCGTTTAGGTCCAAATGCTAAAAGTGCTTCACTACTTTCTACCTTTTGCACATTCAAACGCACCGCCGCATTGGGTGCATAATGCGATTTTAACATACCAGGTGCCTCAATCGCAGCTCGTTGATCTATCCGCTTCAGCGATTTTTCTGCAACTTTTTCAATCTCTTCAGCCGGAAGCCCTCCAGGACGTAAAAGATAAATACTTTCATTACAAACCTTAATAATCGTTGATTCAAGCCCTATTTTAGAAGGTCCTCCATCAAGTATCAGAGGAACAGATTCCCCTAAAGATGCAAAAACAGCTTCAGCCGAAGTGGGACTAAGACATCCTGATCTATTTGCACTAGGAGCAGCGAGAGGTCGACCAAAACATTGTACAACTTCTGCAAAATGGCTATCTGGAAAACGAACAGCCAATGTATTCAAACCAGAAGTAGTTAAAGGATGGATATTATGCTGTGTCTTTAAAGACAGAACTAACGTTAAAGGCCCTGGCCAAAATACCTCCATCAATCGACGCGAAAGAAAATCAATTTCAACGTAGCGTTCCGCCATGCTAATACTGCTTACATGCGCAATAAGAGGATTAAATTGTGGTCGCCTCTTTGTAAAAAAAATAGAAGACACGGCCCTCCCATTGGTTGCATCACCTGCCAGTCCATAGACAGTTTCTGATGGTAGAGCCACTAACTTCCCTTGTTTAAGAAGTGCAACTGCCTCTTTTATCGAAGCACTATTGAGAGGCAGAATCGTCATAACCTATCATCCCTATAGCGCTCTTTGCGTGATATTATACTCCTTTTCATTCATATATCCCATTGATTTTTATATTTTTTCAAGGTACAGGGTTCGTAAATAAAGGTTAGGGAATAGTTTTTTTCCAACATGCCTCTACAAAACATATCTTGTTTTGGCAACTTCCTCCATTATTTTTTTGAATTCTGCTAAGTCCTCTTGTGAAAAAACATTTAAAATTCTAACAGACATGTTAACAATTTCATAACTCAAAGAATTTAAAGGCTTTATTGCAAAACTCTCACGACAAATATGTGCTTCTTTTTTCATAGAGAGAAGCAGTCTCATTGTAGCTTGACGGCACGTCTTGCATAATTTGCCACTAGGTTATGCAGAAATTTATTTTTTTCACAGGGTTTTCACGGGAGTCTCAAAGGATCTTCAAAGGTCCTTCAAAGTATTTTCCAAGACCTTTCAAAGCCTTCTCTCATTTTTAGCACTAAATTCCGATTTTTACGATTTTTCACTCTTTTTTGCAATTTTTGGTGTCAAAATTTCTTTTGAAAAAACGCGCATTTAATGGTAAAAAAATACGCATAAAAACAACAAATTACCACCTATTCTTAATTAATCCCACCTCTCCCCACTTAGTACAAAACCTACTGTCAAACTACACTTATACTTCCTAAATCCAAAACCGGTAAACTTGTTGAAGGGTCATTTGCATGGCTGCTTAAACAGTATTTTAACAGTGTTCATTGGCATAACCTTGCTAAAGTCACAAAAAGACAGAGAGAACTCATCCTTATGAAGGTGTGTGATACTATAGGAAATATTCCATACCAAGCAATCGAAAAGAAACATATCATAGCCGGTGTTGAACGGCGCAAAGAAACACCAGCAATGGCTGTAAGTTTTCTAAAAGCGCTTAAAGGGCTTTTTAAATGTGCAATTGAACAAGATCTTTTAGAAAATAATCCAACTTTAGGGGTCAAAAGACCTGCGTGCAAAAAAACAAGCGGCTTTCCTGTTTGGACAGAAGAAGATGTTGAAAAATATTATAAACAATGGACTTTAGGTACGCACGAACGCGTCTGGATTGACGTCCTTCTTTACACGGATTTGCGTCGTGGTGATGCGGTACAAATTGGTTGGAAAGATGTCAAAGATAATATCATTCATCTCAAGACAGAGAAAAGCAAATATTAAACAGATGTTTTTCTCCCAATTTTGCCTGAATTAGCAGAAACTCTTAAAATTGGTCCTATTGGTGAAGAAACATTTATTTGTAGCAAATGCGGAAAAAAAACATCTAAAGATAACTTTAGCAAAATGTTTTATAAAGCATGCAACCAAGCAGGTATTAAAAAATCAGCACATGGTTTGAGAAAATTAGCAGCAACACGTGCTGCTAATTCAGGGGCAACGGTATCACAATTGAAAGCACTTTTTGGTTGGACGGACGACAGCATGCCACCCCATTATACAAAGAGCGCAGATCGTAAAAGATTAGCACTAGAAGCGATAAAAAAGCTCCAAAAAAGTTAGGGATTGAGGCAAAAAAACATAATAAAATCAATAACCACTAAATCCCTTGCTCTTATAATAAGTTATTGATTTTAACCATATTTCCTACCCTTTGAGTGGTGCAAAACTATAACGATGTAATCCCACAACTGGCCCATATTTATTAAGAGCCGCACGATGCGCTGGCGTTGCATAACCTACATGCTTTTCTAAACCATAATCTTTATAAACTTGTCCTGCACATTCCATCATCCGATCACGCGTCACTTTGGCAATAATAGATGCTGCTGCAATTGAAACCGAACGCTGATCACCTTTAATCAAAGCTGTTGCCGAACATGGTAGCTTGGAAGGAATATCACGTCCATCAATGAGTGCATAATGTACTGGAATTGCTAATCCTGTAATACAACGACGCATCGCTTCTAAAGTTGCTTTTCTAATATTAGACTGATCAATCGTACGGGCACAAAGACTAGCAACTGAAATCGCTAATGCACTTTGCAAAATTTTATTATATAGTTTCCTGCGTTGTAGAATAGAAAGTTTTTTTGAATCATTTAGCCCATCAGGAATATGGTCTTTATCCAAAATGACTGCTGCTGTTACTATAGGCCCAGCGAGAGGTCCACGTCCGACTTCATCAACACCCGCTATATAAAAAAAACCCTGTTTCTGCAAATCCAATTCACGTGAAAAATTTGGCTGAAGCGGTAAATTAAACATCTTTCATAAATCACAAATACAATAAAACCACATTTTTATAGCCTGCCTCTTTTCTGCAAGCCCTACAGGGTAAAAAGCTTACCAAACATCTTAGTGAACTCTTGCACAGACATAAAAACAAAAAAACTCAATACAGAATACCCTGCACTGCATTTGATTCCTCTTTTAGCGTATTAACCTAGCATGTACTAACTTGATCTGAAAAATAAAAAATGCCTACTCTCTTGCTTAATCTCTCTATTATACATAACAGAATCTTTATTAAGCAAATCTTTTACCTTTATATTTGTCTCTTAAGTCTTTCCTAAAGTCATGATAGGTTTCACAAACCAATTTGGATGCAGTGATTTGATAAAAAAAGCTGCCTTTTGGGCTGCTTGTTGATCTTTAAAAATACCAAAGCAAGTTGCCCCCGTCCCAGACATACGAGAAAAAAGAGAGCCACATTCATCTAATATAGATAACACTTGTGTTAATTGAGGTGCAATTTTTAAAGCAGGAGCAAAAAGATCATTACGCGTTTCCCTCAAAGCTTCAACTAATGAATCAACAGTCTTTAAGGCTACGGGATCAATTTTCAGAGGAGAATGATTGCAATTTTCTAAAGCCATAAAAACAGCTTTCGTTGCAATTTGCTGACCATGATTAACCAATACCATTGCAAGAGAACAAGCGTCTTTTAGTCGTGTAATATCCTGCCCAATTCCTTTCACAAAAAGTGACTGCTGATATTCCAATGCAAAAAGACACATTGGCACATCAGCGCCAAGCTCTAAACTCATTTTTGCTAATTCTTCACAAGAACAACCAAGATTCCACTGCTGACGCAATAGACTCAAAACAGCGGCTGCATCACCCGAACCACCACCAATTCCTGAAGCAACAGGTAACGTTTTAACAAGTTGAAAAAAGATAGGTTTAGCACTTTCAGGAAAATTTTTGCGCATAAAATCATGTGCGCAAATAACTAAATTATCTGAATCAGAAGCAAGCTCATCCGCAAAGGGACCTGTCAAAATGAAGTGATCCCTTATAAAAGGTGCACAACCTAAACAATCACCGCTAAGACTAAAATAAATCAAACTTTCTATTAAATGATAACCATCAGAGCGCTGTCCTACAACATGTAAAGCTAAATTCAATTTAATGGGTGTAAATACATAAGAATGTCCTCTGAATGGAGCTTGTACATCCGATATCATCTGACGTCATATTCGCCTGTATAAGGATCCTTTACCAATGTGCTCCTTTTACCCGTATTTTGCGTAGCTTCTACACGGTAAATACCCCGCAATCGTTTCCTCAAAAAACAATAAAGAAGGAGGACTATAATACAAAACAAACTGAATGCAATTCGTATCATTTCAAGGCTTTTTACCTCTCACCACTGCTATTTCAGTAAAATTATTAATTAAATTTAGCATATTATAGAATCACTATTCTAATCATAAACCATAACGCTGCCAAAGCGCCCGCTCTTCCACCGCTGCCAATGCACTATCAACTGCTGTATAAATTACATCAGCAGTAACTCCTGAAGGAATTTTAGGCCCCAGAAAACTTTTTGGAGGAGCAATTAATCGCAGTTTGGTATCATCTCCAAAACGCTCTTTAATAACAGAGCGTACATCATTCAATCCGTCAACGAGACCAAGTTCAAGGCCTTTCTTTCCACTCCAGAACATTCCTGTAAAAATATTTGAGTCGTCTGATAATTTTTCTCCACGCCGTTCCTTAACTAAATCGATAAAAGTTTGGTGAACTTCGAGTTGTAGAGATTTTAAATGCTCAACATCCACCTTTTTCTCTGGCTGGAAAGGATCTAATGTAACCTTGTTCTTTCCTGCTGTATAAACGCGCCGTTCGATGCCAATCTTCTTCAAAAGCTCAGTAAAACCAAAGGAAGCCGAGACAACTCCAATGGAGCCAACAATTGAGGAAGGATCAGCAAAGATTTCATCCCCAGCACAAGCGATCATATAACCACCCGATGCTGCAACATCTTCAATGAAGACAAGAACTTGTTTATTCTTTTTCTCAGCTAAATCACGAATACGCTTAAAAATAAGACGCGACTGCACAGGTGATCCACCAGGAGAATTAACAACGATGGCAATAGCTGGTGCTTTTTTGTAAGAAAAAGCCTTGTCTAAAAGATTGGCACACCTGCCTAGCGAAAGTGTACGCGATATTGATGCCGTTGAAGAATCCATAATCGTCCCCTGAAGACGCACGACAGGAATTTCAGGTTTACTGGAATAAAAACGGCTTGGAATAAGACTTTTGATAAAATCCATCAAAATAGGCTTTCCTTATAAGTTAGGGAAAAAGACAAGGGAATAAAAAAGGGAGAGCATAACTGCACAGCAAAGTGCAGAAACAGCTCCAAAATGCAAACTCACAGCCGATTTCATCCATAATAAAAATCTCCTAAAAAGCTAAAAGTTTAACCCGAATTTAAATAATAAATTGAAAAACACAAGATATTATTTAAAAAATTCCCACAAACTTATGCGTCCATTATTAATAGCATCAATCCAAGGTGAAAAAGCATGATCACCACTCTCATGCATAACTAACGCCGGCAATACAGATAGATTCGCTTTGCTTCCTCGTTTTGCATAAAATAAAAAGCGAATTGCTGCCGTTGCAGCGCGTGCGTGAATAGGAATTATACATATACCACCAAAGCGCCCCTCTGAAGCACGCAATACGTCAATCAACGATTGCGGACGTGCAATTAGCCCTAAATACCCGCCCGGCTTGACAATCGCCGCTGCACCCCGCAACCAATTATTAAACATAGCCTCAGGCATAACATGTGCCTCAAGCTTTTGTTTATCGGGTGTTTTGCGATCAGAAGGACTATTAAAAGGTGGATTCATAATTGCAAAATCAAAAGAATTATCCGCCAATCCTGCTTTTAAGCGTTCTTTGCCTTTAAAAGTAACATCTGCTTCTAACAAGCACACTCGCTTAGCAAGTTTCTTATTTTGTTCTAGCGTAAGCGTTTTTTTAGCGTAAGATGCCATAAAATCTGACCGCTCAACCAATGTAACATGAACCTCTAAACAACGCGAGGCGACTGCTAATCCAGCTGCACCAGCCCCAGCCCCTAAATCAACAACCTTACCCTTAAAATCATTGGGCACTAAACTGGCCAACAACATAGCGTCTACGCCAGAACGATGACCATATTTACGTGGTTGAACCAAATAAAAATTTCCACGATGAAAACCGTCAATTGTTTCATCATTTTGATTCGCTATTTCGTCCATTTAAAAACCTAATGTCCATCTTTATAAACTGCACTTTTTACTATCAATTGCTGTTAAAAAACTGTTTCAAATTTTTCCCACAACTCCATTACAACAATATTACACAAGTTTTTAAAATATTCCTTGCCAATATCAACCAAGACTTCTGCTTCAAAATAACCATCAAAAGCTTGAGTCAAAACAAAAGCCCCTTTATGCTAGTAGACAAAATAGAATTCATATATGTCCATTGCAATACTCTAGGAGCAAACACATTGAGTGTAGCCACAAAAATAAATCAAATAAGAAATAATCAAATATCCCTCCAATCCCTTATTAATCTTACCCAACATGATATGGAGCGCGTAAATCAATTTATCCTCTCTATGGCAAAATCAGAGGTTGAAATGATTCCTGAAATTTCCAACCATCTTATTTCATCAGGTGGAAAGCGATTACGCCCAATGATCACATTAGCTTCCGCTCATATGTTTGGTTATCAAAGTGATGGGCATATAAAACTTGCAACAGCTGTTGAATTTATGCATACAGCAACCTTGTTACACGATGACGTGATTGATGAAAGTAATTTACGACGCGGAAAGTCTACTGCTCGAATGATTTGGGGAAATCAAGCAAGCGTACTTGTTGGTGATTTCCTGTTAGGACAAGCTTTTAAAATGATGGTTGATGTTGGCTCTATAGAAGCGCTTTCTGTCCTAGCGAACGCTGCTGCAATCATTGCTGAGGGGGAGGTTATGCAACTTTCTGCAGCAAAAAATATACAAACCAGTGCTTCAGACTATCTCAAAATTATCAATGCAAAAACAGCAGCACTTTTTTCAGCTGCTGCTGAAGTCGGACCAATTATTGCAGGCTATAAAGATAAAGAGCGTTCTGCATTACGTGAATATGGTACATTGTTAGGACTAGCTTTCCAATTAATTGATGATGCGCTTGACTATGGTGGCACAGCTAAACATTTAGGAAAAAATATAGGGGACGATTTTAGAGAAGGTAAAATCACAATGCCTGTTATTCTCGCATACGCACGTAGTAATACAGTAGAAAAAGCATTCTGGGAACAAGCTCTTGAAAACGGCAATAACAATGATGAAGCTTTCGCACATGCGCAATACTTAATAGAAAAATATGATAGCCTCTCAGATACAATAGAGCAAGCACGCATCTATGGAACACGTGCAATCGCTGCTCTTGCCTCAATGAACAAAAGCCTCGCTCACAATGCACTCGTCGAAACTGTTGATTTTTGTATTGCACGCGTAAACTGATTATTTGCAAGAATCATAATATTTTTCAATAAAGTAATCGGATATAATCTACAAACCACAAAATCTATTGATTATCTTAAAAAGGACTAGCTCTATGCACAGTGCGACAATATCCCGCTTTTTTACTCTCTTTATTGCGGGTATCATGTTGATGACTTCAGCTACCTACAGCAAAATAAATGCCGCTATAAATACCACTTCATTTGCAGGCGCCTATTTAGCTGGAAGGGTCGCAAATCATGAAAATAAAACAGATCTTGCTATCAGTTATTTTAAACAAGCACTTGCTCATAAACCTGATAACATTGAAACACAAAAAGAGCTCCTTGAAGCCATGCTCTCCATGGGAATATTCAAAGAAGCTGTTCAGCAAGCAAAAAAATTAAAAGAACAAAATATTATAACTCCCTTTGTTTCCTTAACGTTATCGGTAGAAAGCCTTATAAAAAAAGACTACAAAAATGCCAAGCTTCTTTTGCAATTAAAAGCACCTCCAGCATCCAATAATCCAATAATTGAACTCATTGGTGCGTGGATTACATTCGGATCTGGACAAAAATCTCAAGCAATTGCTGATCTTGAAAAAATCAAAGGGCCTGATTGGTACAACCTTTTTATACATTATCATCTCGCACTCATGAGCGATCTTGCAGAACGTACACGAGACGCAAAAAAATATTTTATTCAAGCACTCAATAACAAACAGGGAACTCTTATCGCCCCTAATACCTATGAACGTATTATAATAGCCTATGCTTCATTTCAATTGCGCCATAAAATGCGTAACCAAGCTCTTCAAACTCTCAAACATGGAGAACAAAAGTTGTCAGGCCGAGAAACACTCAAAAACATACGAGAAAAAGTTGAAAAAAGTGCTTCCTTAGAAAAGTTCGTAAAAACACCTCAACAAGGAGCGGGAGAGGTATTGTACAACTTTGGAACAGCTCTCAACTACAAAAACTCAGGACAAATTGCACTTATTTTCAAACAGTTATCTTTCGCCTTGTACCCTCAAAATGACGCAACATTATTTCAATTGGCAAATATTTCTACTAAATTGGGGAATCCTAATCAAGCCATTAAACTTTACCGCGCCTTACCGCATCAATCCCCTTATTATAGAGATGGACAACTTCAACTTGCATTTCTCTTTGCAAATGATGATAATTACAATGAAGCTATCAAATTACTCTTGTCATTAAAGAAAAAATTTCCCAACGATCGCTCCATTTTGATAACGTTAGCCGCTTTTTATATACAAGATAATAGATTTGTCGAGGCTATCCAAATTCTGAATCATGCCATTGCAAGGATAAAAAAATTTCAACGAGATGATTGGAAACTTTTTTACCAGCGCGGTATCGCTTTCGAACATTCGCAACAATGGACAAAAGCCGAAATTGATCTGCGAAAAGCACTTGAATTTTTCCCTGATCAACCGCAAATCCTTAACTATCTAGGCTATTCACTTGTTGAACGTGGTGAAAAGCTTGAAGAATCACTCCATATGTTGCAAAAAGCCTCTACATTACAACCGCAAAATAGTTACATCCTTGATTCTCTAGGATGGGCTTATTACAAACTTAAACAATATAACCAAGCTGTTCAAATACTAGAAAATGCTGTCAAATTACATCCTGAAGATCCAACATTAAATGATCATTTAGGTGATGCCTATTGGCAAGTTGGACGCAAACGTGAAGCAATATTTCAGTGGAATCATGCAATTGATGGGGACGCAAAAAACGCGAAGGAAATCCAAAAGAAATTGAAATTTGGTTTGCAATAAATAACGATGCTTGACCATAACCCTATGAGACAATAGACAAGTATAGAAACTGAAGTTCCTTTCGTTTTTGTCTATTGATTAAATATTAAAGAGTATAAAGCGTGAAACTACCTGAACATCTTAATCCAACACGTTCTTTTCAGGGGCTTATCTTAACTTTACAAAATTATTGGGCTCATTATGGATGCGCAATTTTGCAACCTTATGATATGGAAGTCGGGGCTGGAACTTTTCATCCGTCTACAACACTACGCTCATTGGGTCCACGCCCTTGGAAAGTGGCATACGTTCAACCTTCTCGACGCCCAACAGATGGTCGATATGGTAAAAATCCAAATCGTTTACAGCACTATTATCAATTCCAAGTTCTTCTCAAGCCTTCTCCCCCCAATTTACAAGAACTTTATATAAAGTCACTACAAGCCATTGGTCTTGATACAAAACTTCATGATATTCGCTTTGTTGAAGATGATTGGGAAAGTCCAACCTTAGGAGCTTGGGGGCTTGGGTGGGAATGTTGGTGCGATGGAATGGAAATTTCTCAATTTACTTATTTTCAACAGGTTTGTGGCATTGAGTGTGCTCCAGTTTCAGGAGAGCTCACCTACGGGCTTGAACGTCTAGCAATGTATATACAGGGTGTTGATAATGTCTATGATCTTAACTTTAATGGCTTAGATGACGAAAACAAAATAAGTTACGGGGATATTTTTTTACAAGCAGAGCAGGAATATTCATACTACAATTTTGAGTTTGCTGATACCAAATTGCTACACCAGCATTTTATCGATGCAGAGCGCGAATGCATCGCACTTCTTGAAGCTGGAAAACCAAATCAAGAAAATGGTCTACATCTGTGTGTTTTTCCAGCTTATGACCAATGTATTAAAGCTAGTCATATCTTTAATCTTTTGCAGGCACGTGGTGTTATTTCTGTGACTGAGCGACAAAGTTATATTCTTCGCATTCGTGATCTCGCACGCCGCTGTGGAGAAGCTTTCTTGCTCACAAAAGCCGGTCAAATACCCCCTAAAGGAGAGGCCTAATGTCTGATCTTCTTCTGGAACTTTTTAGCGAAGAAATTCCTGCTCGGATGCAACGCAAAGCTGCTGCCGACCTCAAAAAGTCTGTTACGGATCAACTTGTAAAGGCGGGATTAACCTATAAAGCTGCTCGTGAATATTGGACACCTCGTCGGCTAACATTAGACGTACGTGGAATTTCTATGCGCTCAAAAGATATCTATGAAGAACGCAAAGGACCCAATATAAAATCACCACAGCACGTAATTGATGGCTTCCTACGCGCGACAGGACTGAGCAACATTTCTGAGGCACACATTGCACATGATCATAAGAAAGGCGATTTTTATATCGCTAAAATCATCAAAAAAGGTCGGAATGCAGAAGAAATTATTGCCGATATTTTACCAAATATTATTCGCAACTTTCCATGGCCGAAGTCTATGCGTTGGGGTAAAGATTCAGCAAAAAGTGGAGTACTAAAGTGGATTCGATCTTTACAAAACATTCTTTGCGTTTTCGGACCAGAAATTGGTGAAACACATGTTATTCCATTTACAATTGATTCTCTCAAAAGCAATAATCTGACCTACGGTCATCGCTTCTTAAGTGAGGAGAAACCACTCCAAATTCGCCGTTTTGATGATTATATCGCCCAACTTGAAGCTCATAAAGTTATTCTCGATGCCGAAAGGCGAAAGAATATTATTTTGGCTGATGCCCAAAATCTTTGCTTTGCAAACGGTTTAGAACTGGTTCAAGATAGTGCTCTCTTAGAAGAAGTTGCTGGACTTGTTGAATGGCCTGTTGTTCTTATGGGTAATTTTGACAAATCTTTCCTTGATATCCCTCCAGAAATCATTCGCTTGACCATTCGAGCCCATCAAAAATGTTTTGTAACCCGTAAACAGGGCGAAAAGAACAAGCTCTCTCATCATTTTATTCTCGTTGCTAATATCCTTGCAAATGATGAAGGCAAAGAAATTTCTAAAGGAAATAGTAAAGTTGTCTGTGCTCGTCTTTCCGATGCGCTCTATTTTTGGCAGACAGACCAGCATAATTTGCCCGATATCAAGCAATTGGAATCTTCTGCAAAAAAATTTGATCTTGATTTAAAGAAACCTCTCGATCAAAGGATGGCACGACTTGATCATTTAAATGTAACTTTCCATGCAAAATTAGGTACACAAGGTGCAAGAGTAGAACGAATTGCTATCATGGCACAAAAAATTGCTCCTTTAGTGCAAGCAAATCCTCTCTTAGCTAAACGTGCAGCAGTACTCGCAAAAGCTGATTTGCAAACAGAAGTAGTTGGAGAATTTTCTGAACTGCAAGGACTCATGGGACGAAAATATGCTCTTCTTCAGGGAGAAAATCCTCGCGTAGCTGAAGCAATCGAAGACCACTATAAACCTCTAGGACCAACAGACCGTGTTCCACAAGAACCTCTTGCTATAACAATTGCTCTGGCTGATAAAATTGATACGCTCATTGGTTTTTGGCTCATTAATGAAAAACCAACCGGTTCAAAAGATCCTTATGCGTTAAGACGAGCAGCATTAGGAATTATTAAGCTTGTGCTTTCGCGTGACTGGAAAATCAATCTTATGCCACTGTTTAATTTGGCAACAAATCTTTTTTTACAACAAAAAATAAAACATGAAATATCCCCAATAGAAACTGAACAGTCGCAGAATATACTTCCAGAAAAAGTACAATATGTTTTAACAGACTTGTTGTCCTTTTTTCATGAACGTTTGAAAATCTATCTAAAAGAAGAAGGTGCCCGTTATGATGCTATTGAAGCAGTCTTAAACAAAGATGCTGATGACTTTTTATTAGTCACGCGTCGTGTCGAAGCACTTATTGCCTTTATCAATACAAGTGATGGAAGCAGCTTTTTGGCCGCTGCAAAACGCACTGTAAATATTCTTGAAAATGCATTCCCAAAAGGCACAATAATAGCAAACGAAATTACTCCTGAACTCTTTATTGAAACAGAAGAAAAACAGCTTTATCAAGAAATCATTGAGGTAGAAAAAAAAGTTCGTGATCACATCAATACAACAAATTTATCAGGTGCACTCACTACGCTAGCGCCACTTGGGAAACTTATCGATATATTTTTCGAAAAAGTATTGGTGAATGATAAAAATCCTGATATTCGCGCTAACCGCCTTACTCTTCTCAAACGTATCCATACCATTACAGAAGCAGTAGCAGATTTCTCAAAACTTGTAGTCTAAAATTTAAACATTCTCTAAATAAAAAATGATGAAGATAAAATTTCTCTACTTGCTGTTATTAAATATTAAAAAATATTATGGGAAAATTCCAGCATGAATTTTGGTACAATTCTAAAAGCAGTTGTAGAATTTGTAATGTAAATATTACTTTATGATAACTGCTCAAAAAGTTGTGTAATTATCAAACAACAAGATATTGGCTTATAATGGTATTTCATCGTTTTACATATTCTATGAGAAACATCAAATATAGTAAGAACTCCCTATGAATAACAAAACGTTTATTTTTACTTCACAGCAGCGCATAGGGAAAAACTATTTGAAAATAGCAAATACACTTCCCATGAACCGCTTAAATGCAAGAACAGCCACAACATTTCAAGCTAATAAATTAAAATAATGATACTAACTTGTAGTATTTATGAGCATAAAAAATAATAGCGTCCTACAGATCTTGCGTTATACCATCCATGACAGTGTCACAAGATAAACTTGAGGACAAGGTAGAGCATTTCTCTAAACTAAGTGCGAAAATTAGTAGTACGAGAAAAATCTGAAAAAGATAAAACACCCAATATTAAAAAGGCACTATGCTGTTAAAATTAAATACTCCAAACTGCCATTAATCATTAATTAAGATATGCTTTCATTTTGGTAAGAAATTCTTCACCAAGAGACTCTTTAATAAGTTCATTCGCTTTATTAGAATCTAATTCTTTTGCTATAAGTGTACGTGCAGCAGAAACTGCTAAATCGATAGCAGATGAAGAAACCATACGTATTGCATGAGCTTCTGCTTGAGCAATTTTTTGCTCTGCTAACTTATTGCGATTCCTTACATATTCTTCCGTTTTTGTACGAGCCTGAGCGATAATAGCTGCAACTTCATGCTTAGCTGCTGCAATAATCTCTTGGGCATCCTTCTCTGCTTCTGCGTGTTTGCGCTGATATTCAGCCAGCACCTCCTGTGCCTCTTCACGAAGACGCAGAGCTTCATCAAGCTCCTCTTTGATACGCTTTGCTCGTGCATCAAGATGGTGTACAATCATCTGTGGAATTTTGAAATAAACCAAAAGAGCTAGAAAAAGAATTAACCCAACAAAAGCCCAAAAAGTATCAGTCATTCTTGTATCCTTCAGTAATCAGCAACTTTAATAACTGAACGAACAGCCTCTTTGCTCATATTAACATCAGTCAATTTTTTCACGATTTCAAGAGCTACTTCTTCGGCAATAGAGCCAACATTTTGCATAGCCTTATCACGAATCTTTATTATCTGTTTTTCAGCATCTGCTAACTTTTTTCCTAAACTTTCTTCAATTTCCTTTTGTTCAAGCTCTATCTTTTCTTTTAACTCTTCACTCGCCACTTGCGCTATATCATGAGCCCGCAAACGAGCCTCAGCCAATTTCCGCTCGTAAATTTCAACTACGGTATCTGCTTCCTGCTTCATACGCATTGCCTGATCTAAATCAGATGCGATTCGATCTCGACGTATTTCAATAACACCACCAATACGCGGTACAATTACACGAGAGATAAAGAGATAAAAAAAACCAAAAGAAATTGCCAGCCAAAAAAAGTGCGAACCAAAATACACAAAATCAAAAGGCGGAAACACACGATCCGCATGCTCTGCCATATTCTTGATATGTTCTATAGGCGTTTCAGTAGTCTGTGCATAAGCGTTGGAAACAAACATTTTCTTTCATCTTTCAAAAAACTTATTAAAGCCCCCCAACAACCGATGACAATCAACTAACGCTCTTTCCGTTAAGAAAAAAGGGGGATACCTGCCTCTCTTTATAGAAAACAAGAAACCCCTTAAGACAATAATCAAACCCCAAAAAGAAGCAACAAAGCAATGAGCAATGAAAAAATACCCAAAGCTTCCGTCACAGCAAAACCAAAGACGAGACGACCAAACTGACTATCTGCTGCTGATGGATTGCGTAATGCCCCAGAAAGATAGCTACCAAAAATATTTCCAAGGCCCAAAGCTGTCCCCGCCATACCAAAGCAAGCGAGACCAGCGCCAATATATTTTGCTGCAAGCACTAATTCCATATTATTCTCCTTTTAGCGAAATTATACTATTCGACGGAAAACCGCCAATTTCATTAATGTCCTGGATGAACTGCATCATTAAGATACATACAAGTCAGAACCGTAAAGACATAAGCCTGAAGAAATGCAACCAAAAATTCAAGAGCAGTAATCGCTACGGTCATGACAAGCGGCAAAACCGAACCACCAACACCTACAATCCCTACCCCAATCATTGAAACAATAAAACCAGAAAATACTTTGAGAGTAATATGACCAGCAAGCATATTAGCAAAAAGACGAAGTGAAAGACTAATAGGACGAGAAAGAAACGAAATAACCTCAATCATCGTAACCAGAGGCAAAACCACAACAGGCACACCACTGGGAACAAACAATCTCAAAAAACTGACTCCATGCTTATAAAAACCATAACCAATCACTGTCAAAATTACTACCATAGCCAATGAGAACGTAATCATAATCTGAGAGGTAATTGTATAAAAATAGGGGAAAAGACCAATAAAGTTAGCAACCAAAATAAAAGTAAACAAGGAAAAAACTAAAGGAAAAAATTTCATTCCCTGCACACCAGATGATTCTCGTAAAGTCGACGCTACAAATTCATACGCAACTTCTGAAAAAGACTGCATTCGCGTTGGAACTAGCCCACGACTTGATGATGAAATGAAGAGAAAAACTGAAGTTACAACAACTGTAGCTACTATAAAAAATGATACATTTGTAAACGATAAATCCATATCTCCTATGGAAATCTTTATCAGCCGCGAAACCTCAAATTGATGGATAGGATCTGGAGCGTGTGATGTCACTTCAACCTCATTTATCGGACCTCTTATCGGTCCCTTTATCTGGGCGCAATACGCCTTTTTTCCTTAATCGACTGTAAGGGATATACCCCACAGTTCGAAGAACACTCAATACACCAGCAGCAAATCCAAGAAAAAGAAAAAACACCAACCCCCATGGTAATGAACCTGCTAACTTATCAAATCCCAACCCCAAAACAACGCTTACAATAATACTCGCCAGAAACTCACTGGAAAGCTTAATCGCATGCGCTACCCTCCCTTGTGACTCTCCTCCCTCATTCTCGCACTTCTGCTTCTCTAATGCTTTCTTACGCATTAAAGCTCTACCTAAATTTTCACTCCGACATTCTAAATCCTCTGAATGAAAGCGCCCCCCTTGCTCTTTTTCTTCAGCTCCTTCCCGTGGTACAACGGGCTCACCGCCCTCCACCATAATTGGCTCCTTAGTCAAAAAGCAAAGTAAAAACGTATCTCATAAAATCTTGGACATCATATTGTTCCTGAATTTATTCGTCAAGACGCTAAAAGAAATCTATCACAATTTATCGCATGAATAACGTATCTTTCAATTTTATACATCCAATTACTAATGCACCTTAAAACAATCAGTCTCACCTGCAAATAATATGTTTCCACCTTACCTCTAGCAACCCATATCTGCTCTCACGCCGCAGCTCTAAAAACATTCTGGGAAAATATCCTCCTCAACAAGCCAAATATTGTACATTTCATCCATCATTAGTAAATAGACTATCATCGATGATGACTTCTACATCTTTTAATGCATAACATAGCTCTACAATTTAATATCCGTTATACAGTAAGATTACGTAAATAGGATTTTAAACACAAGTTCTAAACTACTTTGTATAACTGTAATCAACTTTTTCAGTCCTTCTCCTTGTACTTGAAATATTAATAAATGAAAAAATAGTTTTGTTTTTTATTTGCATAGTCCGCCGCAAATTAGCATCTGACCTACAATTTCATAGATATTAAGTTTTCCTTTACGCAAGCCAGCAAAATATTCTTTGCTTGGCGCTAGTTGTTATAACTACTCTTGCATTAGGATAATTCATGTCTTTCCGGAGCGTGCTGCAAAAGGATTATCAGATGCTCGTAATGATATGCGAATTGGTACACCAAACATATCAAATGTATCACGTAATTCATTGGAAAGGTAACGTACATATGATTGAGGCATTACCTTTGGTCGTGAACAAGAAATCACAAATCCAGGAGGACGTGTTTTAACCTGTGTTATATATTTAACCTTAAGGCGGCGCCCCGAAATCGCAGGTGGTGGGTGATGCGTAACAACCGTTTCAAGCCATCTGTTTAATTTAGCCGTAGAAATACGGCGGTTCCATACACAGTGCATTATCATGACATTTTCCATCAGTTTATCAATGCCTTGACCATATTGACCCGATAAAGGGATAGCTCTCAAACCACGAACCTGAGGGAGAAGACGAGTACATTTTTCATGCAAATCAATTAATGTTGCCTGCCTATTTTCAATAAGATCCCATTTATTAAAAGCAATAAGCGGAACCCGTCCTTCACGAATCACAAGATCAACAATTTGTAAATCCTGCTTTTCAAAAGGCGCAGTTGCATCAAAAACGATCACTACAACCTCTGCGAAACGAATTGCACGTAAAGTATCCGCAACGGAAAGTTTTTCTAATTTTTCTTGAATTTTTGATTTTCGACGCAAGCCTGCAGTATCAAAAAGCTTAACATGACGACCGTTCCATTCCCAATCTACAGAAATGGAATCGCGTGTAAGCCCCGCTTCAGGCCCTGTCAACAAACGATCCTGTCCTAACATCCTATTGATGAGGGTTGATTTTCCTGTATTTGGACGACCAGCAACCGCAATTCGGATGGGTTTACTTTCATCGTAAACAGAGTCCTCTTCCTCAAAATCATCCACATCATAACCAACAGATACAGGCTGTACAGCAGTATGTTCTTCTTTGATCCTACTCTTTAAAGCTTTCTCTTTACCAATAGCATCGATAATTGCATCACGAAGATCTGAAAGACCTAAACCATGTTCAGCAGATATTGGGCAAGGTTCCCCCAAACCTAATGACCACGCTTCATACTCTCCTCCCATGGCTGCTTTTGATTCGGACTTATTAGCAACAAGCACAATCGGTTTTCCTGACTTGCGAACCAATGAAGCAAAATTTAAATCACTCGGCGTTACTCCACTCTTTGCATCAAACATGAATAAAATGAGATCCGCTTCATCAACGGCAACCTTTGTGTGAGAGCGCATACGACCTTCAAGTGTATGATCACCTGCTTCTTCCAGCCCAGCCGTATCAATTACATCAAAACGCAGATCTTGAAGTTTTGCCGCATGAATACGCCTATCACGAGTCACACCTGGCTTATCATCAACCAAAGCCAATTTTTGCCCAACCAAACGATTAAAGAGTGTTGACTTCCCAACATTGGGGCGACCAACTATAGCAATGGTAAGGCTCATAAATTTATTCCTTATTTGCCTTGCCTTCAGCTTGCATAAGCTCAAGCATAATCCGAGCTCGATCTGTTATTTTTAATCCGAGCGCACCTTCTTTAGAAATCTTTCGAAAATAATCAACTGCCTCATCTATTTTATCCGCTTTATATGCTGCTAAACCCAAAACCTCTCTAGCAGACATCCGCATAGGATCAATATCATTTTCCATATCTTTGACGCGCTTTTTGACATCATCTAAGGTCCCTGTATCAACCAAAATATAAGCTGCCCGAATTTTTGCAACTTTCCGCAAAATTTGCGGTGCTTTTTCATCGTCCGCGACAGAATCAAAGACCTCCACTGATTTGACAACATCACCTTGTTCCATGAGTAAAGAAGCCTCACGCAAACGAGCCAGAAAAGGATACCCTCCAAAGTTAGAGACTTTAACACTTTCCAATTGCTTCATAGCTTCATCAAAATGACGTGTATCCGCAAAATCAAGGCTTTTTACAAATGCATCACCAATATATCCAGCTTTCTTTATTTGCTCATGATGATAAATTTGATAAATGACGATCATCAGGACAAAAATAATGGCAGCAACAACAACCGAAATACCATAACGTCTCCAAAACGCAAGAGCTTTTTCCTGACGAAATTCAGCATTAACTTCAGCAATAAAACTATCATATGACATGGTTCATACCTTGGAAAAAATTTACTTTCTGTGCTTTTACGCGTAAATAGACAAAGATGGTAGCCCTAATCAACCAAAAAACCTAAAATTACGAGCTCATTAATTTCAAATAGATGCATATCTGAATCGCTTGAACTTTTGCAACTGTATCAACAAAAAACGATATAATTGCTTTTTAGTTCATATTATAGTTTTTACATCTCTTTAAAATTTTGTAAAAAAATTATCACAGCCTTAACATCCACCATACATACTTGCCTATAATCTCAAGAGCTATTTGTGCTCCCCTCCTCGTTGTATGACAGAAATCTCTCTTTAAAAATCTTAAAAGCAATGATTACATTGTACTTTTCAAAATTCTCAGTTGTATAATTACTTAAACAATAGGAAACCAATTCATAAAAAAATCTTTTACAAGAAGTGTATCTCTGCAATTTAGCTTCATTCGATTGACAACCTTTTGTAATTGATACTTACGGTATCTGAAAATGTTTTATTGTAATGGCCAAATCCACATGAGCATTGGAACAGCAACGATAACTATCAATACTGCCAATGGAGCCCCAAAGCGTGGGTAATCACTAAAACGATATCCCCCTGGTGCCATCACTAGCATATTACTTTGATGCCCAATAGGTGTGAGAAACTCACACCCTGCACCAATTGCAACAGCCATCAAAAAAGCTTCAGGCTTATAATGAAGAGAATGAGCAAAACTTGACGCAATGGGAGCTACCATCATAACTGTCGCTGCATTATTCAAAAATGGTGTTACCAACATGGCTGTAATTAACATAAGTGCTAATGCACCAGATGGTGGGAAAAATACCGCCAATTGGCTAAGCCATTGACCTATGAGATCTGTGCATCCTGTCTTTTCTAGCGCTTCACTTACGGGAATAAGTGTTGCTAATAATACTAATATTTGGCCATCTAATGCTTGATATAAATCACGTGCTGGCAAAATTCGAAAGATAACCATTGCTGCTGCTGCAGAAAAAAAAGAAAAGGCAACTGGTACGATATGAAAAGCTGTAAAAATGATTGCTATAAAGAGAATAGCTAAAGATACGAAACCATGTCGTAAATTGCCAAATACAATATTACGTTTTGCTAAAGGTAAACATTTCAACTCCCGTAATAAATTTGGAATAACCATATCCTGTCCCTGCAAAACAATCACATCTCCAAGATGGAAAACAATATCACCAAGCCTTCCCCGTACCCTTTCATGCTGACGACTTAACGCAAGCAAATTTACATCATAGTGATCAAATAGCAAAAACGCTTTCGCACTGATACCAATAAGGGGGGAATTGTGTGTAATGACAGCCTCAATAATATCGATATCACTATCCTTATCACCCGTAGAAATAATTCGCCCCGTAGAAAATTCTAAGCGAGCAAAATTCATAACACTTTCTAATCCTGTATGCGAACCTTCTAGCAAAACAATATCGTTTTCAGATAAAATAAAATCTGGTAATGGCGATATAGATACTGCATTTCTGATGATTTGAATTACCATCACATCTCCACCTGATGGTTTAACGAGATCAACAATAGTTTTTCCCACAATCGGTGAGTTCGTTGGAATGTGTACTTCCGAAACATAGTTACGAATATCGATAGCATCATCAAAAGATACACCTGAACGTACACGCACAGGTAAACGCCAAGAAAAAAAGACCAAATATAATACACCAGCAGTAGCAACAGCTGCACCAACCGGTGTAAAATCAAACATAGTAAAAGGAATCCCAGTTAGACGTTCTCGCATAGCTGAAATGACAACGTTTGGAGAAGTCCCTATCTGCGTCATAAGACCGCCCAACAAAGAACCAAATGCCATGGGCATTAAAAAGACAGAAGGTGAAACCTGAGAACGACGAGCAAATTGAAAAGCAATCGGAAGCATGATAGCTAAAGCACCAATGTTTTTAACAAACATCGATAAAACCACTACAGAAATAACTAAAAAAGCCAATTGAAAACGCACTGACTTCACATCTGCCCATATCCGTTGAATAATAAATTCCATTATACCAGAACGCGATACAGCCGTACTAACAACAAACACACTTCCTACAATAATAACAATATCATTACTAAAACCGCTAAACGCCTCCTTCGGACTGACAAGGCCAACACTACAAGCAATCAATAATGTACAAATAGCAACAAGATCATAACGGAATCGATCCCAAATAAAAACAATCATCATAAGACCAATGATAGAAAAAGCCATTATTTGATTTTCTGTCATGACTCCCATCTCTCCCCGTTAGATTACAATAAAAAACATCCATTTTATATTTTAACTGTTCCTATAAACAGCAGCAAGATAAAAGCAGACATGGGTACACTTGAGAATGTTTTAAAGCGATAAAAAATTATGATCAGCATATACTTCCCTTATATCTGTGAGTAATTTTTATAAAATACCAAAACCAAAGAAAATTGGTGACAGTTTATAAAAGCATATTGTAAAAAATATTAGAATGCCTCTACATGTAAAAGGATTAGAAGTAGATAACTGTTGAAACTGGTGCACGCATATTTTAACCTTTACATTGCTTAAAGAAATTTATCTCCACTTCTCATAAAAAATGATAAAAGCGAAAGAAAAAATGATGGGCAATCTTAACAGTGGGTATCGAGAAAAACTAAAATACTGGCTAACTTGTATTATTGGATTTATTGCTATTCTGGCAATTATAGTTGTTGGTAGTTTTTATATGGCAAAACCTTATATAGACAGTTTTGTAAGACGAGAAATAGCCCGCCGTTCAATAAAAGCAGAGACATCAGAAGTCAGTATTATAGGCAAAGTCAATTTAACAA
Organism: Bartonella sp. DB5-6; assembly: GCF_000278115.1. Taxonomy (GTDB): domain Bacteria; phylum Pseudomonadota; class Alphaproteobacteria; order Rhizobiales; family Rhizobiaceae; genus Bartonella; species Bartonella refiksaydamii. The sequence goes on from NZ_JH725118.1 coordinate 142,045, forward strand.
ACGTTACACTACCAGCCCCTGCCGGCATATCACTTAAAATTGGTGCCGTTTCTGCCCGCCCTCCTATTTCCTTTATTCCTGGGACTTTTACTCTTTATAATGTTGACCTACAGCATAATAATATTCATATACAAATTCCTCAAATTTCTCTTAAGGGTGTGTCTTTAAAAGAAAAAAACACTGCGATCACATCACATCTCTTACAATTAATTACGCGTATTGAACTTGCATCAATTATTGCTCCAGATATACTGCTTTCTATAAAAAATAAAAATAAACTAACCGAAAAAGTTGAAATAAAAGATTTTCAGCTTTTTGGCTTTAAAAATGGTCATATCCGTTCTGTTGGCATAAAAAATATGGACCTTACTACGACAGCCGCAAATGGTGGTAAGCAAATGCATCTTACCGCCAAAAGCAGTACAATGAAGGCTCATGATATCGACATCAATTACGCTTATTCTATCATTTTCGGAAAGAATACTGCTCTCAATCAAGGAGAAGCTATTACAGGTCTCATTTCTCTAAATAATATAATAGTTGATATTTTTGAAGATACAGAACAAAATGCCTCTTTTTCTCTCGGCCAATTTAAAACATCTGGTCTAAAGATGAAGCCACTCGAACAAACACCTGAAAAATTGTTCAAAGCTTATCTTAACGCAAAGAAAAAAAACAATCTTGTTGCTGAAAAAACAGCACGGAATGATATTCTTCTAAACACACTTTTTGCCATTACCTCAGCTGATGCCAAAGTTGATAATGTCACTGTTGATATACCGCAGTTTAAAGCAATGCTTGGATCATTCCAATTCAAACCAAGCTTGTGGAAACAGCCTATACCAAAAAAACTTTTTCTTTCTCTCGATAACCTCTCAATTTTACCTAAAAAAATGGAAGAAAAAGACTTAGACTTCCTCAAAAAAATGAACTTTGAACGCTTTGATATGTCCGGAAAACTTGATATTTCTTACGATGAGAGAAAGCGTACGATACTTCTGAATGCAATAACTTTCAACATAAAAAATGTTGGCTCTGGGGAAATATCAGCTAAAGTTATTAATGTTGATGAAAAACTCTTTTCTGGTCAGAAAAATGTAATGATTACAGCCTCTCAAGATCTTGGAATTCATAAAATTGACATACGCTATACTGATGCAGGTTTCATTGATAAGCTTTTTTCTTATCTTGCAAAAAGTCTTAATGATAGAAAACATGACCTCAAACAAGAACTCTATGATGATTTTTATCTGATGATGACACAAAGTCCAAAAATATTTCTAAAAGATCATGATGAAGCTGAAAGTATCTCAAAATCTTTTGGTGACTTTGCTAAAAATCCCCAAACATTGACCATTAAAATTAAAGCAAAAGATAATAAAGTCCTTACAATAGCTGATCTCGAATCCGCACTACAAAATGATTTATCCACAGCTTTGAGCAAAGTACATTTAACTGTAAAAAATGAAGCTTCACCCTAAAAAAACATGCTTAACTTTAAAGATGATAATCTTGTCTATAAATTTTTAAGAGCTTTATTCCTCTTCGTTTCTTTTGTATGATACGAGAGAGCGTCATAGAGTAGTTTACGCAAAGAGTATATGTTCGTAAAATTGTCGATACTTGGAATTGTTCATGTCTGATTTATCTTCAAATCGCCTGCCTAATCGCGCTTCTCGCGTTACAAATCAAGCGCTTTCCGCTATCGAACGTTTTCTCCATATTGAGGCTCTCAGCGGCATTGTGCTTTTATTAGCTGCCGCTGCTGCACTCGTTTTTGCCAATTCTGAATATGCTTCTCTCTATGAATCCTTTTTGCATACACCTTTTGGCTTTAAATTTGGCCATTTTACCCTCTCATGGGATTTGCATTTTTGGGTTAATGATGCCCTTATGACTGTTTTCTTTCTCGTCGCTGGAATGGAAATCCGACGTGAAATTCATGAAGGTGCTCTCGCTAATTTTAAACAAGCAATTTTGCCAATTGTTGCAGCAATAGGTGGCGTTTGTTTCCCTGCAATTATTTATCTCAGCTTCAACTTTAACGGGGGACATACACACGGTTGGGCTGTGCCAACGGCCACAGATATTGCCTTTGCGCTAGGCATTCTAGCTCTTCTTGGAAAAAAAATTCCTTCTAATCTTCATATCATTCTCTTATCCTTAGCAATTATTGATGATATTATCGCTGTTCTTATTATTGCTTTCTTCTACTCGACGAATATTGATCCTAATGGTTTAGTTATTGCAGCTGTAGGTATTGCTTTAGTGTTATTTTTTCAATGGATTGGCCTCGCATCAGCATGGCTTTACGTTCTACCAGGTGCAATCATTTGGTGGGGCTTAATGGTAACAGGTGTTCATCCATCACTTGCTGGTGTAATTCTAGGTATGATGACTCCAGTTTTTCCTACTCGAACTCTTGTAGCACCGCTCACAATGTTAAGCAGCGCAATGCAAGTTCTTCAAGAAAAAAATACGAAAACAGACTTGAATCATATCTCAACCGCGTTGAAAAAAATGCGTAAAGGACAGCGTGATATGATTGCTCCGGTAACACGTGTTCAGAAAGCATTGCATCCATGGGTCGCGTACGGCGTAATGCCGATTTTTGCCTTTGCAAATGCTGGTGTTAGTTTTACAAATTTTGACCTTTCTTCTCATGAGTCATTCTTGATTGTATCCGGTGTGGTTATTGGTCTCTTTGTTGGTAAACCTTTTGGTATTATCACTGCTAGTTATTTGTCCGTAAAATCAGGACTATGCCGCCTACCTCCTCATATGACATGGACAGGTATTTTACTCATTGGATTTTTAGCAGGAATTGGCTTTACAATGTCTATTTTTGTTTCAATGCTTGCTTTTAAAGATATTATTTTGCTTGATTCCGCAAAAATCGGGGTACTTTGTGGATCTAGTTTGTCTGCTCTTGTCGGCCTTGGATATGGAGTCATTTACATCAAGCGCAATAAAAAAATGCCTCATAGCTCCCAATAAACCAAGTGACAATGCACTTTTGTACTCATTTTAAAAAGCGCTTTCCCCCTGAACCTAACCCCTATTTATAAACTTTATAAGAGAGATTTAATCAAAAACAATGCGTAATTTGTTCCAATAATATGCCTTCATTTTATTAAAACATTAAAATTTTGATGGATTAATCAAATGGATAATGTATATTGAAATAATTAACAAATAAGCAATGCAGAACGAATTGTTTATTGCAAATGTTTGTACTAAAATCGCAGGTGATAATTTCAAACATCTCAACTTATTGTTATTGTGCAAACTGTAGCTTCGATAACAAAGCGCATATCGTGTGCTTCACTGAGAGCTATGAGAAACTTTTTTCTGCGTATGATGTCAATAAACTCATATCCAAAGCCGACTATAGAAAATAAACCAAGAGCTATACAATCGGTATGCTAAGGGAAAAGAAGGCTTTAGCGTATTCTTTAAATTGAAAATATTTCTTTTATAAGCAATGGCTGCACAAAATCTTCCTATCAATTTTTATTCACTCTTATGAAAAGAGTATAGTATACCTATAAAGTTCCCACCAATCATTTGAGAAAAGCAAATCACTAATGGAATATATCTCATCAGCTCTGTTTTGCATAATTGCGCGAATAATCTGATGTAATCTAGCTCAATATTCATAGAAATTCCTACGTAACATGCATTAGAAAAAGTGGTGTATTTCTCCTCTCACTAGCTTGTGTATAGCGTTCTCCTTCTTTCTCACCACATATAAATGCTTAATATTATTTAGAATTTTTTTAGCACTAAAAAATGGTCAGCCCTTCTCAAGTCCATAAACAGCATGTAATGTTCTAACCGCAAGTTCAGTATAAGCGCTATCAATTAAAATGGAAATTTTAATCTCTGAAGTCGTAATTGCTTGAATATTAATACCTTTTTCAGCCAATGACTTAAATGCTGTAGCTGCAACACCTGCATGGCTGCGCATTCCAATACCAATAACAGATACTTTGGCAAGATCACTTTCAAATTGGATAACATCAAACCCAATCTCTTTGCGATTTTTCTCAAGAAGCGCAACAGCTTTATTTACATCTGCTGATGGTACAGTAAAAGTCATATCAGTTTTTGAGCCATCTTCAGAAATATTTTGCACAATCATATCGACGTTAATTCGCTCTTCAGCTAAGGGGCCAAAAATTGCTGCGGAGATCCCCGGACGATCTGCAAGTCGACGGAGCGAAATTTGCGCTTCATCCTTAGCAAAAGCAATACCAGTAACATTCTGTTGTTCCACGATTTCATCCTCATCGCAAATAAGTGTTCCAGAAGAATTCATTGGATCACCCATGCTTAATGCATCAGGATCCTCAAAACTCGAGCGCACGAAGGTACGGACTTTATGAACCATTGCTAATTCAACAGAACGAACCTGTAAAACCTTTGCTCCAAGAGAAGCCATTTCAAGCATTTCTTCAAAAGCAACTTTTGGTAAACGGCGTGCCTTAGGTTCTATCCGTGGATCTGTTGTATAAACACCATCCACATCTGTATAAATATCGCAACGATCAGCTTGTATAGCGGCTGCTATAGCAACAGCACTCGTATCTGACCCCCCACGCCCTAAGGTAGAAATCCGATTATCCGGACCTAATCCCTGAAAACCAGCAATAACCGCTACCTGGCCTTCCTGAAAACGCTGTATTAAAAAAGAACCATCAATATCTGTAATACGTGAACGGCTATGCGCGCCATCTGTATGAATAGGAATTTGCCAACCAAGCCATGAACGCGCGTTCACTTCCATTGCTTGGAGTGTAAGAGCCAATAAACCTGCTGTTACCTGCTCACCAGAAGCAACAACTACATCATATTCGTAAGTATCTTTGTGTATTGGTGAAGCGTCACATGTCCACTGAACAAGCTCATTGGTTTTTCCAGCCATCGCGGATACGACAACCGCAACCTCATTGCCTGCATCCACCTCTCTTTTGACATGCCGTGCAACATTATGAATACATTCAATGTTTGCTACAGACGTTCCGCCAAATTTCATAACAATCCGTGCCATCAATAACACTCTTACCTTTACATTTCTTATCTCAAACAACAATGGAAATAGGGACTTACTTTGTATTAACAAAGTACTTTTCCACATACAGAATATCTATCATTTGTGCAAGTTCAGTTATGTTTATATTAATTTCTCTTGGCCTTAGATAAAATCGATCCGACTAAATTATAACAAATAAAAGGAGAGCAACGAATAAATAGAAAACCACTTAACATTATGCTCTCTGGTAGAATCTTACCATAATTATACAGAAGAGGCATATGATAGGCGAATTTCTTTTAAAAAATTGTCATTGCTTAATTTGATATAAGCCCCTGTGTACAAGAAAGAATATGAAAAGTTTAGTCTTATTACAAATGAGTGCGAGAACATAAAGGTTGAAATAAAAATGATATAGGTATTGATCTGATTGTGAAGCTACGTAATCGAGATGATTATGTGCCACTCAATGTAAGTTTTACCCCATCATACCACTGGAGCTGTGTTGGAAACAGACAACCGTGAATCTGAGTTTATCAAGGATCATTATAACAGCATTATTAGGGGGAAAACGTCTATACATAGCAGTGCCCTCGCGCATTTTTAGTGACACTGCAAAGATTATCGGCTGCTATCGAGCTCTTACTAAAATAGATAAGAAAGCCGCTGTTGATGATAATACAGAGCCCATGCGTAGTGTTTTATCTCTTTGCAAAGATATCAATACCTCTAAATATGCAATGCATTCAATCAAATTATTAAATCTCATATAAATGATTTCCTGAAAACTGTTCTCTTTCTTGACTGTGCAGTAAAGCATATTGATGGAACACTTAGTATGAAGACACTCAATGAAGGACCGGATTGGCTTAAAGAAAATGCCAGTAAAAATGTTTGTCGAATATTAAGCAATGTACGCTGTCTTTCAGAAGAGATGGAGATTCCTGCTCTTGAGGCAATACTGTTTCTACACCCGCGCAATAGCCAAGTGGATGTGATATAGGCAGTGAGATGCGTGATGCGTCGAGCAGAAGAAATTAAATCCTATCAGACATATCAAGACAATTTTTCTGAAAACATTTGAGATAACAGATTATGAGAAGTAATCAAGCAGACAATGTAGCAGAAATCTCACAAAATCACATACCCATCTTAAAAACATCCTCTCTGATGGGGAAAGCGAAGCATATTTTGATACGTTTCATCGTGAAATAAAGAAAAACTATATGACAATGTTGAGCAAAAGAAAACACTTGAGACTAACACAAGATCTTATAGCATATATAGTTTTAAATCTTTGAGGAAAATGGGTTTGTACATATGAATGCAGTCACTCAAACTATGGAAAATATCTTAGCTGAATTGGATAAAATAAATATTGAAGAAGAAACGAAAATCTTAAAGAATTTTGTTATCAAACTTTATAAAAATCCTTTGCAAAAACTTTCAAAAGGATAACCAATAAGCTCGGGATTGTTTACATTCAGATTGAAATTATCGATTTTATCTTAATGACATCAACGATGTTTTAGAGTAAAATCTTGAACAAAGCCTGAGTTCTCGTAGTGTCTCTAATTCCTTTACCAAAGCAGGAAATTTTATCACGCGGCTTTTGCAATCAGGTCTGATTAAACCAGAGGATATATAAATTCCGTTATAATATCCATGCTAGCAAAATTTTCTTGTTGGTCTATTGTATTGCTACCATACATATTGAAACGACTCCTTATAGTTTCATGAAAGGAGATCATATATCCTTTGAAGGAACTTGTTTAACCGATACATTTCTTATGCTTTTGAAAACCCTAAAAATGAAAAAAGGAAGATAATAGAGAACTGTTTTTTTACCTTTACGCCTTTATGTCCTTTCAAAATGGGGCTGTCTTTCCGTTTCAGAAATTTCTCAAACAAATTACACAATATACTTACCTCAATAAGGCTAAGACTGACTCTACAATACTGAACCGTTTTAATCTTTTTCTCAGGTATGTAATAGCATGAGGATTGGAAATTGATTTACAAACAACAGCTAAAGCACAAACTTAATGAGGCATTTGCTTCTCCAGATTTATGGAGTACAATTTGTAAAGTCTTTACTTCTTAGACTTATGAAAGCTCTTATGCTATTAAAGAAATTAAAGCTTTGGACAATTTCTTTGTCGAATCGACGCACAGCTCCCCACTGGCTTGGGTTCATTGCCTTTATTGAAAGTTCTGTTTTTCCAATACCAGCAGATGTTTTGTATATTCCGATGGCACTTATCCATCCTCGTCAAGCTTATCAATACGCTTTTATTGCTACCATATGTTCTGTTTTAGGAGGAATTGTGGGTTGGTTCATTGGACATTTTGCCTATGACACTATAGCTAAACCGATTTTAGAATTTTACGGTCAAGTTGAAAACTTTCAAACGTTACAGAACAGTGCAACACTGAAATTTCTTATAATTTTACTGATAACTTCAGGTTTTTTACACCTTCCCCCTATCAAGATTGTCACGATTTTGGCAGGTGTTATAGGCGTACATCTTGAACTTTTCATTCTTACCTGTATTTTTGCTCGGGGAGCTCGTTTTTATCTTCTCGCGTGGCTTATTCAACGTTTTGGACAACAAGCAATGAATTTTCTTACCCATCACTTCAAATGGATTGTCCTGATTGGTTGTGTTATTCTCCTATTGGTCTATGGAATTTTCATAGCCTTTGTGAACAAACACCTTTTCTTTTAAGGACATGCTCAATGGCACACATTTTTTCTTCTCAGCATATTTTGCACAAGCACTTTCATCTTGAACCAAGCAGAAAAGAACAAAGTTTATGGGCTTTTTTTCTCGCTTTTTGCATGTCAGTCACTATAGGACTAGCACTTGGTTTTGAACATATAGGAGGATATCTTCCTTGTGATTTATGCCTTATTGAACGTTTTCCATATTATGGTGCTATACCATTTTTGCTTTTAGCAGGTTTTGGGGCATGGTTTTTTCGCATGTCTTTTTGGGTTCAACTTTTATTTTTATGTGTTTTTGTCTTAATGACCATCAGTCTTGTTTTAGCGGTATATCACGCAGGTATTGAATATGGCTTTTGGACAGCTCCCTCCAGTTGTGGTTTAAGTGCAATGAGAAGAACAACAGACGTCAATCAACTGTTCAACCATTTGAACAACATCCATCCTCCTTCTTGTTCTGAAGCGCCCATGCGATTTCTTTTTCTCTCATTTGCCGGTTGGAACGTCATTGCCAGCCTATTTTATGCACTTATCAGCTTTACTGTTGCTTCAAAAGGGCTTCTTGCAAGCTATAAAAAATGATAACTGCAAAACACGAACGGGACCACGTGCAATCAAAATTGCAAACGATACAGTGCATACATTTTGCCGCTAGATGGAAAGATAGATGGTGTCATTTATTATACCACTACACCTTTTACAGATGATCGAGAATCGCCTTTTTTAGAATTGATGAAAAAATAAGCTTTTATGAAATTTGAAGGAAAGCAAAAAGAATAGATGCCCCTTCTCATGAAGTCATTCTAGATTTTTCAAAACTCCAAGAATATTTAAATGAAGTCCAAGAAATGAACATTTAGAATTTTTAGACATAAAGCAATACAGATCAAAGAGTTATTATCATGCATCTAGACTTCGGTATTTGGAGACACTATGAGAAGTTTCAAGAAAGACTATTCATCATTTTACTTGAATTAGAGACCAGAATATCATAGAATTTCCCTATTCTTTTCTTCTCACTTTAAATTATAGCTGCTAAAGTCTTACATTAAAGCAACGATGAGAGAATTGCCTGCTACAAACTGCATATCTTCTCTGCCTTGAGGTTAACACCTTAAAGCTTCATATTACTGCCTGAGACAAGGTAATACGTCACAATTGGTGATAATGCCTTTGGGCAGTGCCCTATTTTTTATAATTTTTTGAAATTTCTTAAGAGCAGCTATTTGTTATCCTTTTTCCGAATAGACCTTGCCATTTTTTTCTTCCAAGAATGAGGCTACCCTTAGTTGGAAAAGCTTAATTTATTGCAAGCTTTTCTCCACCAGTCCAATCAAAGTGTAGCTTAATTGTTTGGCTTTTTCTACTTCTTTAGCTAAAACTAGTGCGTATTCAAGATGAATCTTTTTGAATACTATTATCAAAACCTAAATGATCTTCCATAGCGAAACTTTGATTATAAAACTGCAAGGTCTCAGCATCACTCAATAAAGCAAGAGTAGCAATATGAAATAAATCATAATGCGCGTCATTCATCTTGACCACCTCACAGGCAGCAGCAAAAAATGCCAGTACTAACAGAGAAACTCCGACATAAAATTGTGGACAACTTTTGGTGATTTTGTCACTATAATGAATTTGCACTTCGCGATTTGACAATTGATAGGGTGCCATATAATCGCTGTTTTCCTCGATTTTTAAACTGTCTAGTCTAAATCCTTAAAAAGCGCTGTTGTACTCTCCGTGGTAAGAAAAGTTTTTTCTTCTACCTCAAGAGGGATTGTATCTAAATCAAAAGTCAAAAGTGAAGCAGATTTTGGCAACCCGAATCGATAACACCGTGTGAAAGAACTCGATCAATAAGATATTTCGTTATTTCTTCTGCAAAATCTAAACGGTCGCCTACCCTAAAACTTTCCTTATAAAATTTGAGTTTTTCAACATCCTCAATCAGCACAAGCAAGAATATATGTACATGTTTTTTTAAGTTTCCCCTAAATACAACCCAATAGAAAATATTGTATACACCCCTTGCGCGTTCTTCAATTCTTTGGAATTATAAAAATACAGTGTTAAATGAACTAACAAAAACTGACAAAAGAATTTTGATATTAAATCTATGACATTATAACGATTTCAAACCATTGCCCTCCTTAATACTGTAATCTGGAAATGCTACCAATAGATATAGATTTTATATTCCCTAATTTTTAAAATTGTAGTTTTTGCATTTTATGTGTGATTAACAAGACAACCATTAAAACGAGATGTGATTCCTAAAAACACATGTAATTTATGTTATCGACAATTTTAAATAATTGAACTTTTAACAATGCGGTTTGTGTTGTGATAAAGTTGTATTATAAACTGTTATGATGATATTTGTTTGTATTTACTTTAATTGCTTATATGTATCATCATATTTGTAGTGTCATCTGCTTTTTATATTTCGTTCATGCATGGTAATTTTTATAAAAAATGGTCAATTAAATCACACATTAAAGTGTGAATTCTGAAAAGATTTAAACACTATAAATTCATATTAATATATTGACTTTATTGTGTTTTTATATTAATCGTACGTGATGATGAATGAAGCGCATACCACTATTGATCAAAGTGAAATTAATCACTTTTCGCGTATTGCTGATGAATGGTGGAACCCACAAGGAAAATTTCGACCGCTTCATCAATTCAATCCAACACGTCTTTCTTACATTAGAGAAAAAATCTGTTTAGAGTTTCATCGCGATCCTCTTTCACTTATGCCCTTCGAAAATTTGAAAATTCTTGATATTGGTTGTGGAGGCGGTTTGTTATGCGAACCCATAGTACGCCTTGGTGCTATGGTTATCGGAGCTGATGCTGCGCAAACGAATATTGAAGTCGCAAAAATCCACGCAGCCCAAAATAACCTTTCAATTGATTATCGTACTACTACTGCAGAAGCCTTAGCCAATGAAGGGGAGCAATTTGATATCATCCTCAACATGGAAGTTGTTGAACATGTGGCTGATGTTAACCTCTTCATAGCAGCCACAGCAAAAATGCTCAAACCACAAGGATTGATGTTTGTCTCAACACTCAACCGCACATGGAAGGCATGGGGACTGGCTATTGTAGGTGCTGAATATATTTTACGTTGGCTTCCAAAAGGAACTCACAATTATAAAAAGTTCCTAAAACCTCAGGAACTTAAACACCTCTTATCAGAAAATGCTCTGACTATCGTTGATGAGATCGGCATTACTTATAATCCATTAAAAGACCGCTGGAATCTTTCAAAAGATATGGACGTCAACTATCTGCTTCTTGCGAAAAAGTCTTAGGTGTAATCTGCAACTACTATACGTCTTGCAACAAAGAATCAAGCTTCCCTTTGTTTTCTAAAGCGTAAAGATCATCGCAACCGCCAACATGGTAATCACCTATAAAAATTTGTGGGAATGTATTGCGCCCATTTGCTCGCTGCACCATTTCTTGGCGAAGAGAGGTTGATGCATCAATATCTATGTATTTGACTCCTTTTTTATCAAGCAAATCACGTGCTTTCATACAGTAAGGACAGTTAGGACGTGTATAAAGTTTTATTTCTTTCATACTATTATTCTCCAATTTTTTCCAAATAGTGTCAACTTTAAAATTTCCTCAAAAATCAGGAAATATAGAAGCTTCTTTTAGTACACGCGAAAAAGTTAGCACATCAACCTGCCGTGCACCTGCACATTTTAATGCTGCAGCTGCGGCTGTAACTGTCGCACCTGTTGTGAAAACATCATCAATCAACAAAATAGAACGTCCTTTTAGATATTTTTTAATTTTACGTGGCACTTCAAAAGCATTTAGCATATTCAATTTTCGTTCCCTAGCAGATAAACTAACCTGCGGACGGGTATGCCGACAACGCACAAGCCAGCTGGGTTTAAAAATCTTTTTCCGCGCTACTGCAATATAACGAGCAAGCTCAGCAGATTGATTATAACGCCTTTTAAAAAAGCGACGAAAATGCAAAGGAATGGAAATAATAACATCACAATCATCAATAATTTCGCGCCCAGCAAAAAGCATCCAATTAGCCATAAAAGATGCCAGTTCTATATGATCACCATATTTCAATCGCGTTACCAAAACTTGCGCCACCCCTTTATGAACAATAGCCGAACGAACACGCGAAAAAGGAAGAGAATTTTGAAGAGCTTCACCACTGAGAAAACCATCCCCCATATCACAAACAAAAGGTATTCCCATAACAGGACAATAAGGTTTTGTGATAAATTGGAGACCTTTCCAACACTCGGAGCAAATCGTGCCATAAGCAGAAACTCTTTGCTTACATCCAGGGCAAATGGGCGGATATAAAACCGTAAGTAAGTGCTCAATGAACTTACTCAATATATTCCCGCTATTTAAAGCCATTCCTTGAAAGCATAACATCACTAAATTCTGCTTTTATAGCTTCCCTGCTCAAAAAAAATCTTTTGTATTTTCTAATTGTAATTCCTTTAAAAACTCTTACTCTTTATAAATTTCTTTTCTTTCACATCATAAACTGCACAAAGCTTGCCCAAAAATGAACCTTCTCAAAATATAACTATATTACAGATCGAAAGACTTTAATGATATGTCACATCCTTTAATTTTTGATTATGACCGTATTGAACAATACCGTAAACGTGCTTTCCAAAAAGCAAAAAAGGGATACGATTTTTTACTGTCTTATGTATCTGAGGATCTCTATAAACGTCTCAGTACTGTTGATCGTCGCTTTAAATTAGCTCTAGATCTACACAGTCATACAGATCTTGCCGCGCAAATTTTAATGAAGTCTGGAAAAGTCCATTCCGTAGAACGCGTTGAAACCGACATACTTTATCAAAGCCATGATAAAAAATTTCATTTACGTCATCGAGAAATTCTTGATTTTCCTAAAAATTATTGTGACCTTATCGTTTCACTTCTTTCATTACAATTAACCAATGATACCCCTGGTGTTCTAAGTCAGATAAAAAATATCCTTAAACCAGATGGCTTATTTCTAGCAGTTATGGCTGGAGCTGGTACACTAGTAGAATTACGTGAATGCCTCCTACAAACTGAAATTGAAATCTATGGCGGAGCAAGCCCTAGAATCTATCCTTTTGCTGACATTCGTGATGTAGGTGCTCTTTTACAGCGTATTGGTTTTGCTTTACCTGTAGCAGATATTGAAGATATCACTATACGCTACAATACAATGTTTGATCTTATGCATGACCTTAAAGCTATGGGAATGCAAAATGCGCTCATCAATCGCTCACGACGTCCTGTATCCAAGCGTTTTTTTCTCCGCGCGGCTGAAATCTATGCACAACAATTTAGCGATCCTGATGGCCGCATTCGCGCATGTTTTTCTTTCATCTGGCTCTCTGGTTGGGCTCCTCACCCAAATCAGCAAAAACCTCTACAGCCAGGTTCTGCGCAAACATCCCTTGCAGATGTTTTAGTAAAACAACCGAGAAAACTATAGACTCAACATAAAAACTATTTTTCAAAGATGCTTTTATCCGTTGTTCGTAACATCTGGCTGGTTATAGTTCCAGCCAACATTGAATCACTTACATTTAGAGCTGTACGCCCCATATCAATTAAGGGTTCGATAGACATAAGTACAGCAACCAAAGAAACAGGAAGCCCCATAATTGGCAAAACGATCAATGCAGCGAAAATAGCACCACCACCAACACCAGCAACACCAATAGAACTTAACGTTACAACACCAACAAGGGTAGCAATCCAAGTAGGATCTAGGGGATTAATTCCCACCGATGGTGCTATCATAGTCGCAAGCATTGCTGGATAAAGACCTGCACAACCATTTTGTCCAATTGTTGCTCCAAAAGAGGCTGCAAAACTCGCAATTGACTGTGGTACACCAATCCATTGTGTTTGAGCCTCAATATTCAAGGGAATACTTGCAGCACTTGAACGACTGCTAAAAGCAAATGTTAAAACCGGCAAAACCTTTTTAAAAAAACGGAATGGATTAATTCCTGATACACCGAGCAACACACCATGAATTGCAAACATAAGGATAATACCAACATAGGAAGCAATAATAAAAACCAATAAATCTAAAATATCTGTAACATGCGAGGTTGCTCCTACCTTCGTCATAAGTGCATAAATACCATAAGGAGTCAAAGCAATCACAATACGGACTAACCGCATAGTCCAAGATTGTGCTACTTGAATAAATAAAAGCGCTTTTTCCCCTTTTTCTGCATCATCTTTCTTTAAAAGAAGAACTGCTGCTCCTAAAAAGGATGCAAAAATAACAACACTGATAATTGATGTACGCTTGGCTCCAGTTAACTCAGCAAATGGATTTTTAGGAATCAAGGATAAAATCATTTTTGGTACACTCATATCTCCAAGTTGAGAAATACGATCCTCGAGAGCAACAGAAACATTTTGCCCTTCATGTACCAAACCATGCGCCGTTAATTCAAAAACATTAACGACCAAAACACCAACCAACGCTGAAAGGGCAGTTGTAAAGAGCAATATTGAAATTGTCATTATACTCATTTTACCAACAGCATAAATAGAATGCAAATGAGCAACCGCTGAGACTATAGAAACAAAAACCAATGGCATAACAATCATTTGTAGTAACAAGATATAGCCATCTCCAACAATGTTAAACCATTCAACAGATTTCAACAAAGTAGCTTCACCTTCTCCATAAATAACCTGCAAAACACTTCCAAAAATTAAGCCAAGGATAAGCCCCAGCATAACACGTAATGAGAGGCTCCATTCCATCCTCTTACTTTGAACAAGCCATAACAAAAAAATAACAAATAGAAATAAGTTGATGAAAAAATTAAATGTCATTGTTTATACCCACTATTGTTATGCTTGGTATTGAATGAGATGATGCGTAATATCTAGAGATAACATATAAACCTTATGAGTTTTTTACAAAATCATTATTTTTTTAATTTATCGGTTAGAAGAGAATTTTTTATCTACTAATAACCGTTTAAAGGAGATAAAAAAATCGAATGAAATTATTCTCCTAATTATTGATAATTTTTTAACAGGATAAAATATGGACAACGTTTATTGCATCTTAAAACTAAGAGAAAGATTTCTATATATTTTATCATGTGAATAGCGTTATCATTCTTCCTGCTATGTAAAATGATAAGCTCCTTAGTAACAATAGATAAGCTTCCAGACAACTCCATAGCTTATGTCTCTTACCACAAAGATATCAAGCCATCCTTGCCAATTTTATTATCGACAGTTTCAGCAATTTTCATTGCCATCTGTTGTGAATTATCTGCAGTCATAAAATGTTCTTTCTAAATACAAACGCGAAGATTTTTAAATTTATAACGTTATGTTGATATGCAATAGGATACCTACAATACATATCATATAATCGTGTAGATCAATTAAGTGTCATCAACCATAGTAATATTTGCATTAAAAATTCTACTGTTTATTAAAACAAAAAGCTAAATTTTCTATAATGCATAATGTAATATTTATATCTTTACATTCCGTATTAATATTATTTGAATTGACTAAGATAAATATTTTAAATCATTACAATAAGCTTTATCAAACGTACTAAATAAAAACTACAGAAGTTTAGAATACCGCGAAAAAGTGAAAATAGTAAAAAAAATATATAAAAGTTTTCAAGAAAATTATAAAGTCCGTCATACTTATAGAATATGATAAAGGGCGATTTTCGAGATATTTAATAGAGTTGATAACTAATCCAGCATTTGGTATTCTAAAGCATTATCACATAATCTTTGTTTTTTGTGAACGCTTTACTGATTTGTTGCAAAGAAGATAAAGAACTATCAACTCTACTGTCTAACAACTAAAAAAACGAAACTTAAGGCTTTTCAAGATAATGCAATCCAATACGATGTTAACTGGAATAATTTAGAAGGAATTTTCTTTTTAGCAAAACTTGAAAGAAACTTTTATGATTCGATATTTGAGTACACAAAAAATTCTAAATTCCTAACCTGACATTAACCAAGAAGAGCAAATTATGAATACAGAGAGAATGATAACACACAGTTCTATAACTCGTTTTAAAAATACAGCTGTTGTTTGCGCTCTTTCTACACAGATATACCGCATCATGACACAAAAAGAAAGACAATATCACCAGTAAGATGTGATACAAAAAACGCTATAAAACAAATACAAACAATGAGTAACAGAATAAACATTAATGTTGAAAACGTATTTAAAAAAAATGCTCTATTAGCATAGTTTATTGATTTGTAATGGTAATTTATCGTTTTGTCACTTGAATGAGTATACTGAGTACAGTAAGTACAGTAAGATTCTCTCATTCCAGACTCGTTTTAAAGTGAATCAAAAAAAATCGCTTATTTGCACATCACACGCGAGATGAATGTGTGGATAAAAAATGTTTTAGAAAGGGCTAAATAAGTCATTTTAATGCAAAAGAAAATACAATTTTAGATTAACGAAGTATCACTATAGTTCTGATCTGTTACTGGTATAAGTCAAGAAGACAATGCCCACTAAATCTCCCATTCTATCCTTCGTGAATAACACAAGGGGATGCAATGTTTCTTTTAAAAGAAAGTCCGTGAATGCACAACAACAATAATACACACTTCTCTAAATGCGTAAAATATTTTTCTCTCTTCCTCAAATTTAATAGGCACATTCTAAAAATAGAGGTTCCACAGTCCCATCCCAAATAGAATGATAAAGGGACAAAAATTTATCGGCATCTGTTTGACCCATTGCGATCACCTCTTCTAGGGAATCTAGAAAATTTGTCTCATCAAAACCATCAGCATCATATTGCCAGCGATTTTTTAAGCCCTTGCGTGAAATAGCAACAGCCTCACGAGCTATTTCTAAAATTATGGTTTGACGAAAAGGTGTTCTCAATCCTTCTTTAGGAACACGTTTGCGCATATCTAAAACTTCTTCAAAACACCAATCTTTTGTCAAAGCTTCTGCTTCATTAAGCGCTTCACTATCATAAAGAAGCCCAACCCAAAAAGCCGACAACGCACATATACGCTTCCAAGAACCGCAATCAGCACCTCTCATTTCCAAAAATCGTTTTAAGCGCACTTCGGGAAACAAAGTGGATAGATGATTAATCCAATCTCCCATATTAGGCATTGAATTTGCAATCTTGTCTCTTAATGCTCCATTCATAAACTGACGAAAAGTTATATGTGTACAATCATAATAACGACCGTCGCGCACAACGAAATACATTGGTACATCAAGTGCCCAGTCAACGTAATCGGCAAAACCAAAACTCTCAGAAAATACAAAGGGAAGAACTCCAGATCTCTGATTATCCGTGTCACACCAAATTTCAGAGCGCCAAGATAAAAAGCCATTCGGACTGCCTTCTGTAAAAGGTGAACTGGCAAATAATGCTGTTGCAATGGATTGTAACTTCATTGATACTTGCATTTTTCGCCGCATATCAGTTTCAGATGAAAAATCAAGATTAACTTGAACGGTCGATGTGCGATACATCATATCAAGACCACTGTGACCAACTTTTGGCATATAATCGGCCATAATCTGATAACGTGACTTAGGCATGCGGGGAGTTTCCGCCAAAGTCCACTTCGGACTAGCACCCATCCCGAGAAAACTAATCCCCAATGGTCCTGAAATCTTCTTGAGAAGTGCTAAATGTTCCATCACCTCATAATAAGTATGACAAATCGTTTTCAACGGTGCACCAGATAATTCAAATTGTCCTCCAGGCTCTAAAGAAATAGCACCTTGATCAACTGATCCAACAAGGCCAATAATATTTCCTTCATCTAGAATAGGCTTCCATCCTAAAGCTTTTTGCATTCCCTCTAGAAGTGCGCGAATTCCTCTTGTCCCTTCATAGGGGACAGGACGAAAACCATCTCTATAGAACGGAAATTTTTCATGTTCTGTACCTATACGCCAATCATTTTTTTTCTTACACCCCCCTTGGAAATAACTAACCAAGGAATCTAAGTTATAAATTTCACTTTCATCAGCTATATCAAGCGCCATAACTTATCGTATCCTGTCATCAGTTCTATCATTTTTAACGAATTGTTTAGAATAATTTTACGAACTTCTCAATTAATTGACCAATCCCCCACGGTAACATTAAGAAGGGCAAAAGCAGCAACAGCTGCAGTATCGGCGCGTAAAATACGCGGACCCAAAGATATCGGAATTACAAAAGGATGTTTTTTTAAAAAATTCCGTTCTTCTTTACTAAACCCACCTTCTGGTCCGATAAGAACACCAGATGTTGTAATTTTATAATTTTTTAAAAGATGTAATGGATTATGCGGTATTTGCACTTCATCACAAAAGAACAAAGGTTGTGTCTCATCCCAATGTGCTAAAAGTTCTGTCAACGAAACAGCTGGTACGCATTCAGGCAAAGATAAAATGCCACACTGTTCAGAAGCTTCAATAACATTAGCCTCCATACGCGCCATATTGATACGCGTAACCTGTGCGTGTTGCGTTATAACAGGCTGCAAAACCGATACCCCCATTTCAACAGCTTTCTGCACCATATAATCCAAACGCGCATTTTTAAGTGGAGCAAAGCAGTAAATGAGATTCGAATGCGTCGTTTGCAATCTTTCTTGATGGATAAGCTGAACTACAACAAATTTTTTCTTAATAGTGATGAGTCTAGCAAGCCACTCACCATCCTGTCCATTAAAAAGTAAAATTTCGGCTCCTTCTTGCATCCGCAAAACACGTATAAGGTAAGAAGCTTGCGCCCCTTCTATCTTTATTTCTTTATCTAAAGCAAGAGGTTGCCGGATAAATAATCTTTTAAGTTTATAATTTATGCGCATAAAAAGTCGTATCGAAGCTAACTGTAATTATCGAAAAAATAGAGAAAAACATATAACAAAAAGAAAAAAATATATCTATAGAACTATAATAGAGAAAGAATTATAGAGTTTTTTTAGCTTTATGAGATAATAGTGGAACAAATAGGTCACTAAGTGATTCTTCTTTCACACGATTTCATAAAAACACACTATTCACCATCGCAATCAATCATTGATCGCATAATTTGAGGAAAAATATGTCTGCTAAAAAAGCCACAGTTATTACTATTGCTACCCTCTTAACTTTTATTCTGATCACTATCGGAATTGGTTCCGTTGGAGCGGATGGGAAACATACAATCGCCAAAGATGGCTATGGTATTTCTGCGGAAATTCAATAAACACCGGTTAGCTTATCCCTAAGATTTTACGACAACATGATATTTTTTAGTAATTTTCTAAAATCCCCACCAATGCTAAATGAAAAACGGTTATCAATCTGCATTAATATCTTTTTTGACAAAAAAAATTCCGTGCCCCTGTTCTGTAGAGCTAAGAGAAAAGTTAAAAGGCCGCACAAGGCTATTAGCGAGGCATTGGATATCTCTGCATACAGTTTCTGAGCTATGACTTTTTCGTAATTGTGCCTGTAATGTAAACTCGTTTTGCTGGTCTTTCATGACAGTAGATGCAATTATTCCCCAAAGGGATAGATTCCAATCCGCCGTACGCATTAATGATTCTGTTATCTTGATCGTACCATCTGAAAAGCTTGTTTGAATATCCCAGAGATCAAAAGCTGTTGAAAGGGCGTCGTGACCCTTTAAGACAAATTGTTCACTTTTTGAAAGCTTTGACTGTAATTCATTCAAATCATATCCTAATAGTCGACCAGAAGACATACTCAGTGCCAATTCTCCTTTTATTTTCGTAAAAACTTCTGACCAAGAACTAGCGAGCGTTTGTACCGTCATGGTAAAGCTCGCTTTGCTTTGTGCAAATGGGATAATTCCCAGAACCTCTAAAACCTCCTGTATATCAACGGAGGTCCCTGAGGCACGTCCCTCAATACGTACTTTCTGACCAGCTGTTGCAATTTCAATATTGCTTTGGAGTGATCCACCAAAAACATTTGCATGTCCAAGATCAAAAATGCCATGCCCATTTCTTATTTGTATCGCAGCCGCTAAATTCGTGAGCGCAATATTACCTATTTTTGCTTGTGGTGATGAAAGCCGAACATCCACCCCAATACGATCAAAAATTGCCATATCACAGGATGGCTTCTTCCCTTTAACTGAAAAAAATACTGATCCCAATAGGTTAAAATCTAGATTATCAAATGCTAAAGATCCTATTATAATCGGTACATAATCCTGATAATCAAGTTCTAAAGCTCCACGTGCATTTGCTGTACCTATTGTAAATGTAACATTATTCATTTGAATATGCATTGGCTGCGCTAAAAAACGAGACTCCCATACAATAGGAGTTTTTAATTTATATCCCCAAAACTGGTTACCTCCAATCCAAGTCAATGTCTGATTCCACCCCGGAGAGCGCATCGATACCTTTCCGTCAAAAATATAGTATTCGGATAATCGTGCCTGCCCTACAAAAGTTATACCACCACGCACAGAATTAAGACTTGCCTTGATTTGGCTTTTACCTCCTGCTAAAAGCAGCAACGCTTGATCGGCATCAATTGATAATTTTGTCAACTCTCCACGCCAACGAGCATCTGCACGAATCCGCACTTCTTGGGTCGTTTCTGGCCAATCTAACGTTGCATTTAATCCCGTTATTTTTTCCGGCATACCGGAAATACTATCATGATACACAAGTACACCATTTTCGATCACAACCTGTCCGAAGGGTTGCTTCAAAAGGCGCTCTATATCCGGCTGATCAGGGTTATGTTTAATTATTTCACGAGCATTGCGTATTGCTAATCCTAATACACCCTGTGACCGTGAAAAACTATCAAAAAGATCTGCTACTGTTTTAACGGGCTTTTCCATAACAAATTGCGGATGCACAATTCGCGTCTCTGAAAAAGAAACATGACCCAAAAGAAGATCCATCAAAGAAAGATCAACTTCGATTGATTCAGCTTCCATTAACGGTACAGCATTATTCATTTTTGATGTAAAAGTAACACCGGAAAGATATGCTTTAGGGTAAGGAAAAAGATTTAACCGCGGTGGATCACGCAATTGCACATTATAGCCCGTCCATGTACTCAAATCCTGTGCTAAACGAATACGTATTGTATCTGTAGATACAAGATAAGGTAAAATGAGAATACCAACTCCAAACAAAAAAATAATTGTAATGAAAATTCCGCTCAAAAATTTTATTATTCTGGCGCGCACAATATTCCTCTAAACGTTTACCTCTATAACAGATTAAAAGAAAACCTAAATAACTGTTAAAAAGTTTCTTATAACCCTCAAATCCGTCAGATCTTATTTGAGAACTTCATTATTTTTGTTCTTATCCAAAGTTTATTGAAACAGCAATGTTGCTGCTTCTTTACAAAGCAATTATTTTAAAGGTTTGCAAAAATTATAAAATACACAAAACTATCGAACCATTCTTATTGTTCTCATAGGAATATTGCTAATAAAACTCTATTGTATTGTCAAAAAATGCTTTACAAAAAAATAAACAGCCTTACCGAAAGGATCTCCCTTATGAATAATATTATCGACGGAAAAAAACTCGCTGAAGAGATTATTACGAAAGTTAAGGCTGAAACGACAAAACTCCGCAATAACTATAATATACAGCCTGGTATCGCCGTTATCATTGTTGGAGAAGACCCCGCAAGTCAAATATATGTCACATCAAAGAGCAGAAAAGCCGAAGAATGTGGTTTTTTGTCAGTAAAACATATGATTTTCAAAGAAACACAAGAACAAAAACTTCTTAAACTCATTGCAACCTTAAACTCTGACCCTAAAATTCATGGTATTTTGGTGCAACTTCCCTTGCCCCCTCATATTAATACAAACCGCATAACACAAGCCATTGCTTTCCAAAAAGATGTTGATGGCTTTCATTATATCAATGTAGGAAAACTCGCAGCCAACGCATTTGAAGACGCTATCATTCCCTGCACACCAGCTGGTGCCATGATGATGATTGAACAACAATGCGGACGAGATTTATCTGGTCTTGATGCCGTTGTTGTTGGACGCTCTAATATTGTCGGAAAACCTATGGCCACTCTCTTAACAGCAGCAAATGCTACTGTGACGATTGCCCACAGTCGTACACGTGATCTCGATGACGTATGTCGTAGCGCTGACATTTTAGTAGCAGCTGTAGGTCGTCCGCAAATGATTAAAAAAGACTGGGTTAAAAATGGTGCCATTGTTATTGATGTTGGCATTAACCGCATCGCAGCACCAGAAAAGGGTGTGGAAAAAACACGTCTTGTCGGTGATGTTGATTTTGAAGAAATAAAAGGAAAAGCCGCCGCAATCACTCCTGTTCCAGGAGGAGTTGGTCCTATGACAATTGCCATGCTCATGGTTAATACGCTCAAAGCAGCTATTCAAGCCAATAACCTGCCCATGCCAAAATTCTAAGCAGTTTTCCGCATGTTCATTACATGCATATTACTTTAGTTTTTTTCGCATTTTACTCATACTATCAAAACAGATGCTCCTTGATCTGCACGATTAACAGATTGACGAAAAACACGAAAAAGCTCACGTCCAACGCCATACTCATTTTTTGAAAGATCAGGAGGCATGATTGTTCGCGCATTAAATTTTACTCCATCTTCTAAAATAGCTAATTTACCCACATGAGCATCAAGACAAACGATATCACCATCTTGCAAACGTGCAATGGGGCCTCTCTCCAAAGCTTCTGGTGTTACGTGGATTGCGGCAGGAATTTTTCCTGATGCACCTGACATGCGCCCATCCGTTACCAACGCCACTTTTTGTCCCCTATCTTGTAAAACACCTAAAATTGTCGTTAATTTATGAAGTTCCGGCATGCCATTCGCTTTCGGCCCTTGATAACGAATAACAGCAATAAAATCTTTATCATTCAACGCCCCAGATTTAAAAGCCTTTTGCAATTCCTCTTGATCATTAAAGACAAGAACTGGAGCTTCAATCCGCCAATGCTCAGACTTAACAGATGAAACTTTCATAATAGCTGTACCCAAGTCTCCCGATAAAACACGAATACCACCATCAGGCTGAAACGGCTTTCTCCACCCTACCAATATCTCATGATTAGCGCTTTCATTGAGAGCAGGTTCACGCACCACACTACCATCAGCGTAAAGCTTTACTTCAATTGCATAAGCATTGAGACCTTTACCAAAAACTGTACAAACATCTTCATGTACTAAACCCGCCTCAATGAGCTCGCGAATAACAAATCCCATACCACCAGCTGCATGAAAATGATTTATATCAGCAAAACCGTTAGGATAAATCCGTGCCAAAAGAGGAACAACTGACGAAATTTCTGCAATATCATGCCATGTCAATCGAATACCACAAGCAGCTGCCATAGCAATCAAATGAATCGCATGATTGGTAGATCCTCCTGTTGCATTTAATCCTACAATAGCATTCACGAAAGAACGCTCATCAACTATCGTACCAAGTGGTTTATAATCATCGCCAAGTGCTGTCATTTCAAGTACACGATTAGTCGCTTCCT
Organism: Bartonella sp. DB5-6; assembly: GCF_000278115.1. Lineage (GTDB taxonomy): Bacteria > Pseudomonadota > Alphaproteobacteria > Rhizobiales > Rhizobiaceae > Bartonella > Bartonella refiksaydamii. Next base: position 165,368 of record NZ_JH725118.1, read on the forward strand.
TTGTTAAAGCATCACGTAACGGTGTATTCGCATTGATGAAAGAACTTCCCGGCATATGTAACCCCATCATCTCCAATATTACCTGATTTGAGTTAGCAGTCCCATAAAATGTACATGTTCCTGGCTCATGATAAGAACGTGCTTCTGATTCTAGCAATGTTTGGCGATCTATTTTATTTTCCGCGTAAAGTTGGCGTATCCTCGCTTTTTCATTGTTACCTTGACCACTTGTCATAGGACCAGCAGGAACAAAAATTCCTGGTAAGTGACCAAATGTTAACGCCCCAATCACTAAACCAGGTATGATTTTATCACAAACTCCAAGATACAATGCAGCATCAAACATATCGTGTGATAAGCCTATAGCCGTCGCCATTGCAATCACTTCACGCGAAAAAAGTGAGAGCTCCATCCCTGCATTCCCTTGTGTTATACCATCGCACATAGCAGGAACACCACCCGCCACTTGTGCTACACCACCAGCCACACGGGCTGCCTCTTTAATTAAGCGAGGAAAAGTCTCAAAAGGTTGATGTGCTGAAAGCATATCATTATATGCGGTAATAATGCCAATATTCCCAGCAGTATTAAACTTTAAACGTTCTTTATCTATTGGACAACAAGCTGCAAAACCATGGGCCTGATTGGCACATCCCAAAAAACTTCGCTTAGGATGATTTGCCTGTGCTGTAACAATACGATCTAAATAAATTTCTCTCGTTGGTAGAGAGCGTTCATAAATTCTCCGTGTAATCTTAGCAACTGTTTTGGAAAGTGCCATGTTTGTCCCCCATTCCATCATCAAAGATGAGATTGCGTGTCATCTGTATTCGTATCATATTTTCACTTCACTTATTTCATTTTCTTCCGGTGACCAATAAACCTGAACAAGATGATTGGCATTACGTAAAACAGCGCGAACAGGCATTTCCATTTCAGACCCATCCTGACAAACCTCTTCAAAACAATCACGTTTCTGAAACCCTTCAAAATGGAGAATAATGCAACGAGATTGCATTATGACTGGCAAAGTCAGCGTAAGCCTTGGCTCAAGAGCGCTTTTTGCATGAAGTGGTAAAACAAGTGCCCGCGTCCGAAGATCAAGCGCTTCCTTCAAACGATCAGCATCAGGAAAAAAGGAAGCAGTATGTCCATCAATACCCATGCCTAAAACAATAACATCAAAGGGTTTAGGCAAAGTATTAATACGACTAGCTGCCGAAAAAGCCGCAAGCTCAGCAGTAATTGCCTTCTGATAAAGTCCTACAAAATGTGCTTTAGCCGCAAAATTTTGTAACAAATGACGCCGTACCATATGTTCATTTGAACGCTCAAGATGAGCAGATACAAAGCGCTCATCAACTAAAGTAATGATAATATTTTGCCAATCAATATCTGCTTTTGACAAATAATGGAAAAATAATTCTGGTGTTTTACCACCAGAGACTGCTAGAATTGCGCGCTTACGCTCAAGAACTGCTACACTAAGCTCTGCTGCAACGCGATCAGCCAATGCCAAAGCGAGAGTGGTAGGTGTTTCAAAATTTAAACGGTCAATATTCATTCCATGCATACTTATTTCTCTAAACTAAATTGTTCCATATACGTCCATCACGTTCCATCAAAAGTGTTGAAGCAAACGGACCCCATGAACCAGCTCTATATCCATAAACAGGCTGCTTTATTGTTTGCCATCCCTCAAGAATAGGATCAATCCAACGCCACGCGGCTTCAACTTCATCACGACGCATAAACAGTGTTTGATCTCCACGAATGACATCCATCAATAAGCGTTCATAAGCATCAGGATTACGTTCAGAAAACGCAGACGCAAAACTCATGTCCAACGGAATATGACAAAATCGCATACCTCCAGGACCTGGCTCCTTAATCATCAACCATTGTTTTACACCCTCATCAGGTTGGAGACGGATAACGAGTCTATTAGAAAAAATTTCATCTGAATCCGTATCAAAAATATTATGAGGGATGGATTTGAAAACGATAACAATTTCAGACATACGCGCAGCCATACGCTTACCAGTTCGTAAATAAAAAGGTGTATCCGCCCAACGCCAATTATTAATCTTAACCTTAAGCGCCACAAATGTTTCACTCTTACTGTTTTTTTTCCCCAAATCATCAAGATAAGATCCTACAGAGATACCGTTCAATACACCAGCGAGATACTGCCCTCGCACAGTATGTTGCTCTACATTATGAACACCAAGAGGTGTTAAAGAATGCAAAACTTTCAGTTTTTCATTACGCACGGCATTTGCTTTATTAGTACATGGAATTTCCATAGCAACCAAACAGAGCAATTGTAGCATATGATTCTGTACCATGTCGCGTAGAGCACCCGTACTCTCATAATATTCTGTACGCCCCTCTAATCCTAAAGACTCAGCAACCGTTATCTGAACGTGATCAATGTAATTAGAATTCCACAACGGCTCATAAAGCGTATTAACAAATCGCAATGCCATCAAATTTTGAACCGTTTCCTTGCCAAGATAATGATCAATGCGAAAAATTTGATCTTCATCAAATATTCTTGCAAATATATCATTGAGTTCAACGGCTGTTTTTACATCGCGGCCAATGGGTTTTTCAATAATAATCCGTGTTTGTTGCGTCACCAAACCATTTTGTCCTAATCTCATCGCAATATCATAAAAAAGTGACGAACTAACCGCTAAATAAAAAGCTCGAATATCAGCTGGATTTTTTGACAGCAGTAGAGCTAAATCCTCCCACCCTCGATTTGATGTGATATCAATAGAAACATAGGTTAAACGTGCAAGAAAACGATTAAGTTGAATTTGGTTGAGATCTTTTGGAGAAATATGTTTCTCCAAAGAAGCACGAACAAAATTTTGATATTCTCCATTACTCAACGTAGAGCGTGCAACCACAATGATACGCATTGGCTCGTTAAATTTCCCAACACACTGACAATGATAGAGAGCAGGTAAAAGTTTGCGTGCTGCCAAATCACCATTGCCACCAAAAATAACACAATCAAAGGGAGAGACTGGAATAATTTTACTTACCATGAACCTGTCTCTCTTCCTCTTCAATTACAAAAGCTTAAACAATTTATAGAAGCTTCAATCATTAAAGCAGATAGATACTAAATAAGCCATTAATTTTCTTCATTGAAAACGGTATCCAGTTAAAAATGATCCATTAAGGAAAACCAATGCATTGCCAAAAATACAAGCGGATAACGCAGGACTCTACCACCTGGAAAAGATGAAATCTTTAAGTCTTGAAAACACGCAAAACGCTCACGCTTCCCAGTCAACCATTCAGCATATAATTTCCCCATAAAAGGAGCAAGCATAACTCCATGACCAGAATAACCACCACAATAAGTTATTCCTGTGAAAAGTTGGCGAACATAAGGCATACGCTCAACAGTAATAGCAACTGTCGCTCCCCAGCGATGAGTCAAATTTATAGAGTGTAGATGAGGATAAATTTCGGCAATCTGCCGTCGTATACGTTCATCTAAATTTGTAGGATGCTGATTATCATAACTTTCTACACCGCCAAATAATAAGCGATTATCAATGCTTTTGCGAAAATAGCGAACCATAAAACGAGAATCATCTACCGATTCGCCTCCTCGAAGAATCGGACTATCTTTTGATAACGGTTCCGTTGCTCCAATGTAAGAGCGGATAGAAACAATATTTTTCTCAACAAAATGCTGAAGTCCAAGCTTATAGGCATTGGTTGCCAATAAAATTTTCTCAGCCATTATATTTCCTCGTTCTGTTACCACCCTCCAATGGGCATTATTACGCTCCATCCCCGTTACTTGTGTCTTCTCATAAAGACTAGCACCAACACTTTTTGCTTTTTTTGCCAACCAAATAACCAGCTTTAAAGGATTTATATGGCCAGTGTCTGCATCATGAATACCACCATAATAAAAAGACGAGCCTAGCCGCTTGGCCGTTTCATTCCTGTCCATAAAAGTAATACCATGATAGCCATAACGCTGCATTGTCTCAACATGCCGTTGATAAGATACAACCTCACATTTTTTATGAATTACGGAAAGCTGTCCTGCCATAAAATCGCACTGACAATCAGGCATAGTACACCAAGATACAATATCCCTTTTGGCTTCTTCAGCTAAATCAAACAGCGCTTTACTTCGCTCAAAACCATACTTTTTTTCTAGTGTTTCCACCCATTGTCGTTGACCCGTTCCCAATTGCCCACCATTGCGCCCTGAAGCACCATCACCAAACCGTGAAGCCTCCAACAAAACAACACTCACTCCAGTTTTTGCTAAATGATAAGCAGCTGAAAGCCCCGTAAATCCACCTCCAATAATAACCACATCACACTGTATCTGTCCGTCAAAAGACGGGTAAGAGGGGCGTTCTTCTAAAGCATCCTCATACCAAGAAACTCCTGGAGAAATTGGATTATATTCAATCATCGTGACAAACCTCAAACATTCAGCAAGAGATATTCGCGCTCCCACGGACTAATCACTTCCATAAAAGTTTCAAACTCTTGTCGTTTGATTGCAGCATAAGTACTTACAAATACATCCCCTAGAATAGCACGTATCGCTGTATCTTGTTCAAATAAGTTAACAGCCTCAATAAGCCCACGCGGTAATTCAACATTATCAGCGTTCACATTACTTGTTGTTGGCTCATCGGGTTCAAGCTTTTGTTGTAAACCAATGAGACCACAAGCAAGAGAGGCTGCAAGTGCTAGATAAGGGTTAGCATCTGACGAAGGAATTCTATTCTCAACGCGCCGCCCTTGTGGAGCAGAACGTGGTACACGAAAAGCTGTAGTACGGTTATCATACCCCCACCGCAAATTAACAGGCGCAGAAATATCAGGCATGAGACGTCGATAAGAATTCACATAAGGTGCAAGCATCACAAGCACCCCAGACATATGTCTTTGTAATCCACCAATAAAATGGCGAAAACAGATACTTTCCCCGCCATCATCCTCTGTAAAAATATTAGCACCCGTTTTCTTATCAATAACCGATTGATGAATATGCATAGCAGACCCAGGCTGCCCTTGGATCGGTTTGGCCATAAAAGTTGCATACATATTATGTTTAAGCGCCGCTTCACGAATTGTTCGCTTAAACATGAAAACTTGATCAGCCAATTCAATCGGGTCACCATGACGCAAATTGATTTCAAACTGACCGGCACCTTCCTCATGAATGAGGGTATCAATTTCCAACCCCTGCGCTTCTGAAAATTGATAAATATCATCAATGAACTCATCAAATTCATTCACACCAGCAATCGAATATCCCTGCCCTCCACCAATTGAACGTCCAGACCGACCAACCGGCGGAACTAAGGGATAATCAGGATCGGGATTCTTTTCTACCAAATAAAACTCTATTTCTGGCGAGACAACGGGCTTTAACCCCCTTTGCGTGTAAAAATCAATTACTTTTCGCAAAACATTTCGTGGTGTATAATCTACAATCTGCCCATTTTGATATACAAGGTCACAAATCACTTGTGCAGTAGGAGCATCTTCCCATGGGACAATGCATAACGTAGAAAGATCAGGCTCAAGACGTAAATCACCATCTGTTTTAGGATATTCAAAACCATGGCCATCTTCAGGATAATCTCCTGAAATTGTTGCCATAAAAACTGCTGAAGGCAATGCCAACGATGTCTCCGATGTGAATTTTTTAGAAAGCATCATCTTGCCACGCGGTACACCTGCTTGATCAGGTGTAATACATTCAATATCTTCTACATTACGGAAAGCAAGCCACTGCGAAACTTGCTTCCAATTACTTACACCACGTAAATTTTTTAGGAAACCAGAAACAGGCTTAGAACTCTTGTTTCGCATTTGTTTACCATTTTTCACAGCTATAATACACCAACTTTAAAACAACAAAGGTCTGCTTTTATGGTATCATCCCATACATGAATGTCACGAAAAACTTTATTAACTTAATTTTTGAAGAATGCCAAAACTTCCATCAAAGTGAAAGAACCTTACACTCAACAAGCTATTCTATCAACCATAGTGAAAAAATTGATATTGCACGTGATACATCGGTGCGAACCTTCTCCTTATATAAAACAGTGAGAAATACCATAGTGGACGTAACCTAATTCTGATTCAAATAATCACACATAAGCAAATATTAGCAAGAATAATAAAAGCGAGATATTTAATTTCCTTTTGGCTGTAACAATGCTTAATTAAAAGAAAAGGAACTTTTCTTTTAATATGAAGCAAGTTTTGTAATCTCTATTGTTATCCACATAAAAGTAAACAACCTAGGATGGTGAGTAGCTATGCCTTTACATCTAATGCTTACAAACACTCACCCCGCCGTAATATGCGTAAATGTATTTTCAGGATAAGACATATGCTCAGCATTTCCGACATGAAACTTAACCATCCCCTGCATAACAGAGCTATCAACCTTGTTCTAAGCGGATGCTACAGACTCTGCACTTATATCAATTCCCACCGCTTGACATTGCACTTCGCACACAAGATAAGACTTTTTGCTAATCGCGCCATGCGTGATCCAATATCTGATAGTCTCCAGCCGACTAGGCGGTGTATTATTTATATCTAAAAAGACCCAAAAAATCAGGATATGAGAACGCAGTAATATCAATTTCCTTTGAACTAAAATCCTTCATCATCGATCTTCCACCATCGTAAAATCTTTTTTGTATCAGTTGCTTTCACATATTTTGACTTATGATCTAGCGATTCTGCTAACGGAATATTATAGTAAATCCCAGATTCCGCATAAGCTTGACGTATCCGCTTCCGAGCTGTAGAAGCTATCAAATTTGTTTGCGTATTTGCAAACTTATGAAAAGTAAAGTTCGGCTGAATTAGAAATGCGATCGCATCTTGTAGAGGCAAATGCCTAGCATGGTTTTCTGGATAATGCGATGAAAACACAAGTAGGTATAATCTCGTATCCATAACTTTAAATCTCCACTCATTAGCATCCTCGCCCTCAAGAAGGTTAAGAGCCAAAGCAAGACGTATGAAGTCAAAAAATTTATAGACATGCTGCACAAGTTCATTATCAGTTGTAACGTTTACACCTTCAAAAAGCAGATGTATCCATCAAGCTGGTGCACGGAATAAGTTCTAAGGTAGTCATAAATGAGCGCTAAAAACTCTCTGTCCAGACCGTAAAACGAACAAAACCAATGGTTATTCTTCCGCGAAAAAATACATTTTACGCTAGTAAAAAATACGATTTATCCGATCACCTAATGCATCTTCATGATTGATACATATTGTTTCAATATTGTCTTCAATTCTATAAAAAATACCTAAAGCATTCAACGAATGCAATAATACGTTTTTATTAAATGTAAGGGATTCAAAAATATTTTTTTGTAACAAAGATGCCGGCTGCAAGTGATATGTCTTAGTGTCTCGTGCCCTCAGATATAATCTGTCATTAAAAATGTCTCCTATGATTAATAACATAGATACCCTTTAAAGTTTAAAAAAGAAAAGCAGCACTCTATATTTTTAAAACCAACATTTCTAAACAGATCTATATTTTCATTATCAAAATTTGGTATTAATTTATTTTCCAAAGCTATTCTTTTGTTGTCAATTTCAGTCTTGGAATATCCATTTTTTTCTTTCCACTGCAAATAAGCGTCAATATATATATCATTTATAAGTGTATTAGGAAAAACAATTTTTTCAAAAACAACCAGTGTTGGCTTAGGCTCACATGAGCTTTGAATATTTCTGAGAAATTTTTCTCTGTCTACAGGTCTAATAAACTGCAAAACTAAATTCAGTATTATGAAATCCGGCCTTAAATTTTCTATACAGCGCCATTTACCATCCGATAAAAAATTATGACTCCCAAAAGTTATTTTGCTTAAATTAGAAGCTCATTTATTTTTCGCTTCCTCAAGCATATCAAGCGATAAATCAACTCCATAACAATGCTCCACAAGCCCCTCATTCAATATTTATGCATCGTAGTTCTAGTAGAGCATCCGATATCTATAAATATATTATTTTTTGAAAACTTCGTATAAAGCAGCAATATAATTTTTTAAATATTTTCATAGCCAAGAACACTCCGCACCACCATATCATCAAATACTTCACAAACATCTTTAGTAAATGAAAATGATTTGCGCTTGTCTTCCTGTAAAAAAAGCAAATTCCTAACCATACCGAAACTCCAAAACTGTGAAATACGGAACATGATGACTAGCTTTCAGCGGATCTGGATGTTGTGGCTCTACAATTTTCTTTAGAACAAAACCATATTTAAAAAAAGTATTAATATAACTTGATAACGTTCGCTTATAAGACGTAAGATGAGACATCACACTGCCATTTTATTAAGGCGTGTTTTAATTTGCTTAACCTCGTAAAAATATTTTTTTTAAGATAATTTCTTTATCAACACCAGAAACACAAGAATCTTTAACTGGATTAGGGGGATACACAGAATTTTTGCACCTCGTTGTGCCAACGTTGCTACCTTCTCTATACATTTTTGATATTCACAAATATGATCTAGTACAAGCGACAAAACGATACAATCAAATAACATATCGGTCTTATATTCATTAATATCAATTTCTAAATACTCAGTGGCTTCCCCTAATTTTCGTGACCTATCTAACATCTTTTGATTGGTATCTATCCCCACGACCATATCCGAACAACATTCTAAAACTCTTGAATACGTTCCGATCCCACATCCAATATCTAGGGATGCTCTATAGCATCCTTCTATCAAAAGGTTATTAACTATATCATTGAGTAAAATTTCATTTAAGCTATCAACTTCTCGTGAAGTCACATAATGTTCTGCAACGATATCAAAATCATGTAAATTATCTTGAGATGGAAAAACATTACTATGTTCTAGTAAAATTTCATCACTTATGTAATCGTATACCGCTACTTCATAATTATCAAGATTAATAAACAATCTTTTATTATGAAGAAAACGGGAGTCACCACATACGTATTTAATTACTTCATGAGCACAAATAGAAGAAACAAGATAATTTAGCGGTCCGTAAGAAGGAGCCTGATAGTTTTTATTTATAGTATATCTTAACTCGCTACATTCTATATCCATATTTTTAGCGAGCACATCAAAACCAAGATTGGAATCTGGAAAAAACATTGGACCTATGGCTCCCAAACGCCCTAAATATCCTGCATTAATAACCGGAGTCGAAATCTTTTTCTGAATCTCAGCCATTAACTCAAATGCATTCGGTGGATCAGCAGACAATACAACAAGGTCGACTCCTATTAAAAAAGAACAAAATTCATCTAATGCCTCGATCTCAAGTAAACGCGGCAAAGTTACAACTTGACAAGTACTGTTGTGCTTTAAAATGCGTGCTTTTAAAGCATCTACTTTTCGCAGACCCATCTGTGCTTCAATAAAAGCGGTGGTCCTTGTTAAATTTGATAATTCAATTCAATCGCCATCGGTTATCCTTAAATAACCAATACCTGCAGCAGCTAAAAGGGTTGCTACGTTAGAACCAATGCCACCTGCACCGATCACCCCAATTTTAGCCTGCTGTAAAGACCGCATAGCAAGATCATGATCTACTCCTGCCATATCCAAAAACAATCGATGTCTATCGTATCTATCCTGTTTCTAAACAGTAGATATAATTTTATACTCCATAAGATCTTGTAACAACACATCAATATCATAAGCCTCTTGATATGCTCGTTCGCGATATTTCTGGCTAATAGCAGTACATTCATTTGGTACATTCAAATCTATAAGCATCTCTACTAAAAACGATGGACAGCCATTAATTTCAACTAAATCCATATAAGATGACACACACACTATTTTTTCTTGTGTCTTTATGTAAGTCACAGGCAAGGCCCTATTCAACTGTATCTTCACTCTCAGACCTCTTCGTTTTTTATTAATTTTTTATCAGTATAAAGCCAAGCCAAATTAAGCGGAATAATTAAACATATACAAAGCAAGGCGAAACAAAAAGCTGCTTCTATACAAACATTTATACAAACATTATTCGCCAACCAACCAATCAGCACAAGCGCTAAAATACCAAAAATACGTGCAAGAAAATTAACAATGGATAAAACCGTATTTGCATTCTTTTGTTGAATATGTTTAAAAAATTCTGCTTCAAACTGCGTCACAGGGACAGAAAAAAAACTGTGAAATACGGTGAATAAAATAATGGGGGCCCAACTGTTTGCAACGAGAAGCAGAGCAAGCATAACAACAGCACTCAGGACTAGTGAGCACAAAGTTATTGCCATAGGAGCATATTTTTGCATAAGATATTTAATTACAAAGCGATTAAATAAGTATTTTACGAAAGTATAAGACACAAAGCACAGGCCAAGAATAAGGATTTTAGTCTTTCCTGTTGCATTGTCTAATACTCCTGTTTGACCCAAAATAAAAGGTTGCCAAAAATGAAATATAGGCTGCAATGCAGCAACAATAAAACCACATATCAATATATAATATAACCCGATCTTTGAGGTAACTAAATAAGCAAAAGCTTCTGTTGCATGCAACAAAGAACCTGAGTCTATTGGCTTACTACCCGAAACAGATGCAATAGCTATCCCCGTCACCCGACTAAACAAGAATATAAGCACGAGAAACCCGAAAGAACAAAAATAATATGCTGACTGATAATTATCCATACACAAAACAATAAGAACACCTAGCGCACCAGCAACCATATTCATGAATGCCGTTAGTTCCCGTTTATAGGCGTTTACTTGGTGGTAGATCAAACTACCCTTGTAACCACCGCCGTCGATTAAGCCTTTAATCCATGTGCTATCAGCGCCAGAACATAAAGCAAAGCCTAAAGCATAAATAATTTCTGCCGGAATTAAGACAGAAAGATTAGGCGCGTAAATACATAAAAAGAAGAAGAGCGAAAAAAAGAAACATGATAAGATAACATTTTGTTTAACGCCGATTTTATCTCCTAAAATCCCACAAGGCACTTCAAAAATACAAATAGCTACGCTAAACACAATTTGCAATAAAGCTAACTGTGTTATACTAACACCCATAGACAAGAAAAAAAAAGCATGGAAGGAACCTGTAATCAGCCGAACCCCGCTCATTGCCGCACAGCCATAGAGCAATTTTTTAACTTCATAATCTATTGTCATTAATATATCCAAAAGCTATAAAGCTGGCAGCTTTTTTTGCTGCCAGCTTTATATATTTTAAAACCTCAATTCAGAAGGGAGCGTCGAACAGCCATTTTCTACTCACTTGCTTGGGCGTTGAGCGCAGTAACATCAGCCCGCTTAATTTGAATTTTTTTCAGTGGTTTATATACATCTTTAGTTTTCGTAATTTTACCTCCTGTATTAAATGAAAACAATAAAATTTAACATGAAGTACACATTATAGCTACTTTATAGCTACCTTTTGTTAATTTATTATTTTGATATAAAAAGCTTTGCTCTCCTCCTCGCGCCTAGGTTAAGTATTTCATGCATCAATCATTCTGTAACAACCACCGCAGCACTTGGAAACTCATGCGCTCCTTCGGGCAAAGTACGCTTATATTCACGCCATTTTGTCACCGGCTGTGCACCATACTCGAAACCCATCTCAAGCGCCGCAAAATGCGCAAAATAAAGCTTTTGTTCGCCCTCACACTCTAATACCGCCCAATCTGGTGTGTAAGAGCCGATTAGCGTTGCAATTTTAAACTCCTTTGCAACTAAAAAAATAATCTTACATCAGGATTATTATCGAGATTTTGTGCAAACTCTTTCTCAATACGACTCTCACAAATCACATGATCATAAACACTTTTCTCGTTGACCACCGCCAGCCATTTGGTCGCCTTTTCCGACCTAATTTTACAGATGTGGCCTCAATCTTATTATGATGCGTACATCCAGAGATTATTTTATCCTCTGTATTAGAGCCAAAAACATGAACAACACGCAGGGGCTTCGGTAATAAGGCCAGCTGCTCAAGCAATCTACACAAAAATACATGTGCAGACGAATGCCCCTACAATAGGCAATATTTCAAGCTCGTCCATAGGGGGCCCCTTTTAAAAATTGCGCCTGTAGCTTATCACAGTAATAATCCCAAAATACACATTTAGCCCTTGTCTGAAATAACTCAATTTTGGATTGATGAGAACGAAAACACGCTGCGATAATCACATCGTCCAGCCATAATGACCTACACAAGGGAGCCAACCATTCCTGTACCACCAACGACTAAATAATTGTATTTCCTATCATTTTTGATCATATTCTCCTCCCTTATTGTTTAAAAATCTATAATACATTTCATCAGCAAGATTATGTGCAGCGAGCCCGTACATCTTCGCTGCTAAATCCCCATGTACGGTTTTCATTCTCAGACGCAAAATCATCTTTAGCTGAAGCAACCTGACATTGCAGTGCCTGTCCATAAAGCGTATGCACAACTGGTCCAAAATAACATGACAGTAGCGCATTTTTTGGCTGTACTGCCATGAGAGAGAAAGAGAACCAACAGCTTTATCCCCAAAAGCATCATAATCTAAATTATCAAGAGCGTTCTTCAAAATCCCTGAATAAAACTCGTGATAAACAGGATTTGAAAGAATAGCTCCATCAGCAGCTGCGTGTGTTTTGACAAACGCATGTACTTTGGCACAGCGATTGTAATGACTTATAAAAACAATAACTTTTTTAAATCATTTCCCACCGGCCTATAAATATAGGCACGCTTTTTCTAGCCATTTTTTACGGTATTAAACTGTTCCAATTTACCGAACTTACTCCTCATTGAAGCCGAATGATTTTAATAAACCTATATTATTTTAAAACTCTATAGATAATATTAAAGTTACAAATAAAGGAACTTCTTTTTCATATTAAGCAAGTTTTATAACCTATATTGTTATCTACATAGAAGTAAACAGCCTCTATAGGTGGGATGAGGTGCTATACCTTCACAGTGAGTGCTTTTATAACACTCACTCCGCCCCAAACATAGGATTGCGTTTTATTAAATAACCCACGCGCATATAATTAAAGAGAGAAACAATTAAGCTTGCGCCAGTCATACCAAGCCAGTAGCCAATAAAACCATATTCAAAAAAATGCGCCATGAGCGCTCCCCCAAATAAGCCTATCCCCCAATAGCCTATTGTTACAACAATTGTTGGCCAAAACGTATCAAGCAAGCCCACAAGTATGCCATTGAGCATGGCTCCTAAAGTGCCAAAAGCAAAAGACAATAAGATGAATGGAAACAACTCCCAAGAGAAAACAACAACGCTGTCCTGAGAAATATCAAAGATGGTTGTAAGAATAAATTCATAAGAGAGATAAACAATTCCTGATAAAAACAAGACATAAGCTACAGCAAAAACTGTAACACTCATACGCAGCTGTTTTAGAGCCATATTATTCCCATCAGCTCTATACCACGCTGCTATTGTCGCGGCTGCGCTGGAAATCCCTAAAGCCACCACAGAAATAAGCATATCGAGACGCATTCCAATCGTATGCGCGGCCAAAGCTTGGACACCATAAGCCGTAATCATGAATGCAATGACAGAAGGAAAGCCCTCCGCAATAAGAATACGTATACCAATGGGAAGCCCTACGCGCAGCAAATTTATTATTCGTGAAATCTCTAACTTTGGTCTCAAATAATTTAAGGGAAAGGAATGAAAAGCAGAATTGCGGACCAGAATTATTGCCGCTGCCATAACAATTAAAATACGGATAAAGCTACTCGCAATTCCAGCACCAAAGACACCTAATCCGCTTGCAGAACCTATACCAAAAATAAGCGACCAAGAGAGAAGAAAATTTATAGGAATAGCCGCAAGCATAACCCAAGTTAAGGGCTTTGGATTACCAATTGCTGACAGTAATCCGCGGCTATTCACATAAAGATAAAAAAACACCACCCCTATAGCAGCGCCATTATTATATTCCTGCGCTATATTGGCAATTGCCCCCTCTTGGCCGAGAAGACACAAGATATTCCTCGTGTTGAGTAAAATGATCGCACTCGTCATTCCAATCAAAAGGGAAAGCCATATTCCTTGATCAAACCATGCCTTCAATGCATCTCTATCTTGTTTGCGAAAACTTTCCGCAAGTTTTGGTGCAACTGCGGTAATAATACCTAGCCCTAACAACATAACAAAACTAAACATACTCAGAGCCAACATTGTACCACTCAAGGTTTGAACGCCTAAATGCGCCACAAGCGCTGCATCGGTGAAAGAAATCATCATCTGAGAAATAAACCCAATAGCCTGTGGCATGCCAAGAGATAGCAATTGCTTCATCACAACAAACATTGGGAAATCCCCTTCCATATTGAAGGGCATATTAAACTTGCATCTTTTAAACAAAACGTATTGATTTTTTCCGTAAAGTCTTTCCATCGCAAATCTTGCGTAAAGGATGCATAATGAGAACTCATTAAGCTAAGAGGAGATGCCCAATTCTTAAAGGAAAAGCGCAATGCGCCTTTATTCGTTTTTTGGACTTCATGCCATGCATTTTTTTGTACAACATTATGCCCCTAAGAAGCTATAGTCGTTGATACAATATCCTTAGCAGGCGTTTGTTCGTCTTGCACATCCATTTACAATATTTTCAATAAAATCTTTTGGAAAATTTTTTGGTACGGTTGGTGGGATTTGAACCTACGACCTCTGGTGCCACAAACCAGCGCTCTAACCAACTGAGCTACAACCGCATAAAAAATAAATGCACCACAACTGTTTACTATTTCGTAAACATTTAATTCTCTGTTTGTGTGACATAAGGAAGATCAGAAAAGTTTGCAAGCCCCTTTTAAAAAAAATCCTGTACTTTTTATTAAGAAAAAATAGTTTTGTCATAAAGGGAGCGGACGTTTTGCCCAATACTCAACACGATGATCACGATAGGTTTTTATAGAATCAATACCATCTTGCTGCATAAACTGCAAAATGCCTTCTAGAATAGTTACGGCAAGGTCTGGTCCTTCATAAACCATTCCACTATATAATTGGATCAAATCTGCACCAGCTTTCACTTTTTCCAAAGCTGTTTGTGCATCCTTTACACCACCAACGCCAATGATTGCAATTTCCTTACCTAATTTTTGACGCATTTTTGCAAGTACAATAGTGGAAAGTTCGAAGAGTGGACTCCCAGAAAGCCCTCCCTCCTCACCACTTAGTAAGCTATCCTTAAGCCCTTGGCGTGAAAGAGTAGTATTAGAAACAACGAGACCATCAAAATCAGAAATTTTCATCTCTTCAGCAATATCGTCCAATTCTTTCTCTGATAAATCAGGCGCGATTTTTAAAAAAATGGGAACAGAGAATCCATGCTTTTTCTTTTGCTCATTGCGTACTTGCGAAATTTCATTCATCAAAAGATGCAAATTATCACGCGCTTGTAAATCGCGCAAACTGGGCGTATTAGGCGAAGAAATATTAACCGTAAAATAGTCAGCAATATCATAAAAATAAGCTACACCAGCAGTATAATCATCAATTTTATCAACAGTATCCTTATTGGCACCAATATTGATTCCAACAATGCCAAGTTGTTTACGTGCACGAAGCCTGCTATAAACAACTCGATGCCCTTCATTATTGAAACCCATTCTATTAATAATTGCTTCATCTTCTCTTAAGCGAAAAAGTCGCGGTTTAGGATTTCCAACCTGAGGCCTTGGTGTAACTGTACCAACTTCAGTAAAACCAAATCCTAAACGAAAAATAGCATCGACAACCTCTGCATTCTTATCAAAACCCGCAGCAAGACCAACAAAATTTTCAAACTTAAGATCCGCAACAGTCACAGACAAACGTTTATCAACGACCTTTCGACAACTGTTCAATCCACTCTTCAGTCCAATAATTGCTAAACAGTGCGCATGCTCTGGATCCAACATAAATAAAGCAGGACGACCAATACAACGAAAGAAACTCATCAATCCTTCTCCAAATATAAAATTGATCCAATGCACCACACGCCAATCTTTTAACCCAAAAGATCGCGAATAAAGATGAACCATCATCCAAATCAGAGCCTGCCTTCTACTACAAGAAAATTCGTAATATAACTACAAGAAAGTTCATAACATAATCGCTATGCATGTTTACGCACACTACGTAGAATGAGAGCCTTTTGGTCTTTTAAAAACTTTCTTTACCTTTTCACAATTGTTAAAATATTAAAAATTGAAATCATCTGCAAACAAGAGAAATGAATGTCCCATAAAATAGATTTTTTCAATATGTTAGCAAAAAGATTTTGTAATGATTGTATAATTGTATAAATGAATCATAGCTTCCTGATTTTATTTATAAAAAGAACAGATACAGCTTTTATAAAAAAGTTTTCCGTCACGTTGAATTCTACAAGATACTCCTTGGGTTAAATCAAGCAGAACCCTTCATTAAACTTTTTAACATGTATAATATTCTTGGAAAAAATTCTTGGTATTTGTAATATAATATTTTAGAAAATAAAAATTGCCCTTTCCTTTTTCATAAAAAGCGATAATTAAAATTATCGTATATCTTTTATATAAAGGGGAAAACGCAATGCTTAAAGAATTCAAAGAATTTGCCCTAAAGGGAAATATGATTGATCTCGCTATTGGTGTGATTATAGGGGGAGCTTTTGGTGGCTTGGTCAATTCAATTGTTAATGACATTTTTATGCCAATTATTGGACTTATTACGGGTGGAATTGATTTTTCTAACATGTTTATTCAGCTTGCAGGAGAGAGACAAGCTACACTGAGTGCCGCTAAAGCAGTTGGAGCAACAATTAGCTACGGTAACTTTATAACTTTACTTATCAATTTTCTTATTATTGCTTGGGTTCTTTTCCTCTTTGTTAAAGCTATGAATAAAGTACGCAGAAAACAAGAAGAAGAGGAAAACCCTAAGAAAATGTCTCTAGAAGAACAACTTTTGTCAGAAATTAGAGATCTTTTGGCTAAGAAAAAATGAATTTATGTATGGTTTGCCTCATGCAATACAGGAAAAAACATTTCCACAGTTGTTCCATGATTGGGTTTTGAAAATAATAAAAATTGACCACCACTTTCTTCTACCATTGCCTTACACAGCGGTAGCCCCAAACCAGTTCCCATAAAAGCGCTATCACCAGAGCGTCCATCTTTACGCTCTATCTGACCATAAGGTTGCAGTGCCTGTACAATCTCTTCATCACTCATCCCGATACCGTTATCACTTACTGCAATCTTTACGCGCTCTTTTTTTCCATGAGAAACATAAATTATAATTTGCCCACCTGATGGTGTAAAACGAATGGCATTGGAAAGAAGATTCCATACAATTTGCCGCAATATTTGCCGTGACACCCCAATAAATGGAACATGAGCTGGAGCAACAATACGCATGATAATCCCATTATGATTAGCCTGTGTTTCAAGAAAAGCCATACTAGCACGCAAACAAGATATCACATCAAATGCTTCAGCTATAAGAGGCGTATTGATCTGATCATTTGAGCTAGAATAATTTGCTTTTGAGCATTCTAGTAATTGATTAACCAACGATAATATATGTTTTCCAGATGAGATAATATCGCGTAAATATCCACGATAACGCTCATTGTCTATCATACCAAAACGGCCATCTCTCATAATTTCTGCAAAACCAATGAGAGCATTCAAAGGCGTCCGCATTTCATGAACAACTCCAACTATTTTATTCTCTTCTGCTTTTTTATCTATCGGTAGAATTATTCCGGTTATATCATGCAATATAACAGCATAATTGTCTTGCCGTGCCAAAGGGACAATCGTAATAGAAACTGTTATATTTTTATGGCTTTTCGTCACCAACTCAGCTATCTCACGATTAAAAATCTGATTTTTTCCTTTTGTACGAATCAATTTAAAATATTTTTCAACTAAAAATTGGCTCTGCAAAGTAAATAATGATGATAATGGCTGTGCCAGTAATTCATTTATTTCATAGCCAGTTAAAGCCAAAGCAGCACTGCTAACCGATTGAATTAAACCCTGCCCATCCAACCAAAAAACGCTTTTAATCGCTGCATCCAACAATGATAAAACCACTGCTGGTTCTTTTATGAGAGTTTGTTCTATAGCATTTGCCGTCAATGTCTGTGCACTTGGCAACAAAACAGCCGTTTCTTTAACCAAAGGCTCGCATCTTACAGATGGATGCAACTCTCCACGCAATCGTTCTGCGATCTCACGAAAAGCTGAACGCTCTATCTCTGAAAGACTCTGCATTTTGGTATCCGATTCTTTATCTTTTTTCTCTTGAACTTTTTCTTGCATCTTCAAACCACGAAAACCCTTAAGCCACTGTTTGGCATAAAAAATTGGCCAAGCAGATAATTTAACACCAAGGTATTGAGGACAACCATCAACAAGTCATTAAACCGCCTATTCGCTCTAAGGCGCAGCTGCTTCACTAAGACCACTAAGTAATTGATACCGTTCATCATGAAATTGGTTGACGAATCCATAAAAGTAGGATCCTAAAATAAGAAAAAATATAGGTCCAACAATTTCAGCTAACTCTTTTGGAACATCACAAAATCGACCGTTGTTATCCATTTTCCAAGTGAAATATCGTAGCAAAAGTTCTGGCGTAAAATAAAAAGGTTTCTGCATAATCTTCAACTCATCTGCATTTAATGGCACGTATAAGACCAAAAAACTTAACGATTTTACTTCTAAGCGAATTACGAACACTTAGACTATAGGTAAAACAGTTTTTATTGGCATCTCATTATTAATTGTCTGTAGCAAAAATCTGATTGTTTCATCCACAAAACAAAAATGAGATAAAACTTCCAACAACGTTGCATATTCATCAACAACGGAAATAGACATTGTTGTGCTATCCAAAAGAGAAATATTTTCTTCCTGCAAAGCTTCTAACAAAAACGCTTATCTAAGAGAAATTACAAAGAGCTCAATGTAGTGCTTTAAACTATCTAGCGCAACAAAACTTGTACAATTGAACACCATTCAATATCTCGTAATGCTCCACTTAACCAAAAAATGCCTTTCTTTCATCATATCTGCGACAGAAAAGAAACCCTCCTATATGCCCGCCGCACTATGCAACTAAAGAATATTTTACAATCAGCGAAAAGAACAAAAGCTATCTTTTCCCGTATGAAGGCTTGCTTAATTTCTTCACATGCCAGATAATCTAAAAATGACAAAGACTTCTCCATCCCTTCCTTGTACCATCCTATACTGCACACTAGCAAACTTAATAAATATCGCTTCTATTTTATTGCTCCTCATTCAATATTTTTAATATTTCACAAAATTCACAATAAAAAACCAAGCATGAGACAACGTAGGCTCTTATAAAATAAAGCAAGCATTACCCATTAAAATAACAATCATTAGGCATTTTAAAAGTCACGCATCTTTAAAATTGCCTTGCTTATTATTGTACCTCATTGATGAGAATTTCGCGTTTCCCAACATGATTAGCGGCTCCAACAATGCCTTTTTCTTCCATACGCTCAACGAGAGAAGCTGCTTTATTATAACCAATTGCAAGCCGGCGTTGAATATAAGATGTCGAACATTTTTTATCACGCATAACAATTTTTACAGCTTGCATATAAAGTTCTTCACCATCTTCCCCAAAACTTTCTGCCGTAGAAACTTCAGCAACTGAATCAGCAAGCTCAACCTCTTTGTTATCATCTTCACTATCCGTTACCGTTGCTAAATAATCAGGCTTTCCTTGCATTTTAAGATGTGCAACTATGGATTCAACTTCTTCGTCAGAAACAAAAGGCCCATGAACACGTACAATACGCCCACCACCTGCCATATGAAGCATATCCCCTTGTCCCAAAAGTGTCTCAGCTCCTTGTTCTCCCAAAATTGTACGACTATCAATTTTTGATGTTACTTGAAAAGAAATACGAGTAGGAAAATTCGCTTTAATCGTGCCTGTAATGACATCAACAGAAGGACGCTGCGTTGCCATAATAAGATGAATACCTGCCGCACGCGCCATCTGCGCTAAACGCTGAATGGCATTTTCAATTTCTTTACCCGCCACCATCATGAGATCGGCCATCTCATCAACAATCACAACAATATAAGGAAGCTGCGTTAGATCCATCGCTTCTTCATGATAAAGCATTTCCCCACTTTCCTTATCAAAACCCGATTGCACAGTACACATGATCGTTTCACCTTTTTGTGCCGCGAGTGCAACGCGCGCATTAAAACCATCAATATTACGTACACCTAATTTAGCCATTTTGCGGTAACGCTCTTCCATTTCACGGACCGCCCATTTTAAAGCTGTTACAGCTTTTTTGGGATCTGTTACAACAGGCGTTAAAAGATGTGGAATGCCATCATAAACAGAAAGTTCTAACATTTTAGGGTCAACCATAATCAAACGACACTGCTTTGGTGTCATTCGATAAAGAATCGACAAAATCATTGTATTAATTGCAACGGATTTCCCCGACCCCGTTGTTCCCGCAACCAATAAATGAGGCATTTTCGCTAATTCTGCAATGACAGGCTCACCATTAATCCCCTTCCCCAAAGCAAGAGCTAGTTTAAATTGGCTTTTACGAAAAGAACTTGTTTGGATTAATTCTCGTAAATAAACTGTTTCACGAACCGCATTTGGTAACTCAATTCCAATAACATTGCGTCCAGGAATCACAGCAACGCGTGTAGAAATAGCAGACATCGAACGAGCAATATCATCGGAAAGATTAATGACCCGCGATGATTTTACTCCAGCAGCAGGCTCAAATTCATACATTGTTACCACTGGTCCTAGATGAACATGGATAATTTCACCCTTAATACCAAAATCTTCCAAAACACTCTCCAAAAGCCCAGCACCACGCTCTAATGTTTCCTGCGAAATTATCGCGCCTTCATGAAAAACAGGTTCCTGCAATAAATTGATCGGAGGAAATTCATAAGTGCCATCGTCAAAAGATTGAACGTTTGACATAAAAGCAGAACTATAATTGTCTAACAACGTGCTAGCAGATCGCAATGCTTTGCCTTTTTGTTTTATCGCAGGAAAATCTTCTGAACTCTTTGCAACACTTTCTGTTCTACAATCGGTAATATTCTTGGCATTTTTAGTTGTTGTAGGAGTCTCTGCATCAGTAGATTCTACATCACCTAACGTATCAGTAGAATTTTCAATACTGATCTCAGAGTGAGGCTTTTGATTCTTTTTAACAAGATCACTCTTTACATGCATCAAAGCGGAAGTTTTCTCAATTCCTCGGATATTCTTTTCTGGAGATTCGAATAGTGTTGAATCGTAAAACTGTGGAAAGCGGCATTCAAGAACACGGTAAAGAGCTGTAATTGACTCATCGAATACAGAAGTAGTATCGGATGTGACTTCATTCCCCATGAACTCAATCGGTGTTATGTCCTCTCCTGAAGTTTTAGTGTCCACCTGTTCTAATATAAAGGATTCACACTCAAAAAATGCGTCATCGGAAAGATAAAAAATAGGCTTTGTTTTTTGAACCACATTTTCTACTTGTAATTTATGCTTCTGTTTATCCTCCTTAAGCGGCGTACTAACAGCTTGCTGTGACAACTGCTTCAAAACTGTTAAATGGCAAATTGATGCTTTATTCTCTAGCGATTGAGGATTAACCACTCTTTTGATCGATGGAGAGTTTGTTGTTTTTTTGTTACAGTGTATAATATTTGTAAGATTTTTTCGCTCTTGCTTGGTCAAAACTTTAAACTGTTTGGCAAAAACTGGATCTGTTTCTATACGACGACGCAAGATTTCAACTTCTGGTGTTCGTGTAAAACGCACGTTTTGTCTGAGAGTAAATGCCTTTTTCCATACTTCTGGGTAAGGAAATATCTCTGCAATCTTAGTAGATGAACTGCTTTCTGATACATCTTGTACACTCTCATCAGAAAAAGAAGGCGTAGAAATAGATTTTTTTTTCGAATTATGCATGACACCCTACAAACTGATAGCAATAAAAACAATTAACTCTTCAAAAAGAATGCATAGAGACTATAGAGTATGAAGGTTAATAACCTTTTGCTGGATGTCACTTTTAATAAAAAAATAATGCTATAATTTCTCTTAAATAAAATTTTCACCACAAATACTGGGCAAATTGCAAAATTCATACTGCCTATAAGCTGTACTGCATTTGTTTCGAAAAAAACTCTGTAATAAAAAATTACGAAATTGCCAGTTGTTCTCTTTCCATTTTATAAGAACAGTTAATATGAGAAGCACTCTTTTAGCTTTTTGATCTCATTGTCATAAAACAAACCAGTTTCTTTACCTTTGATAAGATTATCCTTGTTATCCTTATTTAAAAAGGTTCAAATAGGAAAAAAATTTAATAACACAAAAATAGAGAGAAATTAGGGAGTAAATCATGTTGAATAAGCGGAAATTTTATATCAATGGTCTATGGGATGATCCAAGCACTCCTCACGATCTATATGTTATTAATCCATCAACAGAAGAGGCTTGTGCTGTCATTAGCCTTGGTAGCATAAGAGACGCAGATAAAGCAATTAACGCGGCTCAAATAGCTTTTCAAACTTGGAAAACAACCCAACCTAGTGAACGTCTGGGTTTTGTTGAAAAAATTTTAGAAATCTATGAAAAACGCTCAGGCGATATGGCAAAAACCATTTCAATGGAAATGGGAGCACCTATTGATATGGCGCTCAATGCGCAAACCGCAACTGGGAGTTCTCATATTCGCAACTTTATCAAAGCTTACAAAGAATTTTCATTCCAAGATGTTTTAATAGAAGGAAATGAGCAAGCGATTCTTCATTATGATCCTATCGGCGTCGTAGGATTGATTACACCATGGAATTGGCCCATGAACCAAGTGACACTTAAAGTTATCCCAGCTCTTTTGGCTGGCTGCACTATGGTGTTAAAACCCTCTGAAATTGCTCCTCTTTCTGCTATGCTTTTTGCTGAAATTTTAGATGAAGCTGCTCTCCCAGCAGGCGTTTTTAATTTAATTAACGGTGATGGTGCCAACATTGGCTCTTACCTCTCTGCTCACCCAGACCTAGAAATGATCAGCTTTACCGGATCAACTAGAGCAGGAAAAGATATTTCTAAAAATGCTAGCAACACTTTAAAAAGAGTCTGTCTGGAACTTGGAGGTAAAGGAGCTAACATCATCTTTGCTGATGCCGATATAGATGCTATTCAACGTGGTGTACAACACTGCTTTTACAATAGTGGGCAAAGCTGTAATGCACCAACACGTATGCTTGTGGAACAAGCTATCTATGACAAAGCCATCAGAACAGCCAAAGATATTGCTGTAAAAACACAAGTGGGGCCAGGGCACCAAGCAGGAAATCACATTGGTCCTGTAGTTTCAAAACAACAATACGACAAAATACAAGATCTTATTCAATCTGGAATTGATGAAGGTGCAACCCTTGTCGCGGGTGGATCTGGTTTACCAATGGGAATGGAACGCGGTTATTATGTGCGCCCAACAGTCTTTGCCGATGTGAAACCCCATATGCGTATTTTTCGAGAAGAAATCTTTGGTCCAGTCCTCTCGATTATTCCCTTTAATACAGAAGATGAAGCCATAACTTTGGCCAATAACACCGAATATGGTCTTACAAACTATATACAATCGCAAGATCGCGGCAAATGTCGTCGTATTGCTGCACAAGTACGGTCTGGGATGGTAGAAGTTAACGGACATGGATTACCCAGTGGTAGTTACTTTGGAGGAGTCAAATTTTCTGGGCGTGCTCGTGAAGGCGGTCACTGGGGAATTAAGGAATTTCTTGATACCAAAGCAATTTCATACTGGTAAAAGAATCTTATTCAAAGCTTTATAGGGATTGTATGATAACACAGCAAATAACGGATGAAGATGCTCTTGGGCAACGTCTCGATCAGTGGCTAGCTAAACAATATCATAATGCACTGTCGCGTTCACGTCTGCAAACTCTCATCCGTGAAGGCTATCTTAAAGTTGATGGTCAATTAATAAAGGAACCGAAAACAAAATTAAAACCTAACCAAATTATCGAGTTGACGATGCCTACCCTTCGTGATGCAGAACCTAGCGGTGAAGCCATTGCATTGGACATTCTCTTTGAAGATGATCACGTCATTGTCATCAATAAACCAGCTGGTCTCGTTGTCCATCCTGGCAATGGCAATTGGAGTGGAACATTAGTTAACGCTCTTATCTATCATTGTGGTGAAAGTTTGTCTGGTATTGGAGGTATTAAGCGCCCAGGCATTGTGCATCGTCTCGATAAAAATACAACTGGAGTCATGGTGGTCGCTAAAAATGACTTGGCTCATAAAAGCCTCAGTGCCCAATTTTCTGACCATGGACGTACCAGCGCATTAGATCGACGATATCATGCTTTGATTTGGGGATCTCCTAACCGTAATGTTTGGACAATTGATGCAGCTCTTGGACGCTCTCCCCATAACCGAACGAAGCAAGCTGTCGTCCATAACAAAAGCCCCCATGCTCGCCACGCTATTACACATTTTTCTCTCTTAGAAAAATATGGAACTTTTACAGATACAACATCTTTTGCTAGCCTTCTGGAATGTCGTCTAGAAACTGGACGTACACACCAAATTCGTGTTCATATGGCCCATATCGGACACCCACTCGTAGGTGATACTGTTTATGGAAATGCTTTTAAAACAAAATCAAATACATTCAATCCGATTATTAAAAATGCAATTGATCAACTCAACCGACAAGCTCTCCATGCAACCAGTCTTACCTTTGAACATCCCGCTACAGGTGAAATTATGTCTTTTTCTTCACCTCTCCCCCAAGATATGATTGAACTTATCAATCATTTTAAAAAAATGAATTGAAACTTTTAGTCTTCTCAGGATTTCACAATAAAATATCTCTTTTTGAACAAAATTAAAAATTATGCTAGAATAAAATCAGAAAGATATTTATAATGTCTGGAAATAGAATTTGCCTTATCAGGGAATTCATGCAAAAGGAGGGTGCTATATGGCCCATATGAATCTACTATCAGTGACCGCAGGTGATGGAGGATTGAATCGTTATCTAGAGGAGGTACGTCATTTTCCTATGCTTGAGCCAAAAGAAGAATATATGCTGGCTCAACGTTATCGTAAACATAATGATCTAAAAGCAGCCCATAGGCTGGTGACTAGTCATTTGCGTCTTGTAGCCAAAATCGCAATGGGATATCGCGGTTACGGTTTGCCCATTGGAGAAGTCATTTCAGAAGGCAATGTTGGGCTTATGCAAGCTGTTAAGCGTTTCGAACCAGAACGGGGGTTTCGTCTTGCAACCTATGCTATATGGTGGATTAAAGCTTCAATCCAAGAATATGTATTGCGGTCTTGGAGCTTGGTAAAAATTGGAACAACTGCTAATCAAAAGCGCTTGTTTTTCAACCTTCGTAAATTAAAAAGTAGGCTTCAAGCCTTTGATAATGGCGATCTCAATTCAGAGCAAATTAAAGAGATCTCAACAAAATTGAATGTCACAGAAGATGAAGTTGTGTCAATGAATCGTCGACTTTGCGGTGATACTTCACTCAATGCGCCTCTTCGCACAAAGGAAGGTGAAAATGGTGAGTGGCAGGATTGGTTAGTGGATCACTCTGACAATCAAGAACAAGTTTTGATCGAACAAAATGAATTGGAAAATCGTCGTTCTATGTTAACAAGCGCCATGGATAATTTGAATGAGCGTGAAAAGCGTATATTCAAAGCACGTCGTTTAAGCGATGAACCGTTGACGCTAGAAGAACTTTCAAGTGAATTTCACATCAGTCGGGAACGTGTAAGACAAATTGAAATGCGTGCATTTGAAAAAATACAGCATTCTATCAAAGCTTCTGTTTTATCCCAAAATCAGGCATAAACCCCACAAAGGCGGATGTAGATTTGGCATATTTGTGTATTTTTGAAAAAAATGAGAGCCAATATATATTGGCTCCGTGTTCTTGAAGCTCAAATGATAGATCCTTTTATCCAAGACTCGTGACGACTTTTTTCTTCATCCACGTTAATGCTCTATTCTTTTTTATCAAGATCTGTTGGCTTATTTGATTGCGCAAGCCATTGTCCAATAACTTCATTAAAAATGGATTCACCTTTTGGCCCTTTTGCAAAGGTCAATTCATTTATACGTCCGTTTTTATCAGTCAACACCAAACGCACCCAATCTAATTCTCGCATCAATTGTAGATTGCGGTCGAGAAATGGATGATTGTCGCTCAATGCAATAAGAAAAAAATTATCGCCAATCTTCGCTGCAACAGTCCTAGCTAAAGCTTGCCCAATGGAGTGTTCACTGGCCTTAAAAACTAATGTTTGAACATTGCTTATAGTTTCCCCTGAAAATTTATCAGAAAGATTAAAAATAAGATCTATAATATACGCAGCAGGGAGAGACAGATCGGTATTACGACGTAAAATCAACCGTAATGATAGCCCTTCATCTGGAATTGTTATATCACCTTGTATAATCGACTCTTCTGGAGCTCCCTTCACACGAGATTCTTTTATAAGCGTCCAACGAGCACTCCCCGTTGCCACTTTTTCTGCATCATAATCTGTACGCTCCTGATAAAAGATGGCCTCACCTGCTTGTCCAGTTGACTGCAAATTTGTGGTAACAACTGTTGAGGTTTCTTTCTCATTTGAAGAATTTTCCGTCTGATCTAAGCCTGTATCAACTTCGCTCCCATCCTCTAATAAACGTTGCGTTAATTTTCTATTAACAGAAAATGCCTTTTGTAATACATGAGAAACCTGAACATTCCCCTGTGACAACTGATCATTATTTGACACAAATATACGCCCACCAACAAAACAAATACCAGTGGTTAAAGTGACCAAACTAGCGGCAATAGCAGTACCTATTGCGATACGCTTTTGCAGAGAAGACTGATTAGCACGCCGTATAGCTTGAGAAAAAATATGCGAAACAATATGCAGGTTATCTATTTGCGAAGTAGAAGCTAAAGGTGAAGATTTTAACGTATTCTTGTCAATATGCTGAGAAACCAAATAAGCATCCATATTGACAGGTTCGGCATCTGGCAATCCTGAAACAGACTCATCAAACACTTCTTTATCTTTTGAATTTGTAACTCTATCCTGTCTTCCTTCTATCATCACAACTGAAAACTCATGATCGTGTGGAGGCACAGAGCTTTGTGTGTGTTGGGAACCTTCAACTATACCTGTAGATTTCCATCCAATAACGGAAGAAAGCAACTCCTTTTCAACTGCTAAATATTCTTCTTCAACAGTTGCAATAGCGCTTTGCAAAATCTGTCTTTGCTCATCTGCCATCGCTTGTGGTATTGTGGCTGCGACAAACTGATGTTCTAGTGTTTCAATAGCTCGTTTATAAATTCTCTGGCGCACTTGTGGTGTAACATTATTCTGCGCATCCATTGCCTTTTTTAAGATTCCAACGAAATCTACCATATCCTTTATAATCTTTCTCAAACTGAGAAAAAACTCCAGCCGCAAGGACAAAAACGCCCTTCTTTTAGCCCTCTAAATTGATTGTCATTTATATTGATACAACTATCGTCGCAGTTTAAAGTGAACATGGAAAATAAACAATGCTCTTTTGTACCTTTCCCTCACTTGCTCTTAAATTTCTATTTATACAAAAATACAGAGACAACATGAAAAACTCTACAGAAATCTCAAAATAATGATTAATTTTCAAAAGGATCAGTAACAAGGATAGTATCTTCACGCTCAGGGCTAGTAGATAATAAAGCCACCCGTGTATGGATCATTTCTTCAATATAACGTATATACCTAACTGCCTGCACTGGTAAATCCTCCCAGCTCAACGCATGCGCTGTTGCTTCCTTCCAACCTTCTAATGTCTCATAAATAGGATTTACACGCGCTTGAGCTCCCATGGAAGAAGGTAAATAATCGATTCTTTTACCATCAAGCTCATAACCAATACAGATTTTAATTTCATCCAAACCATCCAAAACATCGAGCTTTGTCAGTGCTATACCCTGAACACCACAAACCGTTACCATCTGACGTACTAAGACAGCATCAAACCAACCACATCGACGTTTTCGACCAGTTACAACGCCAAATTCATGTCCATGTATTCCCAGAAAATCGCCAATATCATTTATCTGCTCTGTCGGAAATGGTCCTTCTCCAACACGCGTTGTATAAGCTTTTGCAATACCTAAAACATAATGAATTGAGCTAGGCCCCATACCTGAACCAGTACATGCCTGTCCAGAAACTGTGTTGGATGACGTCACATAAGGATAAGTCCCAAAATCATTATCTAATAAAGCACCTTGTGCACCTTCAAAAAGAATATGTTTTCCCATCCGATAACTTTCATCTAAAAGACGCCACGTACAATCCATAAAGGGTAGAATTTCATCCGCTACTCGCATCAATTCTTCATAAAGTGCTTTAGAATCAATCTCTGCAACGCCCATTCCACGACGCAAAGCATTATGATGTCCTAAAAGTCGTTCAATCTTAGCCATAAGCGTATCAGCTTCCGCCAAATCCATTACTCGGATAGCACGACGTCCCACCTTATCTTCATAAGCTGGGCCAATACCACGCTTTGTCGTACCAATTTTTAAACCAGATAAACCACTTTCCCGACTTGCATCAAGATCACGATGCAAAGAAAGAATCAATGGAGCATTTTCAGCAATACGTAAAATTTCTGGTGTAATTCTCACTCCCTGATCACGTAGCTTTTTTAATTCTGCTACAAAATGATGAGGATCAACAACAACACCATTACCTATAATTGATAACTTCCCACGAACTAAACCAGATGGTAGAAGCGATAATTTATAACTAACCCCATCAACAACCAATGTATGACCTGCATTATGACCGCCCTGATATCTTACCACAATATCTGCTCGTTCAGACAACCAATCTACAATTTTACCTTTGCCTTCATCTCCCCATTGTGTACCGACAACTACTACATTGGCCATAACTTTCTCCGTCGTGTTCGTCAAATAAAACTAGCATTCAAAAAAAATACTTCTTTATAACCAAACATTAGAGCAAGTGCGACTCTTCATTTCAGCTTTTTCCCAGTCTTCAGGTACTTAAATTTTCAGTTTCATAATAATAAAAGCAAATAAGTATAACCAAGACAAACAGTACCTTAAAGACGTGCTTTTTCAATCTGAAATGCCCATTCAAGCCATTGTGTTAAAATTTCGAGATCAGAAGCCTCAATTGTTATACCTGTCCAAATCCGAAGTCCTGGAGGAGCATCTCGATACGAGCCAATGTCATAAGCGACTCCTTCCTCATCAAGACGATCCACTACCGCCTTTATAAAAGATACCCGTTTTTCAGTATCCAAAGCAGTAATCACTGGATCTACAATATCTAAACAAACAGATGTATTAGAACGTACTTGAGGATCCTTTGCTAAATATTCTAACCACGGTGTTTTACAAACAAAGGCATCAAGTATAGAAAAGTTTTTCTCAACACGCGCCCTCAATGCCTGTAAACCACCTTGTGACTTTGCCCACTTCAATGCATCAAGAAAATCTTCAATACACAGCAAAGAAGGTGTATTGATAGTTACCCCCTTAAAAATACTTTCGTTCAATTTTCTATCTTTTGTTATACAGAAAATTTGTGGCATGGGCCAAGCTGGAACATAACTCTCTAGCCGTTCAACAGCACGCGGACTTAAAATCAACATACCATGTGCTGCCTCCCCTCCTAAAACTTTTTGCCATGAAAAAGTGACAACATCTAATTTTGAAAAATCAAGATTGTGTGCAAAAGCTGCTGATGTTGCATCACAAATTGTCAACCCTGCTCGCTTCTCTGGAATAAAATCTGCATTAGGAATACGCACACCAGAAGTTGTTCCATTCCATGTAAAAACAACATCACGATCAAAGTCAATTTGTGTTAAGTCTGGTAGTTCACCGTAAGGAGCTTCAAAACAGCGTACATCAGAAAGCTTTAACTGCTCAACAACATCTGCCATCCATCCTGATCCAAAACTTTCCCATGCCGCTATATCAACTCCACGTTCACCTAATAAAGACCACAGAGACA
This sequence comes from Bartonella sp. DB5-6, assembly GCF_000278115.1. Classification (GTDB taxonomy): domain Bacteria; phylum Pseudomonadota; class Alphaproteobacteria; order Rhizobiales; family Rhizobiaceae; genus Bartonella; species Bartonella refiksaydamii. Next base: position 195,538 of record NZ_JH725118.1, read on the forward strand.
TTTCAACAGCACCAGTATCCGAAGCAGGAACAATTCCTATACGGTACTCAGAAGGCACTTCAAGAATCTCACGAGTTAAATCAACAACTTCAGCAAGTTTTAGTTCTGCTTCTCTAGAGCGATGCGAACGTCCAACTAATGCATTTTTAAGAACTTCAGGAGTCCACCCAGGTCGCTTGCTACAAGGACCTGAAGAAAAATTAGGATTATTTGGACGATAACTTGGTTTTCTTAACATTATCATTATTTCTCCCCTTTATATATGGCTAGTCTTTATTTAAAAAAACGAACTATTATAAAGACTGTGCCAATAGTCTTTTTAGACAAAAATCAAAAATGTTTTCTTTTTATTTCGTTAGAACGCTTAAAATACGCGGAAACCTTTCAAAAATACCCCCTTAATCATGCTGCTAGATTGATTCTTTAAAAAAACCCCTCGCGCCACCACCACGATAAGACAGCATCCTGATGATCATACACTAACGTATCGCAATATACCTATCAAGTGTATTTTATGGAAAGAATAATTACAATTTCTTAGAGTCAGGGAGATAAACTTATAAAAAATCAATTATTTTTCTTTTGATGACTGGACAGAGAGAATTTTAATGTTATAACCGCACACGTTTCACGTGTTTTGTGAGACGTGCCCAGATAGCTCAGTTGGTAGAGCAGCGGACTGAAAATCCGCGTGTCCGTGGTTCGAATCCGCGTCTGGGCACCACTTTTTGTGTTTAACATATTGAAATATATAGATTTTTTCTTTAAATAGCCATTTTCAGACCACCTTTTACGGTTTAGACAACTTTATCTAATTTACTCCTATTTGCTCCTTATTTTTCTTTGAAGTGAGTGCCAAGATTTCTTTCTTTCTCCACCTCGCTGCTCTACCTAGCTTAGCTGCTCTACTTAGCTTATATGGCTCTAGAAATAATCCCTGAAGCCCCCAATTGCGAATCGTTGTTGTTGATACGCTAAAAAATTGGTACACTCACTATCGTTCAAAAGAGGCAACCCATATTCACAGCGTTGTTATTCCTAACTGCTCTATGGCAAAAGATTCAAATTGAACGTGGAAATGGATCGAACAAAAGAAAAGCTGTTACCGGCAGCGATCATTGATATCTTCTCAACACAGATTAGCACACGTGTGAAACAATAATACTATACATATTGCAGAACTAATTGACGCAATATTTTTTACTTTGAAAGTAATTTTACAGCGGATTTTGTTTAAATATTCATCTTGATATCATAAAAAAATTATTTTTTAAAACATTTAGAAAACAAAATGGAAAATATTAAAATTAACTATAGATTTTTTGAGCAAGATGTGTATAACTCGTTATGTGTATTGAGTATGTTTTATATGTATATTATTGAATACATAATGTTTAGTTATGGTATTTTTTTTCAGTTCAGTGGCGGCTTCTGTAATACAATCATTGGTTGTTACAATTATTAAGAAAACAATTCTTATTACTTCGTAGCTTATTGTAACATATGTTTTTCTTGGTAGTTTTATGCAGATTTTAATATTGGTTTTGAAGAGATTTTTTTCTGAGAGAGATGTCGATGCAGTGTGGCATTGTAAAGAAAATGTAAAGTAAGTGGGTAGAAGATAATGAAAAAACAATGATTTAATACTCTTTGATATTGGCGTTAGCTGGGCAAAAGACAACAATATTGTCATGTGTTTTGATTATTATTTTTGGGGGAGGGAAAAAGAAATTCGCAAAGGAAAAATTTGGAATTAGCTAATCAATGACTTCCTTATTTGTGTGCCTTGAGGATTCCGATTTATTTAGCTGACCGTGAAAATTGTTCCTTTTATTAGTAATATAAGGTGCGTTCAATGAGATATTGTAAGTATGGTTTGTTCATTCAAATAAATGAATACATTAAAGGGTGTGTTAATTTAGAGAGTTTGTGAAGTAAATCGTATTAAAAGTCTTAAAAAACCATCGAAAGAATTTTTTTTTACGAATTTGATCTATTGGAAATCGTTGTCTTTTAGGCAGAGAGGAGATTGATTACTACAGAATGTACAATAATTAATATAACTTTTGTTCAAATGAAAAAGCAGCATAGGTTTTAATATCCCCTATTGCAAAAGTCTTTTAGCTTTAATGATCCACTTTACTGTCCCATTCTATGGGGAAAGTAAGTTTTTAATTTTCACTTCATTCCTGCTTTGTGTGGGTTTTTTTTATGGGATTAAGAATAATGCGGAAAATATCAAAAGAAGGGCTTGCACTCATTAAGCAATTGGAAGGTTTACGTTTAAATGCTTACGAAGATGCTATCGGTGTGTGGACAATTGGTTATGGACATACAAGCACTGCCGGTGCTCCAGATGTCTATAAAGGCATGCAAATTACAGAAAAAGAAGCAGAAAAAATCCTTCTTCAAGATTTGAAACAATTCGAAGATGTCATTAAACGAACTGTTACGGTTCCTTTAAGTGATAAGCAATTCGCAGCACTTGTGTCGTTTTGCTATAATATCGGAACAGAAGCTTTTTGTCGCTCTACACTCGTAAAAAAGCTCAATAAAGGGAATTACGAAGCCGTACCAATTGAATTGCAAAAATGGACAAGAGCAGGAGGGAAGCGTCTCCAAGGTCTTATCAATCGTCGAGCAGCTGAAGCATGGCTATGGGCTCAAGGAGCACATGTGTCTCCAAATTATCAGAGAGTAGAAGCACAAGGCGTAACGGGTATTTGTAAAGTGGAAGCGCTTGCACCAATTATAGGTTCCTTCTCAGGGCTTGGAGGACTTTTTGCGGGGAATGGTCCTATTCAATGGGCTTTAGCGGGCATTATGGTTTTAGCAGCTTGTACGGCTATGCTATATATCGTTAAACGCTTTCAGGAGCACCGTCTATGATCTTATGGATAAGAAAATATCTGACATTAATAGCAACAATCTTAGCAGCTTTTTTTGTAGCTTTAGTAAAAGCCTTTTTTCTTGGAAAGAGAGTTGAGCAGAAAAAACAAACAGAAGAAGCTTTAAAAACAGCAAAAACACGAATTGAGATAGAGAATGAAATTAATAAGAAAAGTGATACTAATGTGCGTACTGAGCTTTCTAACTGGCTGCGCGACGAATGAACGTACTTCTTGTCTTGGATGGCTGCCAATTTATTTGAATCGACAAGATCTCAACGTGATTAGCCCAAATTTAGCAAGAGATATTCTAAAACATAACATGCAAGGTGAACGTCTGTGTGGATGGAAACATGGACAGAAAAAAAGTACTAGAGACATAGAACTTATAGAATCAAAAAAATAGCGTCTTCAGGAGATAATTGATACTTACCAAGGTGTAAAATAGTGTCTGTTATGTGAAATAGAAAGTTTTTATTTTATTATTATTTAGTTATTGATTTTGCGCATCCTATAGATGTGATAGATGGTCTGTGTACATTTGAAGCAGTGGTTCTTTGAGGATTGAAAATCTGTTATGATCTAGAAAAAGGCTTCGCAAAAAGCCTTCTTCTATAAATTGTAGTATCATAAACACAGAGTAGAGTATGTACAAAATGTGTTCCGCTTTCGATAGATAAAAACCAAATATTCCATCAGTTATTTTTGTCTCTACTTTATTCTTAAACAATTTTTACCCTAGTGGATAGATTGATGGTTTTTCAAGTAAAGTTATGCTATTCTAACGATGTAGATATTGGAAAATAGATTTTAGTTAAAAAAAATTGTGCTTAAATCTTTAATATCCACAGCTGACTGATTTTTTATGCAGGTGCTAATATGACTTTAGGAATATTCTTATTTTAAGTATTAATAAAAGCCGGAACTTCTTGCCATGGCATAGTAGGAATATTTTTTGATGTAGCAGGTGGTTTTCCTAAAAGAGCGCGTGCTTTCATACAAGCTTGTAAATCAACATCTAAACCAAGATCCGTAGCATATTTCAAGAAAATATTAATACGGTTAAGTGCCTTTCGCTCTGTATCTGCTTTTTCATGCCAAAGGGGAGCGAGAACATTGCGAATGATATTGTCCGTTAATTTTTCTATAGGTAATTTGCCTATGTGTGGAATAACGTGCAACTGGAGTGGAGAAAACCAGTGGCCGTTTTTGCCTTCATTTTTCAACTCTGCTTTTTTGCTTTCAAAAGCCGCTTTTGCAATTTCTTGGAAGATATTGCTTTGCTGTTTTAAAATAGTCTGTTCTCGAAAGACAATAGGGTCATTGCCTTCTTTAAGAACATCACTATAACATCTAGTAAGCTCGCGCGCTTCTTTTAAAAAAAATTTGCAACAGGACTGGATCCCATTTCACGACACTTATTGTGATGTGTATAACCTATGAATCGCTCTCGCTTAATTTACCTTCTCGACCACCTTTAATTTCTGATTTAAGATTTTTTCTTTAATACTTAATTTTTTTATTGAATCATAAAAAGCTATAGACATCAATACATTCTTGCACATCTTTATATAATTTGATTCTTGCTAATAAAGCCTGCTCTGCCTCTTTGGGGCACCAGATGCGTTTATGTTACATTTTACTTATTGATTTTGTAATTTTTTTAAGATAAAGAAACTTGCAAATCTCTATAGAAGGCACAAACGCTACAGTTACATCACATTTTTTAGCCATATCTATTGATCTATTATTAGCATAATATAGTTTTTTTATCGTAAAGAATTAAATTAAAACTATTAGCAATTATCTATCAATATGTATCTAAGAAGCATTCATTTTTCATCAATATTTCTTATATACTAAACAGTAACAGCTGACTTATCTAAAGCTTCCCCTCATTACTATTTTTATAAAAATGTTCATCCTCTATCATAAAAATGTATTTACAATAATGCCGTTTCGACATAGCCTGCCTCTGTCACACGCGTGACGAGTAATGAAAATATAGAGACTAAAGAGAGAGATCATGGATCATATAGGTTTTAATTAATAAAGAAATTCTTTTACCTGAAATTACTTTTTAGCAAAAGCTAGACTAATGAATAGATGTGTGGGGGAGGAAGTATGGAATAGCAATATATTTTAGGAAAATACACGCGTGTTGTTGTCCGTGAAAAGGATGCGATTTTTGGTGCAGGCTCAAAACAATTTATTATCAATGATAGAAAACACTGGGAGAGTTTGGTACTTCTTGCCGCACAATGGATCGAGAAAAAGACAATAGAAGAAGCTTACAATTCGCTATCGTCAATTATGTTAAAAGAAAACTTTAACCGCGCATTTGACTTTCTTTTTTCTAACCACTTTCTTGTTTTGGCTGAAACATCAGAAAATATCTTCAATAATCGGTATTCCAGAAGTCATCTCCACTATCAAAGTTACGGTATGAATCCAAACTCCGTTCAGCACACCCTGTCACAAAAAGTGGTCGTCATTTTAGGATGTGGCGGGATTGGTAATCATGTATCAGCAATACTGGCTACTTCTGGTGTAGGGAAATTAATTTTTGTTGACAATGATGTGATTGAGATGAGAGACCTTACCAGACAAATTCTCTTTACTGAAGAAGATAGTGGGCTTCCGAAAACAACTGTTCTTCGACGTGAATTGTCGCGGAGAAACAGCCAGAGTGAAGTTAGTGAATTACAAATATCGATCACTACGAAAGAAGATATCAAAAAATTACCCAAAGCTGATTTATGGATTATTTCTGCTGATACACCTGATCAACTGGTACCATGGATAAATGAATGGTGTGTACAAAATAAACAAGCCTATATAAATTCCGGCTATGTTAATGATATAGCTGTTTTTGGTCCTTTTTACATCCTTGGGCAAACTGGCTGCTACGTATGCAGCTCATCCATAGGAAATCTCCCCCCAAAAAGTGACCACTTAATCTATAATGCTTGCGCTGCTATCAATAATAACTTTAAAATCGCCACCTTTCCCCCCGTAAATGCTCTTGCAGCCGCAATGTGCGCCAATGATGCTCTTAAATTTTTGGGTGGTTATGGTGATCTACTTTCCACTAATCGCCGTGTGGGGATATGGATCAGCAAACTTTTCACAGAAGAGCGTTCCTTAAAAAAGAATCCTCACTGCAAAGTCTGTGGAACAAAACAATGAATAGACCCCGAACACTCGCTGTAACCTATGGATCCTACCACGCAGTACGGATGTTGATCGGTGTTTATCACGCCATTTTTTTGATGTCTATGGGTGTTAGCCTATCCCAATTGGCTCTGCTGCAAATCACCTTTTCGGGAACCGTCTTGCTTCTTGATTTTCCCTGTGCTGTTTTGGCTGACAAATATCGGCGTAAATACTCGGTCACAGCTGGAGTTTTTATGACTGGGTTGTTTTATATTCTCTGCCTTCAAGCCCCCAATATGACAGCACTTATCATTTCTCAGATCTTCTATGCAGCAGGAATTTGCCTTATTGTCAGTGCCATTGACGGGTGGATTTTCCATTCTCTAGGAAACAAACAGGATCTTTTTTCGCATTATGCACATCTTTCTCACAAAGTAAATTCCTTCGGAAGCGTTATTAGTGGTATCGTAGGAATTGCAACGATATATTACTCGAAGCAATATTTCATGGGATATATCATCTCATGCCTGATGATGGGGGTACTTCTCTTTGTATTTCTTATTGTTCCTGAAGAGGAGAAATCAAAAAGTGAAGGGACAAAAACAAAAACCATCCTACAAAATGCTAAGGAAACGCTCTGGATATTGCAAAACACCGTTGGAGGAGCATGGTTTGTTTTTCTGATGTGCCTTTTCAGTGCTGGTATTCAGATTATCTATCACTTCTGGCAGCCGATAATACTCTCGGGTGGAAAAATCAATCACCTCAATAGCTCACAAATGTTAATATTAATGTTCTGCCATATCGGAGCATTCTCAGCACAATATTTTTCCAATTCACTAATGTCTAAGTATCACATATTTGATAAAAAATATAAGAATTCTGTAAAATATTTTTCCTTCTTTTCTGCCCTTATGTGCATAGCGCTTTATTTTTTTGTCCATAGCAATCAAACCACTGCATCAATCATCGCGTTTTCGTTAATTCATGGTTTTATTTGCACTGTACCGATAGGCGCAAAAAGCTTGTTTTTTTCAGAGCTTACCCCGAAACAAACCCAGCATATTTCCGGTATTGTCGGTGCTGTATCTTTCAGCGGAAGAATATTTTCAATCGCAGTGTTAAGTGTTATCTCTTTTCTTCCTGCAAAAGTTTCACCTTCTTATTATCTTATATTGCCAACCACGACTTTTTTCATGTGTTGTTTGGTTATCATGAGGTGGACGTCTCTCTCTCGCAAATCTATATGAAAAAAATCATACAATTACCGTCTCCAAATGTTTCCTTTTGGAATATATCATGCGCTTTTGGGCCCCTTCGCACATTTGCACTTCAAAATACGACGCAGATAACATGATAAAAATCGATTAAATACATCATAAGGCTATTATTGCTCACCAAAAGCGAAGTACTTCAAATAACAGTGCACACACAAACACGTTATTAAAAACGATATGATTATAACTTTGACAGCAGCATAAAAATTAATACATACCCAATCTCTTCTTACCTTGTGATAACAAAACTCTTAAGACAGTAAAATTATATAATATATGTATAGAGATCACGAAGCAAAGCGTAGAATACACAGAGTTTATGAACTGAAAAAGTCTATTAAAAACGACAAAATCGCGCTTTTTAAATTAGAAAGATCTACCCCCTAAGATTCAATTAATCTTATTAAGATTTCACCTGCATGACTATTCAAACTGCGTAAACATAGTAACAAAAAACTGTGCAATATCTCTAAAACTCATTCTAGTGCTCCCACAACCCATTTTAATGAAAGCGTCGAATTTTGACACTTCATAAAAACCAGCCCAAAACAGTTCACAACAACAATTCAATAATGCAAAGAAACTTTCTGCAAATGCTCAAAACTTTCTAAAAGCATGAAATGTTTTTTTAATAAACAATTCAAAGGGCTTTTAGAAGACAATCCAACCTTAGAGCATAAAAAATATCTCTAAAAATAAACAGAGCTTCACAGCAAAAATTGCAAACCACAAAAATACACTCTCGAAGCAGAAAAGCTACAAAAAGGACGGGATAGGCAAAAAATAAATCAAGTGAATTAAAACACCTAGTCTTATTATAAATCACCGATTTTATTGAGAATGGCGGAGAGGAAGAGATTCGAACTCTCGAGAGCCTTTTGAGCCCTACTCCCTTAGCAGGGGAGCGCCTTCGACCACTCGGCCACCTCTCCAAGGATAGTGCATAAATGGTATCAACAGAAACTTCAAGACATTTTCGATTTTTTTCAAAAATATCTAAGTTTTTTCTTTTTTAGTGACCCACAGAGGATAATAAAGTTAACAAAATAAAAATTGTGCCTTTTTTATCACATTGCCTTGAATAGTACATGAATATCCTTCAAAAGGGTAATTTCATATTTGTATCTTTAAAAAAGATCAGTATAGCTAGCATTACGAGTATCGCGTATTTTTGCCTTTCATGAGTTGAACAAATAATATTCCTTAGAAAAAATTACACTACCTTTCATTGGAGATCCACTATGAGTATTAAATCCCTCTTTTTAAGCTCTACAGCAGCTTTTTTAGCAATTTCTGGAGCACAAGCAGCTTCAACAGTAATTGCAGAACCAGAGCCTGTGGAATATGTTCGCGTTTGCGATGCATATGGAAAAGGATATTTCTATATCCCCGGAACAGAAACTTGCATGCGTTTATCAGGAAATGTCCGCGCTGATTTTCTAGGCGGTGATAACGTTGATGCGACAACCGACGCTGAATTAGCTCAAAAAAGAAAAACATATGGTGCATCCTCACGATTAACCCTTGTTTTTCAAGCCGCTTCTGAAACAGAAATGGGAACACTTCGTTCCTATGCACGAATCTACTCAAGCTGGGGGAATGGTGCTAACAAAGCTGGTGCAACACTCTCAGCTGCTTACATTGAACTTGGTGGTTTTCGTGTAGGTCTTGATGACACAATTTTCAACAGTTGGACAGGCGGTTATGGAAACGTTCTAAATGATGACAGTATAGCGCCAAGTGGTATCACACGTACCAATTTTATCTCTTATACCTTTAGTGGTGACTCTGGCTTTTCTGCCATTATCGGTGCCGAATTAGGCAACGCCGATGGTCCTGCCCCCATCGAAGGTACATACTACTATATTGATAAAGATGATAAAATTGCTGTCGTTCCTACAGATAGTCTCCCAAGTAAAAGAATAAAAGATTACACTCCCAATCTGGTTTTTGGTATAAAATTTATGCAAAAATGGGGTGGTTTTTCAACAGTTGCTGCTTATGATTCTTACTACAAAAAATGGGCTGGTAAGGTACGTGTAGATTTCAATGTCAATGACCGTTTTAACCTATGGGCAATGGCTGGCTATAAAAATAGCGTTGATTACTACACAAAAGATGCAAACGACGTATTATCACGAGAAAATACGACAATCTATGCGAACTGGGGAGGCAAATGGGCTGCATGGGCTGGTGCAACTTACAAACTCACTTCAAAAGCAAATCTAAATGCTCAAGTTTCTTATAGCGCTGTAAAGACCTTTGCAACTTCTGTAAATATTGCATACACGCTGGTTCCAGGTTTTGTGATTACACCAGAGCTCACTTACGTTTCTTGGAATGATGATCGCTCCTTAAAAAGCATAGACGCTGCTACGACATATACACATGCTCTGCATAAGAAAAGTGCTTTACAAGGTATGATTCGCTTCCAGCGCTCATTCTAATCCTTTTGGACTACACTTTTAAAAACTGGTAACATATGTTACCAGTTTTTGCACTTTCCCATGATGACTATAACACTGTTCCGTGATATTTTTTTGCCACTATCTCTACAAAAAAGCTGCTTACTGTTATAAAAATATTCCAAATAAATAAACCCGATGAATGTTGATAAGCACATTTCATAAACCTCGCATGTAAGTCTAAATAATGCAGATCTTCATCATCAAAGAATTTATCATCAAAAGTGTGCAAATATCCTCGAGAGAAAACAAAATAAGCGAGATATAGCTTCAACGCACTAGATAATTGATCATAGAAATATTTTTAGTAAAAATGATAGCGCTAAAATAAACAACGAGATTCTTTACAACTTTAATATTTGCAAATACGTCAAAAATATCCTCTTAAAAGCAGAAGTGATGTATATTTTTCAAAATTCTGAAAATATCGCACATATATTCTTTGCAGCGCGCATACCTTGCTTGCTTCTTTCAATCATCGTCACACACTTCCTGTATACAACAAGTACAGAACTACAATCCATACTTTTCATATCTAATGATTACGAGAGGAGAAATAATGCAAGATTCTTTGGACATCCCCATCTTTACCCTTTGAAACAATAAGCCCATGCTATCAATTTATTTACCAGCTTTCAATGTTGCAACCGCTTTTGCATAGAGACGTTTCACGGGAGGTATATTGCCTCCTTTTTAAAACGTTTCTTATCCGCATACTGATTTCGTTTATGACATGCAAATAAATAATTTTCTAATGTCTAATGTAAAACTTTGAAATGAAAAAACCTTACTATATTGGAAACTCTTATTCAAATTGTAAAATAACGAATCATCTTTATAAAATTCTTTTTTACACAACACTCCCCTCTTTTCTTTTAACTCTTGAGCATTATGTTTTCTGTACTATGCACAACACCCTAACTTCACGTATCTTTTTTAATGAGGCTGTTCCATATACAATAAAGAAACGAGTTTTTAAAATTCACTTTTTACTAAGTTTTCTCATCCTTTTCCCATGAATTGCTTTACAGATAGCTTTTTCTCACACAAGCCCAATTGGCAAAAAGCAAAACTCACCGGAAAACGTCCACTGTTGTATTAACTTGACGGAAAATACTTATCTACCAAAGCATAAATAATGGCTGCTGTTTCAACATCCAAAATCCCATCATAATTTTCTTGACGAAAATGAAGCTGAAATGCTCGTATCAAATTCTTATATCCAATTTCGGTACACGCAATCGAAATATCATATCCATAACATTTCAGTTTAACCAAAATATCCTCTTTAGCTGGAAAACTCTTAGAAAATTGCTCTTGATAGTGATTTTTTAATTCATCATCATACCATGCTCCTATGCCAGCCACATAAAGTTCTTTCCACGGAAAAGCTGCCCCTGGATCACTCTTCCTTCCAATAGCAATATCACTGTGCCCAACGACATCGACTGGCATGATATCTGGATACCGTTGAAGAATATTCAATGCCAGTTCCTTAACTGCATCAATTTGCGTTGGATTATAAGGAGGAAAAACAAAATCCTTATTATTATAAGTAGTGAGGTTAATTGTCTCAAGCTGCAAAGCTGTACCACCCACACAAGCACCCTCAGTCCATGAACCAACATCTGTCTGTAATTGACATTCATCTTTATTAACGAGATTTAAAACACGCGCATCCGTTAAAGCTGCTTCAACATACGTTTGCCCAACACCATCAGAATGACTAGTAGCTAAATTGACTATTTCAATCCCAATAGAAGTATCATTTATATTATTACGCCCCGCCCATGAACTCACACCCGTATGCCACGCACGCTCATTTTCATCCACCAAATTAAAGATACGCATATCCTTAAACCCTGCCTCAATATACGTCTGCTCTGATGGATCAGGAACAAGATAGTGGGCACTAACCCTCTCTCCTGTAAGAGCCATAACCGACTCTTTAAAATTAATGGCAGTATAATGCATGACAAGAAAACGAACACGGCGATTAAAACTCTTGATAGAACGATAACTGTTATAATCAATATAATACACGGAAATCTTGCCTTTTTTCTAATTCACAAATACCACCGCTCTTTACAAAAGACGGTACACAAAACGAGCGCTGTATAATATCGTAAATATCATCGCACAAAAAACATACCGCTTAGACATCATGCGATAGTGTAAAGATCCGGAGGGAATTCTACAAAATATTTATGGCAATTTATTGGCAGCCACATTAACAATACATCTTTGAAAGTAACTCTTCACTGCTGTATTTCTAACAAGACTTGTAAACTTTTTTTGTACAGTTGCAAATAATCAAAATCCCTTTTTCCTTTTTCATAAAGCAGTTTTCTCTATCCCCCCTCTTAAAAGCATATCCCCCATCTCTAAATCAATGCGTGCAGAGAATCTTTCTTGAACTTAATAAAACAATCTCCAAAGAATCATTGTGTTTTTATCATGCAATAAATATCCACCTATAATTCACGTATCCATATGATTTTTACCCGAAATCGTATAAACATTTGTTGCAAAAAGGTAATGGTGAGTTCTAGCCACAGCAATATCCCGAACAAAACCTGAACGATAATATCCGCATTTTTCTGTAGAAGTGTTTCGAATAAAATATTTGACCGTTATTTATACAGCTTAGCTGTTATTTTGTGTCAAAGAAAATGCTAGTAAACACAAAGACCTAGAACATCAAAATAGTGCTATATTTAACCCAAACAATAAAAAATGATGTGGAGAATATTTTTACGTTTCTAAAGAGTATCATTTGCGCTTCTCCGTTTGCAAATATCTTGTTAAAACTAACCAAGCCGCATATTCCTGTAAGACTATACCTAAAAGCGGACGTGTATAGGGAAAAGTTACACGCTCATCATCATAGCCTTTCATCCGTATAGTTATGGTAGCATGTCCAAGACTTTCTTCTTGATTTTCTAGTATCTCCAAAGAAGGTGACAAGCTAACCTCAACCTCAAGTTCCGGAACATTTTTTGCACTTTTTTCCGTTTTTTCTGTTGGCTGAAAATATTGTAAAAGGTGCGGATCAGTCGCAAACCAATGAACTTTTGCACGCATTGCCAATTGTTTACTAGCAGTAGTAACTTCTGCACCAACCAAATACGGGCGAAAATGATTTTCAAATTCTTCGATTAAATGCTGTGCCAAAGGCGCTGATGATTGACCAACCAATTGCACCAGAACATAAGGGCTTTTCCATAAAAAATGCCGTTCAAATGGCTCATTTTCAAAATGACAATCAACAAAATGCGCGATTGTACTTTCATCAATTCCAATCAAAGTCCACGCATATTGAGCACGCGATACGGAAGAATATTTCTTCTCATTGTGTTCTAAATAATTCTCTAAAAGCGCAAGAGCCTGTGATGGCGGACCGGGCAAAACAACAAGCGTACTTCCAAAACAAGAGAGATAAAACCCTGGTGCTGTGCCAGTAAGATTGTCAAGCACGGTTGCTGTTTCTGGAAACAACGCTTGACGCGCATTGCTGGCATCAGGCGCAATACCTAACCGTTGTAATTGACCTTTTATCGTTTGCCAAACAGCTTCATGATGAACCAAAGACTGCTGTACAGCTTGAGCAACCGCATCACGTGTTTTGTCATCTGATGTTGGTCCCAATCCCCCACTGATAATGATAAGATCTTCTTGCCCAAGACAAGCAATCACTGTTTCACTTATTTGCTGTAATTGATCAGCGCAAACAAAATGACGTGTTACTTGGATATTTCTCTTATTCAAGCTCTGACTCAAATCCTGCAAATTCGTATTCAAATATTGTCCTGAAAGGAGTTCATCACCAACCGTAATAATTGCCGCACGACAAACAGAGACAGACTTCACAAGAGAATTGAGAACAGCTTCAGCCATTTGACGTGTAGAGGCTACGCCTCCCAAATCATAAGTGACAGTTTTTCCAATGCGAATAACCTGATCAACACTCTCAGACAATTGTTTTGCTTTCTCCTGAAAACCTAAATGCTCTAAAAGTAAAGCCGTGGTATAAAGCATGGCAGCAGGATTTGCTTTATTCTGTCCAGCAATGCGCGGTGCACTCCCATGAACGGGTTCAAAATAAGCAATTTTGCTGCCCACATTTGCGCTAGACGCAAGCCCCAATCCCCCCATCACTCCAGCAGCAAGGTCAGAGAGAATATCACCAAACATGTTTTCAGCAACAATCACACCAAACTGTTCTGGTTTTGTTGCAATCCACAAAGCGACCGCATCAACATTATGAATATCTGCTTCGATTTCTGGATAATTTTGCGCGATTTTCTCAAAAATTTCCTGAGCAAATTGTCCACTCTCCCGCATAACATTTGGTTTATCGGCAAAAGTAACCCGCTTAAATCCGTGTTTGCGTGCATAAGAAAAAGCGTATTCAAATAACCGCTCTAAACCAAAGCGTGTTTGCAAACGAACCGTCCACGCTGCCTCCTCAGGACCATATTTTTCTAAATTGGGGTGTTTTAACCAAGCGGCTGTTTCAGGAGTTATTCCACGAAAGTCTAATCCCGCATAAAGACCTTCACTATTTTCTCTGATAACACAAAACTGAAAAGGTTTTCTCGGACCGAAAATGTATCTGATAGGGCGTATATTCGCAAACAAACCTAACTTCTGGCGAAGCTGAATGACAGGAGAAACATAGGCAAATTTTTTCTCTTTTAAATGCGGTGCAAGTTCTTTTAAAGCCGCTTCTTTTCCTTTACTGGTCACAGCTCCAAGTAAAACAGCGTCACTTTCGGCTATTTTTTGCCAAGTAGCTTGAGGAACAGGATCTCCTTCCTGTTTCCAACATTCCCAACCAATATCGCCATAAGTAAACTCGATCGGCAATTGAAATTGCTCCAAGACCATCAGCGCAGCATCACAGACCTCAATCCCTACTCCATCACCAGGTAATACAAGAACTTTCTTTTTCATAATCTACCAATCCATTCATCAATAATTGCATCCGTCATAGTAGGATTATCCTCCCACAAACGCGTACCAGCACCAGTGATAATCTTATATTCATGATACATACAATAACTTCTCGTTTGGTTATCTACGGTTGCAAGTTGTGACTTTTCACCTACCAAAGCTAAAAACTTTCCAGTGTATTTGATAATCTCATTTCTAGCATCCATCCCCAACAAGAATTTAAATCCTCTCATCATACGTTCAATTGCCATGCTTTTTTGCTCATCAGGAATCTCCAATAAGACTCTTTTTTTCATGACCCCACGAGGGCACATAAAAACATTGAGTGTTTCTAGAGCTTCCGACAGATCACCATTTTCCAATAAGGTAAGAACAGACCCAAGTCGTTGTTGCAAAGTCTTATCTGGATAACCTGGAGCATTCACAGCAAGCACTGCTTGAACATTTGGAAGTTGTGCTGCCAACATTTGTACCAATGTCCCAGCCATAGAAAATCCTACAAGCACTGAGGGCACCTTAAAATATTTTTCAAGTTTCTCCGTAATAACAGGCAAAATTTCTATGGCAGAGTTATTAAGAAAAGGAGAATTACTAGGAAAAAGAGACAGTGTATCAAGTAGAGTAATTTGAAATCCTTTTGCTAAGCATAGCTTTGTAAACGAAGAACAAAAAACACCACGATCCCAAATTGGCATCACAGGAGAAAGAATAACAATATGAAGTCCCATTTATCTACACCCCGCCCCTCTTGTTTCAAAATATGAATTGTAGCAGAAACTTCCCCACTGACTATAAATCATACAACACAAACATATCAAAACTTCCCTGCACATAAGCTTATCCCCCATAATAACCGCCGCAATAACTGATTGTATCAGCTATAAACTAAGCTACGACAAATTTTAAGCATGTTCGAGAAAATAAGGTGTAAAAATTCACTCTCAGAGTCTGTCATTTTCATTTAAGCAAAATAACATCACAACATTTTCGCATGATCTTTTTTTATCATTTCACTCAATCTATTTCCAAGCGCATAAAATCATGCGCTTTTCGGATATAAATTATAAACCCTAGCAGACAACAGACAGCCAATGAGATTGCCATCACCCGTGGACTGTGCCCAGAAATCTTTCCAATAACCGCAGCACTCAGCGCAGCACTCCCTAATTGTAAAGCTCCCATAACACCAGAAGCTGTCCCAGCAGCTTGCGGATGGGATGAAATTGCCAACGCCGTTCCTAACGGCAATAAAAACCCATTACCAAAAGTAAGAACAGCGATAGCTACAAAACTCGTTACAAGTGTCCATGGGCTTAGATACATTTGCAGAGCAAAGAGTATTCCCCCTATAACGAAAATAATATACCCACGCCATACAGTTCTTTCCATAGACTCTCGCTTAAAAAGCCACCGTGCTACGAAATTTCCCAAAATATAAGGTAGCGAAACACCAATATAACTATAACCAATATATATCGGTGACAAACCTAAGGTTGTGAGTAAAAAAGGCGATTCCACAATATACGCAAAATATGCCGCATACGAAAAACACGGAATAAGTGCATAAAAAATAAATTGTTTATTTCTGAAAACCGCGCCCCCCCCCTTTATAAATCCCGCAGATGAAAAACGCTGCCGCCTTTGAAGAGGTAATGTTTCCGTTAATACAAAATAACAGAGCAAAATAGTCAAGGATATAAAAATGCTTAAAAAGATAAAAGTAGCGTGCCAATTGAAAGTTTGTAACAACAACCCTCCAATTAAAGGTGCAAGCGCTGGCGACATCCCAATGAAAGGGAAAACAATTAAATAAAGTTTCCCCGCTGCCTTTTTATCTAACAAATCATTGATAATAGCACGACTTAAAACAATTCCTGCACAAGCTCCAAGACCTTGTAAAAAACGTAATACAAGAAAAGCGTGAATATTATCCGTATAAATCACACTAAGAGTAGTAAACAACCACAAAAATAAGCCAAAGAGAAGTGTTTTTTTACGCCCAAAACTATCACTCAGTGGTCCATAAATGAGCTGTCCAAGTGCCAATGCAAACAGAAAAATTGCTACCGCACTCTGAATTTGGGATTCTGTTACTTGGTAGTATTGACGCATCTCTCCAAGTGCCGGCAGAAAAATATCTGTAGAAATCAGACCTCCTGTTGATAAACATACGATAAGTATAATGAATGATAATGTATATTTATGTTGCATAAATAAAGACACACTTTTTAAATTAAAATAGTAATACTTTTTACTTTAATAAGTAAATTAATTATTTATTATTATAAATATATAAATGATTTGTTAATACAATTCTACTTTACTTGATAAGATTTAACTTTTTTATATTATTGATGCTACAAAATATTATCATTTACAGGCGCATGATAAACTTTATATATAAATCACTTAATGCTTCATGATACGTCTTATAACCAACTTAAAAAGACTACAAGTCTCAACAGTAAAATTATACGTAAAAAAATAAAAATAATGATCACAGGATTTTGCCTTTTATCTACAAATATAAACATCCATGCGTAACATTTAGCATATTTTCTTAAAGAAGTAAGAATATATATTTATGAAAAAGCATTCAGACAATTTCATAATTATTTTAAAAAAATTTGCACAAAACATTTTACACCTTAAGCTAGTTTTTCTTTAAATTTTCGATACAAAAGAGGAAGTTATTTATAAAAATGACCAGTAACATGTTTTAGTAGTGAAGAAAAAAATATTTTCAAATTTCATCGTAATACATTAACAAAACAAGTTCCCCACAGCATTTCACAAAACAACCTTTTGATACAAAGATATCCCTTCTGCTTGCTTTATTTCGCATAGAGCATCACTCTCATCACCAACGTAAACCCTCCATAAATTAGCACTCGATGCGTATTCCACAAAAAGCCTCCCACCACCATAATCTCAGTATACATCTCCAGAATAGTAATCCATACGCATCCCTATAATGATCATTGATAAATCATGATCTATTGTCACTATTTCCCCTCCATTTTCACGCATATTTGCCCATTTGGAACATAATGGTTCAGAAAGCATTGTATCTCCAGCATCATTCAAGGAGATAAACACATGGAAACTCGCATTCCTGAAGACACACCTTTCGATACCCATTTTTTAGGAGAAACATCCATAGAAACAGAGTATCCCTTTTTCCACACACCCATTTCATGGTCGGCAATCTTTGCTGGGGTAGTAACAGCACTGGCAACATCAATCTGCTTGTCTTTTCTGGTTACAGCTTTAGGCTTAAGTCAAATGGACTTCACCTCAACAGCACCTTTTGAAGGCACCTTTCTCTCCCTTGGAATTGGATCACTCGTTGTTATGCTTATCAGCATTGCTTTGGGAGGTTTTGTGGCTGGACGTTTTGCAGAGTCTTCAGGCGCACTTCACGGCTTTTTAACTTGGGCTCTCTTAACACTTCTTATGACAATCCAAGCCATCTGGTTGGTCTCAAATGCTGCAAGCTTAAGCGCTAAAGCCGCTATCGAAAACACTTCCATGATCCAACAATCCGTTGACAACCTCAAAACAAATCCTTCTCCCCTGTTTACAAAATTAAATGGCGAAAGTGTTGAGAACTTTTTGACAAAGAAAAAGGACAATGGCGTCGATTTTGACAAACTGCGCAATGAATTACGTACACTTCTCAATAAAAGTGACATTCCTGCCCTCAATCCGGAACACTTGAAGCAGTCCTATCAAGAAGCTCTCAAAGATATTGGTTCCACAATAACAGCGTTCAAAAACGACCCTTCTCACTATCGCACATATCTGAAAGATCTCAGTGAACGTCTTTCTGATCGCATCCAAACCATTACCACAAAGTTTGATCAAAGCGATATCATCAACAACCTTATGAACAACGGCATGACACGTGCAGATGCACAAACAAACGCCAACCGCGCAGTTTATGTTTATCAAACGGCAGAAGCAAAAACCGAAGAAGCACTTAAAGCCCTTGAAGAACAGGCTAAGACACTGTCTCACAAGCTAGACACATCCATAAAGGATGCGCGTCACATGGGAAATAAAGCCGCCAAAACAGCATCGCATATGGGCTGGTGGGGCTTTTTAGGAGGCTTGATTGGTGCCATTATTTCCAGTGTGTGTGGCTATTATGGCTACAGAAACCGTAAAGACTCTTTTATGCTTTAAAAACTTTTACCACATAAAGCATAAAACCAATAAAAAGCTGTACTATCCCTACAGCTTTTTTTGTAAACTGCTCTTAACCACTTTATTTTTGAGTCCTCCGTTTTTTAAGATAATCTCTATCATGTGCTATGCTGTTAGCTAATTCTTATGTTGAAGGAGGTACTTAAATGCTCCTTGCATTATTCAATCAATGAACATTCCCATGTATACCCTTACAATATAATTGAACACACAATAGACATCTCATTCACTGACATTCCATAGAACAGCACCAAAGCTTCTTACAAGCTTCATTTTTTTTAACAGAACATACAGATGAAGAAGAGTGCAATATTTTGACAAAACATTCACGATCAAAACCCCGTATTTTGAAAACTTCTTCTCTATACATAAAGAATGAGTTACAATTCCTCCTTGTAAGAAAATTTATAATGAACTCTTAAAAGATAAAATGCCCTTTTTAATCAAAATGGCATGTAGTGAAAAATAAAATCCATACTAGACGGAGAGGTATGATAATCTTTTATCGTGATTATCATGTATGTTTACCAACTAGTAAGAGAGGGGAAATATATGAATATTTCACTTAATGAAGTAGCGGATGTTGTTGAATTAGCTAATAGCGACGTCGCGCCAATCTTGGCTGGTACTAAATATGCTCAGCGCGAAATTATCCAAGTTTGTGAAAACGACCACGATATGGATAATTCACATGAAGTACAATAATGTATTATTGATGAAAATCTGCTAATCCAATGTATTCAGTTTAAAAAAATTAAGCGTGTTTAATTGGCATGTTTGAATTGTTTTCTGAAGACTTTTTTCAAAAAAATTGGGCTAAGCAAGAAGCTGAATTATCAATTTCAAACATCCCTTTCCATGAAGGGGATGTTTTGGATGCTTTAAGACAATACGCTCAAAATCCGAGTAAACTTTTAGCACTTAATTCTAAATCCGAAGCAGTGACAGTTATTAATGGAGTACGAAGCCCACACCCTCTTCAAAACTTTCTTGTTTCAGACACGGACGGAACTATAGAAGAATATACAGCCCGCGTTGATCAATATGCCAAAGGGCAAGAATGGGCGGTTATGTATTATGGGTTATACGCTGCAACCCCTGCTCTGTGGGACGTAGCAAAACAATTTGCTGATCAATTAGCACATTCTTTAGGTTTTAGACCCAGCGGACGCGTGGATATTGACTGTTTCATCGGCCGATATTCTTCTACCCATGTTGGGATCCATGTGGATCATGCTCATAATTTTGGTTTTACTCTCCAAGACGGCAAAACAATGTTTGCATGGCCCAGCACGCGAAAAGATCTCCAAGAGCTAAAATATCCCGAATATGAAGAGTATAAATCAACCGCAATCGCACTGCAAAATCGTACAGATCGTGTTGCCTATTTTCCCCATGATGCCTTCCACGTTGCTGAGACTGGGAAAAATATTGCTGCAAATGTTAATATTGCTTTTTGGGAAACAGCAAGCGATGCGCAACATCATAAAAATTATATCACGCATTTGCTCCATCTTGATAATCGGACACGACATGATATACGCACATCAGGAAGAGCAAGTTTAAACCCTGATAATGCTTTTCAACACTCTGCATTAAGCACTGCAATTGCAAATAGCACCTTAAAACGCCATATGCTTGTTTCTCAATTAATTTGCGATACGAGCTCGCGTTTATGCGTTGGCCGCCCTCCTATTAACGTATCTGAAATTGAGAGTGAAATCACTCTTCGCCTCCCCAGTACCCTCCAATGGGTTCCCTTGCTTGAAACAAAAGAACTACTCATCTCAGCAAACGGGCATTGCGCCAGTTTTGAATACAGGGATCATTTAGAGAACTTCCTCTCTCAACTTTCATCGGAAGAGAAAGTAGACATATCGAAATTAAATGATAAACTACGTAACGCAGCACAGAAAGAAATTTTAAAAACTGTAAAAGCTTTAGCGTCTTGGGGGGCGTTGTGATAAAGAAAAAATCCATTATTTTCGCTCAAATGGGACTTTTTTTCGTTTTGTCTCTTAGCAGCTTTGCGGATGAAACAGCTCAAGTTACATTTGCTCTACACTTAGCAAAGAGTACAACTTCTATTTCAATGCTGCTTTTTGCTGGGCTTATGGGTGCAATTTGTGCCGGACCAATTGCACCACGACTCTTGCATCGGCTAAGCACGTCTCGAACAGTTCCTGTTGTTTTATTATTTGAAGCAATATTTATAGCCACAGCCGCAATCGCCAACCAATTCTGGATTTATATTGCCATTTCTTTTGCGCTGGGCTGTGCTGGATCACTCTTTTGGTCTACAATCCTCGTTGCTGTACCTGAATTTGCAAAGACTGATCAGCAACTAGACCGAATAAACCGCATTATCCAAACAGTGCGGAATCTTGGTTATATTGCCGGACCACTCCTAGGGGGTGTGTTGTATGGCATATCAAGCGGACAAAGAGGATTGTTTGCACTTTCAATCATGGTTCTTTGTGCAACCTTTATTACCATATTCTGTTTTAAAATTTTAAAAATTCATGCACAAGAGACAGATACATCGCAGCGTACCAAAAAAGGGCTAGATTTAGCGGGCCTATTGCGTAAAAAAAATGTCGTCTATGCTCTTGCACCCCTCATCATCACCATCATACTCACCTCTGCTCTCAACGTATTATCGATTGTCCGCATCCGCACCGATCTGAACTTAAGCGCTGAAATCTATGGGGTGATCACAAGTATGATAAGTCTCGGCTTAGTGGTTGGACCTCTCTGCTTCTCCAGCATTTTCCATCACTTTGGCAATGCCGCTGGAGCGTCACTTGCTGCAACAACCATTGGCTTTGGAATTTTCTGCTTTTCCTTAACACATATCGTATGGTTGATGATGCTTTCATTTTTTATCCTTGGAGCAGCCAATGGTGTGCAAAACGCCCTGATGGCAAGTTTTATGATGAAAGCCATTCAGAAAGAACACCGAAACAACCAGATGCCCGCCTATATCTTTATCATACAAACATCCGTATGCATTGGTTTTGTAGGCGCAGGTTTTGTTCGTGTGCACCATACCCAAAACACACTCCTTGTCATCGGCATCACTACAATGATCGCAGGCATATTAGGCTTTGTGTTGAATAACGCCGTGCAAAAAAAGGAATTTAATGATGGTTAGAGGATTCAGCCGTTTTTTCCCTCAAGCAAACAATGCTAAAAAGCTTAATCTCCAACCACCGCTTAATAAAATCGTTGTTTTTGATATCGTGCAACCTCATACCAACCGATATGTCTTCGATGAACCACTCTTTGGCAGGTATGCGCTAACAGCTGTTCCAGCAACTTAAGATTTTAAAACAGTACATAAATCGATTTAACATCATGCAACAAGATCCCATAGGCTTAAATTTCTACAATGGAACGGGTGGTTATGTGTGGCAACTCGCAGACTACATGCAACATAATTTGAATGAGAGCGCCCACACGCTCGAATTACAAAAATCCATACCACCCACAGCCATCAATTCTTTCGCTGTCTACCCACGTGAACTCAATCCCTTGGCGCACATCCAATGGGCTAAGGACGTGCAGATAATAAGGAATAAGCCCGCACTCATTGGGAAACGCCAAATACAACCTGTAACGGCTGTTTCTACGAAAGGGGCGGCATTTGGTGGATTTGATTTCCCAACATCTGAAGTGCTTCATGAAGGCTGTCTTGTTCAATCTTTTGAAAAAATACAATTCAATGGTTCTCTTCTTGCCGCGGGCAGTCTTTTGATATCCCTGTTGCGACACGGTCTCATCGAAACAGATCAAAAAGCATTTTCACCAGATCACGCAACGGCTCTTTTACGAGAACCACCATGCCGTATTGTAGATTCTCCTCTTGGTACCGTTGCAATTAACCAGCTGAATGGTCGCACAATCCGGCTTCATGAAAAAACAAAGTATCTCTTAAAAACCGCCGCAACACCGATACATATCCAATATCCCATAGACGATTCAATAGCATTTTTTGTAAAAGCAGGAATGCTGCGATTGGTAAAATAATAAGGATCAAAAAATGCAGCTGATAAGACCTGGCATGGGAACAGAAAATAGCATACAACTCATTTATTCTCTCATTCAAATGGTAAGACCGCGCACAGTCATTGAAATCGGTGCGGGCGATAGCACACGCTTTATCGCAAAAGCACTTCAAAAAGCAAAACAAGCGTGGCAACAGGATACAAGGATTCTAGAATCCTCCCTTTGGAAAGAGCGCACAGCTTTACTCGCCCCCTCAGGAATTCCTGAGAATTATCAACCACGATTGATGATTTTACTGCAGAGGATCAATCAGATAAAAAAGCGCGAGGAAAAATCTGCACGAAAAGCAAGGCTTTCTTCGGTATTTTTTTCGCCCGTATCAGAGGAAATCAATTAGAAAGCATTCAGCCGCCCATTTTAATAGCGAGGCTTTCCATAGCGATCGCGTATATGCATCCTGCATTTGACGCAACTGATTTATGCCTTGTATTGGCTGGGAGATGTATAACATTTCCTGGCGTACAGGTTATACGCTTTTCGCTATAGAAAAAATCTAGCTCTCCCTCTATAATTAAGAGAGTTTCATCGACTTTGTGCGTATGCCAATCATGCATTTTTCTTGGGAAATCTCTTTGTATCTCTATCGAGCCTTGTTCTGGCAACATCATTTTTAATGTATCATATATACTTTCATTTAATTTAATTTTAGAAAACTTAGTCATTGTTGCGCTCCATTATATGATATGGACAGGGTGAGGATTCAATATTATTATCTTGCAGGAAGTATTGCATCCACTCTCTATTCTTTGGATCGCCATATTTCCCTAAAAAAGGGGATTTTGTGATAATATCAAAAGGTTCAAGTCTTTTTCTTACAGTGGAAAACGCATTTTTTGCTTTTTGTTCTGTATCCAACAGATCAGAAAAAACCCACCTAGGCTGGAAAGTTAACATAAATGTAGAACTTTTTCTACTTATTCTGTTTATATGGGACGGTGTATTGCAAACTATGAACATAGGCTCGCCATGAAAACAGAACTCCCATAGAGGATCATCCATATTTTTTGGTATATGCTTAGGCCATTTTCGGTCGTCAAGTGCTCGTAAATCTTTAAGTATAGACCAAAATTTCTCTCTATAAACTTCGACACTTTGTATGGGTGCAGGCTCTTCAAATGCAACAAAAGATGTGTTCTTTCCAAAGCTCTTATAATTATCACAATAATTTATAAGGTCTTCCATAATATTTTTTGCGGTTAACTTTTTGTAGAACCCAAATCTCAGCATGTCTTTTTGATATCCCTTTACCCCAAATAGGCAAGGAAAAATCCTGATTTTGTTATTCATTATTGCATCGAATTCTTTAAAAACCACCTGTTTCCATTTTTCATATTTTTCTATATTTTTCACTATTTGCGTTGCTGAATCCATATTTTCCTCCCAATTGTTGTATTTTATAGGAAATTGCTACGAATTATCCTCTCTAAGGTCGATAATTCATCATCACTCCGACCCCAAATTGCTATAATGGCGGGGCAGGTATTTAAATCGATTGTCAGGGGAAGCGGTTTGTTTTCTTTAAAAGAGAGCATAAAATGAACCACATTTTTCCAAGAATGAAGCTTTTGCTGCCATGAGTTAATATCTTTTATGATATGGCCGTCAACCTTGTTGATAAGAAAGATAATACGCCCCTTTTTCTTAAAACAACTTGACGCTTCCGAAAACACTCCCGCAATAAGATTAACGGAGCTTTCAAGTAAATCATCCTCATAGCAATGCGCGAACAAGGCGGGCGCAATTCCCCCGTGGAGGCGAGCTCCCACTTCGATCATCACTGGACCATGGGCGGTTTGCATGATTTCCATATGCGCGGGACCATATTCAATCCCCAACGCGCGAATGCATTGTTTTGCATAAGAGATAAGAGCAGCATAAAGGGGATCTTGAGCATCAAGCACATCAAGCGATTCATAAACAAAGGCACTCCCATTATGGATACCCTTTTTATATCGTGATAAAGCACATATCTTTATCGCCTCCCCATTTACAACAGCATCTACTATGTATTCCTCTCCCACCAATCTTTCTTGGAGCAAATAAGCCTCGTTAGGTGCACCAAAAATATTCTTCTGCATCCAGTCGATCCTAGAAACCCACGCCACTACTTCCTCACGGCTGGAAAAAAACAAAACGCTATCACTCCCAGAAGAATCATTTGGCTTCACCACATAGCCGCTGAGGCTTTCAAAACCACCGAGAATACAATCATCTTTTGTAAGAATCTTTGACCGAATGTAAGACAAACCATTTTCACAAAGGCGCTTTTGCATCGTCGCCTTTTTCCGCCGCCAATCGGTGGTCAAAGGGTTATTTCCAAGACAACCATAGTAAGCAGCCAATTGTTCTGCACAATAAATACCTCCTTCAGCACCAGCTACCACGGCTTCTATCGCACCGGCTGGAAAACGCTGCTTTATCTCATCCACACTATGAAGCTTCGCTTCTGCCATCCCCTCACCCTGATAAGAAAGCATAAAATGCGAAAAAAGAGCTGGCTGAGATGCAACGCCGTAACAGGCATAACCCAATTTTTGCAAAGCAGGACCATAGAGAGCACCTGTGGAGAAAGGGTCGACAATAAGGATGGGTTTGCTCATGCTTTGACTCGCCGCGCTAAAAGAAAAAGGACATAAATAAAGATTATCAACCCTATAAGGGGTAGAAGATAAATGGCCGCCTGTGGTCCCATAAGAGCGGGGCTTGTAAGAAGACCAAGGATAACATAACCCGCTGATTGGGAGACAGTATAAAGCATGCCGCTATAGCTTCCCACAAGTTCTGCTTGAATCTCTGTCTGGGTCTCTTCAATCATATATTTACGGGCGTTAATCCGCATGGTGTTCATCGAAAAGCCAATAAAAAAACAAAAGACCACAGCCAAATAGGGCAATTGTGTGGTGCTAAAAATGAGATCAGCCACACCCAACATAAGGGCTGGGAGGATAAATTCAAAGCGAGGTATTTTGATAAAAGCAGCCAAAAAAGCGCCCACACCCGCAACCGCACTGCAAAGCCCATAATATTCAGAGCTAAAATTTTTCACACTCTGAAAAAGAATAGTCGCCAGTGTATTATAGGCGCAAATATGAAAACCAATAAGGCCTATGCAGACGCATAAAAGTTTAAGTTCAAGAGAGAGCCTGTCTGCTTGCGGCATGGGTGTTAGCTTCTTCTCAGGTGCAGACGGTGTAACGCCTGTAGCACTATATTCATCGCGAAAAATGACATATCCGGCCACAAGGCTTACAATGATGTCAAACACACAAAGTGCTGCAATCAAACCATTATAGCCAACCCCAGCTGCTACCCCTCGCAGGCTGGTTGCTTCTAAGAGATAACCACTAAGTGCCGCTCCCAAAAAGGCACCAATCTGCACCACTGTTTGCATAATGCGGGAAGCCTTTTGAGCGCTAATATAACCTTTAAGCGCTAGCTTGGTATTATAAGTCTCGAGCGTACTTAAGGTGATCAAAGAGAGATAACCGATAGAGATAGATACAGCAATAAAACCAAAAGGAGAATCAGCGTAATGAAAAAGAGCAATTAATATAAGAAGGCTATAGATGATGATCCGCCTTTTGTATAAATCTACCAACCTCAGAGAAGACTTAATGCGGACAAGTCCGCTTTTTTTCAAAAGATAGGGTGTAAGAGTTCCCAAAGCCATGGACACACCCAAGAAAACCGATGAAGATGTTATGCGATAAACGTTCCAAAGATTACTTAAGAATAGCACCATATCAGAAAGATAAAGCACAACAACAAGCCCATAAAACCGAAAAATCAGCTCTCT
>NZ_JH725119.1:0-1171 GCF_000278115.1 Bartonella sp. DB5-6
AGATCCATTGGTCACATGACGGCGGAATGTCGAAACGAGACCCCTTGGTAGTAGTGCAGTGAAAGAAGCAGAGAAAATAATATGGAGTTATCCTAGCCCTCATGCTTGTTATGGTAATGCGAGTTCAATATGCCAACATGATTATGGTTTACCTCTCCGTATACAAATTGATTCAAATAAATCAGGGAGGAAAAAATGAAACAAATCTTAAAACTATTGAGTGGGACAGTTCTATTAAGTATAGCTGGATGTGGTATTGAAAACATCGATAAGCCTCCTCGAGGCAACGTATATGGGTGGGAGAAGCCTGGTGCAGATTTTACTGAGGTAGCAAAAGCATTGTTGGAATGTGGAATGCCGAGTCCTGAATATCTTGATAGAGAAAATAGGCGCTTGAGCTACAATGATAGTGCAACAATTTATGCTTGCATGATCCAAGCGGGATTCCGTGATAAACTTGAAAAAGAGGTAGGAACTTGGTGTGAAAATTTTAAAGAGGAAAACCTCCCTATTTGTCGTCCAGGCGCTGTGATTCCACAACGAAGTGTCGAAAAGCGCTTAAATAGCATCCCTCAACGAAGTGTCGAAAAGCGCTTAAATAGCCCGTTTTGTAAAAAAAGTCCAGTACAACCTGAATGCAAACCTTAATCCTTGCTGCTGGTAATCAACAATCCCCCATCCTTGCTTTTGCTTGGAATGGCGGGATTGTTCCCTCAATCATGTTATTTAACGGCTGAGGAAAAGAAGCACTTATAAAAACCTTCCCATTTGTCAGCCTGGCACTGTCATTCCACAACGAAGTGTCGAAAAGCGCTTAAATAGCCCATTTTGTAAACGGTATAAAAATAGTCGCAAATGCCAGCCTTAAGTTTTTCTGTTTGTGATGACCAACAATCCCCCATCCTTGCTTTTTCTTGGAATAGCGGGATTGTTTCTTCAATCCAACATCTCAATATTGTATGTAAGCAATATGGCGTAGAATGTACTCAGTAATCCTATAACCAAGTTGCGATACAGGACGGATTTTGTTATCTCTAGGTTGATGAGCTTGAGAAAGCCTTGTCCGTCTTTACGTAACAAGGTTTTCTTTTTATGCCGCGTCGTTATAACGTTTCTCTTTCGCTTGCTCGATGACATTGATAAGATCCCATTGTAACCAACGCGATAAAAA
>NZ_JH725119.1:1271-50808 GCF_000278115.1 Bartonella sp. DB5-6
ACAAGGTTTTCTTTTTATGCCGCGTCGTTATAACGTTTCTCTTTCGCTTGCTCGATGACATTGATAAGATCCCATTGTAACCAACGCGATAAAAAACCAAACTTTAAAGGTTTTGGCAAAGATCCATTGGTCACATGACGGCGGAATGTCGAAACACTCATATGAAGCAATTTTGCACTTTCACGGTCTGTTAAAAGAATATCATTTTCTGTCATACTAAAATCCTTTCAGTCTCAAAAAATGAAAACAAATCATAAGCATTTATTAACCATATTTTGGATGATTTTTGAAGGTATTTTATTTATATAAAACAATATTTTATCATAGTTTTTCTGATGTGATGCGTGATGAATCTTATTGAGATGATATGAGAGAACAGAGAGAGAAAGTTATCCACAGATGATGGGGTTATGCACCCCATCTGTTAAGATTGCCCCGTGACATAAGCCGCCCATTTATCCATATAGATACGGCGCTGTTCTAGATAATCAGTACGACGATAGGCACGTTCTACTTGCCCCTCGACCGTATGACTTAGAATGGTTTCAGCAACCTCATAAGGGGCATCGGTTGTTTCAGCGAGCCAAATTGCGTAAACTAGAGCGAAAACCATGGGGGAAAGCTTCAAGACCAGTACGTTGCATATATTGTGACATACAGCGTTCAGCAAGGGGACCGCGACCAGTTGCAGAAAAAAAGAAATCATTGCGAGAAAGCGAGCGCGCTTATTTTAAAATTTCTAATGCCTCTGATGATAGAGGCACGTGAAACTCTGTTGTAGCAACACGCCTTCCTTTCATATTTTCAGCAGGAATTGTCCAGATATTCTTATCAATCTGATCTTCACGAATATGACGTAAAGGGTTAGAACGAACAGCTGTAAGAATAAGCAAACGCAAAGCCAGATGTGTTATGTTTTGTGTTTTACAGAGGAACTGATAAAAGGCAGGAACATCTCTCCAATCCATAGCTGGTCTGTTCGTGATCTTATGGCGTTGTTTGCCTGAGAGAGCTTGTGCTTTTTCTGTTGCCTGTAAATCAACATCCAATCCTAAGTCAGCAGCATGTTTAAGACAAAGATTAAGACGCATCAACGCTGTTCGAGCTGTTCCAGCTTTTGTATGCCAAATGGGAGCAAGTGTGTTGTGTATCTTTGTTTGGGTAATCTCTGAAACGGGCAGACAACCTAATTTGGGCAAAATATGAAGGCGTAATGGTAAAAACCAATGTCCATCTTTACCATCATCTTTTAATTCAGCTTTACGACTTTCAAAAGCATCTAAAGCAATGTCTTTTAAATAATGGAGATTACGCATTGCCTCACACTTTTGTTTATTGCGTTCTTTAATGGGGTCACGACCCTCGTGCAAAATAGAACGCCATTGGTTTGCCAATTCACGAGCTTTTTTTAAAGAAACGTTTCGCAACGCACCCAAGCCCATTTCGCGACGCCGACCATGAATGGTATAACGATAAAGTCATTGAGCACCTCTATCTTTCGTTTATGAAGGAGCAAGCTGGCACCATCATTATATTTGCCAGCTCCCAATGTTGCGACAGCCCTTGCATTCAGCCGATTCATAAGAACCATTTTTACTCCTTTCTGCTATAGTTTTTACCCACACGCCAGCCCCGCTTGTGACGTGCAAGCAAGTGATTTTGATTGATTCAAGATAAAGAGATTTGAAATGAGAGAATCTTACGATATTCGAGACTCTCATTCAACATACAAAACAGTGAATTATCATTATAAATCAATCTATTGCACGCTTGTTGAGCCGTATACTGATGCAATTGTGTTTTTTGATATTGGAGGAGGGGCATCGGAAATTGTTCTTCTTGATGTTTCACAAAAGTGTTCTTTTCGTTTAACTGAACAGATTATGGCTTAGACTTCTCTTCACTATTGGTGTTGTTACGCTTGCTGAACGTTTTGGAAGAAATAATGTTAGTTTAGACGATTTTGAAAAAATAAAAATTACGTGCGAGGTTTTTTAAATAACTTTTCAGACCGATATAAATTAGGAGCTTTAGCGTAAAGTTCAAAATTCCATCTTTTGGGAACCTCTGGCACGATTACGACTTTAGCAGGAATGTACCTTAATTTAGAGCGTTATGATCGAAGAGGCATTGATGGCATTTGGATGAATGATGCAAATATTACTCTTATGATGAAACGTTTATTGTCATGGGACATAAAAAAACGAGTAAGCAATCCTTGTATTGGGCGATGAAGAGCAGATTTAGTGTTAGCAGGATGTGTAATTCTAGATGTTATTCGAGAAGTTTGGCCAAGTAAACGATTAAAAGTTGCTGATCATGGATTGAGAGAAGAAATTTTGATAGAGCTGATGTTGCGCGATGGTGTATGGTATCGTCATAGGAAAGAAAGAGATATCAAGCGTTAGCAGTTATCGGAATATGGAGATAATGAACAACTATGAAAAAAACGACAAAAACATCGACGGGTGGATATGGTGGTTCAGGATCGCATGAATTATACCAACGCGTGAAGAAAAAGGCAGGAACTATTAAGGCATCATCACGGCGATGGTTAGAGAGGCATTTGAATGATCCATATGTCCATCAGTCGAAAATAGATGGTTATCGTTCGCGTGCTGCCTATAAACTGATCGAAATTAATGAGCGCTATAAATTTCTCAAAAAAGGTCAAAAGGTTATTGATTTGGGAGCGGCGCCTGGGGGATGGTGTCAGGTGGCTGGGCGTCTAGTAGGATCAAGTAATGAAAAGCCTAGCGTGGTTGGCATTGATTATTTGCCTGTTGATCCGTTGCCTGGGGTTGTGACGCTGGAAATAGATTTTTTGCATGCAGATGCGCCACAGAAATTAATTGATGCTTTAGGGGTGAAGCCGGATGTAGTACTGTCTGATATGGCTGCCCCAACAACAGGACATCGCCGGACAGATCATTTAAGGACGGTTCATTTATGTGAAGTTGCTGCTGATTTTGCTCTTTCAGTCCTCAAACCTAGAGGGCATTTTTTAGCAAAAGCTTTTCAAGGTGGGACAGAAAACACCCTGCTCACGACATTGAAACAGAATTTCAAAACAGTTTATCACGTTAAACCTCCCTCAAGTCGAGCAGAATCAGTAGAGCTGTATCTTTTGGCACTGGAATTTAAGGGAAAAACAAAAGGATAACGATAGTTTCTTTTTTCCGAAGGCTTAAGCTTACTGACATATTTAAATGTAAGGATATTCTCAAACAGTTGTCAGTGATATTATTTGTAGTTTTTCTTTTGTAAATAATGAAAAACTGGTAAAATTATTGCATTGCCTGTAGAGGTAAGGATTGATTCCTCAGTGAGCGTTTCTAATGAAATTTCTTGATCAAGCTAAAGTTTACATTCGTTCTGGTAATGGAGGTGCAGGGGCAGTATCATTTCGTCGTGAAAAATTCGTTGAATTTGGAGGACCTGATGGGGGAAATGGAGGGCGTGGTGGTGATGTTTGGGTGCTTGTTATTGATGGACTCAATACGCTGATCGATTATCGTTATCAGCAGCATTTTAGAGCAAAAACAGGGGGGCATGGTAAGGGGCGTAATATGACGGGTGAAAAGGGTGATGATGTCATCCTTAAAGTACCGGTTGGGACGCAAATTTTTGAAGAAGATAATGCGACGTTAATCTGTGATTTAACGAAGGTTGGACAGCGTTATCGTCTTGCAAAAGGAGGAAATGGCGGTTTTGGAAATCTTCATTTTACAACGTCTACGAATCGGGCACCTCGCCGTGCAAATCCCGGTTTAGCTGGAGAAGAGCGAACATTGTGGCTTCGTTTGAAGTTAATTGCTGATGCGGGGCTTATTGGTTTGCCAAATGCTGGAAAGTCAACTTTTTTAGCGTCAGTAACGGCTGCAAAACCAAAAGTTGCAGATTATCCTTTTACTACTCTTCATCCTCATCTTGGTGTTGCACGCATTGATGCCCGTGAATTTGTTTTGGCTGATATTCCTGGTTTAATTGAAGGAGCACATGAAGGTGTGGGGATTGGGGACCGTTTTTTAGGACATGTAGAACGTTGTCGTGTTTTGTTTCATTTGATCTCTGCTCGAGAAGAAGATGTGGCAAAAGCATACCAAGTTGTGCGTAATGAATTAGAAGCATACGGAAACAATTTGAGTGATAAAACTGAAATTGTAGCTTTGAGTCAGATAGATACTCTTACTATTGAAGAGCGTAAAGCCAAACAAGAACTTTTGCAAAGAGTAACGGATAAATCTGTAATGATGTTTTCTGCGGTCAGTCGTGAAGGTTTAGAAAATGTGCTACGTGCTGGGGCACATATTATTGAAATGGCACGTAAAGAGGATGCTGGCAACGATATCAAGGTTGATTAAGATGACAGTTAGATTGCAAAAGCTTGCACATTATAAACGTATTGTAGTTAAAGTTGGATCTGCACTCTTGGTTGATCCTCAGACAGGTTTACGCGCTGAATGGCTTAAAAGTTTGATAAGTGATGTTGCTAAGTTGCGCCAAAAAGGTGTGGAGGTTTTATTAGTATCTTCAGGTGCTATTGCTTTGGGAAGGACATTGCTGCTCTCTCCTAAGAGAGCTTTGAAATTAGAAGAAAGTCAAGCATGTGCTGCTTTAGGGCAAATTGAATTAGCAAAAACATATAGAGATGCGCTTGCTCAATATGGATTAAAAACAGGGCAAATTTTGCTCACTCTCTTCGATACAGAAGAGCGACGACGTTATCTTAATGTACGTGCTACGATTAATGTGCTTTTACGTTTTGGAGCGGTGCCTGTTATCAATGAAAATGATACTGTTGCAACAAGCGAAATTCGCTATGGTGATAATGATCGTTTAGCGGCACGTGTAGCGACGATGATGAGTTCAGATCTTTTAATACTTTTATCAGATATTGATGGTCTGTATACGAAATCTCCTCGTCATGATCCGACAGCTGAATTTATACCCTTTATTGCATCAATCACGAGTGATATAGAAAAAATGGCTGATGTTGCTGCTTCAGAGTTTTCTCGTGGAGGAATGAAAACCAAGCTTGATGCTGGGAAAATAGCAAATTCTGCTGGAACGGCGATGGTTATTACTTCAGGTAAACGTATGAATCCTCTTGCAGCAATTGATAGAGGAGAGCGTAGAAGTTTTTTTGTTGCCAGTGAAAAGCCCGTTAATGCTTGGAAAACATGGATTTCTGGTCATTTAGATCCGTCAGGCATTTTGACAATTGATCAGGGAGCGGTTAAAGCACTTGAAGCTGGAAAATCATTATTAGCTGCAGGAGTTGTTGCGGTTGAAGGGAGATTTCATCGTGGAGATACGGTTGCAATTGTTGATGCAAATGGAATTGAAATCGCTCGTGGACTTGTGAATTATGGCAAGGATGAAGCTGTACGCATTATGGGGTGTAAAAGCGAAGAAATTGAAACTATCCTTGGATATGAGGCACGCTCTGCTATGGTGCATCGTAATGATATGGTTTTACGCTGCTTGACCGATTCTGCTTAAAAAAGTTATCTTTTACTTATTTATTGTTTTAGTAGAGTGGACAATACTATGGCTTTAGAAGAACAAATGAAGAGCATGGGGCAAAAAGCACGCCATGCTGCCACTACATTGGCGGTTATGTCTTCTGAACAAAAGAACAGAGCATTAGAAATGATAGCTTTAAATCTAGAGGTTCAGTCAGCTGAAATCTTACGGGCTAATCGTCAAGATTTAACGAATGCTGCTCGGAATAATTTGAAGGCATCAATGGTTGATAGGCTCAAGTTAGATGAGTTGCGTTTGCGTGCAATCATAGACAGTGTTCGCCAAATTGCTTATTTACCTGATCCTGTTGGACAAGTTATGAGTGAGTGGATACGTCCAAATGGGCTCCATATTAGTCGTGTCCGTACACCTCTTGGTGTGATTGGCATTATTTATGAGAGTCGGCCAAATGTTACAATTGATGCAAGCGTTTTATGTTTGAAAGCAGGAAATGCTGCAATTTTGCGTGGTGGTTCAGATAGTTTTCATTCTTCCCATGCACTTCATTCGGCATTAGTAAGAGGATTGGAGGAAGCTGGTTTCCCTAAAGATGCCATTCAAATGGTTGAGACGACAGATCGTGGTGCTGTTGGAGAAATGCTCAAGGGACTGGACGGTATGATTGATGTTATTATCCCCCGTGGTGGGAAAAGCCTTGTTGCACGCGTTCAGTCCGATGCACGTGTTCCGACTTTTGCGCATTTAGAGGGGCTCTGTCATATTTATATTGATCAGTCGGCAGATTTAGATATGGCTCGTAACATTGTTTTAAATGCAAAATTGCGGCGGACAGGTATATGTGGTGCTGTTGAGACAGTTCTCATTGACCGCCACGCATTAAGAAAGTTTCTTCCTGTTCTGACTGCTTTACAGGAGAAGGGATGTGAAATTCGCGCAACAGAGGATATTGTTTTTCTTATGCCAGATGCCAAATTAGCCTCCGAAGAGGATTGGTCATACGAATATCTTGATGCAATTCTTTCTGTTAAAACAGTAGAAGGTATTGAGGGAGCTATTGCGCACATTCAGCGTTATTCATCGGGACATACGGAATCAATTATTGCTGAGGATATGAGGGTGGTAAAGGACTTTTTTAATCGTTTAGATTCGGCCATTTTGCTTCATAACGCATCTACACAATTTGCTGATGGAGGTGAGTTTGGTTTTGGGGCGGAAATTGGTATTGCAACAGGAAAAATGCATGCGCGTGGTCCCATAGGTGTTGAACAGTTGACATCATTTCAGTATCATGTTAAAGGAAGCGGACAGGTTAGGTATTGAAAAATCAAATTTTTCCTTGGAAAGATCGCATGCCACATGTTGAAAGATCCAATATTGTGGGTCTTTTTGGTGGGTCTTTTAATCCACCGCATGCGGGGCATCTTCTTGTGGCGAAAATTGCAATTCGACGTTTATGTCTTGACCAATTATGGTGGATGGTAACACCGAGAAATCCCTTAAAAGATTGTACAAATTTACCATCTTTAGAAGAGAGAATGCGATTAAGTGTTGAACTCATTGATCATCCGAATATTCGCGTAACGGGTTTTGAAAAGACTATAGGGAGTAAAGCATCAGTAGATACGGTTTCTCATATTCTTGCGCGTTGCCGAGGGGTGCGTTTTGTGTGGGTTATGGGTGCGGATAGTTTTGCATCAATTCATCGCTGGTATCGATGGCATGATGTTGTATCTATGCTTCCTATTGCGATTATTGATCGTCCTTTTGTGCATATGTCAGCACTCACTTCGCCTATGGCTCATGTTTACCGTTCTTTTCGTTTAGACGAGAGAGAAAGTATACGGTTACCTTTTATGAAACCACCAGCTTGGACTTATTTACATGGACCTTTATCTTTTCAGTCTTCAACGAGTCTTCGTTTAAAGGAGAATGATTTTTCTTGAACACTTTATAAGATTCTGCTCCTTTTTAGGAGGAGGTTCCCTTTTTCTATGTTCCAAATGATAAGAAAGGATATTGGTCTGGAAAACATTTCACAAAAACACTCTTACAGTATGACATCTTCGGCAGACAAAAAAATCTTTTCTGTTGCTGATGCTCTTAAAATTATTCTCAAAAGTTTAGAGGATACAAAGGCAGAAGACATCATCTCCATTGATATTCATGACAGATCGTTCTTAGCTGATTACATGGTCATAGCTTCAGCACATTCACAACGTCATGTATCTGCTGTTGCTGACCATTTGTTATGCGCTTGGAAAGAAAATGGGTACGGTTTTGCAAGTGTAGAAGGGCTAGCGGGAGGTGATTGGGTATTGATTGATACAGGTGATATTATTGTTCATCTTTTTCGTCCGGAAATTCGTCTTTTTTACAATTTAGAAAAAATGTGGCTTTTACCAGAGTTAAAAAATATAAAATCGGTTCTTTTGGGAGATCATTAGCATGCAAATTTCTATTTTTGCTGTTGGTCGCATGAAGAAAGGAGCAGAGTACAAATTGGTTGATCATTATTTGGATCGTTTTTCTAAAAGTTCTGGAGCTGTAGGATTTCATTTTAAAAAACTACAGGAGATATCAGAAAGCCGTGCACAAACAGCACGTCAGCGCATGGAAGAAGAGGGAAGAAAGCTTATCGAGTTTTTGCCTGAAAAGTGTCGATTAATTGTGTTGGATGAGCGTGGAGAGTCGATTTCATCATCTGCTTTTGCTAAAAAATTGAGGTTTTATCGTGACGAAGGTATTCGTGATCTTATAATTGCTTTGGGAGGACCTGATGGGCATAATGAACAGATAAGAAATCGTGCTGATTTTCTTTTGTCTTTTGGTTTTATGACATGGCCGCATCAAATTGCGCGCATACTTCTTACAGAACAGCTTTATCGTGTTGTAACAATTGCGAACAATCACCCGTATCATCGTTTTTAACATTTTTGTGCAATTTTTAGCACTTATTTGTGTATTTGTTAATATTGTTTTAGCGGGCATCATTTAAAACATCACTAATTTATGTGATGATGCTTAATGGTTAGGCAAATGAAGAAGCTTCTTCATAAAAAAAGACAATGTTTATATGAGGAATGCGTTATATTTGTGGTGCTGTTCTTGAGTATATTTTTTTGCTTTTCTGTATTGCATGCTGAAGATACAGTAAGCAGTGTAGAAGCAGCACGTAAAGCGTTGGCAGAAATTCGCCAAAATATTTCGCTCTCACGTGAGCGTGTTGCTTCTCTTACACGTCAAGTTGAGCGTTTAAAAAAAGATCAACGTGCTTTAAGTGAAGCACTCATAAAAGCTGCTAAAGCAGAACGTGTAGCAGCAAATGATATTGCTGAAAGGGAGCAAAAGCTTAAAAAAATGATAAGGAAACAGGCACAAGTTTATCAAAGTTTAAAAAGACATCGCGCTGAATTTGCAGAAGTTCTTGCACTCTTAGAACGTATGGGGTTGAACCCTCCTCCTGCTCTTATGGTGCGGACTGAGGACGTGTTAGCTTCTGTTCGTAGTTCTGTTTTATTAGGGGCTGCTGTATCTCAAATGCAAGAAAAAACACAGGCTTTAACAAAAATCCTCAAGGAATTGACTCATTTGCGCCATTCAATTGCTACGGAATATACTGCACTAAAGGCTAAAATGCAAAATCAAGCAGAGCAGCAAAAGCGTTTAGAGCTTTTATTAGATGAAAAAGCCAAATTACAAAAAAAATCAGAAGAAGAACTTACAGAGCAGCAACAAAAAAACATTATTCTCGCTAAAAAAGCTCAGTCTTTGGAGGAATTGATTTTAGAGCTTGATCGTCAATCAAAACTTAGTTCTGATGTTTCAGTACAGGTACAGAAAAATTTACAATTGTTAGAGCAAGCCAATTTTGAAAGCCGAAAAGGTTCTTTACTTGTTCCTGTTTCGGGAAAAAGAATTCAACACATGAATAATAGTTCGCAAATTACACGCTTTGGTGAAATGATTGAAACAGAAGCAGCGGCTGTTGTTATATCACCTGCTGATGCTCTTGTTGCTTTTGCTGGACCATTTCGTTCTTATGGACAGTTAATCATTCTTAATGTTGGAAATGGTTATCATATCGTTCTTATCGGGATGTCGAGAATCAACGTCACTCAGGGACAGTTTGTTCTTGCAGGTGAACCTCTTGGAACGATGGGGATGCAATTTATTGCGAACAGTATTGCATTGGATATAGGCAAAACGACTCCAATGCTTTACATTGAGTTTAGAAAGCAGGGGAAGCCTGTAAATCCAACTCCTTGGTGGCAGACTGAAAAATAAGAAGGAACCAAAATGATTCGTAAAATTATTCTTTTAGTCGCTGGGGTATTGCTCGGCGCCAGTTCAATGATTATGGTGCAGTCCGTGGCTGCCAATAATGAAGGTGATACGTATAAAGAGCTAGCCATATTTGGCGATATCTTTGAACGAGTACGTATGCAATACGTGACGGTTCCAGATGATAAAAAGCTTATTGAAAATGCTATCAATGGGATGCTCACATCGCTTGATCCTCACTCATCTTATATGAATGCGCAAGAAGCCAAGGAAATGCGGGACTCTACAAAAGGAGAATTCGGAGGGCTTGGTATTGAAGTGACTATGGAGAAAAATTTGATTAAAGTTGTTTCTCCAATGGATGATACACCTGCTTCAAAGGCAGGTATTTTAGCAGGGGATCTTATTTCAAAAATTGATGGTATACAGACGAATGGTCAAACATTGAATGAAGCTGTTAATAAGATGCGAGGTGCT
Organism: Bartonella sp. DB5-6; assembly: GCF_000278115.1. Classification (GTDB taxonomy): domain Bacteria; phylum Pseudomonadota; class Alphaproteobacteria; order Rhizobiales; family Rhizobiaceae; genus Bartonella; species Bartonella refiksaydamii. The sequence continues at coordinate 11,520 of NZ_JH725119.1, forward strand.
CCTGGAACACCAATTATATTGACAATTATTCGTTCTGGTGTTGATAAACCGCTCGAAATTAAGGTTGTTCGTGATATCATTAAAGTAAAAGCAGTGAAATATCGCGTTGAGAGTGATATTGGGTATTTAAGACTCATTCAATTTTCTGAGCAGACTTTTGGCAATCTTCAGGCTGCAATTAAAGATATTCAGTCTCAAATTCCTCAAGATAAGTTGAAGGGGTATGTTCTTGATTTGCGACTTAATCCTGGTGGTCTTTTAGACCAAGCGGTTAGTGTTTCGAGCGCTTTTCTCAATAAAGGTGAGATTGTATCGACCCGCGGACGTAAAAAAAGTGATGTGACAAGATTTGATGCCAAGCCAGGGGATATCATTAATGAAAAGCCCCTTATTGTACTCATTAATGGTGGTTCTGCAAGTGCTTCTGAAATTGTTGCAGGTGCATTACAAGATCATCGTCGTGCTACAATTTTAGGTACGCAATCTTTTGGTAAGGGATCTGTTCAAACGATCATTCCTTTGGGTGAAAATGGTGCTTTACGCTTAACAACAGCACTCTATTACACGCCGTCTGGTACTTCAATTCAAGGAACTGGGATTACACCTGATATTATTGTAGAGCAGCCTCTACCTGAAAAATATAAAGGCTATGATGTAAAAATTGGTGAATCTGCATTAAAAGGGCATATCAAAGGGAAGCGAGAAAACAATAAAGGGTCTGGCTCGGCTGCTTTTGTTCCGCAAGACCCTAAGGATGATGTTCAATTACGCGAGGCTTATAAGCTGTTACGCGGTGAAATGGCACATGCAGCATTTCCACCGGATCCCAATAAGGATATTTTAAAGTGAGAAAGGATGTGTGCAGCTTATGTTTTTGGTGGACAATTGAATGGATGCGGTGGTTAATTTGAAAACTCTTCCTTATCGGAAATGTGTTGGAATTGTTGTATTTAATCATGCTGGTAAAGTTTGGGTTGGGCGCCGTTTAATGACGTCCGTTCGTGCTGATACTGAAATGTCTCATCGTTGGCAGCTCCCTCAAGGAGGAATCGATGAAAACGAGGAGCCATTAGAAGCAGCATGCCGTGAACTTTATGAAGAAACAGGTATTCGATCTGTAAAATTGATTAAAGAAGCACAAAGTTGGCTGCATTATGATTTTCCACAGGAACTTGTTGGGTGTACATTAAGTAATAAATATCGTGGACAAATACAAAAATGGTTTGCTTTTCAGTTTACAGGAGATTTTTCTGAAATCGTCATTAATCCCCCGCCAGATGGTAATAAGGCGGAATTCGATCAGTGGAAATGGGTTGATCTGGAAACCCTTCCTTCAATTGTTATTTCTTTCAAAAAGCGTGTTTATATGAAAGTGGTCAATGAATTTCGAGGTAGCCTTAAACGATTATAAAAGCTATATAGCTATAGAAAGCTCTTTTTTTATTAAGATGCTTTATATTATGTATAGTCACTAAAAGATAATAAACGTGTTTTTCTTTTATGTAAAAAACTGGAATATAAGATGAAAAAGTTATTTAATTTACTTATAGTTTTTACTCTCTTGAGTATTTCTTCTGTAGCATTTGCTTCAAGTTCAAAGTCTGCTGAAACAAAAGGTGCAGCAGCTACATTGCCAAATGGTGCTTCTTCTTTAACTGAAACATACGGCTTGTGGACCATTAACTGTGGTATACAAGAGGGAAAAAAAGTCTGTTTTATGCACCGTCAAGAGGTGAATGATCAAGGCCGTGTCGTTGTGGCTATGAATGTTATTCTCAATACTGATGGTGTTGTATCTGGTAATTTAACGGTTCCTTTTGGCATTTTGGTCTCTAAACCTGTTCGTTTACAAGTTGATGAGGGGAAGGCTGTTATTGAAACCGGTATTCGGACTTGTGTACCAGCTGGTTGCATTGTGCCAATAGTTTTTGACAAAAATCATGTAGCGGCTTTACGTGCTGGAAAGCATTTGAAGTTGGCTATGACAATTGCTGCTCCAGGAGAACCACCTTTGAATGATTTGTTCGTTCAGTTGAATGGTTTTAGCAATGCTCTTAACCGTTTAACCGCTTTGCAAAAATAATCTAACAATACAATAAAGGCGGCCTTTAAAGGCCGTTTTTAATTTAAGCGTTTTTTTGTCGCATATTTACAGTTAAAATGACAAGATTATTATATAAGGGACATTCAGAGTTTTTTAGATTCTCAGATTATTCGTTGTCGCTTCTGTTTTGGATGGCTATTTTATTCCGATTATACGATCTTTTGTTTCTTTAATTGAAAAAGGGATAAAGCGTGGTTTATATATTGTTTAAAGTGATTGATTTCGTTTTCAATATTTATATTGATATTTTAATCGCAAGTGTCATTTTTTCTTGGCTTTATGTATTTAATATCATAAATGCGCGCAATCGCTTTGTTGTTTTGATAAGAAGCTTTCTATATCACCTTACGGAGCCAGTTCTCAGTCGTATTCGGCAAATTTTGCCAAATCTCGGAGCAATTGATATTTCGCCTGTTGTAGTTTTCATCATTATTTATTTTATTCGTACATTTATGTGGCGCGTTTATGCAAATATGTATCTATAGAAATCTCGTATGAGACGTATGAAAATGTTTCATAAATTTGATACGAATGGTTTGAGTTTATTTGTATATCTCATTCCCAAAGCTTCTGTTGATCGAATTATGGGGATTGAAAGCAGGAATAATGGAAAGCAATATTTGGTTGTACGCCTTCGTGCTGTTCCTGAAGATGGAAAGGCAAATAAAGCCCTCATTAAGTTTTTAGCGAAGCAATGGAAAATTCCATCTTCTTGTATTTCTCTGAAAAGTGGCACAACATCTCGCTACAAACAGCTTCACTTTTCAACATACTTGGAAGAGCTAAAGCAAATATGGCAATCTTTAGAAGAACATACCTCAAAGTAAAAGCCCATTTAAAATAGGCTTTATTTTTTGAAAGAATTATATTTCCTTATTGCGCTCAATAGCTTGCATAATTAGTTCATGTGCAAAACTTTTATCACGCCATCCTTCAATTTTGACCCATTTTCCAGGTTCAAGGTCTTTGTAATGTTCGAAGAAATGCTCAACTTGCTTTAGTGTAATTTCAGGAAGATCTGTATAGTCATGAATATTAATATAGCGTTTTGTTAATGTTGGAGTAGGGACAGCAATAATTTTTTCGTCTTTACCACCGTCATCTTCCATAATTAGAGCACCGATAGGGCGAACGTTAATAACACAACCCGGAATAAGTGGACGGGTATTACAGATAAGAACATCAATGGGATCACCATCATCTGAAAGAGTATGTGGAATAAAACCATAATTTCCAGGATAAACCATTGATGTATGAAGAAAACGATCAACAAACAACGCTTCCGATTTTTTGTCCATTTCATATTTTATTGGTTGACCACCAAGAGAGACTTCTACAATGACATTGATATCTTCTGGTGGATTTTTACCAACGGGGATTTCTTTAATATTCATGTAAATATCCTTTCTGGAGTGTGATGAAGTTAGGTACAATAAAATACTCGATTGAGGGCGCCACAAAATTAGCTTGAAGTTGATACACGCGTTTTTTCAAAACGTTTGCGTTCATTGGGGTCTAGATAGAGTTTGCGTAGACGAATATTTTTAGGAGTCACTTCTACTAGTTCATCATCTTGTATCCACGATAGGGCGCGTTCTAATGTCATTTTAAGTGGAGGGGTTAGTTTTACGGCTTCATCTTTTCCAGAAGCACGCATATTGGTTAGTTTTTTTCCTTTTAAAACATTCACTTCTAAGTCATTATCACGTGAATGTATACCAATAATCATACCTTGATAGACTTTAACGCCAGCATCAATGATCATGGGGCCACGGTCTTCGAGATTAAAAAGAGCATAAGCGACAGATTCACCGCTATCATTTGAGATCATAACACCATTCACACGTCCACTAATATCTCCTTTATAAGGTTCATAGGCGTGGAAGAGACGATTCATAATTGCTGTGCCACGTGTATCCGTCAAAAGCTCTGATTGGTAGCCAATAAGACCTCGCGTTGGTGCGTAAAAGACAAGGCGGACACGATTACCTCCAGAAGGACGCAGCTCAACCATTTCACCTTTACGTTCAGACATTTTTTGCACGACAGTTCCAGAATATTCCTCATCAACATCTATAACAACTTCTTCGATTGGTTCAAGAGTTGTTCCATTTTCATCCTTTTGCATAACTACACGTGGACGTGAAACACTAAGTTCAAATCCTTCACGGCGCATATTTTCAATGAGAACTGCAAGTTGCAATTCCCCTCGTCCTGAAACGTAGAAAGAATCTTTATCGGCTGATTCTTCAATTTTAAGGGCTACATTACCTTCTGCTTCTTTTACCAAACGATCACGAATTACACGACTTGTTACTTTATCGCCTTCAGTTCCTGCAAGGGGGCTATCATTGACAAGAAAACTCATGGTAACAGTGGGAGGGTCAATTGGTTGAGCGGTGAGAGGTTCATTGACAGCAGGATCACAGAAAGTATCAGCAACAGTACCTTTCTGTAGACCTGCAATTGCTATAATATCACCAGCAATACTTTCTTCAATGGGTTGCCGTTCTAGTCCACGAAATGCCAAAATTTTTGAAATACGTCCAGTTTCTAAAAGTTTTCCATCTTGTCCAAGAACTTTGATACTTTGATTAGATTTTATAGAGCCCGAATGAATACGTCCAGTAATAATTCGTCCCAAAAATGGATCTGCTTCAAGAATAGTTCCGATCATACGAAATGGTCCCTCTGCTACACTAGGAGAAGGGACATGGCGAATTACAAGATCAAATAGAGGACTTAGTCCTTTATCTTTTGGCCCCTCAGGGGATTCAGCCATCCATCCATTACGGCCTGATCCATAAAGAATGGGAAAATCAAGCTGTTCATCGGTTGCATCAAGAGCTGCAAAAAGGTCAAAAACTTCATTGATAACTTCATCAGCACGCGCATCAGCTCGGTCAATCTTATTGATAGCAACAATTGGGCGTAATCCTACTTTTAAAGCTTTACCAACGACAAATTTTGTTTGCGGCATAGGCCCTTCAGCTGCATCAACAAGCACAATTGCTCCATCGACCATATGCAAAATACGTTCAACTTCTCCACCAAAATCGGCGTGACCCGGTGTATCAACAATGTTAATTCGGGTATCTTGCCAAACAACGGACGTTACTTTTGCTAGAATTGTAATTCCGCGTTCTTTTTCAATGTCGTTTGAATCCATCATACGCTCACTGGTACGCTGGTTATCGCGAAAGTTCCCTGATTGCTTAAGAAGCTCGTCTACGAGTGTTGTTTTGCCATGATCAACGTGGGCAATGATGGCGATATTACGCAATTGCATAAATTTTCTTCTTTTCTTTAATGAGATTTCATTTGAGGTAACGCCTCTACGGTCTTTACCTTACTACTAAAAAATCTTTTACATGTTTTTTTATAATTTTGGAAGAGGGGTATGAGGAAGAATTAAATCAATGTCTTATTTTGAAAGTAAGGGATTTAGTGGTTATTGATTTTATTATGTTTTTTTTGCCTCAATCCCTAACTTTTTTGGAGCTTTTATCGCTTCTAGTGCTAATCTTTTACGATCTGCACTCTTTATATAAAGAGATGCCATGTTGTCGTCTGTCCATCCAAAAATTGCTTTGAGCTGTGAGATTGTTGCTCCTGAGTTCGCAGCACGTGTTGCTGCTAATTTTCTCAAACCATATGCTGATTTTTTAATGCCCGCTTGGTTGCATGCTTTGTAAAACATGAGACCAAAGCTTTCTTTGGGTAGTTTTTTTCCGCGTTTGTTGGTGGTGATGTTAATGCCGGTGCCGATGTTGCAGGTAATGCCGCGGAGAGTAACTACCTCAGCAGTGCGCAAATAGCCCAGATGGAGAAAGAGTTAAAGGAGTGTCCTGACCTTTTATGTGAAGCAGAAGTGTCTGCGAAGTGGACTGCGATTGGTACAGGGCAAAATATAAGCTTGGCGGCAGGTTTGGTTGCTGGTGTTCCTGCTGAATTATACGATACGGTTGATGGCTTTGTGCAAATAGCACGCCATCCCATAGATACTTTGAAAGCGCTCAAAGATTTTGTCACCAGTGGTAAAGTATTCGCGACCCTTGGGCAATCCTATGTGGACCGTATTAATCACTTGATGGCGGAATATGAGCGAGCAGGTGCTAGTGGATCTTTCAATGCTGGTGTTGAATTTGGAAAATTATTGACTGAAGTAGCATCGCTGTTTGTTGGAGGCGCTGGATTAGCCAAGGAAGGTGTAAAGCTTGGTGAAAAGGCTCTGATTCAGTTCATTGCGAGGAGAGATTTTGCCCAATTCGCTTCTAAGAAAAATCTTCTAGAACTTGCAGCTCAAGGAGATCTTGCCAAACTTGCGGCTAGGGAAGAACTGACCAAACTTGCTGCTAAAGAAAAAAAGCTTTGGTTAAAAGAGAAACCCACTAAATTTACCGATAGCAAATTTGGTCAGACAAACAAAGTCTACCAGAGAAACGACCTGTTTGATCCTAACCAAAGGGTTAAATGGTGAGTAAACAAGAAAGACGTGTGGGGCACCAATATTGAGAGAATGGAAACAGGAAGAGCGCCTATAGGTTTTGATGGTGAGCCTGTTGAGTTGCATCACCTAAAGCAAACGCATGAGGGGCCCATAGCAGAAATTGGTAGTAAAGATCATAACAAATATACGTCCGTGATTCATGCTAATCCAAAAACACATCAATCGCTTATAGATAGAAAAAAGTTTGAGAAGCAGAGAGAGGAATATTGGAAGGAACGTGCTCAGGGGTATAGAGAAGAGGCAAACAGTAACTTAGGAGGAATAATCGATATGAAATGGGGTATCATAGGGATAGATTTTAACGGATGGGGACAGGAGCATCGGCAGTAATGCTCTACGGTTAATTGAAAAGAGAAAAAACAGAGACTTATAAAATAATTTATGGAGAATAATTGATGAAAACCTATACCTTAGATGATGTTGCAATATTAATTGATAAGGTTAATAAATATGATGATGATATTATCAATTTTGGTACTGCAGAAAATGCGGTTGATGATCTACTGATTGAAAAGGCAGAGAAAACTCTCGGTTTACAATTTACATCGTCTTATAAGAGTTTTTTAAAAAATTATAAAGGAGGAGAAATTGGTGGCGAAGAAATTTTTAGCATTTATGGAGATTGCGGGGAAGGTATTCCTGCTGGTGATATTGTTTACCGAAACTTACTCGATAGAAAAGATGGTTTTGCGACACCAGAACAGCTTATCGTTTGTGATGCTGATTTTGATGAAACCTTTTACTTTGATTATACGCAGTTTCGGGATGGTGAATGCCCACTCTATGTCATGCTTGCATTGGGCGATTGCGAATATTACGCCAGTAATTTTTATGAATTCCTTTGCAAAGAATTAAAAAGCACGTAGGGGAGGATTCATGAAAACCTATACATTAGTATGGTTTTATTCATTTTCAAAAGATGCGCTTGTAAACTTGCAGAGAAATGACCTCCTTTGATTGTTCTTTGAAATTTTTTTCACCATTCACGAAACATCTCTTGCGCATCAGTAGAAAAGCGTATGGTAATGGGGTGTTTTGCTGATCCTAAAGGTTTATCATAAAGAGAACGAAAGACTCCTTGATAACTTTCCCATGCCTTTTGATTGGGAGGTCTATCAACCCGTAACCGCTCTTTTCGTTCATCGGTCCACACCAGCATTTGAAAGCGTTGCAATAAGCCGTCATTATTTGTTCCATGGTGCATTGCTTGAACAATGGGAATAATTCGTGAAGGTTGAATGCCCCCAATGATGGAAATGGTTTCATTGGGAATAAAAATGGTTCCACGTCCTATACGGTCATAGATGTATGATTTTTTGCCATTAAAAGCTGTTAGATAAAAAGAACGGTCTGATTGATATTCCTTACGTTCCAAATCGGATAAAAAACCAGGTAATTCATCACGAACCAACAATAAACCACGGGGGGTTTCTTTTAACAATTCCCCAAGCTTTTCGACGGTCACATCGTTGACAATAAGACGTCGTTTATTAAGCGTGTCATCTTCCTCACTTTCTTTATATTCAAGAGATTGAGAAAGAAGAGCAAGGGCTTGTTCCTCGTCTTGATCTTTGAGTGCTTTGTAGGCTTGTTTTTTCTTTTCTCTTTTGTCTAATTCAATAAGAATATCTTTTGTTTCTTGCTGTTTTTTCTTCTTTAACCATTCTTGATGCCATTCCTCTTGAAAAACATCGAGAGGTGCTAAAGCAGCTTCCATGGTATCTGTTTTCATAGTTGAAGGTTACCCCACAATAACCCTCCAGAGATTAGGAACAATTGTCCAATTGGCATGTTATTTTGGAGTGATATGCACGCCATTTCCAATGACAGCAGCCAAGCCACATAAAGCAGAGATAGCAACAAAGTCGATAGAAGATTGTTGCATATCAGCAACGTCATAAACATAGTTTATTAATGATGTTGGAAGTAGGAATATTTTAAAAGGCTCGACGGGTAAGAGAGCCATAGCAATTGGTTTTAATTGCCCCAACCATTTTGTTGCAAGGCTTGTTCATAAGGAATGGCTTTTAAACAAGCATTATCGTTATCATTGACGGAGGGATTATCATTGTTGTTTTGTAAATGACTTTCTTTCATAGTTCCCTCTTTTGAGAAAGTAATACATTATTAAAATCGGCTCCTTTTGGAGCTTGCATGATAAAGACCTCAAAGCCTTGGCTATAGGCATGCGCAGCTAAGGTAAAATCAGCTAAAGTATTTTTGATCGGTTGGCTTTGTTGACAAATCTTTTGTGCTTTTTCTCCTTTCTGTTTCGCTCGTTTGAGATCAGCACAAACCTGTTTTGAGAAAGAGAGCGTATGATCATAAGCTTTATCAAAAAAGGCTTGTTTCCCAAGCATCCAATTCTTGTAAGCGATTGTATGATTTCTTTAAAAGAACATACGGCATAACAATAGAGTAAGAGACGTCAATCATGTCCATTAGCAAGGGATAAGCTGGGCAGCCTATCATCATGAGCAGGGCAATGGGCACTTCCATAACGCCCATGCCAAACATCACGCAAGGCATTTGTTATGCCATGAGCATTTTTATAATCGTACATTTTCTATCCTATGATGTTGCGTCACAGGAGTTTTTTTCTATATGAATACCGACAATATTCATAATTGTTCTTGAAGTGAGAAACTAGAATACAAAAATATATGGATTGTTTTATAGTATGAAAATTTATTATAGGGAATGAAATGAAGAAAATCTTAAAATCATTGAGTGGAATAGCGTTGTGCATTATATCTGGATGTTACTCAGATCAAACTCCTTTAACGGTTGTAGATGTATGGGAAAAGTCTGGTGCAGATAAGCTTGAGATAAAAAAAGCGTTGTTAGAATGCGGAATACAGACTTTTTCTGAAGAAGAAGCTCTGAGCATCCGTAAAAAAGTCAATCGTGAGAAACTCAATGTGCATGCACATGTTCGTGAAAAACTCAATGAGCAGGCATCCGTTGATGCTTGCATGGCTCAAGCAGGATTTCGTAATAAATTTGGAGAGTCGAGCTGGTGTGAGAGTGAGAAGTATAAAGCTTATAATCTTTCCATTTGTCAACCTGATGCTGTTATTCCTCAGCGAAGTGTTGAGATACGCTTAAATAGCCCTTATTGTAAGGAGAATAAAGATCAACCGGAATGCCAGCCTTAAATCTTGCTGTTTGTGATGGAAACAATCTTCCATCTTTGTGTTAGCTTGGAATGGCGGGGTTCTTTCCTCAATCTACCACCTCACTAATATCTGTGAAGTAATATAACAGCAGAAAATGAGCTAAACCTTCACAAGGCAAGACAGCGGTCATGCCTTGTGCATTTCTATAATTGCACATTTTTATTCTATGATGTTGCATCACAGGACAGATTTTGCTATCTCTAGGGTGATGAGCTTGAGAAAGCCTTGTCCGTCTTTACGTGACAAGGTTTTCTTTTTATGCCGCGTCGTTATAACGTTTCTCTTTCGCTTGCTCGATGACATTGATAAGATCCCATTGTAACCAACGCGATAAAAAACCAAACTTTAAAGGTTTTGGCAAAGATCCATTGGTTACATGACGGCGGAATGTCGAAACACTCATATGAAGCAATTTTGCACTTTCACGGTCTGTCAAAAGAATATCATTTTCTGTCATACTAAAATCCTTTCAGTCTCAAAAAATGAAAACAAATCATAAGCATTTATTAACCATATTTTGGAAGAATTTGAAAGGTATTTAATCTATAAAAAACAATATTTTATCATAGTTTTTCTGATGTGATAAGTGATGAATCTTATTGAGATGATATGAGAGAACAGAGAGAGAAAGTTATCCACAGATGATGGGGTTATGCACCCCATCTGTTAAGATTGCCCCGTGACATAAGCCGCCCATTTATCCATATAGATACGGCGCTGTTCTAGATAATCAGTACGACGATAGGCACGTTCTACTTGCCCCTCGACCGTATGACTTAGAATGGTTTCAGCAACCTCATAAGGGGCATCGGTTGTTTCAGCGAGCCAAATTGCGTAAACTAGAGCGAAAACCATGGGGGAAAGCTTCAAGACCAGTACGTTGCATATATTGTGACATACAGCGTTCAGCAAGGGGACCGCGACCAGTTGCAGAAAAAAAGAAATCATTGCGAGAAAGCGAGCGCGCTTATTTTAAAATTTCTAATGCCTCTGATGATAGAGGCACGTGAAACTCTGTTGTAGCAACACGCCTTCCTTTCATATTTTCAGCAGGAATTGTCCAGATATTCTTATCAATCTGATCTTCACGAATATGACGTAAAGGGTTAGAACGAACAGCTGTAAGAATAAGCAAACGCAAAGCCAGATGTGTTATGTTTTGTGTTTTACAGAGGAACTGATAAAAGGCAGGAACATCTCTCCAATCCATAGCTGGTCTGTTCGTGATCTTATGGCGTTGTTTGCCTGAGAGAGCTTGTGCTTTTTCTGTTGCCTGTAAATCAACATCCAATCCTAAGTCAGCAGCATGTTTAAGACAAAGATTAAGACGCATCAATGCTGTATGCCAAATAGGGGCAAGAGTATTGCGTATCTCTGTTTGAGTAATCTCTGAAACCTGCAGACAGCCTAATTTGGGCAAAATATGAAGGCGTAATGGTAAAAACCAAGTTCCATCTTTACCATCATCTTTTAATTCAGCTTTACGACTTTCAAAAGCATCTAAAGCAATGTCTTTTAAATAATGGAGATTGCTTATCGCCTCACGCTTTTGTTTATTGCGTTCTTTAATGGGGTCACGCCCTTCACGTAAAATAGCACGCCACCCAGTTGCCAATTCACGGGCTTGTTTTAAAGAGACATCTCTCAAGGCACCCAATCCCATTTCACGGCGCCGACCATGAATGGACTCGAACCTCCACGCCTTGCGGCACAGGTACCTGAAACCTGCGCGTCTACCAATTCCGCCATCTGGGCTTAAAATTCATCTAAGCTTGTGAAACAGCTCTGTCAATAAAATTATAAAATTTGTTCTTCAGTTCAAAACTGTTGAGTTAAACTCTTTATGTCCACTACGATTTTAGAAATTTAAGGTGTAATGATCGTCTTTGATAAAATCGTTGAGTCAGAATTAAATGTATAAATAATAGGAATACCGGTTGCTAATTCTTTGGAGATAATTTCTTCACCGTTTAGACCTTCAAGTGCCATAATAAGAGCACGAAGAGTGTTGCCGTGTGCTGCAACCAAAACAGTTTTAGAGCGCAGAATATGTGGTTGGATATGGTAAAGATAGTAAGGCCAAACGCGAGCGCCAGTATCACGTAAGCTTTCTCCATTAGGAGGAGCAATCGTATAGGAGCGGCGCCATATTTGCACTTGCTCATCTCCCCATTGGTGACGGACTTCATCTTTATTTAAACCAGCAAGATCACCATAATTTCTCTCATTCAATGCTGGATTTTTTATCAATTGCAAATTGGATTGTTCCATCTGCTCTAAAATGTGTTGCGCTGTTTTTTGTGCGCGCTGTAAGTTAGATGTAAAAGCAATATCAAATTTTAAACCAGCTTCTTTAAGTTTCTTTCCTGCTGTTATTGCTTCAGTATGACCTTTTTCTGTCAAATCTGGATCTTTCCAACCAGTAAAAAGGTTTTTGAGATTCCATTCACTTTGTCCATGACGGATTAGTACAAGTGTGCGTCCCATTATGAATTTCCCACATTCAATTGATTGTTTAAAGTTCATCGTTCAATCCCAAAACATCAAGCATTGAATAAAGGCCATTTTCGTGGTTCTTTGCCCATAAAGCTGCTTTTAATGCACCGTTGGCAAAAACAGAGCGTTCTTGCGCTGAGTGTGAAAAAACGATACGCTCATTTGGGCCGGCAAAAGTGACACTATGGTCGCCAACAACCGTTCCACCCCGTGAACAGGCAAAGCCTATTGTGCCTTTTTTGCGTTTACCTATATGACCACTGCGTTCACTAATACTCATGTTTTTAAGCATAATATCACGACCTTCTGCTGCTGCTTGCCCAAGAAGAAGAGCTGTTCCAGAAGGGGCATCAACTTTGCCAGCGTGATGCATTTCGTAAATTTCAATATCAAAATCATCAGGTTCTAATGCTTTGGCGGCTTTTTTTACAAAGTTTGCTAACAAATTTATCCCAAGGCTCATATTTCCAGATTTGACAATAGTTGTATATTTTGCAAAATCTGCAATCTTTTCTTCTTCTGTTTTGCTAAATCCTGTTGTGCCGATAATATGGACAAGGCTTTTTTGAGCAGCATAGTTGGCATAGAGAATACTGGCTTGTGGCTGTGAAAAATCTAAAATACCTTCAGTATGCGAAAAGGCATTTTCAGGATCATCCGTGATCTGAATGCCAAGAGGGCTTGAATCAATCAATGTGCTGGCATCTTTGTTTACAAAAGGTGATCCTTTGCGCACAAGCACAGCACAAAGCTCTACGTCTTTCCTGCTTTGGATAGCTGTGATGAGCTCACGCCCCATTTTTCCATTAGCACCAACAACTGTAAGGCGCATATCTTTCTCCTTATGACTTTGCTTTTTAAGTATAGGAAAATTCTCTCTCTTTCCAACGGTTCTTTTTCTCTGTGGGGACAAATTTCATTTTTTAGTTATGTGAAAGAATTCTCAGTTTATAGAAGCCCATGTAAAAAATGCTTTTGTCTTCGTTATAGAGTAAACAATATAAATGTTACGTAATATGCCGTGAGGTCTTGCAAGATGGTATCACCATTTTATTGTTTAGTTCTCAACACTGTTATAGTTTTTGCATTTAAACAATCCATAAGATATTTCAAATTCTTTCTGAAATGATTTTTATTTGCACACCAATTCTGCTTGTAATGTGCAAGAAAACGTTCGTTAATTCATCATAAAATGGAGGCAAAAATAAGAAAACATTCTTGTATTTGGGGTGGCATTCCAGTTGTAAAATAATGAACTAGCTTTATAGGTCGATGCTTTATTACACCGTGCATAAAAATGCATGGAATTTTATTGGTGCGGAGGTAATGTTAATACCTCTTTCTACTTGTCAAGGGAGATGCTTAGAAGTCAAGATCCGCATAATGAGGACTCGCTACGATTCCTCGGATACGATCTGTTAAAAGTGAACGAAAAGAAGGTCGTGATTTCATCCGCATATACCAGTCTTTGGCGGCAGGGGATTGATCCCAATCAATTTCCCCTAGAAAATCAAGCACAGAAACAGAAGCTGCGGCTGCTAGATCCGCATAAGATAATGCAGAGCCGACTAACCAGTCACGAGATGCGCAGAGCCAATTGAGATAGTTCATATGTGGTAAAATGTTTGCACGCGCATTGCGTAAAATTTGTGAATTTGGAGCACCACCACCAATGGCTAACGGCATTTCACGTTTATAGACTCGCTCTCGTACAATATGGCGTGCAGCTTCATTTTCAAATTTATTTAAAAACCAGTCATTGAGGCGGCGCACCTCGGCACGGTCTAAAGGATTTTCTGGAAAGAATTTATTCTCTTGTCGTAAATTTCCATGTGTTTCATCTAAATATTCGTAGATAACAAAAGCTCCTGATAATGGAACTTCGTATTCATCAAGAAGAACAGGGACATGACCAGCTGGATTCAATGCAAGAAATTCGTGTCTTCTTGCCCATTCATGTTCTTCAATCAATTGAGTGCTTACACCATATTCTCCAAGAATGAGGCGTACAAATCGAGAGGCAGAAGATAGAGGAGAATGAAAAAGTGTCAGCATAATCTACGCTATCAAATAGAGTTGATGAGAATTTTTTCAAGTATTAGGAATTTTTATAAAGGTGCTTTACTAGAAGTACAAGATTATTAGTAAAAGCTCATAATTATGTTTAATAAACTTTTAATAAAAGGAATGTGTTCTATGCTGCGATTGCTTGTAAAATGGCGGTACGCAATTCTTCCAAACCTAATGCTTTTTCTGAAGATGTCACAAGAAGTTCAGGATAAGCTGCTGGATGTTTGAGCAGATGTGTTTTTGTGGTTATTATTAATTTTTCAAGGACATTCGATTTTATTTTATCACTTTTCGTTAAAACAATTTGATAAGAAACAGCTGCTTTATCAAGAAGATCTAAAACATCTGAATCATTTTTTTTGATTCCATGACGTGAATCAATCAAGACATAAACACGTTTTAATGTTGTACGCCCCCGCAAATAGTTAAAAATCAACTCTGTCCACGCATCAACCAGATTTTTAGGGGCTTCGGCAAAACCATAACCTGGCATATCTACGAGCGCTATAGGAGGGAGATCTCCTAGTTGTCCACTAAAACCATCGGGTACAAAGTAATTAAGTTCTTGAGTGCGCCCTGGTGTATTTGAGGTACGCGCCAAGCCTTTTTGTTGGACGAGTGCGTTGATCAAAGATGATTTTCCAACATTCGAACGTCCCGCAAATGCGATTTCCGGTGGTCCTTCTGGTGGGAGAAAGCGTATTGCTGGTACACCACGAATAAAAACCCACTTGCGAAAAAAAATTCCCAAAAGAGACGAACATTTTGTCATTCATGCACTTCTTTTTTGGGTGATCTTCGCCACAAGGCTTTAAGATTATCAAAAAGCTCAATTTTAGCCCCTTGACGTTTCATCATGATACCTTGCTGAATAATCGACAGTATATTGTTCCATGCCCAGTAGATGACAAGACCAACAGGGAAGGAAGCGAGCATAAAAGTAAAGATGACCGGCATCCACGCAAAGATCATAGCTTGTGTCTGATCTTGAGGAGCTGGGTTCATACGCATTTGTAAAAACATCGTTATTCCCATGATCAAAGGCCATGCACCAAGCATAAGAAACGTTGGGGTCGTGTACGGTAAAAGGCCAAACAGGTTAAAAAGGGAAGTTGGATCGGGTGCTGCTAGATCTTGAATCCAACCAAAGAAAGGTGCATGCCGCATTTCGATGGTAATATACAGAACTTTATAAAGAGCAAAAAATATTGGAAATTGAACCAACATTGGCCAACAGCCCGCAAGAGGATTGATTTTTTGGGTTTTATACAGTTCTATAATTGCTTGTTGTTGTTTGGTTCTATCATCTGGATATTTTTCTTTTATTTCCAACAACATCGGTTGTATAAGCTTCATACGCGCCATAGATTTATAGGACTTATTCGCTAGCGGGAAGAGCAGTGTTTTCAAGAGCACTGTGACAAGAAGAATGGCGATACCAAAATTGCCTGTTTGCTTATAAAGAATGTCAATAAGAGAAAACATTGGTTTGGTGATGAAATCAAACCAGCCCCAATCGATTAAAAGAGCAAATTTCTTAATTTTTAAGTTATTTTGATAGTGATTAATGATTTCAACTTGTTTTGCTCCAGCAAAAAGACGATTTGTAACGGTTTTTGTTTCGTTTGGAGCGATAGTTAGAAGTGACCCGAGCAAATCAGACTGATAATGTGTTTGTAAGCGATCAAAATAAATAAAGCGGCTTGTATATTCTTTATCTTGAGGGGGAATAACCGCTACAGCCCAATATTTATCGGTAATACCAATCCAGCCTCCTATCACTTTAGAGAACGCTATGCTTTTTTGCCCATTATCAGGATTTGGATCAAGCTCCGCTAAATTTTTGTATTTCTCGGTTTTAAGTGAATCACCTGCAATACCTATCATGCCTTCATGAAGCAAGTAGGTCGCATTTGTATGTTCTGGTGGAGCTGCGCGTGCAACGCGAGCATAGGATGAGAGATATATAGGCTTATTCCCTTCATTGCTGATAGAATCTTCAATGGTAAACATGTAGTGATCATCAACAGAAAGAACACGACGAAAGATTTGTCCTTGTCCGTTATTATAAATTAAAGTGACTGGTGTTGAAGGAGTCAGTGTCGTGTTGTTTCCTTCTATTTGCCATTGTGTATCAGATTGTGGCAAGGATTCTTTTGACAAAGAAGGACTAGTAAAACCAAATTCAGCAAGGTAGGTCGTTGTGAATCCTTTGGGGTTTAGTAAAGCAATTTCCGGTGATTTTTTCTCTACTGTCAGGCGATATTTTTTGAGGAGAAGATCATCAAACTGTGCGCCAACAAGATTAATGGAACCTTCAAGTTCATTGGTTTTTATAGCAATACGGTTTGTTTTGGCTAATATAGCATTCCGGATTTCAGGAGTCATTTTGTGATCAATTATGGATGCTGATCCGTACGTTGGTGCTGTGTCAGAAAAACTTGTAGTAGGAGTGGAAAGTGTAGACTGTTGTTTTGACAATTGCTGTGCGATGATTTGTTGTTTCTGTAATTCATCTTGTTTGGGAATAACATGAAGAAACTGCCATGCTATAAGTACACCAAAAGACAATCCAATGGCGATAAAGAAATTGCGATTATATTCCATTCGTACACCCCTGCTGCCGTTTTTGATGCTTTGTTTTTGATTTTATTCGTCGGTTTAATTCATTGATCAAAGATGAAAAAGGTGCATGAAGCACATCAGGACGTGCTACAATGACATAATCTGTTCCTGCCTCCATGTTATCTGTTAAACCAACCCTTACTGCTTCGCGCAAACGTCTTTTGATACGGTTGCGTTTGACAGCATTGCCGTTTCTACGTGTAACCGTGAAACCTACACGCGCAACACGAGGAGATTTTATTTCTGCTGTTTGTTCATGGGATTTGACTTCAAGCAAAAATAAAGGACCACGTCGTTTTTCTCCTGTGCGTACAGCCAAAAAATCCGATCTTTTGCGAATACGGCAGGGGTGTTTTTTCTTCATAAAGAGCGTTTTGCAATTTCACTAAATGCCCGCAAAAGCAGGCATAAAAAATTTCTAACGAAAACTTCACAACAGAAATGATAAATAATATTCAATTGTTGTGAAAATTTAAATGATTAAGCAGATAACCGCTTACGTCCGCGAGCACGCCTTGCGGCGATAACTTTACGGCCACCAGCTGTTGCCATACGTGCACGAAAACCATGGCGGCGTTTACGGACAAGTTTAGAGGGTTGGTAAGTACGTTTCATTTATTTAAATACCGCGGAGTGCGGCCCTTCTTATATTTTACAGGCAATTATGCGCTAGATGGACAATCTTACCCTATCATACGGCCGTTTATCCATAAGGAAAAATATAAAAAAAGTCAATCTTAGATTATTTGTCTCTCTCTTAAAAAAACAAAAAAC
Source organism: Bartonella sp. DB5-6 (assembly GCF_000278115.1). Lineage (GTDB taxonomy): Bacteria > Pseudomonadota > Alphaproteobacteria > Rhizobiales > Rhizobiaceae > Bartonella > Bartonella refiksaydamii. The sequence continues at coordinate 29,278 of NZ_JH725119.1, forward strand.
TCTACGATAGAGGTACATTTTATTCGTAACACTTTAAAAGTTAAGAAAAACACGAATTGGTAACGGTGCAGTTTACAGTTATCTTTTTTATAAGACAAGTGAATACTCAAGACGTAAAGGGGCAGAGGGGGGGGTAAAGAAAGAGTCGTCGCTCGTTAGTATATGATTGTAGTAAAGTGTATTTTTTAACGTAAAAAGTGTACTTGGTTTTGCCTTTTAAAGACCTTTATAGAAACATTCATAAAGTGTTTGTACGGCAAACGTGTTTAATGGAATTTCATATCAGATTTTACGTTCGAGGTTTTTATTTGAGATTGGTTTCGTGTTTTTAAAGAGATAAAATGTAATGTATTTACATTTTGTAATTCTCAGTAAAGTAAGAAATTTTAGGTGGTGAAGTTGAAGTATTTTGAGTCCTTAATTGCTATATTTTTGGGTATTTTTATAGAGAGGAAAGACAGTGAATCTTATCACAAGTGAGGTTATCCGCAACGCATTACATAAAGTCAAAGGACCGGATTTTGAAAGTGATATTGTATCATTGGGGCTTGTTTCAGAAATATTGATTGCTCATGGCAAGGTTTTCTTTTCCATTACAGTTCCGGATGGACGTGTGCAAGAGTGGGAATCGTTGCGCCGTGGTGCTGAAGAAGTGGTTTGTGCTTTGGATGGGGTTAAAGCTGTTGTTGTTACACTTACAGCAGAAAAAAAATTGAAGGTATCTTCTCATTTTCCTGCGTCAAAACATAAAGCAAAGGGATTACCTGTGAAAACACCGATAGAAGGTGTGCGGCATGTGATTGCAGTTGCTTCTGGAAAGGGAGGGGTTGGCAAATCTACAATGGCGATAAATATTGCTTTAGCTTTACAGGATTCTGGTTTCAAAACGGGCTTGATGGATGCGGATATTTATGGTCCATCTTTGCCACGTTTGACAGGACTTGTTAACCAAAAATCACAGCTTATTGACGAGAAAAAACTCCAACCTCTTGAAAAATTCGGACTTAAATTGATGTCAATGGGTTTTTTGGTTGAGGAGGAAAAGCCAGTGGTGTGGCGTGGTCCCATGGTAATGGCGGCTGTGACGCAATTGCTCAGAGATGTTTTATGGGAACCTCTTGATGTTTTGGTGGTGGATATGCCACCAGGTACAGGGGATGCACAATTGACACTTGCTCAACAAGTGCAATTAACGGGTGCGTTGATTGTTTCTACTCCGCAGGATCTTGCCTTAATTGATGCGCGTAAAGCGATAGAAATGTTTATGAAAGTCGATGTTCCTATTTTAGGACTCATTGAAAATATGAGTTATTTTATTGCTCCTGATACGCAAAAACGCTACGATATTTTTGGTCATGGTGGTGCGCGTGCAGAAGCAGAACGCCGAGGGGTACCTTTCTTGGCAGAAGTACCACTTGATGCGGCTTTGCGATCTTCCTCGGATGGCGGTATACCTATCTTTGTCTCTAATCCTGATGAGGACCATGCCAAACTTTATCGTGCGATTGTTGATCAAGTGAAAGACAAATTTTGTTAAATTTACGTTTTTCTTAGAGGGTTTGCTAGGATACAATATAAAAAAACATAAATAGCTGTTTTTATGGGAATTGTAGTCCATGAGTGTCTCATTTTGGGGTTAGATATTTTAGAAGTGAAATGAGTAAAAAAACTAATCATGCAGTGGGCGGTAATTTTGTTTTTGTATAAAAGCTTTCAGTTGTTTTTTGTTGGTGGGATGGAATTGGTTAAAGATCTCATTCGGGTGTGAAAAAAACACGGTTCTTTTATATGAAGTTGCTGAATATTGATCATAGCGTTGTAAAAGTTGTAGAAAATATTGCAAAATGAGATGTTGTAGTGCTGACGGTCCATGTTATTTAAAATGATACAGGTAGTTGTTGCTGTTGCTCGCAAGTGATTCATATTTGCTTGGGGTGAGGATTTAAATATCAGTAAATGGGATAGATTTTAAAAATGCAGGTTACCTAGAGAATTTAACTTTTAAAAGACTGAAGACGTTTGAAATGTGGGAATGGATAGAATTTTGTTTTGGTTTTTGAGCAAAGGTTTTGTAGAAAATTATTGGGACTGATGTGGTTATTAGTAATGCTGGAAGTTCATTCTATTGGAAGCAATAATAATGATCAAAAATGGGTTATAATACCAAGAAAAGTGTTGATGCTAGCGCAAGCTATCTTGTTGTGCTACTAGCAATTATTCGAGTAGTTGATCTTTTGGCGGAGACAAAGAAAATTGTGCAGAACTTGTTGATGATCATGGATAAAGGTTTTCGCTTAGAGCTTTTAGAGAGGGGATATTTGATTATGGAAGAAAGGTATGTGTGAAAAAACATATTTTATAGGTTCTCATGCTTATTCTGCACCCGTCATAGAACCAGGGCTTTATCTCGTGGCAACGCCTATTGGAAATCTTGCTGATATCACTCTTCGTGCTTTGCAAATACTTGCAGGTGTTGATATTTTAGCGTGTGAGGATACGCGGGTGACGCGTATTTTGTTGGAACGCTACGGTATTCAGAAAAAATCATTTGTTTATCATGAACATAATGCACAGAAAGCAGGGGCGAAATTATTAGTAGCTTTAGCAGAAAATAAAACTGTAGCGCTCGTCTCAGATGCTGGAACACCGCTTATTTCTGATCCTGGATTTCGATTGGTAGAAGAGGCACGCAAAGCTGGTCACAAAATCGTTCCAATTCCTGGGGCATCAGCACTTTTAGCTGCTCTTGTTGCGACAGGGCTCCCTACAGATAGTTTTTTCTTTGCTGGTTTTTTGAGTGCGCGAAAGGTACAGCGTCAAAAGCGGTTAGAACAATTAAAAGCTATTCCTGCGACGTTAGTTTTTTATGAATCACCCCATCGTCTCGTCGAGACTTTACAGGATATGGTCTCTTTTTTTTCGGCTGATCGTCCAGCTGCAATTTGTCGTGAATTAACAAAAAAGTTTGAAACAGTAGATGTTTCTAATTTAGGCCATTTATTTGAAAGATACGGTAAGCAAGCGCATATTCGTGGAGAAATTGTTGTGCTTGTTGGGGAAGCACTTTCCTCTTTGGACGTAATGAGTGATCAAGAAATTGATGAGATGTTATTAGAATTGGCGTGTACGCATTCTGCAGCTCAAGCGGCTGCTTTGGCAGCAAAGAAAACAGGCTTAAAAAAGCAAGAACTTTTTCAGCGGTTGAATTTTTTAAAAGATGCATAAAATGATAGGGAAGACCATACAAAAAGAACGTAGGCAAAAATCTTTTTATCGAGGTGTTCGTGCAGAAAAATGGGCTGCTTGGTGGTTACGTTTTAAAGGGTTCCACATTGCTGAAATTCGTTTTAAAACAAAATGCGGTGAAATTGATTTAATTGCGCGGCGTGGAAATCTTGTATTAGTTGTTGAGGTAAAAGCTCGCTCAACATTAGCTGAAGCAATGGCAGCGGTTTCTCGGGTGAATGAGAGGCGCATTGAGGCCGCAGCAGATATTTGGTTAGCACGACAAAAAGATCGTGCGCTTTTATGTGTACGTTTTGACTTGATTGCAATTTTACCGTGGTGTTGGCCGCAGCATATTCCAGCATTTTTTACGTCTGATAAATAAGAGTTTCTATATCATTTTAACCATGGTAGATGGAAAACATTTCGTTTTTATGAACACATGGGGTAAAAAAGTGCTTAACAGTTTGAGCACTATGAGGAGTGAAATATGGATGATTATGAAAAGTTTGCAACGGGTTTGTTGATTGTTTTTGGAGTATTAATTATTGGTGGTTTGATGGCAATGCATATTGTACTCATGAATAAGCCAGGTTTTTTATTCGCATTAGCGGCTGCTGTCGTTGGTTGGTTTTCTGCTTTTGCAGTTATTTTTGATAAGCCCAAAGTTTATTTGGGATTGATTATTCTTGCTATGTTATGTGTTGCTTCCTCAATTAGTGTTTATGTTAGTTAAAATGCATGAAGCGCTGGTTGCGTTCTCTTTAGAAATTATGAGGATAAGAAGAAGAAATGAAAATTGGCTTTTTGGGAACGGGTAAAATCAGTACTTCAATGGTCGAAGGCTTAATGATGAGCGCTTTTGACGTTTCTTCCATTATTGTTTCTCCCCGCAATGCACGAAGTGCAGAGCGCCTTTCACACAATTACGATAAGGTTATTATTGCCGAAAATAATCAAGCATTGCTGGATGTTAGTGATTGTGTTTTTCTTTGTTTGCCCAACCAAATTGCAAAAGAAGTTTTGCGTTCTCTTCGTTTTCATCCAGAACAACTTGTTATTTCCGTGCTTGCCATGGCAAAAGCAGCAGAAATTGAAGAGTGGATAAACCATAAGGTTTATCGTGCTGTTCCACTTCCTTTTGTGGCAGAATGTAAGAATTTGACACCCATTTATCCTGATCATCCATTTTTGCGCACTTTGTTTGATGCGTTGGGGGGAACATTGGTCTTGGATGCAGAAGAGCAGTTTAATCTTTTTATGACGGCAGGTTCACTTATGGGGGTTTATTTTAATTTTATAGAAACAGCACACCAATGGTTTGTGACACAGGGGTTGAAAAAACAACCATCAGCAGATTTTCTTTCTATGATGTTTGGAAATCTTACGGATGAAATGCGCAAAACTATAGCAACTGATTGTTCAAAACCTCTTGATTTTTCTCTGCTTGAGAAAGAGTTTTCAACGAAGGGGGGGACAAATGAGCTGTTGTCAGACTGTTTTTCTCGTCAAGGGGGAAAGAGTGCTTTAATGAAGGCTCTTGAGACCACTTTGCAAAAAATAAACGCTCCGTTTACACATTAAAAATGCTGGATTAATATTTTTTCTGATCTTAATGAGAGTGGTATTGGTGTGTTCGTTTAGACTTACGTGAACAAAGATTTACAAAATTGTTTGCTATACATATTTTAAAACTAAGGTAGATTAATATTCATAACTTTTGTTATAGTAACAAGTTAATTTATAAAGATATTCACATTAGTATGCAACTTGAATGAGAAAATTGAATACGCCATGCTTTCCTTCTTTTAATTCTTCTTATCATGAATCAAAAAACGTTTGCTTATATGTCATAGGAAGAAGCAATATATGGATAAAAATCATTTAAGAAGGGAGTGAATATGCTCCTTTGTAAACAAATTTTATACAGGAGAGAGGCAACATTTTAATCTGGTCAATAGAATGATGATGCCTGTTTGTGTTTTCATAAATGTGAAGATGATAGTGCTCTATGGACCTTACATTATACTGTTCATGGAGGGGAAAAAATGGGGTTTTGGGAGTTATGAGAGATATTTCTTTGAAACAGTTGTGCGAATGCGTAGCGGAATGGTGCGTTGTTCATTGTGAGGGACGTGACTCCAGTAAAGAACAGAGAAAAGCAAAGGTGGGTGGTGTTGTGCAATCTTCATTCTTTAAAAGATATTGCTGTGACTGTTTTTGAAGGTCGGAGAGTTGAATTAAAAAGATGATGAAGATGCGTGATGAGTTGCGCCTTTATGAGCAGAATGATCACAATATCTTAGTCATTGTTTTGTCATTGATAGATAAAAAGTTTTTAATAGCAGCTATGTTATAGATTTCTGATGAAAAAAGTGATGCGGTAGTGAGAGAGTCTTTTATTGTGGGAGTAGTGATAGAACACATTCTACATTGTGTAAGAACTTGTGCCTTAAAAGTAGTGGATGGGATTTTAATTTTTGAGAGGGAGCACTCTTATTGGTTACGTTTTTACAGATTTTCATTTTAGTAAAATGAACAATGATTACATATTGAGATAAAGTGGTCCCTCACTGCCTTGCGGACAAGTCCAATTGATATTTTGGTTGGGGTCTTTGATATCGCAGGTTTTACAATGTATGCAGTTTGAAGCATTAATAACATAAGTTTTCTGATCATTATGGTTTAGCCATTCGTAGACGGCTGCTGGGCAATAGCGTGTGGAGGGGCCTCCATAGATTGCATATTCGGAGTCTTTTTGTTTTTCTAATGAAGCTATTTTTAAATGGCAAGGTTGGTTTTCTTCATGATGCGTATGAGAAAGTGCGACACTGGAGAGACGATCAAAGGTTACAATACCATCTGGTTTTGGATAAGCGATGGGTTGAAATTTTTCTGCTGGTTCGAGACATTCATAATCTTCTTTTGTGTGAGAGAGTGTTCTAAATAAAGAAAATCCAAATAATTGTTGCCACCACAGATCAAAGCCGGCAAGCTTAATCCCGTATTTTGTGCCGAATTTTGCCCATAGTGGTTTCGCGTTGCGTACTTTATAAAGATCTTTGCCAATGGGACCTTGTCGCCATTGTTCTTCGATTTCTTTGACTTCGTCATGGGCGCGTCCTTGAGCAAGAGCTGTAGCAATTTTATCGGCTGCTAATATACCAGATAGAATGGCATTGTGAGAGCCTTTGATACGAGGGACATTGACAAAACCAGCAGAACAGCCAATAAGCGCTCCACCGGGAAAGGTAAGCTTTGGTACGGATTGCCAACCACCTTCACTGATGACGCGAGCACCATAAGAAAGGCGCTTTGCACCTTTGAAAATTTCATAAAGTTGAGGATGTGTTTTAAAACGTTGAAATTCCTCGAAGGGAGAAAGATAAGGATTTTTATAATCTAAGTGCACAACAAAACCAGCAGAAATTAAGTTGTTTTCTTGGTGATAAAGAAAACCGCCACCACCGGTACGATTGTCTAAGGGCCAACCGGTAAAATGTTGAACTAAACCAAGTTTGTGTTTTTGTGGTTCAACTTCCCAAAGCTCTTTGAGACCGAGACCAAATTTTTGTGGTTCACGGTTTTTACTAAGATCAAATTTCTGTATTAGTTGTTTTGCAATGGAGCCACGCGCGCCTTCTGCGACTAGAACATATTTTGCTAATAAGGCCATACCCGGCATATAATTTTTCCCAAGGGTTCCATTCTTTTCGAGACCCATATCACCTGTGAGAACACCAATGATAGCCCCATTATCGTTTTGAATGGTTTCCGATATGGCAAAACCAGGATAGATTTCGACGCCGAGCGCTTCGGCTTTTTTGCTTAGCCAATGGCAAACATTCCCGAGTGAAACGATATAGCATCCGTCATTGGATAAGATTTTTGGGCGCAAAATATTGGGAAATATTGTGGCGTGTTTTTGCTTTAGAAAAAAAAACTGATCACTGGTGACTGGTGTTTTAAAAGGATGATCGTTTTCATTTCTCCATTCTGGCAAGAGTGTATCAATGCCAATGGGGTCAACAACTGCTCCAGACAGAATATGTGCACCAACTTCAGTGCCTTTTTCAACGATTGTGACAGAAAGTTCGGGGTTAATCTGTTTGAGACGAATTGCTGCAGAAAGCCCTGCAGGTCCAGCTCCAACAATTACTATGTCAAATTCCATAGTTTCACGTTGATGATGCACAGATGCATTCATGGCTTATAAAGCTTTCTCCAACTCAGGAATAATTTGATGAAGATCTCCTACAAGGGCGTAATCAGCAATTTGCATGATAGGGGCTTCAGCATCTTTGTTAATAGCTACGATAACTTGTGCATCCATTATGCCGGCTAAATGTTGAATTGCACCGGAAATACCGACAGCAATATAGAGTTCGGGAGCAACAACTTTGCCTGTTTGTCCAATTTGCCAATCATTAGGGGCATAGCCTGCGTCCACTGCTGCGCGGCTGGCCCCTAAAGCAGCTTCTAGTTTGTTTGCAAGGGGGAGAAGGAGTGTCATAAATTGCTCTTTTGAGCCAAGACCACGTCCGCCTGATATAATAACACGTGCCGAGGTAAGATCAGGGCGATCACTTTTGTTGGTTTCTGCTTTTATGAAAGAAGAAAGGTTTGGATTGGGAGCTGGCGTTATCGTTTTAATAGGAGCAATGTTATTTTGGAAAGGAGCTGGTGTGAAAGAGGCTGTACGGACTGTAATAACTTTTTGAGGATCATTGGTGCGTACAGTTTCAAGTGCGTTTCCTGCATAGATTGGTCGTTTAAAGGTATCGGGGGCAACAACCGCGATAATGTCTGAAATTTGCATAAGATCAAGAAGAGCAGCCACGCGTGGCATTACATTTTTACCAGTACTGGTAGATGCAGCCATGATCACATTATAATTATTCGCATATTTGACAATTGTATTTGCCATAGGTTCAGCGAGTTGATGTGCTAAATAATCGGCTTCAGCGACAAGAATTTGTCTTACACCAGCGAGCTTGGCAGTGTTTTCGGTAATTGCTTGAACCTTTGTTCCACAAACCAAAATATCAATATCATCACTAATTGCTTGCGCTGCGGTGAGTGCTTTTGCGGTTTCCTCTGTATTTTGTTCGGCTAATAAAAGAATCGCCATAAATTTTTGTCCTTTTATACAGTGTTGTTTTGATCTAGGTTATTGAATATTAAATGCGGTTTGTTTGTTTTAGCGCATTGACAAGTTCTGCTACATTAGCCACTTTGACACCGGATTGGCGGGCTTTGGGCTCTTCAACGCTAAGGACTGTTAAGCGTGCTTTTGTATCTACGCCAAGGTCAGCAAGTGCTTTTTGTTCAATGTGCTTCTTTCTTGCCTTCATAATATTGGGCAGAGAAGTATAACGTGGTTCGTTTAACCGTAGATCAGCAGTCATTACGATGGGGAGGGGTAGACAGAGAGTTTGTGTGCCATTATCTACTTCGCGGATAATAGTTGCGTGCCCATTTTCTATTTTTAGATGCGAAGCAAAAGTTGCTTGTCCCCAACCAAGGAGCGCTGCTAACATTTGTCCGGTTTGGTTGCTATCATCATCAATGGCTTGTTTCCCTAAAAAGACCATATTGGGTTTTTCATCATGAACAATGACCTTGAGAATTTTAGCAACTGCTAAGGGTTCAAGTGTTTGCTCTGTTGTTACAAGGCGAGCGCGATCAGCACCCATTGCAAGCCCTGTTCGTAAGGTTTCCTGTGCGGCTTCAGGTCCAATTGAAACAAGAACAACTTCTGAAACTTTCCCAGATTCTTTCTGACGAATTGCTTCTTCCACGGCGATTTCGTCAAAAGGGTTCATAGACATTTTTACGTGAGATAGATCAACGCTCGTGCCATCAGGTTTGACACGTATCTTGATATTATAATCAACAACACGTTTGACAGCGACAATTATTTTCATGATGATCCTCTTTGTTTGTATGATCAAAAGTTTATCCTAATAATCATAAGAAACCAAATTATTTAGAACTTCACTTATAATTGGTTTTCTCATTATATAAGCTTTCTTACATTTATTTGTACTCTTATCGTTGTGTTCAATCTATATTTAGCTTTTTTGCACTTCAATAATTGCCTTCTTCGTTTGAACAAAAAGGTAAAAAATCAGTGTGTGTTATGAGGATATTCTTTCTTTATAGAGGTCTTTTATGTAATGGCAAAAAAGTAAAAAAAGCAAAAATAGGGAATGGCTTTTCAATTTAAATCTTGAAAGCGGAAAAATCAAAATTCATTCTTTTAAAGATTTTTGGCAATGTTTTGGAAATTCTTAAAGCTCTATTTACTAAAATAAAGCACAATTTCCATTCATTTATGTGATTCTTTGCAAAGAATTAATGAGGCGTAGCGTTTGCAATACAGTGAGGGGTAGCGTTTTTGAATACGAAGAGTCATATTATAGAGCAAGTTAAGCATGAAAAACCTTCTTTTTTTGTCGTTGAGAAAAAGGAAAAGATGGGCACGCCTACTGAAGTAAGGATGTCGGATATCGCTAAAAAATTGCGCTCTGTTCATGCACAAATGCGGATGAAGCATTCACCTCGTCGTTTGACATTGCAAAGTTCCGTGGATGAGAGTTTAAAATCTTACTTGGATGATATTAGTCGGGCGATTTTGGCAGAGCATTATATACGTCGCCAAAAAGAAAAAAAGTTGTTTGAGCATTTAGAGCAGATAAAAATGCTTGTTCAGAGTTTGCATAGAGAGAAGAAAAGCCTAGAACAAGCAGCAGTAACACGGCATATGTCTCGTTCAAAATCGTTTGATTCTGTTGTGCAGCATCTTGCTCATATGGCATGTGAAGAAAGCCTAGAATGCTCGTCGCCCCAAAAGGCACAAAATTTTTCGGAACAAAATCGCACAACTTCAATCCAAACAAATGTTGAAAACACATTGCAACAAGAGAATAGAAGCTCTTCACCAATAGAGGGTATGAAGCCTTGTTCAAAAGAGGCTGAGGAACTTGTGGGGAATTCTATAATAGAAGAAAGGCATCCTACTGTTCAAACATCTGGTCATTACATTGAAAATGATCAATATTCTTCCTTGAAAGCAGAGTCTCTGGGAATTTCCTTTTTTTTGCGTTATCCTTTTAAAAAACTTCTTCTTTGTTTTTTAATCATTGCATTTATGGCAGCGATAACGTTATGCTTTCATGTTTTTTTAAAAGGAGTTCATTTTTTTAATTTTATGATGTTAGGTTAAGTGATGTGAGGCAGATTGCACATTCGTAATTTTATAAAAACGTGTATGGCATCTAAACTTGTTCTTTTCAACATGAAACAAAGATTATTGAAGAAGGGAATTAATTAGAGAGAGGCTCTCGGATTATCTAAAAAACTTCAAATTATCTTGAAGGTTCTGTAAGTGAGTATTTATTTACCAATTGCTGAAATGTCGCTCAACATGCTGATCTTGATTGGTATGGGGGTTGTTGCTGGTTTTTTTTCAGGACTTTTTGGAATTGGTGGTGGTTTTCTCATCACGCCTTTATTGATTTTTTATAATATCCCTCCTGCTATTGCTGTTGCAACAGGGGCTAATCAGATGATTGCATCATCTGTAACTGGGGCGATTACACATTTTAGAAGACGTACTCTTGATATAAAACTTGGTATTTTTTTAGTGATTGGAGGGGGAATTGGCTCTTTAATCGGGATTCAGATTTTTTCTGTTTTGAAAAAAATAGGGCAATTAGATCTTATGATTTCGCTTCTTTATGTGATTCTTCTTGGGAGCGTAGGAAGTTTGATGATTATTGAAAGTTGGCGTGATATGATACGCCAACGTACAGCGCAAAAAGTCAATATTCGTCTTGCAGGTAGACATAATTGGATACATCGTTTGCCGTTAAAGATGCGTTTTCGGACATCAATGATATATGTCAGCATCATTCCAGTTTTAGGAATTGGTCTTATTGTTGGCTTGTTGTCTTCTATTATGGGGATTGGTGGTGGGTTCTTTATGATACCAGCATTGATTTATCTTATGCGTGTCCCGACCCGCGTGGTGATTGGAACTTCACTTTTTCAAATTACATTTGTCTCTTCTTTTACTACAGTTTTACAAAGTGTAAGTAATCAGTCAGTCGATATTGTTTTGGCTTTTTTGTTGATGCTTGGCGGAAGTATTGGTGCACAATATGGAACACGCACTGGAAGAAAATTAAAGGCTGAACAATTGCGCATGGCGCTTGCATTTTTGGTGTTGATTGTATGTATGCGTCTTGCTTTCCAATTATTTGTACGCCCTGATAATCTTTTCTCTTTGGATATTCTGATGAGATAAAAATGGGTAGATTATTTTCTTTATGCATCATTGCGGGTTGCTTTTGTATAGTCTCTTCTTCTATGTGGGGGCATGTTGGCACGAAAGCTGCACTCATTGACCAAGTGGATCATGAGACTATCCAAATTATCGTAACAACGAATACGATTACAGTTGATGCACATTTTGATGGCCGTGATCTTTATATTGCTGGTGTTTTAGAGAATATTAATTCGTCACATGCTCGACAGAGCCGTTATGATGTTATTGTGAGCTTGGAGGGACAAGCTCGACCTATGATTATGCGAGAAAAGAAACGTAATGCTGGAGTTTGGGTTAACGCAGATTCCCTCACTTTTAAAGATGTTCCTCTCTTTTATTCTATGGTCACAACGCGTGAGATTGATGATATTACTGGCGTTGAAGATTATAAACGTTTGAGGCTAGGATTACCCTATTTGTTGCTGCAGACGGATGAACAAGATCAGGAAAAAATACAAATTTTTCGTGATGAACTTATAAAATTGCAAAAAGCCAAAAATCTTTATCACGAGGAAGTGGGTGGTGTTCGTTTTGGTTCCGGTGCACTGTTTACAGCGCATTTTCGTTTGCCAGCAAATATTCCTGTTGGACATTATCAGGCTCGTGCTTATCTTTTTCGCGATGGGGAATTTATTGATTGTGCGACCACAACTCTTGAAATTGTTAAAGCGCATATTGCTTATACAATTTTTCATGCAGCGCACAAGCATAGTTTTATATATGGTATTGTAGCGGTGATTATAGCTGTTAGTACAGGATTTGTATGTCGTTTGATTTTTCGAAAAGATTAGTAGAAGGGGAAACATTAAAGCATTTATTTTTTATGAAAAATGCGTAGAAAAAGAAAAACAGGCACAACAACAATAGCTCCCATCATGGACATATGGAAAAAATTTGCAAGAGTTATAAATCCTGTTTCCCATAGAGATTTAAAAAACTCTATTATTCTTTGCATGAGACTTCGAGGAGTCCATCCAAGAAAATTCATCATGATGCCAACAAGGAATGAAAGGATGAGCAATTTTAAAGTAACACGCCCTAATATTCCTCCAAGAAATGCGTGAAGAGAATTAGACAACTTTTTCCTTTTGTTCATTTTAACATACTTTCGCGTATATTACGCTTTCATTGTGGGACACAATGGCATCATCGCCATAAAGAAGAAATGGTTCTTTTGTTTTTCCTTACTTTTTTTTCGAGTTCACCACCTTGTAATACTGGTGTAACATCTGCACTTGTTTCTGAAACGCGCTCGTGTTCTGTTGGCATTTTTCGAGGTATTTTCATAGCATTCCTTTCATTAACTTGATGGATATTCTTTATTTTCTAAGAATTTGCGAGAGAATGTTGATAATGTTTCGACGCTCTACATGGTGGTGAAAATTTTCTGTACGTCGAAGATCCTAATAATGGACTTATATGTTGTGTATAGGCTGTAATTTCAAGACATCCTATTTTAGAAAGACTATTTATTCGGATAAAATTGTGTTTACATAGATAGTGAAGACTGGATGTTTTAATCTGCGTGAATTGAAAAAATAGTAAGTTTGTTGTTGAAAAAGCAGGCGGAACGAGGGACGCAGAATTTAGTGTTTCTGCAAGAGCAGGGGGCTTTAAAATGTATCGTTGAAGAAAAGTTTGATTATTAGCTGCAGGTGTATGGGAAAATAACAGGTTATTATGCTGCACATGCTTTAAGTCGCGCTACCATTTTCCTTAAAAAATGGTGAAACACAGGTTTTGAGTTGTTTCTTGGTGTGGAGTTATGGAAAAGCTCAAACTTCCGTCTGAAGAAAGGATGGATGTGGTTATTCTAGGCAGCTTACAACTTATCTAGGATTATTAAAATATCAAATTGTTATGGAGGTTTTTGAACAAACTGAAATTGGCGGTTTGGTGACACTCCTGAGAAAGTCGTAAGAAGAAGTTCTGTTTGATGAAATAAAGAAGAAGCTTTTCGTTGTTGCACGGAAAATTTATAGAATAAGCTTTAAAAGGAAAAGTCTATGAACTTGAAAAGGAAAATATTAAAAGGTAGCAGATCTTTTGCTTCTGCTGTTATTGCTTTGGGAATACTGGTGCAACAAGTTGCAGCAAAAACACCTACCGATACCCTCGTGATGGCCTTGAATCTCGATTCAATCGAGACTTTTGATCCTGCGCAAATCAATGAACGTTATGGCAATGAAATTGTTGCCAATATTTGTGATAACTTAATCGATTCCGCTACAGATGATCCAGCTAAAATAGCACCTTCTTTGGCAAAGAATTGGGATGTTTCAAATGAGGGTGGGGGTACAGTAATTACTTTTCATTTACGTGATGGTTTGAAGTTTAATGATGGTCGGTCTGCCGGTGCTCATGATCTTGTTTGGGGGATGAGACGGATTGTTAAATTGAAGTTGTCTGCAGCGGCAGTATTTAACGAATATGGAATTACAGAACAAAATGTTGATTTTACTCTTCAAGCACCGGATGAAAAAACTGTGGTGATGAAATTTGACAAACTTTATCCAGCAGAGATAATCCTTGGACATATTCTTACTACTCGTGTTGCTTCTTTGCTTGATCGTGAAACAATTATGAAACACGAACAAGATGGTGATATGGGAAATCGCTATTTGGCAAGTCATGCTGCTTGTGTTGGTCCTTATCAATTAGTGAGCTGGCGCTCTGGAGAAGCAATTTTGTTGCGTGCAAGTTCCAATTATTGGGGAGAGGCAGCAAAATTGAAGCAGATTTTAATTCGTCATATTGCAGAACCTGGAACACAACGTTTATTGTTGCAAAAACACGATATCGATGTTGCACGTAATTTGATGCCAGAGGATGTAGCAGATCTCCAAGCAACAACAGATATTAAAGTTGAAAGAGTGTTGGCGCCATCTGTGATAATGTGGGGATTTAATACGACAAATCCAATTTTTGCCAATGAAAAGGTGCGTTTGGCGATGCGTTATCTTATTGATTATGAAGGTCTTGGCAAGACTCTTCTTAAAGATGTTGGTATTCCACGGGCAAGCTTTATTCCCATTGGTAATCTTGGGGCTTTGGATGAAAAAGAAGGGCAACCCTTTAAGCTTGATCTAAAAAAAGCTAAGCAGCTTTTGACAGAAGCAGGTTATCCGAATGGTTTTGAGGCCAATATTTTTGCAGGAAAATCTCCTTATCCTTTTGCTTTGCCCATTGCTCAGTCTATTCAGGACAATGCAAAAAAAATAGGCGTGCGCTTTAAGATTGAACATTTTGTAGGTACGCAGTTGTTTTCAAAACTTTATGCACGGGGTTTTGATACAATTTTTATGGGATGGAATAACGATTCTGCAGATCCTTATACAATGGCTTCACGCCTTGTTTATAATCCTGATAATCGATTTGAGGCTAAAAACACAGGCTATCCTAGTTGGTGCCATGGCTATTTTGATGAAGGTATGAATAAGAAGGTAAGGGATGCCCTGTTTCAAAAAGATCCACAGAAACGGGCACAAATGTATGTTGATTTGCAGCGTGATTTTATGCAAAAGGGACCTTATGCTTTTATCTATCAGACGTATAGTATTATCACTATGACACCTGATGTAAAAAAATGGGTGTGGAATAGTGCACCACGTATTTTTTATAATGCCATTGAAAAATAAGTATGTCTTAAATGTTGTAACATATAAAAAATACTATCATGATATCTTCGGTGTTTTGTATAGGATTTAAAAGTTTTGCAAAATATCGAAGATTATTGATAAAATGTATTGATATATTCTCTACAGAGTAACTCCAAGAAATTCTTCTTTAGAGAAGGGCTATGCATTTTTGTAAAATGCATGTACACATAGATATTAAGATTTAAGCAGAATTTAGTATTTTTTAGAAAAAGCGGGGGACTTAAAATGTGCTGTTGAGAAAAAATTTTGTTGTATGTAGGTGAATTTGGGGAATATGGGTTTAGTGTGGAGCTAATGCTTCAAATCACATCGTCTTTCCTTAAAAAATGATGAGATGCTGGGGATTGTCCTTTGGTGTGAGTTCATAGAAATGCTCAAATTGCCTTGTGAGGAAGGAGAGGGATGTCCATGGTTAGCAACTGTGCTTATGAGGATCATCAAAATATCAAAGGATGATTAAGGTTTTTAAACCAACCGAAGTTGGTGCTCTGAAGACTCTTTTTAGAAAATCGCAAAAAGAGGTTTGAAGCAGAAGTTCTGTTTGGTGAAATAAAGAAGAAGCTTTTGCCTTATATGCCCTGAATTTAGGTGTTGTGACATCATCAACAGGTGTTGTCATGCCGTGATATCATTCATTGGATATTAGAGCGTGTTTCGTTGCATCTTTTGGTTTAGCTTATACCTTTATCAGGAGGAAAGAGTGGTTACAAGGTAGCCGCTGCTTTTGAGGGGGGGGTGGATTTTATTTCTAAGAGGTATGTTTTTTACCTGATCTTATTATTTTTGTCTGTCGTTGTTGCATGGGAAATTTATAGAGTAAGCTTTAAAAGGAAAAGTTTATGAACTTGAAAAGGAAAATATTAAAAGGTGGCAGATCTTTTGCTTCTGCTCTTATTTCCATGGGGATGTTTGTGCAACAAGTTTCAGCGAAAACTCCTGCCGATACTCTCGTGATGGGTTGGAATCTCGATGCAATAAGTACATTTGATCCTGCACAACTTAATGACCGTTATGGAACTGAAATTGTTGTCAATGTTTGTGATAATTTAGTTGAATCAGCTAAAGATGATGCAACTAAAATGGTTCCTTCTTTGGCAAAGAGTTGGAATGTTTTAAGTGACGACCAAAGCACGATTATTACTTTTCATTTGCGCGATGGTTTGAAGTTTAATGATGGTCGACCTGCTAACGCTAATGATCTTATTTGGAGCATGAGGCGAGTTGTTAAATTGAAGATGTCCAATGCGGCGACATTTAATGAATATGGTATCACAGAACAGAATGTTGATGAAGCTTTTCAAGCACCGGATGAACAAACCGTGGTGATGAAATTTGATAAACCTTATCCAGCAGAACTTATTCTTAGTAATATTTCTACTAATCGTACTGTTGCTTTGCTGGATCGTGAGACACTCATAAAACACGAACAAGATGGCGATATGGGAAACCGGTATTTGGCCAGCCATTCTGCTTGTGTTGGTCCTTATCAGATAAGTAGCTGGCGTCCTGGAGAAGCTCTTTTGTTGCATGCAAGCTCCAATTATTGGGGGGAGGTGCCTAAATTGAAGAAGATTTTAATTCGCCATGTCGCGGAGCCTGGAACACAACGTTTATTGTTGCAAAAACACGATATCGATGTTGCACGTAATTTGATGCCAGAGGATGTAGCAGATCTCCAAGCAACAACAGATATTAAAGTTGAAAGAGTATTGGCGCCTTCCATGATCATATGGGGCTTTAATGCTACAAATCCAATTTTTGCTAATGAAAAGGTGCGTTTGGCGATGCGCTATCTTATTGATTATGAAGGACTCGGGAAGACCCTTCTTAAAGATGTTGGTGTTCCACGTGCAAGTTTTATTCCTCTTGGTAATTTGGGAGCTTTGGATGAAAAAGAAGGACAACCCTTTAAACTTGATCTTCAAAAAGCAAAGCAGCTTTTAACGGAGGCAGGATATCCGGATGGTTTTGAGGCCAAGATTTTTGCAGGTGCATCTCCTTATCCTTTTGCTTTGCCTATTGCTCAGTCTCTTCAAGACAATGCAAAAAAGATTGGGGTGCGTTTTAAAATTGAACGTTTTGTAGGTACGCAGTTATTTTCAAAATTTTATGCACGGGGTTTTGATACGATTTTTTTCGGATGGAATAATGGCTCTGGTGATCCCCATACCATGGCTTCACGTCTTATTTACAATCCTGATAATCGGTATGAGGCAAAAAATACAGGTTATGCTAGTTGGTGCCATGGGTATTTTGATAAAACTATGAATCAAAAGGTTCAGGATGCGTTGTTTGAAAAAGATCCACAAAGACGGGCGCAAATGTATGCTGATTTGCAGCGTGAATTTATGCAGAAAGGACCCTATGCTTTTATCTATCAGACATATAATATTGTTGCTATGACACCGGATGTCAAAAAATGGGTTTGGAATAGCGCACCACATATTTTTTATAGTGCAATTGAAAAATAAGAGGGTATAGAGAGTATTAAGTTTATAAAATACAAAAAAGTATGATTATGATGTCTTCAACGTTTTGTATGTGGTTTAAAAACTTTGCAATGCGTTGAAGCATATCGGTGCTGGATTGAAATGTTGTGTACAGAGTATAATTTCAAGATTTTCTCTTTGAGAGAAGCATTTCATTCTCTTTAAAGATGTGTTTGTGTGAATGTTAAGATTGGATATCGCAACTTCTGTGAATTGAAAAATGGTAAATTTGTTTGGTGAAAAAGCAAGTGCAACGAATGCAGCAGAATTTACTGTTTCCGAAATAGCAGGGGCTTTAAAGCGCGTTGTTGAAGAGAAGTTTGGTTATGTTCGGGTGCGGGGAGAGATATCAGGTTATCGCGGGGCTCATGCTTCTGGGCATGCTTACTTTGCCTTAAAAGATGATAAGGCGCGATTGGAAGCTGTTATTTGGCGTGGCATTATGGAAAAGCTCAAATTTCCTCCCGAAGAAGGGATGGAAGTGATCGCTGTCGGCAAACTAACAACTTATCTGGGGTCATCAAAATATCAAATTGTCATTGAAGCGCTTGAGCCAACAGGGGTTGGCGCTTTGATGACACTTCTAGAAAAGCGCAAGAAAAAGCTTGCAAATGAAGGTTTATTTGATGAATCTAAGAAAAAAACCTTGCCTTATATGCCGCGAATTATAGGCGTTGTGACATCACCAACAGGCGCTGTCATTCGTGATATTATTCATCGTATATCAGATCGTTTTCCATTGCATATTTTGGTTTGGCCCGTTCGTGTTCAGGGGGAAACAAGTGGTCAGGAAGTGGCTGCTGCTGTTGAAGGTTTTAATGCTCTTCCTTTAGGAGGGCTTGTTCCCAAACCTGATCTTATTATTGTTGCGCGGGGAGGGGGAAGTTTAGAAGATTTATGGGGATTTAATGACGAAGCTGTTGTTCGTGCTGTTTATGCGTCTGCTCTTCCGGTTATTTCTGCTGTTGGGCATGAAACGGATTGGACTTTGATTGATTATGTTGCTGATTGGCGCGCTCCAACTCCCACAGGAGCGGCAGAGAAGGCTGTTCCTGTTAAGCTTGATCTCGAAGTGTATGTGGCATCTCTTGGTGCTCGTTTACGCAAGGGATTGGTGCGTTATTTTGATTTTCATCAACAAAAATTGCGTGCTATTATACGAGGGCTTCCGACTGTCGATCAACTTTTTGCTCTACCACGGCGTGGTTTTGATGAAGTTTCAAGTCGATTGCTGCGTGCTTTTCATGTGAGCTGCGATAAAAAACATTTTTCTTTTCGTGCGCTTGCCATACGTTTTTCACCGCGTTTACTGGATACTGAAAAAGCGCAACGTAATACAAAGGATTATACTGTACGCCTTCATCGTGCGTTTGTGCACAATGTGGAAAAACAACGTGCTCAGTTAGAGGTCGCGTTTAGGCTTTTAAAAAGCACTTCGTATCAGAATATTTTAGAACGTGGTTTTGTTTTGGCTTTGGGGCAGGATCATAAGCCCATTAAACGGTTGGTGCAATTTCCTGAAACGGGGCAAATAAATTTACGTTTTTTTGATGGTGAAATTAGTCTTTCAACGCGTGATCATGTTCTCAATCGCTCTTTAAAATCTAAACGGATCAAGTCGAAGCAGGATGATCAAGGAACGCTCTTTTAATATAATAAATGTGGTGCTCGAGGAAGGGCTTCTTATGGGGGCGGATGGAAAAATTCGTTGTTCATGGGCAGGTACGAATCCACTTTATTGTGCTTATCATGATAATGAATGGGGAAAACCTGTTTTTGAAGATCGCCATTTGTTTGAAAAAATTTGTCTTGAAGGTTTTCAAGCAGGGCTTTCTTGGCTTACAATTTTAAAAAAAATCTCTTCTTTTCGGAATGCGTTTGATCATTTTGATTTTGAAAAAATTATGCATTATGATGAAGTAAGGGTGCAAATGTTGATGCAGAATAAAGGTATTGTTCGTCATCAAGGAAAAATTCAATCGGTGCTTAATAATGCATTTAGAGCGCAGGAAATTATAACAGAGTGGGGGAGTTTGTCCCGCTATTTTTGGTCGTTTCAACCACCACAATCAGAGCGTTATGAAAAAACAGATTTTCAAACATTGTTGGCTAATCCCATAACACCTGCTTCTCTTCGTCTTTCGAAGGACTTGAAGAAACGTGGTTGGACATTTGTTGGTCCTACAATTTGTTATGCTTTTATGCAGTCCGTTGGGATTGTCAATGATCATCTTGAAGGATGTTTTTGTCGATAAGTTTACACTTTCCTCCTTTCCTAGAGAGAATGTTATTCTATGGGACAATAAAAGAACATGGAAAGGTCTTTTGATCGTTTAATATGTTTGTTGTCCTTGAATCATTGGCTCTGGGCATGATGGTGTAGTGTAGAGCGTATTTTAATAGATACAGTAATGTAGTTTCATAAAAGGTAAGGAGAAATCAGTTAGAAATTTTCAAAAATAGTTTCTAAATTTTTTTATTTTTGAAATCATTATGCGTGCAATTTATATCATTGATTTTGATTTAGTGTCTTTCTATTGTTATTTATATAGTAGTTATCATAAGGTAAATGGCGAATATTTTATTCATGGTTGTCAATGAAAGCGTAGTCCTTTTTAGTTTTTTTAGTGTGGAGTTGTTATTACGTTGTTCTATTTCTGAAACTTAATGAAATATATTTGTTAAATTTTTTGTTGAGTGTATAACGATCGGTATATTTTTTGGGGTGCTGATACCGTAACCATCACCAAATGGAAAAACGCCATTACTGCTGCTTTTGACTTTTCTGAACGTTGGCAAAAGTTCAAACAGGGTCTCGGGTTTGTTGCCCAATGGTTTGGCAATGTATGGGAGGGCTTTAAGCACAGTATCACTAACTTTTGGGGCTGGTTGGGAAGTTTTTTTTGCCCAAGAAAAACTTTCTGATGATGCCAAAGCCGGTATGGAACAAGCAGGGGAGGACTTGGCCAATTGGATTGTCGATGGCTTTATGGCACCCATCACAAAGTTGAGTGATTTTTTTAAATCTTTGCCAAGCCGCATCAGAGAATGGATTGGCAGCGTTGATTTATCCGACCTGTTTCATTTACCCAGTTGGCTTGGGGGCAAAACAGCCATTCAACCCATAGCACAATTTGCGGGTGCTGGTCATGCAAATCCATCTGGTCCAGAGCAAAGAGAGAAAGACCGCTCTCCCACCACCCACAATCAAAATGTCACAGTGCATATCAATGGTGCCCGTGATCCCGTTGCTACCGGTCGTGCGGTAAGTCACGCTTTGCAACGTGCACGCGCCAATGCCCTGCATGGGGGAACAGAATGAGAGCGGGGAGTGAATAATGGCAGAAACAGAATGAGGGGAGGGAGCCTATGAGAGATCCTTTGATGATGTTAGGTCCGCATCAATTTTATGTGGACTGGCTGAATTTCCAATCCTTTGAAGAAGAGTTTTCTGCCTCATGGGTTCCTATGGAGCGTTTTGGCAAGGCACCCAGTTTGCAATTTACCGGCTATGGCAATGACCCCAAAACCATTCATGGCGTGTTGTTTCCAGAAGAATTTGGTGATCGTATAGCCATTGATGCCATCACCAGAACTATTCGTGCCGCAAAGCCGGTTCAGATGCTGCGTTGGATCAATGATACGACCTATAGTGCCATTCTCCATGGCCCCGTGGTGATCACCAGCATCAGTCAAGATCACGACTTTATCGCCCGCTCTGGTCAATCCCAGCGCATTCGCTATTCCATTAGTCTTTTGCCTTTTTTTAATGGGGGAAAACCGCAAGGATATATGCAATGAAGATACCAGAAAAGCGCGTTGTTGT
>NZ_JH725119.1:50908-176219 GCF_000278115.1 Bartonella sp. DB5-6
GGGAGCACATCCAAGTTGGAGCTGTAAGCGGCTACTTAGAATCTACCTTGGAAGCCAATCCAGAGATTGCTAAATATGGTGCTCTTTTGCCGCGGGGCTTAACCGTTCTCTTGCCTGAATTTGCACTTCACAATCCCCAAAGCATGGTGAAGCGGCTATGGGATTAATGCGCACACACCCTTTTATTGTGGTCAAAGTGGGAGACAAACCTGTTCATGAGGTTTTTTACCAGCGTCTTTTAACGGCAACCATCACAGATCATGCCGGCAATGAAGCTGATAGCTTTGAAGCAGAGTTTGACGATAGTGGCAATGATTTAGAGGTTCCGCAAAGCAACAGTGCACTGCAAGTGATCTTTGGCTATGAGAACAGCATCAGTGCTTCTATGGGGCGTTTTGTTGTCGAATCGGTGATCAGTTCCGGTGGCAGTGAGGGAGAGATATTGCGTCTTTGTGGCAAAAGTGCTTCGATGCGTAAAGAACTCAAAGAACAAACAAGCGAACATTTTGACCACAAAACTGTTGGCGAGATTGTTGAGACATTAGCCAAACGCCATGGCTATCAAGCAAAGATTAGTCCTCAGTTCACTCAACAAACTTTGCCTTATGTGATTCGTACAGATCAATCGGCTGTTGATTTTTTAACCCGCCTTGCCGACCGGATGCAGGCGTGTTTTTTAATCAAGGATAATAAGTTTTTATTTTTAAGCGGAGAGAATTTACCAGCCCTCGACATCCATAAACATGACTGTTCCAGCTGGGAATTTACCCTTGAGCCGCGCACGCAATATGGCAGCATTGAAGCTTTTTATTTTGACCGCTCCCAAGGGCAGCAATGCCAAGTAAAACATCAGACAGGTTTTAGCGGTCCCATGCGTCGCTTGCGCAATTGCTACACCTGTGAGGAAGAAGCTCTGGCTGCTGCTGCCTCAGAATCAGACCGATTATGCCGTGCTGTAGGCAGTGGTTCTTTGTCCCTTGCGGGGCGTCCAGAAATCATGGCCGACCAACCTCTTTTATTGCAAGGGTTTCGTGGCGAAATCAATGGACCATGGAAAGCCGCAACCGTTACCCACCGCTATGACAAGCAAAGCGGTTACACAACAGAAATCACCCTCGAAGCTCCAAACAAGAGAAAGAAAAGCAACAAAGAATAGAAGTTGTTGGAAACAGATCACCAAAGGGGCAAGTTCAACCTTCGATTGGTTGTGAAGCACTCTTAGATTCAAAGTGTAAAGTTTGCACTTTTTAGGAGAAGAGAAAAATATGCATTAAAGGCTCTTTAAATACCCTTTGAAAGACCTTTGAAGACCCTTTGAGAACCCCTAAAAAAACTTTTGAAAAAAAATAAATTGGTACAAAACCTAGTGGCAAAATATACAAAACCTGCCGTCAAGCTACACACAATTTGTAGGTAGATCTACTGGTTTGAGAATGAAAATCAGACGCGTTCACCGTGATGAGGAACAAATTGAACAGATCAATAAAGCTGTTGAAGCCTTTTTAGCAGAAATAGATCAAGACATGAAGCAAATCTTGACAAAAGCCGCTTAAACCTATGGGGGTGTTCTCTCCTCCCAGCACCCCCGCCCATTTAATTAATATAAAAAAGAGAAAGGTAATGAGATGATATTTGATGATGGCGATAGATATGTAACGACACGTGAGTGTGCACAGCTTTTTAGTGTATCCACAACAACGATTCGCAATTGGGTGCTTCAGGGGTTATTTCCGGAGCCCTATAAGCTAGGAAGAGCAGTGAGGTGGAGAAAGAAAGAGATCTTAGCATTCACTCCAAAGAAAAATAAGGAGCAAATAGGAGTAAATTAGATAAAGTTGTATAAATCGTAAAGGGTTGTCTAAAAGGTGGTCTAAAAACAGCTCTTTAAAGAAAAAATCTATATATTTCAATACGTTAAAAATAAAAAATGGTGCCCCCAGAGAGACTCGAACTCCCGACCCCCTGATTACAAATCAGGTGCTCTACCAACTGAGCTATAAGGGCACAACCACGTAGGAGGTAGCACAAACTCATAAAAAGGAAAATAGAAAATTATCAGTTTGGGTACATATTTTAAAAAACTTGTATCATAAGTTATAAAATAATCAGATTTTTTATTTTCTTATCATCATTTACAGCAATGTTGGGTATTGTCTCATATTTAAACTTACGAAGTAATAAGCTGACGCTACAATTTGATTTCTTAGTTTCTAATGTTTGCCGATTGCTCTTACATTAAGATGTTTTCTTAGAAGAATTTTTGCTCCTTTATTGAATAATTTTTATTTGCATGTTGATTTCTCTTGTAGCTACAAGCAACTGATTTTTATTTATTTACCATAAAAAAGTTTGCAATAAGCGAATCACCCTGTTTCGATGCTCCCATTCAAGTTGCTAAACGATTAATTATAAAATTAATACGTCATCATAAATAAGCATTGATGCAAGTTCACCATTTTGTTGTCAGATTACAAATCTGGAGAAGCTGCTTGGCTAGAAAGATATTTTTCTAGCCAGTGAATATTATAATTACCGTCTGCAATATCTTGATTGTTAATGAGATCGCGAAAGAGAGGCAATGTGGTTTTTATTCCATCGACCACAAATTCATCTAAAGCACGTCGTAAACGCATCATGCATTCTAAGCGAGTACGTCCATGAACAATTAGCTTTCCAATCATGCTATCGTAATAAGGAGGAATACGATAACCCGAATAAGCACCTGAATCAACGCGAATTCCTAAACCTCCAGGTGTATGAAAATGTGTAATAGTTCCTGGTGACGGCGTAAAGTTAATAGGATCTTCCGCATTGATACGACATTCAATAGCATGACCAGAGAAGCAGACATCGTCTTGAGTAACGGAAAGTTTTTCGCCTGAAGCAATATGAATTTGCTCATGAACTAAATCTATACCTGTAATCGCTTCTGTTACAGGATGCTCGACTTGTAAACGCGTATTCATCTCAATGAAGTAGAATTCACCATTTTCATAGAGAAACTCAATAGTACCCGCTCCGCGATATTCAAGTTGTGCACAGGCATTTGCAACAATATCACCAATCTTTTTCCGTTCAGTTTCATTAAGAGCTGGTGATGTAGCTTCTTCCCATATTTTTTGATGACGTCGTTGAAGTGAACAATCGCGTTCTCCTAAATGAACAGCATTTCCTGCTCCATCACCTATAACTTGAATTTCAATATGACGAGGTTTTTCAAGATATTTTTCGATATAAACGGCATCATCGCCAAAGGCTGCAGCCGCCTCTGAACGGGTCGTTTTGAGAGCTATAGCAAATTCTTGTTCTGAATGGACGACTTTCATACCCCGTCCACCACCACCCGCAGAAGCCTTAATAATAACTGGATAACCAATTTCACGAGCTGTGCGCAAAGCTTCTGCTTCCTCAGTGACAGCTCCATCTGAACCAGGGACTACGGGAATTCCAAGCTTTTTAGCAGTTTTCTTTGCTTCAATTTTATCACCCATGGTTCGAATATGCGCAGCCGTTGGGCCGATGAATGTAATATCATGGGCTTCAAGAACATCTGCAAATTTTGCATTCTCAGAAAGAAAGCCATAGCCCGGATGAACAGCATCAGCCCCTGTGATCTCGCAAGCTGCAATAATTTGATGAATACTTAAATAAGAATCGCGCGCCGGAGGAGGTCCAATACAGACACTTTCGTCAGCAAGGCGAACATGCATTGCATCAGCGTCAGCAGTGGAATGAACGGCTACGGTTTTTATTCCAAGTTCTTTGCAGGCTCGCAGAACGCGAAGAGCAATTTCTCCCCGATTAGCAATGAGGATCTTTCGAATCATGGTTACCCCTCGCTTTATTCAACAACAATAAGTGGTTCACCAAACTCAACGGGTTGCCCATCTTTAACAAAGATAGAGGTCACTGTACCTGAGCGTGGTGATGGAATTTGATTCATCGTTTTCATTGCTTCAATGATAAGTAATGCTTGGCCTTCAGAAACATTTTGTCCTACTTCTACAAAAGGCTGAGCTCCTGGTGACGGTGCAAGATAAGCTGTTCCAACCATTGGAGATGTTATTGCATTTTTTGATTTGTCTTCTTGTATAGGAGTTTCAGTTATTGGGGTAGAGGGAGAAGTTACAGCAACAGTAGGGGTGGAAAGAGGTGCATAAATTGTTCGTTCAGGAGTGGCTGAGGTATTTTGGCGTGATACACAAATACGAAGTTCACCTTGTTCAAGTTCAATGTTTGTTAAATTGGTATCATTTAAAATTTCAGCAAGGTCACGGATAATTTTTGTGTCAATTGCAGTATGTTTTGCCTTATCCATTTTTTTTGTTGTCATTTTGTCACTAACTCCTCGATCAATGAAGATCGTCATTATTTAATTCTTATGACTGAATATCTCTAGACTACGGATGATCTTTTTGGGGGCTTCCGTTAAAAGCTCTTTACTTTTTTAGAATTATACTTTGCAATTTTAAACCATTATCTACTATGCGACATTCCACTTATAAGCCTGTTATCAAAAAAGAGAAAGCATAAAATTATTTCATTTACGGGATTCTTCATAAAATTGACGAGGTAAGGAAAAGATATTTAAAGATATTTATTGTATATTTTGTATAGCTTCTTCCAAAATATCTTGGCCCACGGCTCCGATAAATACTTTATCACCAATGATGTAAGAAGGTGTTCCTGTAATATTGAGCATAGAAGCGATTTGAATATTTTTTTTAAAGGAATTTTTGAGATTAGGGTCTTTTATTGCATTGCGCAGCTTTTTCTCATCTGCTCCTAATGAGACTGCTATTTTTATAGCTTTAGCTTCATTTACACGGCTTTTGCTCGTTAAGAGGGCTTTATGAAACTTAGGATATTTCTCTGGAAATTGTTTACGGAAAACATAGGCAACAGTATGAGCAGCTATAGAATCAGTGCCTAAAATTGGTAAATCTTTGATAATTACGCGGAGGTCTGAGTGTTCTTTTATTAAATTTTCTATGTACGGATAGGACATCTTACAATGCCCACAATTGTAATCAAAAAAATCAACAAGAACTTTTTTACCATTTGGATTTCCTAAAAAAGCGTCATGAGGAAACTGAAAAATTTCTTTTTTCAACAAGTTGATGATTGAAGCTTGTTTTTTGGTTTTTTGCTCGCTTTCCTTTTCTAATTTTTCTTCGAGGCTAAGCTGCATTTCTATTATGATCTCTGGGTGAGCGAGTAAATAATCTCTTATAATTTTTTGAATATCATGATCATCAATACGTGGTGTAATCTTTTCTTTGAGCTTGGATAAAAAAGTAGGATCTTTCAAAAGCTCTGTTTTCAGACTTTCTGCGTTTACGTAATTTGCTCTTTTGTCGCTTGATGTTGCATTTGATAAAAAAGATGAGCAGATTAAAATACTCAACATAACTGTTGCTGACAATTTTGCAATGAACGTTGTTTTTGAGGATTGAGGCTGATGGGTCATTTATACGGCTTCTCATTTCTATTTTTTATTGTCATGTTGAGTAAACTATATGAAATCTATTGCTTACGTGCAATAAAGCATTTGACTATAGTGTAAATTTAGTAGCTTACTGGAAAAGCATCAATTAAAAAAGATTTTATATGAAGAATATTTTGTGTTGATTATGTTTTTTAACAGCTAAAATATTTATGCGCATTTTTGTGGGGAAGAGCACCTTGATAATCCAATAAACAGCATTTGTATTGACTTTTCACTATTGCTTTATCGAGCACAGTGGAACAAATTACATTGAATGATGAAAAGCAAAATTATGAAAACCACAGCACATTATGACCTGTTTATTATTGGTGGAGGAATAAACGGATGTGGATTGGCGAGAGATGCAGCTGGGCGCGGGTTTAAAGTAGGATTGGTGGAGATGAATGATCTTGCATCAGGGACCTCAAGTGCATCAACAAAGCTTATTCATGGCGGTCTTCGTTATCTTGAACACTATGAATTCAGATTAGTTCGTGAAGCGTTAAAAGAACGCGAAATCATTTGGCGTATGGCTCCCCATATTGTGCGTCCTTTACGTTTTCTCCTCCCTTATCATAAAAAGTTGCGTCCTGCTTGGATGTTACGTTTTGGACTTTTCATTTATGATTATTTAGGGAATTGGAATCAAAAGCTGTGGCGCAGTAAAACAGTTAATTTTTCAAAAAAATTTTGCTCTACACTTAAGGAAGAGTATCGTATAGGTTTTGAATATTCTGATGCAAGAGTAGATGATGCACGTCTAGTCATTGCTAATGCGCGTGACGCAGAAAAGCAGGGGGCCGATATAAAAGTTCGGACAGAAGTGCTCTCATTAAAGAAAGAAGAAAAAAAATGGCTTATAGTTCTTCGAAATAGATTAAGCGGTAAAGAATATTATGTTAGTGCTTCTTATGTGGCGAATATGACGGGTCCTTGGATTAATCACATTCTGGCAGACGTATTGAACTGTAAAGAGAATCCGTCTGTACGACTTGTCAGGGGATCTCATATTCTGGTTCCTAAGCTTTATGCCCATGATCGTGCTTATATTTTTCAAAACGGTGATGGGCGTGTTATATTTTCTATTCCGTATCAAGAAGAATTTACATTGCTTGGAACTACAGATTGTGACTATCAGGGTGATCCTGCGGATGTTCATATTACGGATACAGAGATTGATTATATCTGTACGGCAGCAAGTGAATATTTCATACAACCTATATTGCGTGAGAATATTGTCTGGACTTACTCTGGTGTCCGTCCACTCTATGATGATGGAGCTTCAAAAGCGCAAGAAATTACGCGTGATTACACTCTGAAAGAAATGGGGACAGAAAGTGTACCACGGATTCTTAATCTTTATGGTGGGAAAATTACGACCTATCGCAAGCTGGCTGAAGATGCGATGAAATTTGTTGAAAAAGCACTTGGAACAAAGGGAGCGCCATGGACAGCAAACTCAACACTTCCTGGAGGTGATTTTCCGTATAATAGGCTAGATACAATTGAAAATGAGATCGCTCTTTTGATTCCAGATTTAGATGTTTTTACATACCGTAGACTTGCACGGTCTTATGGTTCGGAGGCGCTACTAATATTTGCAAATGGTAAGGTGGATAAAGGAAAAGATTTTGGACACGGGCTCTACGAAGTAGAAGTCAAATGGTTAATGGAAAAGGAATGGGCTAAAACATGTGAAGATATATTATGGCGCCGTTCAAAACTTGGACTTTTGTTTAATGAAAAAGAGGTTAATGTTCTTTCTGCTTACATGCGAAGTCAAAAAGAGAGTAAACAAGATTTATTATAATTCGATTCTGTGCTAGCCGCCTTATATAGTATCTATTTGCGCAGTAAGTTGAAAATATTGAAGGAAAATGAGCTACAATGGTGCGAATTATATATGATGCTTTGTTTATTGTTTATCAAACTCAGCACATCTTAAATATTGTGCTGGATAGCGTGGGTGTAATTTTTAAAGACTCATATGAGTGACGAGAAAAGGCTTTCAAATAAAAATATTTCTCTGTTTACAATTCATATTTTATAGACAAACTACATGTCCATCATATCTGGAAGTCGTTCTGTTAGGAATGGTGTATTGCGTTTTTCTTTTGATTTGAGCAAAATTTTGGTCAATTAAGGAAGATGATAAGATAGAGAGCATATTCCTACATCTTTAAGTGATAGTAAAGAGAATAAAGTTTTCTATGGAGTAGAAACAGTTGTGGTTTTGTATAGATGAATAAAACGCACTTAGTGGGGATGATAGAGTAATCTTCCTATGATATTTTATGGTTCTCCATCATCAGTAAAATTTGCAGTAGCGCCAATGTTAGGCTGGACAGACCAGCATTGCAGGTTTTTTTATCGCCTTTTAACGAAAAGGGCACTTCTTTATACCGAAATGATTGTAGCTGATGCTGTAATTCACGGTGTTCGTAAACAATTGTTTGCTTTGAATTATAAAGAACATCCAATTGCGTTGCAATTAGGGGGAGCAGATCCTCAAAAATTGGCAGAGGCGGCACGAATTGCTGAAGGATTTGGTTATGATGAAATAAATCTCAATGTTGGTTGTCCATCAAATCGTGTTCAAGCGGGTGTATTTGGTGCTTGTTTGATGTTACATCTTGACATTGTAGCAAATGCTGTGGAAGCGATGAAAAAAGTAGTTACTATACCTGTCACTGTCAAGTGTCGTGTTGGTGTGGATGAGCAGGATGAAGAATTAGCTTTAGATCTTTTCGCTGATCAAGTTTGGAATGCAGGGTGTGATGCACTCTGGGTTCATGCACGCAAAGCATGGTTAAAAGGATTAAGCCCGAAAGAAAATCGTAATATTCCCCCACTTAATTATGAAAGAGTTTATAAATTAAAACGTAGATATCCTCATAAATTCATTGGGATAAATGGTGGAATTAAATCTATTGATGAAATCAAAGAGCATTTAATTTTGTGTGATGCGACTATGGTTGGTCGACAAATTTATCATGATCCAACTTTGTTAAAGCATATTGATTTTGAAATATATGGTGAACCGCAGAGTGATCTAAGTGATAGTGAGCTTATTGAGGCTATGTGTGATTATGCTGCTCGGCATATCGCATTAGGAGGGAAGCTTTCTCATGTAACACGTCACATGATTGGTTTATTTCATGGTCGGAACGGGGCACGTCGATGGCGGCAAATGTTATCAAATGATGCAACAAAAACCAATGCGGGCGTGCACGTTTTGAAAGAAGCTTTTTCTGCTCTCATTTAATAACAGTTTATAAATTAATCTATGTTAAAGTTTAGATTCCATAAAATTTTACTTTTTTATGAGGTTTGTGAATAAACAAGATTCGTAAATTTCAGAAAGTCATTAGCTTTTCTATGGAGAGGGTATTGGTACCATATGTTAAACAGTATGCTGATCAATGTTACTCAATATGGAAACAAGTTAAGAATATAATATAAATACATAGTATAATATATTGATAATATTGGTAATATATAAATTAGTAAAATAGTTGTTTTGTTATAAAATAGAGTTAAAGATAATTTTTCTAATAATATTTAACTTTAAAACGCTGCTTAAAAAAACAACAAATTATTCATATCCTGTATATATGACAAGATTCTCATTAAAGATTGTAGATTTAAAAAGGTAACTTCATGACCGTTAGTCCATTTGATGATTTTTGTGCTTTACTCACAAATTTACCTACTGCTGATGCATTTTCTACAACTTTGGCAAAAAAACGGCAAAAAAAATTAACGAGCGCTCGAGGAACGCTAGGAAAATTAGGAGATATTGCGGTTTGGTATGCAGGATGGAGAGGAACAGAAAAGCCGCTTGTAATGCGTCCCTTGGTTGCTATTTTTTCTGGGAATCATGGCATTACAGAAGAGAATATTACACCTTTTCCACAATCTATGACACAAAAGATGGTACAAAATTTTTCAATTGGTGGTGCTGTTATTAATCAAATATGTATAGCTTATGATCTTGGATTGAAGATATTTGATTTAGCACTGGAATATCCAACAATGAATATTACCAAAGATGCAGCAATGGACGAGCGTAGTGCAGCTGCTACTATGGCGTTTGGAATGGAATCTATTGCTGGTGGAACAGATCTCTTGTGTATA
Organism: Bartonella sp. DB5-6; assembly: GCF_000278115.1. GTDB lineage: Bacteria > Pseudomonadota > Alphaproteobacteria > Rhizobiales > Rhizobiaceae > Bartonella > Bartonella refiksaydamii. The sequence goes on from NZ_JH725119.1 coordinate 60,534, forward strand.
GGTGAAATGGGTATTGGAAACACAACGATAGCTTCAGCTTTGTGTTTAGCATTGTTTGGTGGAGAAGTTGAGGAATGGACAGGAAGTGGTATGGAATCTGAAGGGGAATTTTATCAACGTAAAATAGCAGCGGTCAAGACAGCTATTTCTCTACATAAAAATTATTTTAAAAATCCTTTTGAAATAATGCGCCGCCTAGGAGGGCGTGAAATTGCTGCTATGATTGGTGCCATTTTAGCAGCAAGGATGGAAAAAGTGCCGGTTATTTTAGATGGTTTTGTAGCAACAGCAGCAGCAGCAGTGCTTTATAAAATGAATCCAAGAGCTCTTGACCATGTTCTTGTTGGACATGTTTCTTCTGAATCAGTACATCGTAAACTCTTAAAAAAAATTGGCAAAGAACCGCTTTTAGATCTAGGTATGCGTGTTGGCGAAGGGACAGGTGCGGCTTTGGCGGCTGGTATTGTCAAGGCTGCTGTTTTGGCACATACACAAATGACGTTTTTTGAACAAGAAGGCTTAATTGCTTAAAAGATGAATGTCTTTAAAGATTGAAGGAAGCTTTTGAGAGTTTTATTCATTGGTTTTTTCGTGTAATTTTATATAATTGAGTGGGAGTTCCGTTGTGTATTTAATCTGTTCCATTGCGAAAGATGATGAGACGTCACGGATATCAATCTTAGCAATTAATTTCTTATAAAAAAGATCATAAGCTTCAATATTGGGTACGACAACACGCAATAAATAGTCAATGTCTCCACTCATCCGATAAAATTCAATCACTTCACGAAATTCCTGCACAATTTTAGAAAAACGCTTAAACCATTCATGACTGTGTGTGTTTGTACGAATAGACACAAATACGGTAACGTGTGCATTTACTTTTTCTGGAGAAAGAACAGCAACACGGCGTTGAATAACACCATCTTCTTCAAGTTTTTGAATTCTGCGCCAGCAAGGAGTGGTGGAAAGACCAACTTTTTTAGCGATATCAGCAACAGAGAGTGTCGCATTTTCTTGCAAAAGATGTAAAATTTTTCGATCAAGACGATCCATACTTTTCTCAATTTTCAGTTTATAAAAATTTACGCACTAGACGCTGCAGGTACACGATAAGCTCATCATTAAACCATGTATTTTTTTGTAACCAAGAAGTATTCCTCCATGATGGATGAGGTAAAGGCATGACATTATAGCCTCGAGGTTGACGTATGGAAAGAATATTTCTCCAATCACTGACTGTTGCTGAAACAGTTTTATGTTTTAACTCTGTAATATGCCATTTTTGCGCATAACTTCCAATAGCAAGGACAAGTTTTATTTGTGGCATAGCCTGAAAGACCTTTTTATGCCATATTTCTTGACATTCACGTCTTGGTGGTAGATCAGAGTTATTTTGATCATAGCCTGGAAAACAAAATCCCATAGGAACAATAGCAAAGAGAGATCTGTTATAAAATTCCTCTTTTGTTACGTTGAGCCAATTACGTAATCTATCGCCAGAACGATCATTAAAAGGAATAGAACTTTCATGTACACGTAAACTTGGTGCTTGTCCTGCGATTGCAACCGAAGCTGTATCGGATAAATAAGCAACAGGTTTTGGTTCGTGAGGAAGAGAAGGAAGATAGCGTGGTTGTTGAACACAAATGCAACAAGAATAAATTCTCTTTTCAAGTTCTCTAATTTGGCTAGAGTGTGGTTGCTTCATTGGCAAATAGGAGATCAAAGAAAATTTTCCTTATTCTATTCGAGGATGTGCTCTTCGCCATTTTCTTGGTTGTTGAAAATTGGATTGCCATATCCCTTTTTTCCTCTCTCTGGCTTCTTGCTCTTCTTTAGGGTAATCATGGTAACTTACTGCCCAACCATTACGTACAAGCGTTGCATTAATATTGCTGACTTGTTTTGTTTTACATATAGCAAGAATACGACGATATTTATCTTTTTTGTGCCAATGACATGTGACAGGATGGTTTGCTATGAGTTTTTCTAAATATTTTTTTGCCTTAAGCCCACAGGGATAGCGTGCGTTTTTGTTACCACAAAATTGTTGGAGCTCTGGAGCATCAATTCCTACAAGCCGGATTATGACAGAAGAAATCATGATTGAATCGCCATCAATAACAAATGCGTGACCTTCGAGTGATGTTTTAACAGAAAAACTTGCTTTTTGAAGGAATGTTTGGGTATGTTTAAAATAAATTATCATAATGATAAGAATGGTAGCAGCAATGAGACTACTAAAACCGATAATCTTTAAGTTAAGGTTTCTTAAATTAAAATGAGAAAACTTCTTTTTCATGGAATAAAGAAATTGCTACTGTATATACGTTTGATTTAGTGAAAATCGCTTATAATTTTTATAAAAAATTTCTATTTCTTCGATACAAATACCCTCTCATTCTCATGAGAGAATTTTGTTATAGTTATTGCACTTTGCATGTTGGTTGCATATCAAAACGGGACAAATAGGCAACCAAAAAATAAATCAACCCATTTAATTTTGTACAAGGTTGTACAAGGCATACGGATTACAGATTCACCATTTTGTTAACTTAAATAACAAAAAACGCTCCTCAAAAAATAACTTCGAAGAGCAATAAAACTGCATTTACCTTTGGTTGCAGAATCTATTACTTAAGCGCTGTAATCCACTATTTAATTTTTGTTTCTTTAAATTCAACGTGCTTTTTTATAACTGGGTCATATTTACGTTTGCTCATTTTGTCTGTCATTGTACGGCTATTTTTCTTTGTCACATAGAAAAAACCAGTATCCGCAGTTGACAAAAGCTTGATCTTAATGGTTGCTGCTTTGGCCATAATTTATCAATCCTATTTTATACTGAAAATGATATCATATCACTGTAAAAATCCATTTCCGACGTAATCAGATTTTGCGGTAACACTACGGATGTTCTAAAAAAAGTCAAGAGCTGATTAATTTTCTTATAAATTGTACAAACATCTAAAAATATATAAGCTAAAACAAGTTATTTTAGCTGAAAAATCAAATGGTTTAGAAATATCTATGAACTGTTCAATAATGGTTGCCAATGAGCATATCTATTTCATAACAAAAAATAAAAGCAAAATAAGTAGAAGTAAAATTCATGCTCTTTGAGTAATGCACTTAGATTGAACAAACTCGATTGTAAAAAGACAGACAGATATATCTCCAAGGAGAAAGAGAGCTAACTAAACCTATAGTGTTTTGTTAGCTATGATGCCATAAAAGTTTTCTGAAAGCCTAAGATAGCGCAGTTCATAAGAGAACAAAGTCGATCTTTTGCATAATCATTTATAACACTGATAGTAATCAAGAGAAAAATATTACCAAATGCGCGTGTTACCATAAAGCATGCTACCCTCATTTTCATTATATACAATGGATAAACTAAAGAACAATGTAGGGGTTAATGCGCAGCACCGTTAAACAAATACGGACAATATTGAGCTTGGAACATGAAAAAATAGCATATATCAGTTATCTTTAAATTCTAGACTTAATTTTCAAATCCCAAGATTGGTATAGCAGTAACTACAATAAGAATACAGTTCGTGGCAAAAGGTATAAACCCTTGTGATTTCATTTTTACTAGCAGTGTGGAATGTATCGCAAACCTTCACCCTCATATGATAACACAAATAAAAAGTATCAAACCACATTTTTAAAGTGGTGCACAATTGTTGTTCTAAAACTCTAATAGGTAAACATAACTGTTATGATAAAAAGTAATATAAACCTTAAAATGAACAAAATTCGTATTAGTTAGAAAAATAGAACTTTAAAAGCTAAAATGCTTTGTGGTAATTATAATCAATATTGTTTAGGAAATACATAGCTATAAGATGATTTTATTAGTAAAAATTATTGCAATATTTGTATAAATTAAACTTACAGTACCATTGAATAAAATATAACTATTTATAATAATTTAATTATTTATTTTATAATAAATAAAACACATAATAATATATAATAAACGATGGTTATTTTATAAATAAATAATATATACAAATTAAATTTCAGACAACTTATTAGTTTTTATTTATATTTTATTTAATGATATAGAGATAAATTTTAATTTCATTATAAAATATTAATAATTATTATTTCTTATGTTTAGTTAATATTTTTTTGCTTTCATAAAAAGCATGCTTTCGTTTTTTTGTTATAAATTTTCTTTTATGGTAGGACGTAGATGAAAAAGACATTGGACGAGGTTCTGTTAACAGCTCAAAGCATAAAGCACCAGCAAAAGGCTGTACTGTTATAAGCTTTACCTCTACTATATCACTCAATTGATAGCCTTTATGACTATGCTTTCCTACAAGAATATGTTGGACATCATCGAAATAATAATAATCATTTTTAAGTGTAGAAATATGTACGAAACCATCTGTATTGAGTTTGTCAAGAGAGATAAAGAGACCTGCTTTTGTCACTCCGGAAATACGACCTGTAAAAGTCCGGCCAATTTTGTTTGTTAAATAGTGGGCGACAAGTCGATCAATGGTTTCTCTTTCAGCCGTCATTGCACGGCGCTCATACAAAGAAATTTGTGTAGCGATTTCTGCAAGATTTTGTTCTTCTGTTTCGGTTAGTTGGTCATGTCCTAGTTTTAGGGCTTTGATGAGTGCTCTATGAATAATAAGATCAGCATAACGACGAATCGGTGACGTAAAATGTGTGTAGTTGCGTAAGTTTAAACCAAAATGGCCAATATTTTTAGGATTATATTCTGCTTGAGATTGTGCGCGTAAAATAACCTGATTGATCAATTCTTGTTGCTGGCTATTCATAACTTTTGCTAAAATGCTATTAAAGCGTGCTGATGTAAGCTCTGAACTTCGAGAGAGTGCTATCCCAAGACTTTGAAGAAAAGTTCGTAGAACTTCTTGTTTTGCAAGAGAGGGTTTGTCATGGATACGATAGATAAAGGGTTGATGATGTTCTTTTAATGTTTCAGAAGCTGCAATATTCGCTTGTATCATAAATTCTTCAATCAAACGGTGTGCTTCTAGATGTGGTTCATTTACAACATCTTTGATGCATCCATTTTGATCAAGAATAATCTTTTTTTCTATTATTTCTAATTCCAGTGGTTGTCGACGGTTCCGTGCGATTTTGAGACACCCATAGGCTTGCCATAAAGGCTGCAAGATACTCTTGATAAAAGGAGCATTTTTTTCATTTATATTTCCTTCAATGGCTTGTTGCATTTCTTGATAAGAGAGTTTAGCTACTACACGTACCATAATACGATGAAAACTATGTTTTCGTTTTTTACCATTTGCATCAAAAATCATGCGAACAGCTAAAGCCGGCCTCTCTTTTCCTTCACGTAGAGAACATAAGTTATTGGAAATGCGCTCTGGCAACATTGGCACAACCAGATCAGGAAAATAAACAGAATTTCCCCGTTTTAATGCTTCTTTATCTAACGCAGTTCCCGTTTTGATATAGTAAGAAACATCTGCAATTGCGACGATAATAATCCAACCTCCGCTATTTGCAGGATCTTTATCTTTCACTGCATAAACGGCATCATCATGATCTTTTGCATCCGGTGGATCAATTGTAACCAGAGGTAATTGTCGCCAATCTTCGCGATTTTCTATGCTGGCAGGTTTGATATTTTTTACTTGCTCAAGAACATCCTCAGGAAAAATATAAGGAATTCCTTTTGAAAGAAGAGCAATCATTGACAGTGTTTTTTCACTCTCAATATGCCCTAAAACATTCTTTATTTGCGCGCTTTTCAGTCCATAACCAATATTTTTTTTAATTTCAACTTCAACAAGATCTCCAGATTCTATTTTCATTTTTGAAGATGTTTCGGAGGTATCAAGAATGAGTTCGTTTGTTTTGCGATCTATGGGTTCCAGACGCCATTGGTCAGTGTTTAATTTTCGTACCACACCAAATGTGCTCTTTGGAGATATATCAATTTTACGAATAATGCGTCCTGTATAAGAGATATTCTGGGGTTCTTTATTTCGAAAAATTTTTACAAGAATATGATCTCCAACACCAACATTTACTCCTTTTATGCGATGAAAAGGGCGTATTTCAATATTGGGTTTTGGGTCATCTTCCCACTCAAGAGGTTGTGCAATAAAACTGCCATCTTCATCGCGTCCACTAATTTTGACTAAAGCAACTGGCGGTAAATTTGCTTTGTTTATTTCCTTTTTACGCTGTTTTGGTATGAGGTTTTGATTCTTTAGCTCATGCAATATATTTTTTAACCAGATACGAGAAGCACCTTTTAACTTAAATGCTTTAGTAATTTCACGTTTACTTGATCGGTCAGGATTCTCATGAATAAAGGAAAGAATTTCTGACCTGTTAGGCAGCTGCTCCATATTGATCGATTGGAAATATTTTGTTTTTTTTTCGCCTTTAGCCAAAATTTATGTCTCTTTTCTTTTGGAAGGAGCTCTTTTGATGGTTACTTTTTTACTAGAAGCTTTACCAGTTATTTTTTTTCTAGATACTTTCGCCGATATAAGTTCTAATGCTTCTGAAAGTGTTACACTAATCGGTTCTTTATTTTTGGGCAATGTTGCATTAATTTTACCCCAATTAACATACGGACCATAACGCCCATCGCGTATAGTCACAGTTCCTCCATCGGGGTGATCTCCTAATGTTGCAAGAGTTGCGGATGCTGTTCCGTTTCGCGTTTTTTTATTTTTTTGTTTTTCAGCAAGCACTGTAACAGCGCGATTGATGCCAATATCAAAAACTTCATCTGCATAAAGAAGGGGAGCTGATTTGCCATCATGACTAAGGTAGGGACCATAGCGTCCAATTGTGGCTGTAATTATTTTGCCTGTTTCAGGATGTGTTCCAATTTTACGGGGGAGTGATAGTAAGGACAAGGCTTTATCAAGAGTTATATTTTCTGTTTGCCATTCTTTTGGTAGTCCTGCACGTTTCACGTCTTTGTTTTCACCAAGTTGAATATAGGGGCCGAAACGACCATTGCGAAGAGAGATCTCTTTTTCTGTTGTAGGGTCGATGCCAAGTATAACAGGTTCATCATTACGCATGGCTTCATTCTCTTCTCCTGTATCTGTTCCAAGTTGGTGTGTGTATTTGCATTCCGGGTAATTAGAACAGCCAACAAATGCACCATAACGCCCAAGTTTTAAGGACAACTGGCCGTTTGGACAAAGAGGACAAGAACGAATATCACTTCCATCTTCACGTACAGGAAAAGCGAGAGGCGCTAATGTTACGTTTAAAACGTCAAGGACATCAGTTATACGTAGTTCTTTGATATTGGTAATAGACGCGTTAAATCCATCCCAAAAATCACGCATTACATCTTTCCAAGAAAGTTTTCCATCCGATATAAGATCCAGTTTTTCTTCAAGGTCAGCTGTGAAACCATATTCTACATAGCGATTAAAGAAATTTTCAAGAAAGGCTGTAACAATACGGCCTTTAGTATCAGGAATAAGCTTTCGTTTATCAATTACAATATATCCACGATCACAAAGTGTGGACAGTGTAGATGCATAGGTTGAAGGACGTCCAATTCCTAGCTCTTCCAGCTTTTTGATTAAGGAGGCTTCAGAATAACGGGGAGGTGGTTCTGTAGTATGTTGTACAGATTCAACTTTTTCTTTTGTAAGCGTTTCACCAGTATTTATTTGTGGCAAACGTGTTGCTTCATTTTCTTCACTATTTTCTTCCTCTCGTTGATCAGTGTAGACAGAAATAAAGCCATCAAAACGAATAACAGAACCTGTTGCGCGTAGATTTGCACAGTTTTCTCCTTGTTGTGCTTCAATTTCAACAGTTGTGCGCTCAATTTCAGCAGAACGCATTTGGCTGGCAATAGCACGCTTCCATATCAGTTCATAAAGCTTTGCCTGATCACTATCGAGAAAATTGCGTACTTTATTGGGAATGCGTTGAAAATCTGTAGGGCGTATAGCTTCATGTGCTTCCTGTGCATTTTTTGCTTTTGTTGAATAAAAACGTGGGTTTTCAGGAAGATAGTCACTGCCAAAAGATTCATGAATGACTTTTCGTGCTGAATCAATAGCTTCTTGTGCTATTTGCACACCATCAGTACGCATATAGGTAATAAGTCCAGCCATTTCACCATTAATTTCAACACCTTCATAAAGTTTTTGCGCAATTTGCATGGTGCGAGAGGCTGAAAGCCCTAGTTTTGAAGAAGCCGCTTGCTGTAAAGTGGATGTTGTAAACGGAGGAGAAGGATTTCTCTTTGTGGGTTTTGCTTCAACACTAAGTGTACAATATTTTGCTTCCTCCAACATAAGGCGAATTTGATCTGCTTGCTCTTGAGATTGAATGTCAAGTTTGCCAATCTTTTTTTGATTAAACATTGTTAACCTTGCTTGAAAACTATCATTTCGGATAGTTTTTAAGTCTGTTGTAATGGACCAATAATCTTCTTTGATAAAATGTTCTATTTCTGATTCACGATCACAAATAATACGTAAAGCAACGGATTGAACACGACCAGCCGAACGTGCACCGGGAAGCTTACGCCATAAAACAGGTGAGAGTGTAAAACCTACAAGATAATCAAGAGCACGACGTGCAAGGTAGGCATCTACAAGTGATGTATCAATATCACGTGGATTGCTCATAGCATCAAGCACAGATTTTTTGGTGATGGCATTAAACACAACCCGTTTTACAGGTTTATCTTTTAAAACTTTTTTTTGGCGAAGAATATCCAGAATGTGCCAAGAAATAGCTTCCCCTTCACGATCAGGGTCTGTTGCCAAAATGAGGCTATCGGCTTTTTTGACTGCTTTTGCTATTTCATTCAAACGTTTAGCGGAGGCAGAATCTATATCCCATTTCATAGAAAAATCTTGATCTGGTAGAACAGAACCGTCTTTAGCAGGTAAGTCACGAACATGTCCGAATGATGCCACTACTTTATATTGAGACCCAAGATATTTATTAATTGTTTTTGCTTTTGCTGGAGATTCAACGATAACGATATTCATAATTTTACCCGAATGTTGAAATAAAAATTTTCTTTATAGACTCCTTTCATGCGAATAGCTAATGGCAATTGGTTAAGAGCACATAAAAATATTAGTCATATAAAAAACATTAATATTGTACAACTTATGATTGTTATTGTTAAAATATACCCTATATAGAATTACACGATTTATTTTCCACTGTTAATACAAAAACATACGGCGAAATACTAAGATGACGTCTATTGAGAGGTAGGAGGAGAAATGCTCAAGGATAGAGGATTATGTTTATAAATCATTTAAAAGTTATCCAATATATTACAGATATGTCAAAACAAATGAATCAGATGGCACGTCAGGCGCGTAGTCCACTTTTAGCATTACTTTTGGATATGGTTGCCAAAGAAGGGCAAAGTATTATTAATAGTGCTGAGGCTCTTGGAGAAGATCCAAACGCGACAATGACACATAACCACCAGAGTGTCGAATAAGTTTTCCAGCAAGCTCGAGTTCCACTAACAAGAGGTAGAGGTTTGGAAGTGAAACACCTGAATGCGTGCTGAGTGTGTCTAAGTCAATTGGAGTTGTTGAAAGAGCAGAGAGTACAGCTGCACGTTCTGTGTCATTTCCAACTGAAGAGAGGTTATTGTTTTTTTCATCAGGTGGGCTAAAATTTCCCTTTTTTTCGAGTTGCAAAGAGGCTGATTCTTCAAAAAAATTGAGTTGAGAGTTTGTGGACGTTGAGGCTAATGGTGTAAGCGTTTCTATGATGTCAGAAGGATGGGTGGTGAGCAGGGCGCCTTCCTTGATGAGATTATTTGTGCCAACGGATCTTGGATCAAGTGGAGAGCCAGGAATGGCAAAAGTCAATCGTCCCATTTCAGCAGCTTGGCGTGCGGTAATTAAAGATCCTGATCGTAGAGCAGCTTCTACAACCAAGAGTCCAAGTGATAGTCCAGCAATAATACGGTTTCTTCTCGGAAAGTCGATAGCACGAGCTTTCCACGCAATGGGCATTTCACTGATGATTGCTCCACCGTTAGCGATAATATCTTCATGCAATTTTTTATTTTCAGGAGGATAAATGTGATCAATTCCACCAGCCATTACTGCAATTGTACCTGTTAACAGACTTGCTTGATGTGCAATGCTATCGATGCCACGTGCTAATCCAGAAATTGTTGTAAATCCAGCTTCCCCAAGAAAATGCGCAAATTGAGCAGTAAGCTTTTTGCCGGCTGCTGAAGCATTTCGAGATCCCACAATTCCAACAGAAGGTTTGTGAAAAGCCAAAATATTGCCTTTTATAGCAATAAGCGGTGGTGATGCTTCTATTACTTTAAGAAAAGCTGGATAATCTGGTTCTCCTATACCAACAAACCGAATACCTAACCTTTCAGCTTCTTGCATTTCTTTCTCTGCATCTTCTATCGTTGTGATTCGAATAGGTGTAGAAAGACCACCCTTTTTACTAAGCTTAGGAAGCGCTTCTAAAGCATTTTCTGCCGTTTTATAATGATCAATGAGATTGCGAAAACTTACTGCTCCAATATTTTCGCTACGCAACAACCGTAACCAGCTGAGACGTTGACGGTCAGTAAGCAGGATTCCCTTATTCATCCCCGTTTTAAGTACCAATCTTGCTTTCTTTCCCAACTAATAATCTACCGATATTTGCATAATGCTTTATATACACAAATATGCTCATCACAATCAGCATAAAATAGAAATAAGAATCGGAAAAGTAAAAAACAAATATCGCAGTTATAACAACAGCAACGAGTGCGGATAATGAAGAATAGCGTGTGAGTAGAAAAATCGCCATCCACACAACAATGAAAACAATTGCTGCTGGCCAGTATACCCCTAAACACACACCAAGATAGGTAGCAACGCCTTTGCCACCTTTAAATTTCAACCATATAGGAAAAAGATGTCCTAAAAAGGCAAAAAAACCAGCTAGAGAAACAATGATACTGTTTTCTGTTGGGGCACTTAAAAATTTTATAACAAGAATAATAACAGTTCCTTTCAGGATATCGCAAAGAAGCGTGAGAGCAGCAACTTTCTTATTTCCTGTTCGTAGAACATTTGTAGCTCCAATATTTCCGGAACCAATTGTTCTCACATCGCTAAGTTTGGCTAATCGCGTAAAAAGCAAACCGAACGGAATAGAACCAATGACATAGGACATTAGAAAAATAAACCATGTAGTGAACTGTAAAAGTGCCTCACCTTCATTCATTAAAAATCTCATTAAGTTTATTGATTAAGTTTAAAAATTGATTGTCCTTTAACAAAGGTTTGGATAACACGTCCTTGGAAACGTGCCTTCTCAAAAGGTGTATTTTTTGAACGTGAATACAGTCTCTCTGTAGAAACGACCCATGGTTCTTCAAGGTCAACCAAAATAAGGTCTGCATATGCCCCTTTTTTGAGTGTTCCTGCATTAAGGCCAAAGAGTTTTGCAGGTGTCGTTGATAAAAGTTCAGCTAATCGTAGAAGGGATATGGTTTCATCATGATAAAGGCGTAAAGCGGCACTCAATAAAGTCTCCATACCAATGGCGCCTGCGGCTGCGTCATCAAATGGTAAACGTTTTTTGTCAATACTCTGAGGATCATGGGAAGAGACGATAATATCTACTGTTCCATCCTTTATTGCTTCAATCATTGCTATACGATCTTCTTCGGTACGCAGCGGGGGCATAAGACGGAAAGAGGTACAATATTCGCCAATGTCATTTTCATTAAGAGACAAGTGATTAATAGATACGCCGGCTGAAATCTTCTCACTTCGTTGCTTTCCTAAACGAAGTGCGTCAGCAGATAGTTTTGTCGATATTTGTGCAGCATGATAGCGCGTTTGTGTCAATGCGGCTAAACGCAAATCTCTTTCGAGCGGGATGACTTCTGCTTCGTTAGGTATTCCAGAAAGTCCAAGCCAACTCGCTAATAGACCTTCATTCATAACACCTTTTCCTGTAAGGTCCTTATCTTGCGTTTCATGTATTAATGGAACGTCAAAGTCGCGTGCGTAAGTCATTGCACTCCGCATAACAGATGAACTTTGAAGTGTTTTTTTTCCTTCACTAAAAGCAACGACTCCTGCTTCTTTGAGCAAACCAAATTCGGTTAATTCTTGTCCGTTGAAACCTTGTGTGATCGCAGCAACGGAGTAAATATTGACCGATGACATTTTTTGTGTTGTACGCGTAATGAATTCAACAAGAGCTATATTATCAATAACTGGGTGCGTGTCCGGCATCATAAGGAAGGAGGTAATACCACCTGCTGCTGCTGATTGACTTGCTGATGCAATTGTTTCACAGCGTTCATTTCCTAGTTCTCCAACAAAAACGCGAGCATCAACAAGTCCAGGAAGAATTGCTTTATTTTGTGCGTTAATAACCTCTGCCCCATCGGGAATTCCTTGATTCAAGACTTCTTTTCCAGCAGCTGTAATTAGTCCATTTTCAACAATAACTGTGCCAACTTCATCAATTGCGCGTGAAGGATCAATAATACGGGCATTTTGAAAGACACTTGGCTTTGTCATATTTTGTCTCCACTTGCTTTAAGACGTGAATCCAATAAAGCCTCCATGACAGCCATACGCACAGCGATTCCCATTTCTACTTGTTTATGAATCATACTTTGTGGTCCATCTGCTATGTCAGATGCGATCTCTACACCACGGTTTATTGGACCAGGATGCAGAATAATGCAATCACTTTTAGCATAAGCTAAATTTTCTCTATGTAAGCCAAAATAATGAAAATATTCACGAATGGAGGGAATAAAGGATCCTGTCATACGTTCATGTTGTAGACGTAGCATCATAATGACATCCGCACCTTTAAGACCTTCTTTCATTGTATTAAAAACCTCAACGCTCATATCGGCGATTCCTGCGGGTAAGAGTGTTGAAGGAGCGACAACACGAACCCGAGCTCCCAAAGCATTGAGACTAAGGATGTTAGAACGCGCAACACGTGAGTGCAAAATATCTCCACAAATTGCAATGGCTAATCCTTCAATACGGCCTTTTGTTTTTTTTATGGTCAAAGCATCTAATAATGCTTGTGTTGGATGTTCATGGGCACCATCACCTGCATTAATAACACAACAATCCATTTTTTGTGCTAACAAAGCTGCTGCTCCGGCGCTACTATGGCGAATAACGAGTATATCTGGTTTCATCGCATTAAGAGTTGTAGCGGTGTCAATCAATGTTTCCCCTTTTTTTATAGATGAATTGCCAATGGCTATACTCATCACATCTGCTCCTAACCGTTTTCCGGCTAATTCGAAAGAAGATTGTGTTCGCGTGGAGGCTTCAAAGAAGAGATTAATTTGAGTACGCCCAAATAACAGAGATTTTGTTTTATCAATTTTTTGAGAAAGGATAGCATATGCATCAGCACGATCAAGCAATGTGGTAAGGTCTTGTACACTCAATCCTTTAATGCCTAAAAGATGTTGGTGGGGGAAAAGGGGAAAAAAAGTGTTTTGAGTCATAGCATTCTTTTCTATCTCTCTCTAAACAGATTAGACAAGCATTTGTTTGAATATAATAAATGTTTTTTTAACTGCAAAACGACAAATAGTCTATGATATGAATGATTTGAATAATAGGAATGTGCCTATGAGTACTGTGTCTGCGCAAAATGTTCGCCGAAAAAATGCGTTTCTCAGTGATACGCTTATGTTTCGTATTGCTTCTACCTTGCCTAAGTTTTTATTAACAAGTTTTGAAGAAATAGGAGATTTTGTAGCGAGTCGTGAAGCATGGGAGTATTCCTCTCTAGCGAATCGTTATCGTCCGGTATTGCGCTATAATGATGAATGGGGGCGGCCAACAGAAAAATTAGAGATACATTCCTCTTATCAAGCTCTTCAACAATATTCTAGACAAGCTGGTCTTGCCACATCGCTTTGGGAAAATACTCCTTCAGAAAATGGGGTACGCTATCAAGCGCGTGCTATCCGCTTGGCTTTATCTGCTAGTTTAGAAACAGGACATTTGAATGAAGTTATTATAACAAGTGCTGCTATCGCAGTCTTAATTAGTGATGTTGAGCTCTTCAAAAAATGGCAAAATGTACTTTTATCACGTCAATATGATTTATTGTCCAAGCCGGTTAATAGTAAAAAAGCTGCTTCACTTACTTTTGCTTTTGATGATGTTGAACAACGCGAAAAATATTCTTTCAATTTTCCAAGTGTTAGGAAAATTTCTTTTGATGAAAAAATGGGACGTGATCTGTATCGTTTGAATGTTGTAAAAACCAATGTTATTAATCCTATAGCAGATGGATATCTTGTAAGTGCAGAGTTAGATGGTCATTTAAGCTGCTTTTTTGTTCCCCGTATACAAGAAAATGGTGCATTAAATGGTATCATATCAGTTCATCATTTGATGCAGCGTTCTGGAGAATCTTTAACGCCAGAGGGGGTTGTCAGTTTTCAAGGTAGTTATGGCTGGCTTTTGGGAAATATTGGAGAGGGAATTAAAGTCATTAAGGATATCGAAACAATGATGCGTTTTGATTACTCCGTTGTATCGGCAGGTGTCCTGCGGGCAGCACTTCAATTTGGCATAGATTTTTTTCGGCAAAAAATGCCACATCAGCCCTTACCACCACTAACAGAACGTATTTTTGCAGATATTGCACTAGATATTGCAGCTGCACAAGCATTGGTTTTACGTCTAGCACGAGCATTTGATAACGCTGCAAATGATCGTTCTGAGGCAGCTTTCGCACGAATCATGACGCCTATTATTTCTTATCACGTAAGCCAATTGGTCATTCCTATTATTGGTGAAATTATTGCACAGCTTGGCATTGAAAGCTTTGTAGAGGGTAATCCATTATCACAAATGTTCTGTAATAGCCCTGCACGGATTGTGAGAAATAGTTCTGCTAATCAATTGGTAAAGGATGCAATTCTCATTGCTGAAAAAGCACCAGGATTGTTCCAAAAACTGTTAGAGAAAATTGCCCTAGATATTGGTCCAGCAGGACCACGAGCAATTGAAATTATTAAGTCCGCTGTAGAGATGGTATCGGCAAACGAGGGAGCAGGAAGATTTTTTGTTGAACAAGTAGCCTATGCAGCTGCAGCTGCAGCGTTACGTTCTACTGACATAGAGCATGTTGCAAATGCTTATATGGAAAGCCGCCTTGGAGGACAATGGAGATCTTCTTATGGAATGCTCATTGCACGATATAATGCGGGACATTTGTTAAATGTTCTTTATCCTTCTATATGATAAAGGCTTTGAATTCTATTAAGAGCACCTTGTAATATGAAAGCAGCTGCAGCAGAATCAATACGGGTTGCTCTTTTGGCGCGTGATACATCCATTTCTAGAAGAAAACGTTCTGCAGCAATTGTCGATAAACGTTCGTCCCAAAAAACAAATGGAATTTCTGTATATGCTTCCATATTGCTCACAAAAGTTCTGGTTGCTTGAACACGAGGACCGCTGCTACCATTCATGTTAAGAGGTAAGCCAATGATAACAGCTCCGACGTTTTCACGGTCAAAGATTTGTATAAGCGTGTGAGCATCTAGCGTAAATTTTTTTCGTTGAAGTACAGGACGCGGATTAGAAAAAGTTAGCCCCGTATCAGAAACCGCAATTCCGACAGTTTTTGTGCCCAAATCTAAACCTGCTATTGTTTGCCTAGGTAAGAGATGTGTAATAACTTCATTTATGTTAATAATGGTCATGGGATTTATAATTTAGGTCTTTTCGTGTTTCAGGTTCATAGTTATATTCTTTACTTTCGTTATCAATATTCTTGCGCTTGCAAACGCGGACTTGTATAGCCGATAAATGAATATCAAAATAAAAAAGCAGAAAGGCATAATATGTCTGTTGATCAAGAAACCGTCAAGCGGATAGCACATTTAGCACGTATTGCTGTCCATGATGATGAAGCAAAACGTATGACAAAAGAACTCAATGTCATTTTAGGTTTTGTAGAACAATTGAATGAAGTCGATGTCAGTCGTGTTGAACCATTAACCTCAGTGATGCCAATGGCTTTACGAATGCGTGAAGATAGTATCACAGATGGAGATAAAGTAGCAGATATCATAGCAAATGCGCCTGTTACAGAAGAGAACTTTTTTCTTGTCTCAAAAATCGTTGAATAATTTTTTATATTTTTAAAACTTGAGAACCAATATGACCGATTTAACAGCCTTCACAATTGCACAAGCCCGTGATGCTCTCATAAAAAAAGAGTTCAAAGCAACTGAATTAACAGAAGCTTATTTAAAAGCGGTTGAATTAGCTAATCCAACTTTGAATGCTTATGTAGAAGTAACAACAGAACAAGCAAGAAAAATGGCGGCTGAATCAGATAACCGTTTAGCTAGAGGGCAGGGGGGAATTTTAGAAGGAATTCCATTGGGAATTAAGGATCTTTTCGCGACACAGGGTATTCATACACAAGCCTGTTCACACATTCTTGATGGTTTTAAGCCGCATTATGAATCAACAGTAACTGCTAATTTATGGCAGGATGGAGCCGTTATGTTAGGTAAGCTTAATATGGATGAGTTTGCTATGGGGTCTTCCAATGAAACGTCATATTACGGTCCAGTTATTAGCCCATGGAGAAAAAAAGGTTCTAATGAAAAGCTTGTACCTGGCGGTTCTTCAGGTGGTTCTGCAGCCGCTGTTGCAGCACGGATTTGTGCTGGTGCAACTGCAACAGATACAGGTGGTTCAATACGTCAACCAGCGGCATTTACTGGGACAGTGGGGATCAAACCAACTTATGGACGTTGTTCACGGTGGGGAACTATCGCCTTTGCCTCATCACTTGATCAAGCTGGACCTATTGGACGAGATGTTCGTGATTGTGCTATTTTACTTCAATCAATGGCTTCTTTTGATGAAAAAGATTCTACTTCCGTGAATTTACCTGTCCCTGATTATGAAAGTTATCTTGGTCAATCAATCAAAGGAATGAAAATTGGTATTCCGAAAGAATACCATATGGAAGGAATGTCTCCTGAAATTGTAGAACTTTGGCAAAAAGGGATGAATTGGCTAAAAGAAGCGGGTGCTGAAATTAGAGATATTTCGTTGCCTCATACAAAATATGCCTTGCCTGCTTATTATATTGTTGCTCCCGCAGAAGCATCTTCTAACTTAGCACGCTATGATGGTGTTCGTTTTGGTCTCCGTGGACCGGGAAAAGATATCATTGAAATGTATGAAAAGACCCGTTCAGCTGGTTTTGGTGATGAAGTTAAACGGCGTATTTTGATTGGTACTTATGTTCTCTCATCAGGTTATTATGATGCCTATTATTTGAGAGCTCAGAAAGTACGAACATTAGTGAAGCGTGATTTTGATCAATGTTTTGCTTCTGGCATTGATGCTATCCTCACACCTGCAACACCAACACCAGCTTTTGGCATCGCTGATGAAAAAATAAAACATGATACTGTAGCAATGTATCTTAATGATATTTTTACTGTGCCAGTTAATATGGCAGGTTTACCAGGAATATCTATTCCTGCTGGTCTCTCATCAAATGGTTTACCTTTAGGATTGCAATTGATTAGTAAACCCTTTGCTGAAGAAGTTATTTTTCAGATAGCACATATTATAGAACAAGCGGCAGGGACATTTAGTTCTGAAAAATGGTGGATATAATAAAGGAAAACCTCATCAAAAAAGCATTTCTCTAACAGAGAGATGCTTCGGAGGAGAATGGCCTATTGGTTTTTAAACATTGTATATTTTTTATCCACCAAGATATGCTTCTTTAACACGTGGATCAGAAAGCATGCCTTTACCTTCGCCGTGAAATAAGACATGTCCTACCTCTAGAATATAAGCATAGTTAGCGATAGAAAGTGCTGCAAATGCATTTTGTTCAATAAGAAGAACAGTTTTTCCCATATTATTAATTTTTTGGATAATCGAAAAAAGTTCCTTTACAAGAAGCGGTGCTAAACCCAGAGAGGGTTCATCTAATATTATCATGTCAGGATTACTCATAAGTGCACGACCTACAGCAAGCATTTGTTGTTCACCACCTGACATTGTTCCTCCCAATTGTTTTGCTCTTTCACGCAAACGCGGAAATAGCTCAAATATCCATTCGATATCACGGGCAATCCCTAGTTTATCATGACGTATATAAGCACCTAAACGCAAATTTTCTAAAACAGTAAAATGAGGCATAATGCGCCGTCCTTCAGGACTTAGAGCAATCCCCAATCGCAAGATTTTTTCTGGTGTTTTTTTTATAATTGATTCGCCTTTATAGATAATCTCTCCATAAACGGATCGATTAAGTCCTGTAATGGAGCGTACAATGCTGCTTTTTCCTGCTCCATTGGCACCAATTAAAGTTACTATACTTCCCTTTTTTATAGACATAGAAAGGTTTTGGATAGCTTTAATGGCGCCATAATGAACATGAAGATTTTTGATTTTAAGAATATCCATAGACATCTCCGCCAAGATAAGCTTCAATAACTTTAGGGTTGTTACGAATTTCATCTGGTGTGCCATTGGCTATGCAACAGCCATACTCCATTACCCAAATATATTGACAAAGCCCCATAACAACTTTCATATCGTGTTCAATAAGCAGAATGGTAAGATCAAAGTCTTTTTGCACTTTTGCTATGAATTTTCTAAGATCTTCACTTTCTTGTGGATTCATCCCAGCAGCAGGTTCATCAAGAAGAAGTAATTTGGGCTTTGTTGCTAGAGCACGCGCAATTTCCAGACGACGTTGTACACCATAGGGCAGAGTCATTGCGGATTGATTGGCAATATGATCAAGTTGTAGCCGCTCAAGAAGTTCCATTGAATTTTTATGGACTTCTCTTTTTTCTTTTAGTGCTTTTGGAAAAAACAAAGCTGAAGAAAACCATGGATATTTTTGTCTGACATGGGCTCCCACCATAACATTTTGCAAGACCGTTAACCCTGAAAAGAGGCGAATATTTTGAAATGTTCGTGCAATATGACGTCTGCAGATAATGTAAGGGGGAGCTCCAGAAACTTTTTTCTCATCAAAAAGGATTGTTCCACTTGTGGGGGTATAAAATCCTGAAATCATATTAAAAACAGTTGTTTTCCCAGCACCATTTGGACCAATTAATCCGGTAATCGTACCACGTTTGATTACCATATTAATATTATTTACAGCAACCAACCCGCCAAAACGCATCATGATATTATTGAGTAAAAGGAGGGTGTCGTTCATAGCTTTCCCTCATTATCAGAGAGTTTTTTGCGTGTCAAAAAACTATAAATTCCATTCCATGAAAATTCACGTTGTCCCAATAACCCTTGCCTCCAAAATAAGATAATCACTAGCAAGAGAAGAGAAAAAACAACCATACGCAGTCCTGGTATCTCTGGAATATGTATAAAACCTAAGTCAAGCGGACTTTCAATAATGCGAAGCCATTCAAGCATGACTGTAATAATAATGCTACCGATAATACTACCTGTAATTGAACCAAGCCCACCAGCAACAACAATCATCAGAATATTAAAGGTTAGGAGAAAGTTAAACATTTTGGGATCAATCGTTGAAATAAGAGCAGCCATTAATGCTCCTCCTATACCGGCAAAAAATGCTCCAACAGTAAAGGAAAAACTACGGTAAAAAAAAGCGTTAATCCCCATCGTTTTCGCGGCTATTTCATCATCACGAATAGCACGTAATACGTTACCAGTATTGCTTCGCAGTAAGAGAATAATAAAGATAACCGTAAATGCTAACCAACCATAGTTCCACCATAATGTTGCATTTTGAGGTATCCCTTTGATTCCAAGTGAGCCATTTGTTAGGGATGTACTGTTCGTAATGACAATTCGAATAATTTCTGCAAAACCTAATGTTGCAATTCCAAGATAATCGCCTCCTAAGCGTAACACTGGAAGAGCAATTAATAAACCTACGATTGCAGCGCAGAGACCACTCATAACAACAGCCACAAAAAAAGGTAATTGCAAATAATGCAGTGGCTCAGCTATAGGCTCAAGAATCCACATCATTTCTTTTTGTTCTGGGGAAAGAAGTAAAATTGCGCATACATAAGCACCAATGGCCATGAAACCAGCATGCCCAAGAGAAAACATACCCGTGAAGCCGTAAATTAAATTAAGCGAAATTGCTAATATTGCATTAATGGCAATAAGATTAATAACACGAAGTGTATAGTCATTGAAATGATTGTTTGCATAAAATAAAAAACCAATAAAAATCAAAATACTGGCACATGACAGAAAAGTTATAGCTGATTTTCCCATTAAATTTTCTCCTGATTTTTTTTGCCCATTAAACCAGTTGGCATTACTAATAAAATCAGAATCAATAAAATAAAGGCGAAGGCATCTCGGTATCCAGATAAAGCAGGAAAGAATGCAATAATCATAATTTCGATAAATCCTAGTAATAATCCACCTAACATTGCTCCTGGAATTGAGCCAATACCTCCGATAACGGCTGCAATAAATGCCTTGAGCCCAGGAAGAACACCCATATAAGGTTGAATTTGAGGGTAGCGCAGAGACCACATGATGCCCGCAATAGCGGCAAGTGCTGAGCCTATCCCAAATGTGAATGCAATAACTTTATTGACGGAAACACCCATCAAACGCGTCGTTTCAATATCACATGAGATTGCACGCATAGCAAGCCCAGGCTTTGTTTTATGGATAATCCATAACAATAACACAATCAAAAAAAACGAAACAGTAGGAACAATCAGAGACATGGGAGAAATTCTAATGATTCTATCAGTCCCTGATTCTAAATGCCATAGAATTGGCCTTACAAGAAAATCTGGCTGTTTTACCCCTTTTGGGACACCACTAAAGAGTACGGTAGCAGCATTTTCAATAAAAAAGGAAACTCCTATCGCACCAATGAGTGCTGAGATACGTGGAGCATGACGCAGAGGTCTATAAGCAAATTGGTCAACAGTAATACCTACTGCACTTGTGATAAAGACTGAAAAACAAATAGCAAAAATCCAAATTGGTGTAAAATCTTGAGGGGCAATTTTAAGATAATAAATGAACCCTAGAGTAAGAATTAAAAAAACAGCTATCCAATAAATTGGAGGCCTTGTTTTAAACCCTATAAATACCGAATAATAAATGAAAACGGCTAATAATACAAGAAGGATAGCAGACCAAGCCGGCATAAAGCTAATTGTGGAAAAGAAAACAAAATACGCTCCCAGCATAAAAATATCACCGTGAGCAAAATTAATGAGTCTCAGGATACCATAAACCATGGTGTAACCAATAGCGATAAGCCCGTAAAGTGATCCTAATGCCAGTGCATTAAAAAAATACTGGATGAACATTTCAGTGCTCATCTCTTATCCTTCCACATTTGTTAATTCATATAGGCTAAAATACGAAGCCTTTAGACTTTATAGTTGAGAAAAAATCTTCAATTACTTTATTGTATTTTAATGCGTAAAACTTTTTGATTTTTTAAAAAGCAGGTCTAACTTCATCCAAATAGACACGTTTCCCGCCCTTTATTTCAATTATACCGATAGGAATTTTAGGATTATGGTTCTCATCCATAGACATAGCACCAAAAGGTGTTTGAAAATCTTTTAATCTGCTAAGTTCTAAAGTGATCTTTTCACGATCATCACTACCAGCATTTTCAATAGCTTGCATGAACATCATATAACTCGTATATCCTAAAACAGAATTGATATTTGGTTCCTTATCAGGATAGGTTGCATTCCACTCATTTGTAAACTCTTGCGCAGCTGCTGACATGTTTGGCATATCTACACTATAGGGAAGTGTTGTATGCAAGAAACCTTCTGCTGCCTTTCCTGCGATTGTGGTAGTTTCCGGATTATCCATAGCATCTCCACCCATAATCTGAAATTTTGCACCCAACTCACGCGCTTGTTTCATGATGATAGCACCTTCGGAAAAATAGGAGGGAATAAATAAAATATCAGGTTTTTGTGCTATAATCTGTGTCAGCACAGCTGAAAAATCCTGATCTCCAGAATTATAGTTTAAGTTTGAGATAACTTCACCCCCCAGCTTTTTGAAAGCGCGTGCAAAATAGCTTGCAAGTCCAATTGCGTAATCGCTTGATATATCTTTGAGGATAGCTGCTTTTTTTGCGTGTAGAGTCTGAGCTACATAGGTCGCAATTCCTATGCCTTGATAGGAGTCAATGAAGCAAGCACGAAAATAATATTTTTTGCCTTGTGTAACAAGTGGACTTGTTGAGGAAGTTGCAATAGCTGGGGTCTTTCCTTTTTCAGATATTTCCCCGCCAGCCAACGAAAGTGAAGAGCCATAGCTACCAATGATTCCACTAACTTTTTCACTAGCAGTTAAGCGCATAACAGCATTAGCTGCTTCTACTTTATCGGATTTATTATCAATGATAATGAGCTCCACTTTACGTCCTAGTATTTCTGGGACTTTTTTATGCGCTAGCTGTATCCCTCTCATTTCAAGTTGTCCTCCAAATGCATTTTGACCACTTAACGGAAGGTAAACACCAATTTTAATAGGCTCACCTGCACAGACATTCGTTACAAGCGCCATTACAGTAGCGAGTGTAGTAAGTATCTTCCTTAATTGCATTGCACACCTCCCTTAAGCTTATTGCCGATTTTTATCGTGATTTTAAGTCCTTCTTATCTTGAACATCTTCATCATGCAAGTTACACATTAGGAAAATATCACTATGTGAAAAATCAATTATACTACAATAAGGTGTGTGTTGTAAGATATCTGAAGCAGACGATCAAACATCTTTGTAAATATTTAGGTGTATGCGATCATGTTAATATCAAGAGATGCGACAATATGGGGAAATCTTATCTTGGGGCTTGCGTGTTGATATAAGAGCAATGTTTACTTAGAATGTAAAGAATCGGTATCTTATAATTTAGACCTACAGGATCACGTTTTATTATGACGAGTAAAGATGTATTAAAGGGTTATTCTCTATCTGAAGACAATTTAGGTGCTTGTGGTGAAATTATTGAAATTAGTGGTGTCATTAAGTGGTTTGATGGTAGTAAAGGGTATGGGTTTATTATACCTGATTTGCCTAATTTTCCTGATATATTATTGCATGTCACGGTGATGCGGAGGGATGGTTTTCAAACGGCTCTGGAGGGTGCAAAAGTTGTCTGTGCTGTAGAAAAAACTGAACGAGGATTAAAGTGTGTTCAGGTGAAATCCATAGATTGTTCTTCAGCGATTCATCCGTCAGAAATTCCAGCTCGTACACATGTTGTTGTTACTCCAGAAAGTGGTTTAGAGCGCGCAATTGTTAAGTGGTTTAATCGTGATAAAGGGTTTGGTTTTTTGAGCCGTGGACAGGGAACAGAAGATATTTTTATCCATATGGAAACATTGCGCCGTTTTGGTTTAGCAGAGCTTCGCTCTGGACAAGTTGTTCTTGTGCGTTTTGGTAAAGGTGAAAAAGGCTTGATGACAGCAGAAATTTATCCTGATATAGGAATTCCGTTTGCCACGCATTAATTTTACTTTTAAATTCGCATGGTTTCTTTGTTTTTAGAGAGATATGCTGTTGCGCAAACATAAAAAGCTGTAAAACTGGTACTTACAGTAAAAAAGACGTATCTGTAAGGCTGTAAATCAAATAAAGCAGATTGCAAATATGGTGTTGAGAACAGTAAAATTGAGAGCAATAAGAAGGTAACTTTCTTATCCTTTTACTTATTAAATTCTGGTATTTTTTATTTTACGCAACAAAATTAAAAAGTTATCTGTGATGGTGATAAAAATGTTAAAGCCTTTTAAAAGAGGATGCGTCGTTGTGTTGGCGCTATTTTATGTGTTAAAGGTGAGTATAGCTTTAGCAAGGGAGCCTATGGAGTTTCCTATTCATCCGGTTCCTTTAAAAATACAGACAAAGCAAGATACGTTCTCTTACAGGGTAGAGATTGCTTTTACAGAATCCCAAGCTGCTGCTGGTTTAATGTATCGCACTGACTTTCCACGTAATCACGCGATGCTCTTTAGACAACAGGAAAGTAAGCAGTTAAAGGATAAGCAAAAATTTTTTATGTGGATGGCAAATACGCCTTTACCCTTAGATATGATTTTTTTAAATGCTGAGGGTATTATTGTATCGATTGTGGAAAAAACTTCACCATTTTCAACGGATATTATTTCATCAGGAGTTCCCGCAACTTTTGCACTTGAGGTTAACGCTGGTGAAGTTTCTGAAAAACAAATAGAGAAGGGGCAACGTGTTATTCATCCTGCTATTTGTGGAAAGTGCGAAGGTGAAAATAATGGCGGCTGAAGATATTCGTTTTTTTGAATATGACGGTTTGCGCTTTGCTTACCGAGAAGAAGGGCAGGGGATGCCTATTTTGTTAATTCATGGTTTTGGATCTTCCTCACGTGTGAATTGGTATTCAACGGGTTGGTTTAAAACCCTTACTGAGAAAGGATATCGTGTTATTGCTCTTGATAATCGAGGACATGGCAATTCAGTTAAAAGTTACGATTCTTCTTTTTATACGCCTCAAGCTATGGCTGGAGATGCAGTAAAATTGTTGCAGCATTTGGAATTATCTAAAGTGCATGTCATGGGATATTCTATGGGGGCTCGAATTAGTGCATTTATGGCTCTGTTGTATCCAACATATGTACATAGTGTTATTTTGGGTGGCTTAGGTCTTGGTTTGCTAACGGGAGCAGGGAATTGGGAACCAGTTGCTGAGGCTCTTTTAGCAGAAGATATTTCTACTATTACCAATCCACGTGGTTTGATGTTCCGTAAATTTGCAGATCAAACTAAAAGCGATAGGCGTGCTCTGGCTGCCTGTATTATCACATCAAAACAGGAATTAACAGCATCTGAGGTTTGTAAAATTAAACAACCTGCACTTGTTGCTGTTGGTTCATTAGATGAAATTGGCGGTGAAGCAGAACCGTTAGCAGCCTTGTTGCCCTGTGGTGAGGCATTACTAATTCCTAATCGAGATCATATGTTTGCTGTGGGAGATAAAGTCTATAAAGAAGGCGTTATCAATTTTCTTTCTCGTTATCCTATCATATGATGAGTTATTCATAGATTTGAGAGTTTGCGAATAATTTAATGTGTTTTATCTCCGGTAAGGTAAAAAGCTTATTGAGAAGCTGAGCTATTATGTAGTATGAATTTTTATGAAAAGTTAAAAAAATAACAAATTCTCGTTAACCTATTTGATATATTTGTGCAGAACTGCAATCTTCTTTTATAAGTGAAATGAGTTATTCTGGAAATAGTCAAAAAGAATTTTGTAATTATGAAATAGGATTTTTAAATAAACAAAGCAGCTTAAAAAGATCGAAGTGCTTTTATTTTATAGAACTCTACTTGTGTTAGAAGAAAAAGGATATACGTGATTGACCAATGCTTCGCCAAAATATGCTTGTAAGTGCAGGTATTAAAATTGGGAATAAGATAGGAATTATTAAAAATTTACGATTTTCTAACCATTTTTTTATTTTTAAATTTCTACAAATAGATTTAACGATGATAGACCTTTTTAGGGTGGTTCTTAATTAAATGTGTTAAGATAGTGCGGTTTTGAGCATAGGTAACATAAGTGAAAATTGATACTAAGATTTTTTTTACTATCTTTACAGAATCATAGGAGTATCTTATTTGCTGCCCAAGAATTGATTTAAGAATCTCAAAAGACAGGAGAGCATAGTGAATGCTGATGAAATAAAAAAACTTGATAGTTATTTTAAAAACATATTCCAAAATTCAGCATTGCAAGTGAAGACACGACCTAAAAAGGATGATTCTTGTGAAGTTTATATTGGGGATGAGTTTTTAGGTATTATCTATCGAGATGAAGATGAAGATGAACTATCATATAATTTCTCAATGGCCATATTAGATATCGATTTAGGAAATTAATTCGTTCCGAATAACTGAATGGAATCTTTCTTGATTTTATTAAAATTCATATGATTTTTAATGCTTTAAAGCTTGTGTATTCGTTTCGTGCAATAATAAGGTGGTCATGAATAGCAATGCCTAATGCATTTGCTGCATCTTTTAGTCTATGTGTCATTGTTATATCTGCTTTAGAAGGTGTCGCATCACCAGAGGGGTGGTTGTGTACTAAGATAAGTCCTGATGCGGATAATTCCAAAGCTCGAGAAATTACTTCACGTGGATAAACAGGAGTGTGATCAATGGTTCCAGTTTGTTGTACTTCATCAGCAAGTAAACCATTTTTCTTATCAAGAAACAAAACGCGAAATTGTTCGCGTGTTTCATGAGCCATGACAGCTTTACAATAAGCAAGTACTTTGTCCCATGATGAAAAGATATCACGTTTAAATAGCTCTGCACGAACAATGCGTCCGGCAACGTCTGAAATAATTTTCAAATCAGTTGCCGTTGCTGGCCCACATCCTTGAACTTCTTGAAGTCGATGAATATCAGCACCCAATACGTCAGCTAATGAGCCAAAACGTGCTATCAAGTTTTTGGCTATTGGTTTTGTATTTGCTCGAGGGATGGTGCGAAAAAGCAATAATTCAAGGTATTCATAATCTTCAATTGCATTTCCTTTTGACTTTAAATAGCGTTTACGGAGTCGTTCACGATGTCCTTGGTAATGCTTATGTGTCTGTAGGTTTTCACTTTTTGTTTTTGATATTGGATTAATTGGAGAACTTGATGTTAAAGCAAAATGGTTGCTTTGGATGCCCTCCTTTTTATTTATTTTTTTAGCCATGTTGTTTCTACATTATTTAGGCATATAAATTGGGAATATAAAAAATATCTTTAGGAGATTGCGTAAAAATTTCGCATCCTTTATTTGTTACACCAATTGTATGCTCGTACTGTGCAGTAAGAGATCGATCACGTGTAACGGCAGTCCAGCCATCAGATAAAATCTTAACCTGTGGTTTTCCAAGGTTGATCATGGGTTCAATTGTAAACATCATACCTTGTTTTAGTACGATTCCTTCTCCAGGGGTTCCATAATGGAGAATATTGGGTGCATCATGAAAAAGCTGACCAATCCCATGACCACAAAAATCTTTTACAATTGAACACCGTTCAGATTCTGCATAGTGTTGAATAGCAGCGCCAATATCACCTGTCGTTGCTCCAGGTTTAACTGCAGCAATCCCTCTCATAAGACTTTCATGTGTTATTTTTAGCAAACGTTCTGCAGCACGCCTGATTTTCCCTACAGGATACATGCGGCTTGAATCTCCATGCCAACCATCGAGAATAAAAGTTACATCAACATTAACAATGTCTCCTTCTTGCAAGGGTCTTTTATTAGGAATACCATGGCAAACCACATGGTTGATAGATGTACAGCATGAATGTTCGTATCCATGATAATTGAGGTCAGCAGGAAGTGCTCCTCGCTCAGCACCAAAAGTAAATACAAAATCATCAATTTCTTGCGTAGTAATGCTAGGTTTAATAATATCTGTGAGTGCATCAAGGCATTCAGCAGCAATGCGACCAACCTCTCGCATTTTAACAAAAGCCTGCTCATCAAAAATGCGGATTTGCCCATTAAATTTTAAGGGTATTTTATTATATTCAATATATTCAGTCATTGCTTTTTCTGTTTTCTATTTCTACTCGATGAATCGAAAAAATACCTTCTATATTTACGTGACATTTTAAAGCATAAAATTCTACCCCTGATTTTAATGCTAAATCAAATTTACGTCCATAAGTTGGATCAAGATCATGGCATATTGTGTAAGATAAGCAATCTTCCCGTTGAATTATATAAAACATAGCGGCTTGTTTCCCTTGTTGCACAATTTTTATGAGTTCTTCAAGGTGACGTGTGCCGCATTTTGTCACGGTATCAGGAAATTATGCCAATCCTTTTTGGCGAATAAAGTGAACATTTTTTACTTCTAAATAACAGTCAGAGGTGATGCCATCGCGCAAAAAAGTCAATTCACGATTATGTATCATAGTATTGTTTTTTCAAAATTGTTTTGTACCCGTTTAATTTTGGTAATAATTTATTTTGAATTGCTTCTAATACAAGTTTGTTGGGTAAAGTTGTATTGATGCCAACCAAAGTATTATTTGCCTCGACAATTTTTAATCGATATGTGTATTTTCGCTTGGAATTGTTGTTATATAAAAGCCAAATATTGGAGTTTGGAGTTGCCAATCCAAGCATAGATTCTGTATCAGGAACTGACACCGTGAAGATGCCTTCATCGCTCCCTGTAACATCAGCAAGGAAATGTTTATAACGACGGATGATCTTTGCAGGAAAAAGTTTTGGAATAAAGAGCATATGCCTTTTTTAGAATGTATATTTTTTAGTTCAACTCAGATTGCTATTTGTAAATGCTATAGCACGTTAAATAATACGCTGTGGATGCAAAAAGACATTAAGGGAACTCATATAACCGCTCTAAGACCTAAGACGAAAATTCGTTTTTTCTTTCATAATTCATTGTTAATCCTTTTAAAGTTATTATTTTATAAATTCTTAATGAAAAGATAATATGGACCGTAATTTGTTATTTAAAAGGTTGTTTTATGGCATATTTTATTAAAAGGTTGCGTTCAAAAACAGTTATAGGGGCATAATATTTAGAATTAGGTAAGATTGATGGCTGGAACCGATAGGAAACGTAAAAATTTAACAAGTGGTCCAATTATTATTTTAGTCGAACCGCAATTGCCTGAAAATATTGGTATGGTAGCAAGGGCGATGGCAAATTTTGGGCTCTCTAAGCTTCGGTTAGTTAAGCCTCGAGAAGCATTTCCAAATGAAAAAGCCAAAGCTGCAGCTAGTAAAGCAGATCATGTTATTAACAATACAAGGATTTTTGCTACGTTGCATGATGCGATTGCAGATTTACATTATGTTTTTGCTACAACGGCACGTGAAAGATGTGGTTTTAAAACTGTAAAAAGTGCTGTTGAAGCAGCGTGTATGTTACGTCAGCATGAAAATATTGGACATAAGACGGGGATTTTATTTGGAAGAGAGAGGTGGGGACTAGAAAATGATGAAATCAGTCTTGTTGATGAAATTATCACTTTTCCAGTTAATCCTGCTTTTGCATCGCTCAATATTGCGCAAGCGGTTTTGCTTATGTCTTACGAATGGATGAAATCAGGTTTGGAAGATGTGAGAGATACAGCTTTTCGTGCAACAGAGATGAAGCCAGCGAATAAAGCAACCTTTCATGGTTTTTTATCTCAGTTAGAAGGTGCTTTGGATATCCGTGGATATTTTAGACCCCGAGAGCGCAAAGAAGTGATGGTTGCAAATCTGCGCTCTGTTTTTACGCGCGCTCATTTTAGTGAATCTGAGATTCACTTACTACGTGGGATTATTTCTTCATTGGATCATTTCTCGCCTAAGTTTCCACGAGGGAGTGGTGCGCCTGTAGATTGTGATCGTAAAAAATTAAAAACAAGTGTGAATACTGATGGATGAACGGCCTGTTCTTTTTTTTGATAGTGGCATTGGCGGTTTGACGGTGTTGAGAGAAGTCCGCATGCTTGTCCCTGAAAGGCAATTTATTTATGTTGCTGACGATACGGGATTTCCTTATGGAAGTTGGGAAGAAAATGTTCTGAAAAACCGCATTTTAAAGATTTTTAAAAATCTTTTAACACTCTATAATCCTGCTTTATGTGTAATCGCTTGCAATACCGTTTCTACATTGATGATGGCAGATTTGCGACAAAAATTTTCCCATATTCTTTTTGTAGGAACGGTTCCTGCAATTAAATCAGCAGCAGAACAAACAAAATCTGGCTTTATTTCAGTATTAGCCACTCCTGGAACAGTTAAGCGTTCTTATACACATGAATTAATTAATTCTTTTGCTACTCAGTGTCATGTTCAGCTTGTTGGAAGTGAAAAACTTGCTGGATTTGCTGAAGATTATTTACGTGGAAAACCTATAAACTTGGAAGAATTACGTCACGAAATCTTTCCGTGTTTTGTTGAGAAAAATGGCAAATATACTGATATTGTTGTTTTAGCTTGTACACATTATCCTTTTTTAATTAACTTCTTTCGTGAACAAGCTTTATGGCCAGTTGCATGGATTGATCCGGCAAAAGCTGTAGCTAAACACACAAGATCACTATTACCGAAAAGAGTAATACCAAAAACCATAAAGAAGCATAAGGATTTTGCGTTGTTTACATCGCAAAATGTAACTTCTTCTACAAGGCGTTTGTTAAAAGGATTTAGTTTAAATATTATGAAAGGAGTTGACTTTGGAGTCTGAGATCAATAGAAGTTACCTTTAGCTTTTTCTTTCGAGAGAATGGCATTAATTGACGTGTCCCGTGGATGACTTTACGTATTACATGTGAAAGAGTCCTGTCAGTCTTTTAATTTAAAGGCAGAGGAGGGCGCGTTTCCTTGAGATCTCATTGTGAGATTTTACGTTTTATTTTTAAAGGAAATGCGATGAGTAAACGCGAAACAACAAAATATAAAATTGACCGCCGTATGGGAGAAAATATTTGGGGGCGTCCGAAATCTCCTGTGAATCGCCGTGATTATGGTCCAGGACAGCACGGACAGCGCCGTAAAGGAAAACTTTCTGATTATGGTGTGCAATTGCGTGCTAAGCAGAAGTTAAAAGGATTTTACGGTGATATTTCAGAAAAGCAATTTCGTAAAACTTATGAAGAAGCTGCTCGTCGACGTGGTGATACTGGTGAAAATCTGATCGGTCTTTTGGAATCGCGTTTGGATGCTGTCATTTACCGTGCAAAGTTTGTTCCTACAATTTTTGCTTCTCGTCAATTTATCAATCATGGTCATGTTAATGTAAATGGGCGGCGCACAAATATTCAGTCATATCGTTGTAAACCAGGTGACATTATTGAAATTCGTGAAAAATCAAAACAGCTTGTTTTAGTTTTGGAATCTGTGCAATTAGCAGAGCGTGATGTACCTGAATATATTGAAGCAGATCATAATCAAATGAAAGCAACATTTACGCGTGTTCCTGCTTTTGCAGATGTTCCTTATGCCGTGCAAATGGAACCTAATTTAGTTGTTGAATTTTACTCTCGTTAAGTTCTCTATGGGAAGAGCTACTACTCTCTCTGCTTTGCTATATGCTAAGACTTATTATGTTGCTTTATAGCTATTGAGGCTAACGAAGTGCCTTTTGTTAAATAATGGCGCTATATCGAGTTTATTGTTATATTTTATAGCAATAAGGTTTATATAGCCTGTTTCTTTTGCATATCTCATCTTATAAATTGAAAAAGATAGGTTTGGTCCGCACTACATTGCTTGTTGTTTCTATCACTTTTACAGAATCTGCTACTTATTATGCAAGATTATGGTATTATGGGCAATGTTTTAGTTGAATATAAGGTAATGAAAGAGAATGTAGAGAAAGCTGATTTTTTATTAAGCGAAGTTGATGATTGTCATCCAATATTTCGGATTGCTCCTTCAACTGTGGAGTTTAATAAATTACGTAAACGGCTGTTACGTCATATGCGGCGAGCCTTGGATGATTTTTCTATGCTTTCTTCAGGAAAAAAATGGCTTATTGCTCTATCAGGTGGGAAAGATTCTTACGGTTTACTAGCGCTTCTTTTAGATTTAAAATGGCGCGGTCTTTTGCCTGTTGAAGTTCTAGCTTGTAATCTTGACCAAGGACACCCCGATTTTCCAAAGCATGTTCTTCCAGATTTTTTAAATTCTTATCAAATTCCATATCGCATTGAGTATCAGGATACTTATTCCATTGTTACAGATAAATTGCCCTATACACAAACATATTGTTCGCTCTGTTCTCGGTTGCGACGTGGTAATTTATATCGTATCGCTCGTGAAGAGGGATGTTCTGCATTAGTTCTCGGACATCATCGTGATGATGTTTTAGAAACGTTTTTTATGAATTTGTTTCATGGTGGACGATTAGCAGCTATGCCTGGAAAACTTATCAACGATGAAGGAGATCTTTTTGTATTACGCCCTCTTGTCTATGCTGCAGAAGAAGATATGGAGAAATTTTCTCGAGCAATGCAATTTCCTATCATTCCTTGCAATCTTTGTGGTAGCCAAGATGGATTACAACGCAATGCAATGAAAGAAATGCTAAGAGATATTGAAAGAAGAATGCCGGGACGTAAAGATACCATGATTCGTGCTCTGACAAACGTTCGTCCAAGCCATTTACTTGATAAAAAATTTTTTGATTTTACAACTTTATTATAATTATAAAGATTAGTTGTTAAGTACAATAAGTCTGAAATTCATCTTCAGACTGCGATGCCATAAAGATCGTAAGCATCCGATTTTTCGATTTTTACAGTAACAAATTCACCTACACGTAATGGCCGTCGTGATGATATATGCACAACACCATCTATTTCTGGAGCATCATATTGACTGCGACCTTTGGCGGTTTTCCCTTGACTTTCATCAATCAGAACTTGAAGTCTTTTTCCGATTTTTTTCTTTAAAAGATGGGTAGAAATTTGTTGTTGTTTCGTCATAAAGCGGTGCCAGCGTTTTTCTTTTATTTCTTCAGAAATGTTTTCTAATCCTAAATCATTTGCAGCAGCACCTTTTACTTCTTCATATTTAAAACAGCCAGCACGTTCAATTTTTGTTTCCTCTAACCATTCAAGAAGTGTGTTAAAATCTTCATCCGTTTCCCCTGGGAAACCAACAATAAATGTTGATCTTAAAGTGAGATCTGGACAAACTTCTCTCCATTTTTCGATTCTACGGTTTGTTTTTTCCATATGAGCAGGACGTTTCATGTTACGTAAAACCGTTGGTGATGCATGTTGAAAAGGAATATCTAGATAAGGGAGAATTTTTCTTTCTGCCATAAGCTCAATAACTTCATCAACATGAGGATAAGGATAGACATAATGCATGCGTATCCAAATATCCATCTTGCCTAATTCATAACAAAGATCGAAAAATTTGGTTTTTACTGTGCGATCTTTCCAAGGATTTTCGCGATATTTAATATCAAAGCCGTAAGCGCTTGTATCTTGTGAAATAACCAAAAGTTCTTTTACGCCTGCCTGTACAAGCTTTTCAGCTTCGCGAAGAACCTCACTGATAGGACGTGAAGTAAGATTACCACGCAGAGTAGGGATAATACAAAAACTACATCGATTAGAACATCCTTCAGAAATTTTTAAATAAGCATAATGGCGAGGTGTTAAGCGAATACCTTGTGGGGGAACTAAATCGATAAATGGATCATGAATTGGGGGAATTACTGTATGAACAGCTTGTATAACACTTTCATAAGCTTGCGGTCCTGTAATGGCTAATACATTAGGATATGCTTGACGAATAACATCAGGAGCAGCACCAAGACACCCAGTTACAATAACTTTTCCATTTTTTTTGAGGGCTTCATCAATATTGGCTAATGATTCACTTCGGGCAGAATTAAGAAAACCACAGGTATTCACAATAACGAGATCAGCACTTTGATGCTTATGTGAAATTTCATAACCTTCAGATCGGAGTCTAGTAATAATTCGCTCAGAATCTACCAATGCTTTTGGACATCCGAGGGAGACAAAACTAATACGAGGCGCTACCATGATAAATCCTACAACTTTACGCAATTAAATTTTATGCGATTTTTACTTCGTTAAGAATAAAAAATGCTCTATCTTATGAGTGCGTATATTTTATTAATGCGTGTGACGTAATATAAAAAATACAAAATAATTCCTTACTAAATGTATAGAGCAGGTTAGGAAAACGTTTTTATTTTTTAATATTTGCGAATAAGTCCAATAAGTTTACCGTGTATCTGTACACGCTCAGAACCATATATATGTGTTTCATAGTGAGGATTTGCAGCTTCTAATAGAATAGTGGTTCCTTTACGTCGATAACGTTTTAAAGTCGCTTCTTTTTTATCAATGAATGCGACAATAATATCACCCGATGTTGCTGTACTTTGACGCTTAACAATTACAGTATCTTTATCAAGAATACCAGCTTCAATCATAGAATTATCCTTGACTTCTAAAGCATAGTGCTCACCTGAATTAAACATATCTTGTGGTAAAAAAAGGGTGTCTGTTTGTTGTAATATAGCAGAGACAGGCACACCCGTAGCAATACGGCCCATAATGGGAATAGTAATATTTTTTTTCTCTTGCGCATCAAAATTATCAATTTTTTTTGATATTTCTCTTTTATTTTTTTCTATCACACTGGGGGAAATTTTACGAGCTAAAGACAGATTAAATGTTATCTTATTGGGAAGGCGAATAACCTCTACTGCGCGAGCACGTTTTGGCAAACGGCGTATAAAACCTCGTTGCTCCAAGCCTATAATCAGCTTATGAATTCCAGATTTTGAGGAACGCTCCAATGCAATTTTCATTTCATCAAAAGAGGGAGGAACACCAGTTTCTTTTATATGATTGTGGATAAACAAGAGTAGCTCATATTGTTTACATGTCAACATTTAGTATTCCAGCAAAAAAACAAAAATAGGCAAATCACGACAATATTATTTATATAATAATTATATTTATTAAATATATTTTACTATTTTAATTAATATGAATTATATTAATAATAAATTATGTAATATTTTTTATAAGAGTTATCTATATATTTTAATAATATAACATCTCATCCTGTAATTTTTAGCATAAAGAGATCAGTTAAAAAGGTATTTTGTCAATTTAATAGGAATGGCAATACAATCTACATTTAGAATTCTCTCAGGGGTTATTTTTATTTTCAGTAAAATTATATATAATTTAAAATGTTTATTGCTTTTTTCAATCATTAATGATATTTTTTAACATCATTCCAATTGTATTAAATTCCATATCTACTTTATTTTTGTATAGTCATGGGTTTCGAGTATATGTCCATTTTGCATTGTCGAGGTTGTGCTCACATTTGGAAGGTGAAGGAACAAGACATTTAAAGATAAAAAATGAATAGTCATATTTCTAAATGATATAACCCTCATAGCTTCTGATGAATGTATCGTTCTCTTTCTGTATTCGTTAACTTCAACGAGAGTCGCTATTGTTATTTATGTTCTAAAACTCAATTCACCATTTTTACGTATACTCTCTAGTTATTCTCATAAATTTTGAAATATTTACCCTTATTGTTTTAGAATCTATGAGGCATTTACATGTTTAAATGGTTCCTTTTGTTCAAGCTTAGAAAAGAGAAAAGACAGAAAAGTATTGATAACTGAACAGAAATAATAATATTTTTTTCGAAAGGTGTTGACCAAATGAAAAGTCAACCGTATGTTCCACTCACTTACTACAAGCAAAATGGCTTGTGTAGGAGCGCGTAGCTCAGCTGGTAGAGCAACTGACTTTTAATCAGTAGGTCCAGGGTTCGAATCCCTGCGCGCTCACCAATAGGTGATTTTAAAATTCTAAGAAAATAATGTATAATTATTAGATTTTCCCCTTAGACTAGGCTTTTCTACATAATCAAAATAATTTACTACTCATTATGAGATTCATTCTACGTATTCACAATTTATATATTATGAAATCATATTTTTAACTAATATATTGATTTATATATTTTTTTAATTCATTCATTACGTCTATGAAATGGTATTTTTTCTTGTGAAGATTATAAAGATATTAATAATGTATTAATTTGTTGATAAATAGTAAATTTTCAGGCTATTATAGGTGCGCGAGGGGAATCATCCGAAAATGTAAATTTCCCTATCGCATGTAAGGTGCAATGTGATTTTTGCAGTAAATACTTAATTAGAAATAAGCGGGCTGACAAATGCTTTTAAATAGCAAAGAGAAGTTTACTCCCATTCTTAATTCAACATTTCAATTTCTTTCTGTAGTAGTTGTTTCCCAGTTATTGGTATCTTGCTGTGCAAGCCAAACAGCACATTTTGCAATAAAAAATTTTTACGATAATAAAGCGACTGACGTGAATATTGCTGTTCTTCCTCAAAAAAATTCAAGTAAGAAAAATCAATCAAAAGAAAAGAGAAGTGGGCGTGCCATTGTCGGTAAACCTTATCAAATAAAAGGAAAGTGGTATTATCCCAAAAATGATCCAACCTATAAACGTGTTGGAGAAGCATCATGGTATGGTTCAGATTTTCATGGGCGTTTAACCGCAAATGGCGAGGTCTATGACATGAATCTTTTAACTGCTGCTCATCCCACAATGCCTTTACCTAGTTATGCTCGTGTTACTAATTTAAAAAATGGCTCTTCTATCATTGTCAGAGTGAATGATCGCGGTCCTTTTATGAAAGATAGAATTATTGATTTATCAAAGCAAGCTGCGGAAATACTAGGTTATGCAAATAAAGGTGTAGCAAATGTTAAAGTGGAATATATTTCTGAAGCACCTGTTGGTTATTATGATAGCGCTTATTTAATGGCTTCTTATATATCAGGGGATGACTCTCCGTCCTCGTTCGTATTGGCGGGGATTTCGAAAGAGAGAGAAAATATCGTGCTAAAGAGATTCGGTGTAGATAATCACAAACAATTAGATGAAGCTATAATTGAACAAAAACAACTCAATAAAATTCTTTCAATAAGATTGCCGGAAATTGGTCCCGTTTTGATTGATAAGCCGATGTTTTTTGATCAAGTAGCTTTTATAAATAAATCAAGCAAAAAAATGCGAGTTAATTAATTACAAGTGTTTTGAGAAAAATAATGTTTGTTTCTAATCATCTATAATTTAAAAATTATAGATGATTAGAGATGGTTAGTTGTAGTAAGATTTTCATTTTAAATAAAAAAATGAGTTTGTGTATTGCGTGTTGCGTATTGTTATGAAAAAGGTGATGCTTTAAAAGCATCACTACGCTTTGCGTGCGTTTAAGACATTAAAAATAAATCCTACGCGAAAAACGAAAAGGAAAGTGTAGCATGTTGGTTTCGTTTGATAATACAGAGCGAAAATAAAAAACTGTTCTCATTTTTGGATGATTCTCTCTTTGCAAAAATAAACAAATCTTTTCTTGCATAAGAGGTTTCTTTATGTTGATTCTTTAGATATGGGAGAATCGACTATGCGTGTGCTATTAAGCATTTTATTTACCTTATTTATGATGTTTACATTGAGCGGGTGGGGGAGAGCACAAAAATTTCAAAATTCTGCATCGCAATTACTGTTACTAGATAATGACACAGATACAGTACTTTTTGAAAAACAGAGTGATATTACTTTTTTTCCTGCTTCATTAGCAAAATTAATGACGGCTGAAGTTATATTTCATCAATTAAAAGAAGGCTCGTTAAGCAATACACAAGAGTTCAAGGTAAGTGAGAATGCTTGGCAAAAAGGTGGGGCACCTTCCGGTACAACCACTATGTTTGCGAAAGTGAATACAAAAATTAGTGTTTCTGATCTTTTGCGTGGTTTAATTATTGTCAATGGAAATGATGCCGCTATTATTCTTGCTGAGGGAATATCAGGAAGTGAGGCTAATTTCGCGAAGCTGATGAATCAGAGAGCTAAAACACTCGGATTATCACATAGCCATTTTGTTAATGCGACAGGGCTTCCTCAAGAGGGGCAGTTTGTGACAGTACGTGATATGATTGTACTAGCGCGTCATATTGTTCATGAATATCCCCATTATTATGCCCTTTATCGTGAACCTCATTTTACTTGGAATAAAATTTTTCAACGCAATAAAAATCCTCTTATTTCTAAGGGAATTGGTATAGAAGGTTTCGGTTTTGGTTATAGTAAAAAAGAAGGTTTTTCAATGGTTGCTTCAGTTTATAAAAATCATCGACGCCTTTTTTTAGCAGTAAATGGTTTGCAAGATGGTAAAGAATATACAAAAGAAGTAGAACGCATTCTTCAATGGGGAATGACAGCTTTTGGTCTTAAAACGGTTTTTACAGAAGGGGAAACGGTTGGTTATGCTTCTGTTTATGGCGGAATGCACAATTCTGTTCCACTTATTGTTAAAAAACCGGTAAATTTTATGCTTTTGAATGAAAAAAAAGTGAATGTTAAAGCAAAAATTAAATATCATGGTCCATTGAAAGCCCCTATTGCTTTAGGGCAACCAGTTGGTGTTATTCAAATTTTAGAAGATAAAAAACTTCTTCTTGAAAAACCAGTTTTTGCTGGAAGAAATGTTCAGGAGGGAAACTTCTTGAAAAAAGTAAAAGATGCGTTCTATGAAATAACAATTGGATGGTTACGAAAATATTTATAGTACATGCTTAATAAGGATTAAGGTTTATACGTGTCAGGTTATTTTATTACCTTTGAAGGAGGGGACGGAGTAGGGAAAACAACACAAATTTCTTTCCTTGCTGACCATCTCAAAGACAAAGGCTATGAAGTTGTTATAACGCGAGAACCAGGAGGAACATTAGGTGCAGAAATAATACGCCATATTTTATTATCGGGTCAGACACAACAGTATGAACCTTTAATTGAAGCTGTCTTGTTTACAGCCGCACGCATCGATCATGTTACCGAGGTTATCGCGCCTTCTTTGCAAGAAGGAAAAGTCGTTTTATGTGATCGCTTTATTGATTCTACACGTGTTTATCAAGGACTCAATGGTAAAGTAAGTTCTACTATTCTTTCCGTTTTAGAACATGTTGCACTCAATGGAATAATGCCTCATTTGACATTTTTGTTAGATATATCGGCAGAATATGCTATGAAACGTGCAAATACTCGAAGGTTCTTGGAAAACGTAAATTACATAAAAAAAGCAAAAACGATTGATTATTTTGAAAAAGATAATTTTGAGATTCAAGAACAAAGGCGCAAAGCTTTTCTTCAGCTGGCAGAACGGGAACCTCATAGGTTTCGTGTAATTGATGCTACAAATACACTGCGCACTGTTGCAGATCAAATAAAAAATATTTGTGACCAAGCAATGATGGACCATTTTATATGAATGACGTAAATTCTTTACGCAAATATGATGATATTGATACAGTTTTATCACCTTCACAGAATAGTATGATCTTTGGTCATGAGGATACTCGTCATTTTTTGGCACAAATGCATAAGGAAGGGCGTTTACACCATGCATTATTATTTGAAGGAGAACGTGGGATTGGAAAGGCTACATTGGCATTTCATCTTGCTTGGAATATTTTAAGCTCTCAAAAGAGTGATTTCCTGCAACCAGAGTGTAATTCTATTACGTGGCGACAAATTATGCAGGGCAGTCATCCTGGTCTTTTGCACATTTCACGTCGCTTTGATTTAAAAACCCAAAAATTCAAAACAGGTATACTCATTGATGATATCCGAGATGTTATGCATTTTTTAAATCAGACATCGCAAGATAATGGGTGGCGCATTGTTATTATTGATTCTGCGGATGATATGAATAGAAATGCGGCTAATGCAATTCTTAAAACGCTCGAGGAACCTCCTGAAAAAACTTTATTCATTATTATTATACACTCTCTAGGAAGACTGCTTCCAACAATTCGCTCACGATGCCAACAGGTCTCTTTACGACCATTGCATCATGATGAGATGAAACAAGTCATTACACATGTTTTTTCCAATCAGGATTTAACTGATAAAAAAACTGTTGAAATGATTATTCAAAAATCTAAAGGAAGTCCTAGAAAAGCTGCCTTACTTATTTTTCATGGCGGATTTGAAATTGTTCAAACCATTGATACTTTCTT
Source organism: Bartonella sp. DB5-6 (assembly GCF_000278115.1). Taxonomy (GTDB): domain Bacteria; phylum Pseudomonadota; class Alphaproteobacteria; order Rhizobiales; family Rhizobiaceae; genus Bartonella; species Bartonella refiksaydamii. The sequence goes on from NZ_JH725119.1 coordinate 100,215, forward strand.
GAAGCAATCTGTTTACAATCCCGCTATCGTACACACTCTTGCTCAAACACTTTCCCCACTTTCTTCAGATATTCAATTTCAACAGTTTAGCGATGAAATTCTTGATAAAATTCAAGAAAGAGCTATCATGCTCACTGAGAGAGGAGAGTTGTTTCTCTCAAAAAGGTGCGCGCAAATGTGGCAAGAGATTCATCAAGAAATAAGGGAGATACAATCATTTAATCTTGATAAGAAGCAATTTATTATAAGTCTGCTTTTAAAAGTTCACAAGATCATTCGCGAGAGTGAGGTTTTTGCGTGACAACACAATTAACAGACGTTATGCCATTTGTAATCTTTGATTACGTTTTATAACGAGTATGACATGCGTGATATATATTATATAACAACTCCAATTTTTTATCCTAATGGTACTCCACATATTGGACATGCCTATAGTGCAATTGCAAGTGACGCTTTAGCTCGTTTTCAACGATTAGATGGCAAAGATGTATTTTTTCTCTCTGGTACGGATGAACACGGTTTAAAGATGCAGCAGACAGCAGAAGCATTGGGTATGACGCCTAAGCAACTTGCAGATCGTAATAGTGCTATATTTCAAAAAATGCTTGCAGTATTAAATTGTTCTAACGATGATTTTATTCGTACGACAGAAGAGCGCCATGATCAAGCTTGTCAAGAGATCTGGAAAAGGATGGAAGCAAATGGCGATATTTATCGTGGACTTTATGCGGGCTGGTATTCAGTTCGTCAGGAAGCGTATTATGAAGAGAAGGATACGGAGGTTGGAGAAGATAACATTCGTCGTGAAAAGGAGTTAGGCTCTCCGGTTGAATGGAACGAGGAAGAGAGTTATTTTTTTAAACTCTCCGGTTATGAAAAAAAACTTCTTGAATATTATGAAAAACATCCTGACTTTATTGCACCACTCGAACGGCGCAATGAAATTATAAGTTTTATTAAATCAGGTTTAAAAGATATTTCTATTTCACGGACAAATTTTAATTGGGGAGTTAGTGTTCCAAATAATCCAAAACACGTTATGTACGTCTGGGTTGATGCTCTGACAAATTATCTATCAGCAATTGGCTTTTTCGATGAGAGTTCAAAAAAACGTAATTTTTGGCCTGCAAACACTCATATCATTGGTAAAGATATTATTCGTTTTCATGCTGTTTATTGGCCAGCATTTTTAATGTCTGCTGGAATTGAATTGCCTAAACATATTTTTGCTCATGGTTTTTTACTCAATCGCGGCACAAAAATGTCAAAGTCCATTGGAAACGTCATTGATCCTTTTGACATGGTCAATCACTATGGTCTTGATCAGCTCCGCTATTTCCTTCTTCGTGAAGTACCATTTGGACAAGATGGTAGTTATAGCCATGATAGTTTTGTGAATCGCATTAATGCGGATCTTGCGAATGATCTTGGTAATTTAGCACAGCGCTCTTTGTCTATGATTGCCAAAAATTGTGATGCAAAAATTCCTATACCAGCTGCATTTTTACTTCAAGATGAACAGCTTTTAGAACAATCTCTTCAAGCGCTTGAAACTATGCGTCAAGCTATGTCTTCTCATGGAGTGCATTTAGCACTTTCAGCTATTTTTTCAATTGTAGCAGATGCAAATCGCTATTTTGCCAACGAACAACCTTGGAGCTTACGGAAAAACAATCCAGAAAGATTTTCTACAGTTCTTTATATAACTGTAGAAATCTTGCGGCGAATAGGAATCATGCTGTTGCCTTTCATACCACAATCAGCAGAAAAGCTTCTTGACAGTCTTGCTATTGCTAAAGAGGATCGGTTATTGCATCATATAAGCCATTCAAAGATTCAAGAAGGTCTTGATCTTCCGACACCAGAGCCAATCTTTCCCCGTTATATTCTGAAGAAAGACGATATTCATCATGTTGATTGATACACATTGTCATCTTGATTTTGAGGACTTTGCGCAAAATTTGGATAATGTTATCCAACGGGGGTTAGATGCTAATGTTAAACGTATGATAACGATTTCAACCCATGTTCGTAAATTGGATAAGCTTTTAGCAATTACACAAGCCTATAATCAAGTATTTTGTTCTGTTGGTACGCATCCTAATAATGCCCATGAAGAACAAAATATTACAGCTGAAAACCTTATCAATTTATCCAAGCATCCCAAAATCGTCGCGTTTGGGGAAGTAGGGCTCGATTATCATTATGATTATTCTTCACCAAAAGAGCAAAAGAAAATTTTTCAAGAACATATTATTGCTTCTAGAGAAACACAGTTGCCTCTTGTTATACATTCACGCAATGCTGATGGAGATATGGAGCAAATATTACGAGAACAGATAAAAGAAGGGGCTTTTCCATTTGTACTTCACTGTTATTCGTCTGGGATACAACTTGCTCGTGCTGGCATTGAACTTGGTGGTTATATTTCCTTTTCAGGTATTCTTACTTTTAAAAATGCTTTTGAAATTCGTGAGATAGCAAAAATTGTACCTCATGAGAACTTATTAGTGGAAACAGATGCACCATTCTTAGCACCTGTTCCCCATCGAGGTAAGACGAATGAACCATCTTTTGTACGCTATACAGCGGCTACTTTGGCTGAAACAATTGGTTTAAGTATTGAGGAAATAGCTCAGATAACAACGCGCAATGCTTTTCATTTATTTGGTAAAATGAAATAAGGCAAAAAGCATGTTTAATCGGTACCGATTTACAATATTAGGCTGTGGCTCCTCCCCAGGAGTTCCACGCCCCAATGGTGATTGGGGAGCTTGTGATTCCAATAACCCTAAAAATAAACGCTACAGAAGTTCTTTATTAGTTGAACGCATTCATACATCAGGAAAAAAAACAACTGTCGTTATTGATACTGGTCCAGATTTTCGATCACAAATGATCGATGCTCGCGTGAACTATCTTAATGCTGCCCTTTATACGCATTCTCACGCAGATCATATTCACGGTATTGATGATTTACGCAGTTATGCACTTGCACAAAAATGTTTAATAGATATTTATGCAGATGCGTTTACACTGGAGCATTTAAAAAATGCATTCGGATATTGTTTTCAAAAGCCAAAAGGTTCATTTTATTCACCTATTTTAAAAGCGCATACTATCAATGAAAATAGCCAATTTATAATTCAGGGGCAGGGAGGAGCAATAACTGTCAATACGCACTTACAATGTCACGGAACCATCCATTCTTTAGGTTTTCGTATTGGTAATGTTGCGTACTGTACAGATGTTAGTAAATTTCCTGAAGAAACGTTGCCAAAATTAATGAATTTGGATGTTCTAATTATCGAAGCTTTGCAATTTGAATCTCACCCAAGCCATCTTTCCGTTGATCAAGCGTTACAATGGATAAAATATTTAAAGCCCCAAAAAGCCATACTCACACATATGGATAGATCACTTGATTACGATAAAGTTGTAAATTATGTCCCACCATATGTTGAGCCTGCACATCAAGGACTTGTTTTTGAAACAGATGTACAAATCTAGAAATCTAATTTTCTGTTAACTAAAGCATTCTTTAAAGTTCTAGTCTTTATTTTGTGTCATTTTTGACATAATTGTGTCTTTTTCATGTTGAAAGTGAGGTTTTATGTATAAGTGTTTTAAGCGGGCAATATGTGTTGTGGTTTTAGCGGTCTCTTTATCAGCATGTGGGGGGCGTTTAGAAAAAAATATTTCAGTTACAACATTACACGATGGAGCAATGAGTTGCGCCGATATTCAACGGGAGTTTTTTGCGAATAAACGCCAAATTGACGCTACAATAGCAGAACGTTCTAAAGCAAGAAATAAAAATGTAGCTTTAACTGCAGCAAGTGTTGTATTTATTCCTGCCTTGTTTTTTCTGGATGTAAAGTCAAGTGAAAGCAATGAAATTTCAGCTTTAAATAACCGTAATGCCGTTTTGAATGATCTCGCATATATGAAACGTTGTAAATTGCTACAGTAATTTTTTTTATATTATATTAGTTATTCTTTTTCTGACTTTAAGTAATATTACTTAAAGTCAAATTTTTGACATAATTTTGTTTAAAAAGTGAATTATGCGACATAAATACGATTAATACGCCTAAATTAGGGTTTGTCCTGTTTCTGTTTTGATTTGATCAAAATATCGTATTATCGCATAATATATATTATGGAACTTTTATATATGGAAAGGATATGTATTATATGATACCGGCAATCTGGGGCACGATCGCAACATTACTATGGATATTTTCTACAAAAGCTACTAGCCCTTGGGACTTGTGGTGGGTTCCTCTTGTTTAAGAAATTATACCTTTTTAAGAAATTATACCTTTCAGATTGAAGATTGAAAATCGGGCCAGTCATTCTGGCCCGAAAACTTGAATCGTATTATTTAAGAATCTTTTGTATGATTTCTTTTTAGAAAAATCATTGTAATTTGTAGTATTATAAAAGCTAAGAGTAATATTCCATGAAATAGTGGTATAAACAGTTGATAAAGGGAATTGGAATAATAAATCGCTAGTGTCTCAGTAAAAACTGCAATGCACCATAGAACAATCCCCCATGGTGAATACATCCAAAGTCCAATTAATGCGATAGGATAAACAATAGCCAATGTCATTGATAAAAACTGCCACTGCCATGGCATAAGATCAAAACGCCATAAAACTCCGGGAAATACACCAACAAGACGTATCCAGTAAAAAGCACTAAAACTTAAGCAAGTGAATGCTACAAATCTCAAATAACAACTATAAACCAAATCGATTTTGGAAATCTTTTTTTTATGATTATCTTTCAAAATAATAATTCTTTTTCAACAGGTTGGAAATAAGCGTCTATCATTTCATCCGTTACATTTGAAAGTTTGTGTGGTTGCCATTTAGGTGTTTTATCTTTATCAATTAACATTGCGCGCACACCTTCATGAAAATCATGTGAAGTAATCATATGATGTGCAATGCGATTTTCAATTTTCATACAATTTTCCAAAGTTTGGGAAGAATTTTGTTTCATTTGTCTCCAGATAATTTTTAAACTTATCGGAGAACGTGATTGTAAAATATCATAACATTTTTTAGCAAATAAGATGCCTTCACTGCTTTTTTTATGAAGCAATTCAATACATTCCTCTAACGTATTGGTGCTAAAACAAGTGCTGATAACACAACGTATTTCATGGTTTGTTTCATTGTTTCTTGTTATTGCTCGCTCTTTTAATGCTAATTTAGGATTTCCTTGCTCAATAATAGCTTTTTTAATGTAATCTAATTCAATTTCAGGAACAGCATGTGTCGCTAACCCTAAGTTTAAACAATCTCCCCATTTTATGCATGTGCCGGTTAGTGCAAGGTAAATACCAAAGTGATCGGGAAGAGATGGTAAGAAAAAACTTGCGCCAACATCTGGAAAAAATCCAATAGCAGCTTCTGGCATAGCAAATAGTGTATTTTCTGTAACAATTCTGTGTGAACCGTATATAGAAATACCGACCCCTCCTCCCATCCAAATACCGTTCAAGAAAGAAATGTAAGGTTTTGGAAAACGCTTAATATAAGCATTTAAGCTATATTCATTACTAAAATATTGGTAAGAGGAGGATTTTTTTCTCATACGGTAGATTTCCACAACATCTCCACCAGCACAAAAAGCACGCCCCTCCCCTTCAATTAAGACGCAAGAAACTTCCTCATCTGTTTCCCACGTACTAAGAGCTTTCCTTAAAGCAAAAACCATTCGTTGATTAAGAGCGTTTAATGCTGAAGGACGTGTGAGCTTTATAATACCAGCATGTCCCTCTTTTGTAAAAGAGATATCACCACCTGCTCCAAAATCAATTTGCATTTTATTCTCATCTTAAAATATTTACTATCTTATTGTTTTATTATGCTTTTTGCTCCAAATTGAGGAAATAACTGCATGACAGCACCAATACAATACATATAAATACCTGTTACTGAAATCCCTATCTTAACCCAATATGGAGCATTAAGCTGATAAAAGAAAGCGATAGCACCAAAAGAACACCACAAGAGAAAAATTGGAAAATTAAGCCACCGCAAACGGATGACTCTTACTGGATGGATGAAATAAATTGGTAAAAAAGATATGATTGCTGATAAGACAATAATGGTAAAAGTGATCCACTCTCTTGGATTTACTACAAAAAGCGTGAAAACCATCATATTCCAAACTACAGGAAACCCTTTAAAAAAGTTTTCTTTGGTTTTCATTCCAGTATCTGCGTAATAAATAGCTGATGAAATGACAATGATAGCACTTAATAAAAATGACAATCCTGAACCCATTAAACCACTTTGATAAAGTGCAAAAGCTGGAATTAAAACATAAGTTACATAATCAATGATATTATCTAAGAGTTCTCCAGACCATGTTGGAAGTACGTATTTAACATCAAGTTTGCGCGCAATCGGTCCGTCGATACCATCAACGAGAAGTGCAAGTCCAAGCCAACAAAACATGGCAGTCCATTCTTTTTGAGACGCCGATATAAGAGAAAGAAATGCTAAAAATGAACCCGAAGCTGTGAGTAAATGAACAGAAAAGGCTTTTGCTTGTGGCATTGTTACTTTTTTATGGCGCAATAAATCAGTATTTTTTTTGATTTTTTTTGTTAGCTTACGTTTCAAAGTTCTCTTATCCTCGTTTCTAAAGTTTTCATTCATCTACCGACACGCCATTTATATTATAGTATGATTTATCATAAAAAGGTTACCTTTTTATATTACATTATTTATGACATAATATAATAGAATGGCTTCATACAATAAAAAGGTTTTTTTGATTTAGAAGTATTAAAATATTTGGTGAATGGGGAAAGGCTTAAGTAGTTGTGATATTTGAAAAAAACGAGTGTAAGGATATTGCTATCATTGGTGCGGGCCCAGTCGGTATGTTGGCAGCGCTTAGTCTTGCAGATAGGGGGTGCTCTGTTTGTCTTATTGGTCCACCTTCTCATGCAAATGAATTACGGACAACCGCCCTTATGATGCCAGCAATACGTATGCTTCAAAAACTCAATATTTGGAATATTCTTAAAAATCATGCAGCAGCTTTATCTTTTATTAGAATCATAGATATAACCTCTAGGATTGTACGTGCTCCTGCTGTGAATTTTTCTTCTGCTGAAATTGGTGAGGAGGCTTTTGGTTATAATATCCCTAATATAGAGTTAAACAATGCTTTAGTCGATTCTGTTACGCATAGTCCCAATATTATAAGATTTGTTTCTTCGGCAAAATCTTTTCATCATAAAAAGAATCATATACGTATTACTCTTGCAAATGGAAGTGTTATTCAAACCTCGCTTGTTGTCGCTGCTGATGGGCGTCTCTCTTTAACACGAGCAGCAGCTGGAATAGGTGTCAAACAGTGGAACTATTCGCAAACAGCCCTCGTTCTTAATTTCTCTCATGATTTTTCTCATCAAAATACGTCAACTGAATTTCACACGGAAAATGGTCCATTTACACAAGTTCCACTACCAGGACGTCGATCGAGTCTTGTATGGGTTGTTAATCCTTCTCGTGCTAAGGAATTATTGAATATAGATTCAAAAGTAGTTGCAAAAGTAATTGAAGAACAGATGCAATCAATGCTTGGAAAGCTGACTTTGGAAACGCCAATTCAAGCATGGCCGCTTTCAGGACTTATTTCACATCGTTTTGCGGCCAACCGAACGATTTTAGTGGGTGAAGCAGCCCATGTTTTTCCTCCTATTGGGGCACAAGGATTGAATTTAGGGTTTCGCGATGTTCAAACTTTGGTTGATCTTTTACCCAATCAAATATCTGCTTTTAACTCTGAAACAATTGTTTCACATTATAACAAATATCGCAAATCTGATATATTGATCCGGAGCGGGGCTGTTCATATGCTCAATTTTGCTCTCCTTTCTAATATGTTGCCTATTCACATCATACGAAGCGCTGGGCTTGGACTATTACGTAATTGCTCACTCTTACGTAAATTATTTATGCGAACAGGAATGTATCCCAATTACGGGTTAAAAGAAATTATACGAATACTCCCAACCAAATCACTAAATAATATTAATATGAAAAAATAAAATTGAAACAAGAAACATATATCTCTTTGAGTTTAGACAATAATTCAAAGCAAATCATGGAAAACGGTTGAAATTTTAGTATCTCACACTTAAAAAAAAATATTACATAATATTTTAGTGTATGTTTTATGAATAAAATGAAATTCATTTATAAGAGATGTACTTTTTCTGAGTAACATACATTTTTGCAAAGAGGTGACATCTCCTATAAGTGCCATGTACTAAAAGATAGCTTTATAAAACATATCAAAAATAATATACGTAAAATTTATCGCTACTCGTTATAAGTATCGTTTTATATAAGTTATAATATAAATACTATAAAATTATATTTTAAAATAAAAAACGAGATAGCTAAAACTGTTAACAAAAGATGCTCACGTCACTTTTTCTTATAAGAAAATAAAAAAACAATTTTAATTGACTAACATAAATCTTCAAAAATTTGTGTTGTTAAGTATAATATTGAAAATAAAATATTTTTTGGAACTCGTTAGCAATATAAAGGTTAATGAAATATCGTTTCAAAAGATAGTGATAAGATGAGATTAACTAAAATTTTAAAAACAAGTATTTTTTTTATGATAATAATATGTCTCTCGTTTCTTGTCACAGATTCAATAAGTAAAATTTTTTATGTCCCCTATTGTCAAACTTCTACGTATAGCTTTATCAAAGATATCACTAAACCAGGGCAAAATTCATTTACTGCTTCGCAAATTAAAAACTGTCTTATGCAAAATGGTTTCACGAATATCAAACGATTACGTTTAGATGATAAAGGAATTTGGCGCGCTTTGATAGAATCTAAAAAATATTCCTTTCTCGTATCAGTTGATTATTCTGGGACAGTTAGCATGCAAAATGAAAGAAAAAAATATGATTGATTTGAAAGCTTATAGCAATTTGGGTTCTAATAACTGTGAAAAAACCTTTTTCAAAAAAATCTGTCATTCTATTAAAGAACTCGCTTTTATTGGGAGTTTAAATGGTAGCGTATCAGGAGCAATTGCGGCAATCCTCGCAGCTTATGGTTATATTGCCTTGCCAGGATTTGGTCCAATTATCGCAAGAGGTATAAGTATAGCATTTTTCGCCGGAACGATAATGGGTGCAATAATAGGATCAATAATGGGTATTTTGGTTGGTACGTTTTGTGTTTTTATAAGAGATTTATATATATCACGATAGTTATTTCTCTTATAAATTTCATAATGAGTAGAAAATTTGTGTCATTTAACTTTGCTTTGAATAGAAATATTTTGCTAAAATAAAGATAAGCAACAAGTTATATGTTTTATATTTTATAAAATCCGGGTTATATTATGGATAACGTACTGGATAAATTGTCAAAATTTCTTGATTTAATTTTTCTTACAACACTTTAACAAAATCTGCTTTTTTAGAAGCATCTCTTGAAGAAATGTATCCGCGATATAAATACTGATCTATAAAATACTTTCTATATAAGATAGGGAAGATTTCTAGATGTGTTTAGAGGTAAAAAAGAGTGATATTTTGAGCTTACAATTTTTTTCTGTTAATCGTGCTTTCCATAAAAAGCATTCTTTATAAAATATATATTACATAGAATTATTAAAGGTCATTTAAAATAAATAAAATGTTTTATATAAATAGAAATATTTTATGTTTACTGTCTTTTTTAGCATTTATAGATTGTGATACTATTGTATTCGCAAAATCTGTGCAAGTAGAGCTTTATAAGCTAGAAAACAGAAACGTAAAAAAGCCTATTGGCACAATTGAAATTGAAGAAAACATACATGGTTTGATTTTTGTGCCCAATTTATCTACTTTGCCAGAGGGGTTACACGGTTTTCATGTGCATATAAACCCTTCATGTGATACGAAAGGTGATGTAATTGGTGGTGCTGCGGGTGGACATTATGATCCGGGTCATACTAACAAACATCTTGGACCTTATAACGTTAATGGCCACTTTGGTGATTTACCGGCACTTTATGTCGATGATAAAGGGCACTCAACAATGAGTGTTCTTGCTCCACGAATTAAAAAACTCTCAGAGATTAAAGGGCACTCGTTAATGATTCATTTAGGAGGAGACAATCAATCCGATAAGCCATTACCCCTTGGCGGAGGTGGGAATCGTTTAGCATGTGGTATTATTAAAGAGTAAGCCTATCAGGAGTTATCTAAAGTCTATTGACATTTTTGTAAAAGATAAAAGAGCTTATTTTTAATATATTAGCAATTAAGATTTTTAATTAACCCTTTATAGTGCAAACAAAACATTTTCGTAATAAAGCAAAAACTCTTCCCTTATGATGTTAATTTGTTATTACTTTGAAAAAACAGGAGTTAGTAAAACTTTTTTTAAGGGATATGAATGAGCACATTTTCAAAATGTAATTAGCAATTTTACGCTAATAGTGGGAGAAAAGCGATCAGAGATAAATCAAAAATTTTGAGAATGATAGAAACCTTGAAGTATATTATGGGGAATAATGGCCCCAATCAGATTGGCGAATCTCACCAGTTTGATAAAATTGACGAATGAGTTTAATATAATGAAAAAAGTCTTTGTTTTCCTCTAATAATCTATTAGCGGTATCCCAATCAATTTCATTACGCTCTTTTGCAGGAAGCATAATTTGGCTCTCGGAAAAGTTTTCCTTATCAAGTCTTATAAATCCAATTCCATGTAAACTTGAAAGAGTCCGAAGTTCTTTTAGCGTATCAACACCTGAAATCTCGCTAGCAACTAGATAACTAAAATTAGCCCATGAAGAATTGCTAACCGTTTGGAAAAATGCTTGTCGTAAATTTGAGCGATTGATAAAAATTTTTACTTCAAAAGACCAAAGTTTTGTCTTTTTATCAAAATATTGTAAAGCACAGTCTTTAATTTCACGATGCCATTCGCAACTTAAATCTTGCATCCCGACAAGGTCTGGATACAGCCATTTGTTTCCGCCAGCGCCATTTTTATTACGAGAGCGTTTTTCGTCAATACGCTTGCTGTAAACTTTAAGCTCTGACCATAAGAATTTAGATAATAATGGATAAAGATCATGTTCTTTAACAGAATCATTTATTTTAGAAGTCGTAATGCTCTCTATTTCATCAATTTCAGCACTATCTGTTGATTGCATAAAATAATACTGTCGTGGGCGTCCTTCAGTGGTTTTGATTTCGGGATGACGTTTTTGCAAGTATGGACGTTTAGATCCTATTTCAGCAACGATTTGCTGAATAAGAGCCATATCATTATCAAGAGGAGTGACTATTGCAGTCGAACACTTTTGCTTTTCACGACAGGATTCAGGGTGATTTTCGAATATCCATTGAGCAATTTCTCGAGCTGTAAATTTTTTTGTCGGATTTTGTTTTAAAAAACTAAAAGTAGTATTTGTTAAGTCCAGAGTCATACGTAAAATTGCCCATTTTATTCCCTACTTATACTTATTCCATTGTATACAAATTTTACAAGAAAAAGAACAATAAATAGTTTATTATATCTTTCTAAATTGAATTTATTTTTCTTTTACTTTTCAATAACTTAAACAAAAAAGATAAAATATAAAACAAAATTAAATAATGTTAAGGAATTATACTAGCTTATCATCCACAAGTTGAAAAATTTATTTACTTTTAAATCTAGCGCTTGAAATGGTAAATTCTGCACACAACCCTTCAAAACTACTGTTTGCCTTAATAGCATCATGTGGGATAAGGATATAATGCCATGGCTTTCCACCATGGATAACAGCATAATTGGTCGCATGACAACACCATTGAACTGCTGCATTTCTTTTTTTCAAAACAATAGAATTTTGTATTTCGGAAGTTTTTTTGGGCTCACAAAGATATTTGGCATCCCTTGTTTCTACAACAAAGTCTGGTTCATAACTTGATTCTTTATCATATGCTATTTTGAAAAAGTTTCGAGCTGGTTTCATCCATTTCAATACTTGAATATCATCTTCTAATATTTGGGCAAACCGTAATTCCCCTTCTACAGAATCAAATTTTTGCAAAGGATAACAGCATTTTGTAAAGCCCCCAAATACAAGTGTTCTAATGTCGCTTTTAATAGAAGGAATACAACGAAAATCAATCGGAGATGAGCCTTGTGGTAGTGTGTAGTGAATAGGCAGTAAGGTTGTAAATCCCCTTGTAACTCTAACCTCATAATCCCGCTGTGTTTCCCACTGATGTGACTTTAATTGAGCAACTATAAAAGCAGTAAGTTGATGCTGATAGTGAATCAATACATTCTCAACGGCAGCATCATTTGGTAAATAAGATTGGAAATGCTGCACCAACTGACCCGCTAATTTTCGTAATAATGGTGTATGGTTGTCATAATCTATAAAGTCATTATCAATAAAACTACGAATGATATAATTTTCAAGATGAGGCTCTTTGAGATACTCATTTTCAGAGGTAAGAAAAATGCTTTTATGTGTGCGTAATTCTCGAATTAAAAGCTCTTTACTAATAGGTTGCAAATTTAAACTTTCTAGGTTTTCCAAGTCAAAATCAGAAAAACCATAAGTAACCTCACCAGAGGGAATAAGCACAATATTGGGAATATCTATTATAAATTCTGCTAATTTTTTTGTTAGGTTTGCAACCATTTTTGGCACCAAAGCCTCAGCCTCTACCTTTGTGGTATCAGAAATAAGGGCATCCTTTGAAGCGTGCACGGTTGCTATAACTTCATTACTGATTTTTTCTTGTATGGCAGTGGAGCAAAGTGATAGAGAACTCGGTAAATTTTCATATCCTTTAATAACATTCCACGTGATATCAGCAATTTTTTTCTCTTCGGGAGTTGATAGAGATGGAGCTGTATTATGTAACATGACATCTTGTAAATCAGATGCTCCGTTTATATCGGAATGACGTATTACCATCGTTTGTATAGATTCTGTTTGTGCTAGGCTTGGCACTGTGAGTATATCTGATTTTTCAAATGATATATCACCCCCTATTCCAATCTCAATATGCTTTTTAATAATTGAGTTTGGATCATTGGCACGATCAATAATATCTTGAAAACGATCATGTGCAATAATTGTCAAACGATCAATAGCTTCTATGCCGGTTTTACGACCATAAGGCAAACGTAATCCACGACCTATTGTTTGCTCAGTTAAAATTTCTGAAGCAGATGCACGCAATGGCACGATGGTATAAAGATTGGTTACATCCCATCCTTCCTTCAATTTATTAACATGAATAACAATTTCCGTTGGCTCACTAGGATCTTCAATTGCAATCAGCTTTTGAATATTTTTATCTTCTTCTGTAATCGACTGTTTTGAATGAATTTCTATAACTTTTCCTTTATAAGTACCCGCAAAAAAATCATCAGATTCTAATAAATTACGTAATTCTCGCGCATGTTCTGTATCTTGAGCTACAACTAAAATGAAAGGTTTAATGAATTTCTTTTTATAATCATTAGCATAAACAATTAAATCTGCTTTCACGTTTTCGTGCGTATGAATTGCATCTTGTAGTTTAATATGCTCCAATTGTTCAAGCGTATAATTCTTTGGTTGAAAGTCTTTACGTGTAGCAACAGCTGGCTCTTTCACGAACCCATCTCTCATAGCCTCTGCAAGTGAATAGCCGTAAACAACGTTTTTAAAATCTACTGGTTTTGTACCTATTGTTTTCGGTGTCGCTGTAAGTTCTATGCCTAAAACAGGTTTTAATTCATTAATGGCCGAAACGCCCGCAGATGCACGGTAACGGTGCGCTTCATCCATCAACAAAACTAAATCAGGAAGATTTGCGAGATAATCGAAATAACTTTCTCCAATAGTTTCTTGCAAGCGTTTAATTCGTGGGACACTGGATTTTGCAGCTCCTTTTTTATTATCTTTTGTGTTAATTTTGGAAATATTAAAAATATTGATGAAAGCTGTATCACTATTTTCAAACAAACGCTGTTGCCCGTGAAATTGCTGTGCATCAGAGCAGACTCCTTTACCGCTTTCATAATCTTCACCCGTAATAATTATCGGTCTATTTGCTACAAATTCACTAATTCCACTGAATACATATTTTGGACTTTGAGGATTAAAATCATGTTTTAATTTTTCATAAATAGTCAAATTGGGTGCCAAGATAAAAAAATGGCGACTGCGACCTGTTAAATAAAGATAGCTGATAAAAGCACCCATCAGTCGTGTTTTTCCGACCCCCGTAGCTAAGGCAAAACAAAAAGAAGGAAAATCGCGTTCAAAATCTTGTACAGAAGGATAGAGATCTTTGATTACTTCCAGATCCGCAACTAAATCAGCATTTTTAGAAAGTTTGATATTATCTAAAATTCGCACCAAAATATTTAAGGCTTCATGTTGAGGATAGCGCAACGATAAGCGAGCAGAAATCCTTTTTTCAACAGCGTTCATGAAAAACTCCGCTTTTTACTCTTTATTCAAACAAATCTAATTCTGTTTGCACGGTATCTTTATCTTTTGGGGATTCTTTTACTACAGCCATTGGTTCAAGATTCGCTACATTTAAACTGTAATCATCCCTCCCCCACTCACACTTTTCTAATATAGCACGGGGTATTTTAATAAGTGTTAGATTCTCAAAAGATTCTGGCTTCGTATCAAAGGCTGAGCAACAAATAAGCAAAGTACGCTGAGGTCCTACCTCTTCACTGATAACACGTAGTTGTTCATGTACCATGGCATTGGTTGTTACATAAATATAATCCGTTTCAGTTGAATAACCTTGCATCCAATAATGGTTTTCATCAGGTGCATAGGTAAATCCCATATGTTTGCACATAGCTTCTGAAAGCATGGCCGCATTATATTCGCGACTAATAATCCATTGTCCCCAAGGATCTTTTTGTAACAGAGAAGGCGCAAGACGGTAATAGCGGAACCCACCACCACCTTGCCAATTTACATTTTTAGATATACCACCTTGATCAGTGCCATCGATTACTTGTTTCAAACGAGGAATAATATGGGTATGACAATGTTCACCAAGTTCAATCATAATCCACTTGCGCCCCATTTTATGTGCAACCGCACCGGTAGTACCAGAACCCGCAAAGGAATCCAATACAAGATCACCAGGATTGGTGGCTATTCCAATAATTCTTTGAAGAAGATGTTCAGGTTTTGGAGTATTAAATAGTTCTATTACATGGTCAGTAAATATTCTTTTCAATTCATCTTTGGCATTTGCATTGTTGGAAAGACCTATCCAGATAGTTTCCGGAATACTTCCTTTATTTTCTGAAAGAAAAAATTTACGGTATAAATTATTACCTTTGATGATAAGACGGTCTTCTCTATCTAACTGTTGCATACTTTCTAAATTAACAAGCCAAAGGCGTTTAGAAAAAAACTTTCCTGTTTTAGTAGTATATTCAAATTCAGATCCGCCCTGCTGTCTAGCCCACAATCCGAGAACACGATATTCACCTCTTGGATCATTATCTGGATTTGAATATGCTTTTTTTGTTGCATCATCTAATTCAACTCGATTGATATAAAACTTTGAAGAGTTTTTTGCATAAACTAAGATATGGTCGTGGGTTGTACTAAAGTAACGAGAAGAATTATCCTTTCCTCTTTTTTTATGCCATATAAGATTAGCAACAAAGTTATTACGTCCAAATAATTCATCACATAACACTTTTGCATAATGTATTTCATTGTCATCCAACTGCATAAAAAGCACACCATTTTCTGCCAATAATATGTGCAACAGCACTAGTCTATCTCTCATAAGGCTTAGCCATATGGAATGTTCTAAACCATCTTCATAATGCTCAAAAGCATTGCCAGTATTATAAGGTGGGTCGATATAGATACATTTTACTTTACCTGTATACTCTTGTTCAAGCGCTTTGAGTGCAAGCAAATTGTCACCAAAAATGAGTTTATTATCAAAAATATCCTGAGGAGACACTTGATGCGACGCATGATAAGATTTTTCAGTATCTTCCAATAAAATACGAGGCTCCAGTTTTGGACGTCTTTCTTTTCCAATCCAAGTGAGTTCTAATTTGTGTTTATTGTAACGCATATAATCGTTCTCAAATAAAAATACTTATGAAAAATAAATAACGTATTTGTGAATAGTACTTTAGTACCATCCTACAGCAACTTGCGCCTCTTCTGACATACAATCAGGTGTCCATGGTGGATCAAAAGTCATAGTGACTTCAACATGCGAAACGCCTTCAACTGCGCTTACAGCATTTTCTACCCAGCCTGGCATTTCACCTGCAACGGGGCATCCTGGTGCTGTGAGTGTCATTTCAATTTTTACGGAACGATCATCTTCAATATCAATACGATAAATTAATCCTAACTCATAAATATCAGCAGGAATTTCCGGATCATAAACTGTTTTGAGAGCAGCAATAATATCATTGGTCATACGATCAATTTCATCTGCTGGAATTGCTGATATGTAAGCTTTTTTATTTTCGCTTACAGTTTCAACAGATTCTTCTGTAGAATGATGCTCTGCAATTGATTTAGCCATTAAAAAATGTCCTTGCTTTTTCTAATGCTTCCACTAACTGGTCAATGTCTGTATGATTACTATACATGGCTAATGATGCACGACAAGCAGATATTAAACCAAAATGTTGTAATAGAGGTTGTGCACAATGCGTTCCTGCACGTATGGCAACACCCTGCCTATCAATAAACATAGCAATGTCATGCGCATGAATGCCTTCTATTTCAAAAGATATAATAGTACCTTTATGAAGAGAACGGCCATAAATATGCAATGATTTAACTGTTTCAAGTCCTTCATGTGCATAGGATAAAAGTGCTGTTTCATGTGCATGAATAGCATTTCTATCTTTTTTCTGTATATAATTAATAGCAGCTGCCAATCCAATGGCTTCAGCTATGGGAGGAGTGCCCGCTTCAAAACGATAGGGGGGAGCATTATAAAAAACTTTATCAATAGTTACATCCTCAATCATTTCCCCTCCTCCTTGAAAAGGATGCATTTCTTCTAGCCTATATTCTTTACCATAAAGAACGCCAATGCCTGTAGGACCATAAAGCTTATGTCCCGTAAAGACGTACCAATCACAATCAAGGTTTTGCACATCAACTGTTAAATGTACAGCAGCCTGAGAACCATCGACAAGAACAGGAATACTATTTTGGTGTGCTAGTTTAACAATTTCTTTAACAGGAGTAATAGTCCCCAATATATTAGACATATGCGTAACAGCAACAAGCTTCGTTCTATCAGTCAAAGCATTTTTAAAATCTTCAATATGTAAGGTACCATTCTTATCCACTGGTACGAACACAAGTTTCACACCTTTTTGTTCACGAATAAAATGCCAAGGAATAATATTGGAGTGATGTTCCATAATAGTGAGAACAATTTCATCGCCTTTATTCAATTTGGACATCCCCCAACCGTAAGCAACGGTATTAATAGCTTCTGTTGCACTTTTCGTAAAAACAATTTCTTTCACTGTTTGAGCATTTAAAAAAGCACGAACTGTTTCACGAGCATCTTCATAAGATTGTGTTGCTGCATTTGATAAAAAATGCATTCCTCGATGCACATTTGCATAACAACATTGGTAGAAATTATTCATCGCATCAAGCACAGCTTGCGGCTTTTGAGCAGATGCACCACTATCAAGATAAGCCAATCTCTTGCCATAAACACTATGGTGCAAAAGAGGAAAATCATGCCGAATTGCTTCTACATCATAATTTAATGTTTGTACGTCATTTCCCATTTTGTACCTTAAACATTTTTTTCTAACCACGTACTAATAATATTTCCCAAAATAGCTTGAATATTATCCTGCGTAATGTCTTCAATAAGCTCGAAGACAAACCCTTTAATTAAAAGTGCACAAGCTGTTTTAAAAGGGATGCCGCGCGCCATGAGATAAAAGAGATGATCATGATTAATATTGGCAACCGTCGCACCATGACCACATGCAACATCATCAGCAAAAATTTCTAATTCAGGTTTTGCGTTAAATTCCGCATCATCTGAAAGAATAAGGCTATTACAAGCCATGCGTGCATCTGTTTTTTGCGCTTTTTGAGCAACGCGTATTATTCCTTGAAAAACACCAACTGCTTTATCCGTAACCACATTGCGTATAATTTCGGTTGAGGTTGACTTTTCTTCAACATGACGAACGTTCATTGTAAGATCGCTATGCGTTTGCCCAGATAGCAAATTTATTGCTCGTAATTGAAAATCGGCCTCCTCCCCCTGTAATTCAATATCAATTTCCTGTCTATTAAGTTGGCTACCTATATTAATCACATAAAGCGATAATTTAGCTCCTTGACCAAGAACCGCACGAAATCGGCCAAACTGTGTAGAACTGAAACCACGATTTCGAATAATTATCCACGTAATATCACTATAAGCAGCAATATCCAAAGAAAATATAGAACTGACAAAGGTATCTTCATCATTGCCAATCTGGTGTTCAACAAACACAGCTTGACTGTTTTTATCAATTTTTATGTCTGAAAAAATATGGGATTGCCCACCCATTTGAATATTTTGTAATTCTATGGGAACAGTTAACTTCGTATTCTCAGGGATGTGAAAAAGCCAACCATCCGTAACAAAAGCTGTGTTTAATTGCCCAATAAAATCTTCATCAGAAATAATTTGATCTATTTTTACAGAATTTTCTTTTAATGCATCTGCAAGATTTTTTACTGTAATATCTGCTATGTTTGACCTTGTAGATGATTTGCCATTCTTAATAGAAAAAACAACCTTTTCTGGAAACAAGGAATCAACAAATTTCCTATCATTTACTTCTGAAAAATCACTAACAGATTTCAATAACGTACGAAGATTCGTATAGTGCCAACTTTCGATTTTACGTGAAGGGAGCCGTGTATTTTGAAACAATTCCATAGCTCTCTTACGGACTGTCTTATCGCCGGGTAAATTGCTTATACATCGGTTAAAATTATTGAGTATATCTTTTTCAACCTTTAACAATTCTTGCTGTGCGCTCATGCTCATATTCAATGACCTCAAGCCGCTTCACGGATAATATCAGCATATCCATTTTGTTCTAAATAGAGCGCTAACGATTTATCGCCGCTTTTAATAATGCGTCCTTTATAAAGAACATGTACCGTATCAGGGACAATATAATTAAGCAGGCGTTGATAATGGGTAATAATCAAAAATGAACGCTTTGAATCCCGAAGTTTATTAACTCCATCTGCAACAATTTTTAGCGCATCAATATCTAAACCAGAATCTGTTTCGTCTAAAATACAAAGTTTAGGTTCAAGAAGCGCCATTTGTAAAATTTCAGCTCGTTTTTTTTCTCCACCTGAAAAACCTACATTTAATGGACGCTTTAGCATGTTCATATCTATTTCAAGTTTTGAAGAAATCTCTTTAACATATTTTATAAATTCAGGAATTTTAAGTTCTTCATTACCACGCGCTTTGCGCTGAGAATTCATCGCAATTTTTAAAAACTCCATAGTTGCCACTCCAGGTATTTCCATTGGATATTGAAATGCAAGAAAAATACCGTATGAGGCACGTTCTGCTGGATCCATTTCTAAAATGGATTGCCCATTATAAAGAATATCACCTTCTATCACTTCATAATCATTGCGACCAGCAAGCAAATAAGACAAAGTCGATTTTCCAGCTCCATTTTGTCCCATAATAGCAGCAACTTCACCATCTTGAACCGTTAAGTTTAGACCGCGAATAATTTCTGTATCGGTCCCAACAATCCGAGCACGTAAATTTTTTATCTCTAACATAATTAAATCCTGTTTTGACTGTTTTACGTTAAATACGCTCTTACCTAAACAATTATCCAACGCTACCTTCAAGACTAATACCAATGAGTTTTTGTGCTTCAACAGCAAATTCCATTGGAAGTTTTTGAATAACTTCTTTTACAAAACCATTCACAATTAACGCTATTGCTTCTTCCTCAGAAATTCCCCGCTGCATAACATAAAAAAGCTGATCATCAGAAATTTTTGATGTCGTCGCTTCATGTTCAAATTGTGCTGTTGCATTTTTTGCTTCAATATAAGGTACTGTATGGGCACCACAATCATTACCAATTAATAAACTGTCACATTGCGTAAAATTACGTGCATTCTTCGCTTTTCGATGTGCTGTAACTTGCCCCCGATATGTGTTATTTGAAAAACCAGCAGAAATACCTTTCGAAACAATACGACTTGATGTATTTTTCCCTAAATGAATCATTTTAGTACCAGAATCAATCTGTTGATGACCATTTGCAACGGCAATAGAATAAAATTCCCCACGTGAATTATCACCACGCAGTAAACAGGATGGGTACTTCCAAGTAATCGCAGAACCGGTTTCAACTTGTGTCCATGAAATCTTAGAATTATCCCCTCGACAATCTCCTCGCTTCGTTACAAAATTATAAATACCGCCCTTACCTTCTTTGTCACCAGGATACCAATTTTGTACTGTGGAATATTTAATTTCTGCATTTTTCAGCGCAATAAGTTCAACAACAGCAGCATGAAGTTGGTTTTCATCACGTTGAGGTGCTGTACAGCCTTCAAGATAAGAAACGTAAGAATCTTCATCGGCAATAATGAGTGTACGTTCAAATTGTCCTGTGTTACGCTCATTAATCCTAAAGTAAGTTGAAAGCTCCATAGGGCAATGAACCCCTTTTGGGATGTAAACAAATGAACCATCTGTAAAAACGGCTGCATTTAAGGCGGCATAATAATTATCACCCGCTGGTACAACTGCTCCTAAATATTCCTTAATAAGATCAGGATGTTCTATAATTGCTTCTGAAATAGAGCAAAAAATAACGCCAGAACGTGCCAATTCTTTTTTAAATGTCGTCACAACAGAAACAGAATCAAAAACCGCATCAACAGCTACTTGTCCTGATGCATAAATACTATCATCAAAAGTAGAGGGATCAGATTGTTTTCTTACTCCTGCCAAAATTTCTTGCTCCTTGAGAGGAATGCCAAGTTTCTCATAGGTTGCCAACAATTCAGGATCTACTTCATCTAAAGATTTTGGCCCTGTATGGTTTTTAGGAGCCGCGTAATAATAAAGCTCTTGAAAATCAATTTTGGGATATTCAATACGCGCCCAATCAGGCTCTTGCATTGTCAACCAACGGTGAAAAGCTTGCAAACGCCATGTCAACATCCATTCCGGTTCATGTTTTTTAGCAGAAATAAATTTGATAATATTTTCATCTAAACCTTTGGGAGCTTTATCTGTTTCAATATTGGTTTCAAACCCATATTTATATTGATCAACATCTATTTCACGCACTTTGCGTATTGTTTCTTGTACTGCCGGCATAAACTTTCTCCATTTTTTGGTGTCAAGAACCGGTGACTAAAAATCTTGTTTTTCACAAAATCAAAGTGAACAATTCACTACTTAGATTATATGGAAAGTAGGAAAATCTCAATCAAGCTTATTTTTAATAATTCTAATTTATAATTATCAAATGATAAATTCCACCCCTTACCTGTTACTAATAATCTGAGAAAAAAACAATAGAAAATCATCAATATCTTTAGAAGTTGTACACCTTCCTATTGAAATGCGAATTGCTCCATTGGGAACATAATGCCCCATTGCTTCCAAGACACTACTTTGTTTTACTTTTCCAGAAGAACAAGCAGAACCTGCAGATACAGAAAACCCAGCCAAATCAAAACCAATTTGCAGAGTTTCAGCTTTTATATTGCGCACAGTGAAATAAGTTGTGTTTGGCAAACGCTGAACTCTTTTGCCAAAAATTTCAACATCACTACACATTTTTTGTATTCCATCTTCTAATTTATTGCGTAAATATATTAACTGCTTTATCTCTTTTGGGGTAAAACAATCAGCCATCGCTGCTCCAAAAGCAGCAATAAGCGGCAGTCCTTCTGTTCCTCCACGTAAACCTTTTTCTTGCCCTCCTCCTACAATAAGAGGATATGGCATCAAAAGGTTGCCATATGAAACAAAAGCACCTGTTCCTTTAGGACCGCCAATTTTATGCGCAGATAGTATAAAAAAATCTCCTCCCATCTGATTAATATCAACAAAATTTTTGTCTACATATTGTGTCAAATCAACAATAAGAATGCCTCCAGAATCCCGAACGATAGCAGCTATTTCTTTTATTTGTTGAATAACACCAGTTTCACCATTTGCGGCTTGAATAGCAACAAGAGGAAGTCCTTGTGTTTTATCGTGAACGCTTAAGAGAGAGGCTAATATATCTTGTTTAATGAGACCATCTTGATCAACAGCAACTGTGCTGATGCATTCTTTAGAAAAGCGTCCCCCTTCTGCAACAGATGGATGTTCAGTAGCCCCAATGTAAAGATGAGAAAATTGAATTTTAGAGCTTCCCATGTTATAAAAGGGTGTTAATAAAGTCATTGCTGCTTCACTCGCACCAGACGTAAATACAACATGATCTGGGTGTGTGTTGAGGTTTTTAGCGATTTGTCGACGCGCTTTTTGTAATAAAGCTTTAGCAGCACGTCCTTCCGCATGAACAGATGACGGATTACCAAAGATCTCTAAGGCTTCCAGCAATGCTACCCGCGCCGTTTTCTTGAGCGGTGTTGTTGCATTATGATCAAAATATCGGCGTCTTACAACCATTTTACATAACAATCGTTCATCTTATGTATTGATTAAAAAAATAGTGCAATTTGCTTGAAAAATGCACTTAAAAAAGAATATCTAGTGATTAACTAAAAGATTCTATGGTAAAAGTCGACCAAGGTCAATGAGAGCCTTTATAGCATTTAAGGAGCATTTAATGCCAGAAATTATTTTTAATGGTCCCGCAGGTCGGCTGGAAGGACGTTATCAACCTTCACAACAAAGAAATGCACCAATTGCGATTATTTTACATCCTCATCCCCAATTTGGTGGAACAATGAACAATAAAATTGTTTATGATCTTTTTTACATGTTCCAACAACGTGGCTTTACTACATTACGTTTTAACTTTCGTGGTATTGGCCGTAGCCAAGGCGAATTTGATTATGGAATAGGAGAACTTTCAGATGCTGCTGCTGCACTCGATTGGGTACAAACACAGCATCCTGATTCTAAAAATTGTTGGGTAGCTGGATATTCATTTGGTGCTTGGATTGGTATGCAGCTTTTAATGCGTCGACCAGAAATTGAGGGCTTTATATCTGTTGCTCCTCAACCTAATGTTTATGACTTTTCATTTCTTGCCCCTTGTCCTTCCTCTGGACTTATCATTCACGGTGATATCGATAAAGTTTCTCCTCCAAAAGATGTACAAACGCTTGTGGATAAATTAAAAACACAAAAAGGCATTACCATTACACAAGAAATACTGGAAGGTGCTAACCACTTTTTTAGCGGATGTAATAAAGAGCTCATTGAACGATGTGCACAATATTTAGATAATCATATTACAGGTGAATTTCTTACTCCTCCACCTGAAATACTTTCACTTACCTAAAAGCATTAGAAATTTATAAAAATGAAAGAAATCATTTTGATAACTAAAGTGCCTTTTTGTTTTTTTACACTGTTTTCTAGTTTTTTACACCCACCTGCGTTTAGGAAGAAAAACAATATCTTCTCTCTCAATGAGAAGAAGTCCTCCTTAAAATATATAAGCAAAATAGTGTTTCATTATCTTTCGTTACCAATATTTTCCGTTCTCTTGTGAGATACGCATTATTTATGGTAGAGAGAGTACACTAACCCCTCATTATATAAACGAATGCAATATTAGTCAGGAAATAAAATTCGTGTTTGCCTTTAAATCTGATTTTTTACACATTATGAATGAACGTGGCTTTATTCACCAAATTTCGGATGAAAAAGGCTTAGATGATCTTTTTTCAAAAGAAGTTGTAAGCGCTTATATTGGATTTGATCCTACAGCATCAAGTCTACACGCCGGAAGTCTTCTTCAAATCATGATGCTTTATTGGTTACAAAAAACCGGACATCGCCCCATTGCTTTGATGGGTGGGGGAACGGGGTTGATTGGTGATCCTTCCTTCAAAGATGAAGCGCGACGGCTTCTCACACAAGATGATATTGCTTCAAACATCGCTAGTATTAAAAAGGTATTTGCTAACTATTTAACATTTGGTGATAAAAATAATGATGCATGCATTGTCAATAATGCTGAATGGTTATGCAATTTGAACTACTTAGAATTTTTGCGTGATGTAGGAAAACATTTTTCCGTCAATCGTATGTTGTCATTTGATTCTGTTAAGCTGAGACTTGAGCGTGAACATTCTTTGTCATTTTTAGAGTTTAATTATATGATCCTACAAGCTTATGATTTTGTTGAACTTTATAAGCGCTATGGTCTTCGTATGCAAATGGGAGGCTCTGACCAATGGGGCAATATTATCAACGGAATTGAATTAGGACATCGGTTAGGAACAACACAGTTATATGCATTAACTTCACCATTGCTGACAACTTCTTCTGGTGCCAAGATGGGTAAGTCATTGAATGGCGCCGTATGGCTTAATGCAGATATGCTTTCTCCTTACCAATTTTGGCAATATTGGCGAAACACAGAAGATGCTGATGTTACACGATTTTTAAAGTTCTATACCACATTGCCAATGAATGAAATTCTCAAACTTTCTGCATTGCAAGGGACTGAAATTAACGAAGCAAAGAAAATTCTTGCAACAGAAATTACAGCAATGTTGCATGGACATAGTCTTGCGAATGAGGCAGCAGAAACTGCTCGTAAAACTTTTGAAGAAAAAGCACACGGGGAAAATCTTCCAACTGTTGAAATTAATGCAGCAAAATTAAAAACGGGTGTTGGTTTACTAACTCTTTTAGTTCAAGCAGAACTAGCCAAATCTAACAGTGAAGCGCGCCGACATGTTCAAGGTGGAAGTGTACGTATTAATGACAAAATCATTGAAGATGAAACACGTCTTATTTTTGAAGAAGATGTTAACGTATCAGGAATAATTAAACTTTCCTTCGGTAAGAAAAAACACGTGATACTGAAACCAGTCTAATTTCTTTATAATTATTTGTCTTCTTTCTCTAACTTTTGTGTTCTTTTGTTACATAATGCTTATGATTTTTTACGCTAAATTTATTTTTCCAATTTAGTCTTCATGATATATAATGAGTTCTACAAGAGAAATAAAAATTTTCGGCATAAATTTATTTTAGAAAATTGAAGAGTCACTTCTTTTCTGTCTTGTTATGCGCGATACTTACGAAAAAAAGAAAGACAAAAAATGACAAGATTGATGAAAGGCACCCTTGCTCCTGATTTTAATTTGCCACGCGATGGTGGAGGGAAATTGTGTCTTTCTGATCTTCAAGGAAAGTTCGTTGTTTTATATTTTTATCCGAAAGACGACACCAGTGGATGCACGTGTGAAGCGATTGATTTTACCAGATTAAAAACAAAATTTGATGAAATTGGGGTTGTTATTATTGGAATATCTCCAGACAATGTAAAAAAACATGATAAGTTTAAAACAAAACACGAACTCGATATTATCCTTGTTTCCGACGAAGAAAAAACGACACTTGAAGCTTACGGTGTTTGGGTTGAAAAAAGCATGTATGGGCGCAAATATATGGGTGTTGAACGAAGCACTTTTCTGATTGACGCAACTGGAAAGATAGCAGAAGAATGGCGTAAAGTTAGCGTACCTAAACATGCTGAAGAGGTGTTAGCTGCTGCTACACTTTTACATCGTAATGGTTTATAAGTTTTTTTATTCGAGTAACTATAAGATGCAAGAACAACCTCCCATAGGCTTTAATGAATCTAGATATATGACTGAATTTAATGCGCCAAATGATGAATTCATAAGATTTTGGGAAATGTTGTATCTCATTAATCTGTATCTTCAACTTTTTGGCTTTTTCCATAAAGGCGTTGAGCGAGTGTTGCTTCTATAAATACATCTAAATTGCCATTAAGTACAGATTGTGGATCAGTATTTTCAACACCTGTGCGTAAATCCTTGACAAGCTGATAGGGTTGAAGAACATAAGATCTAATTTGATGTCCCCATCCGATTTCTGTTTTAGAAGCTTCAACAGCATTTGTTTCTTCTTCTCTCTTTTTGAGTTCTTCTTCATAAAGTCTTGCTCGCAACATAGACCACGCAGTCGCTCGATTTTTATGTTGAGAACGCTCCGTTTGACATTGAACAACAATACCTGTTTTTATATGCGTGATGCGAACTGCGGAATCTGTTGTGTTAACATGCTGCCCTCCGGCTCCTGATGCGCGATATGTATCAATACGAACATCTGCCTCTGAAACATCAACCTCAATATTATCATCAATGACTGGATAAACCCATATGCTTGCAAAAGAGGTATGACGCTTCGCATTTGAATCAAATGGTGAAATACGTACCAAACGATGAACGCCTGATTCTGTTTTCAACATACCATAAGCGTTATGTCCTTTTACGAGAAGAGTCGCTGATTTTATTCCTGCTTCTTCTCCATCGTGAATTTCTAATATCTCAACCCTCATTTTATGCTGTTCAGCCCAGCGCGTATACATGCGTAACAACATAGAAGCCCAATCTTGGCTTTCCGTACCTCCTGCACCAGCATGAACTTCTAGATAAGTATCATTCGAATCAGCTTCTCCGGAAAGGAGCACATCAATTTGTCTTTTATCTATCTCACTCTTAAGATTACGTATTGAATTTTCTGCATCAGAGATAATTTCGATATCACTTTCTTCTTCTCCCATAGCAATTAATTCAATGCATTCTTCGAGTGTTTTTGTAAATGATCGAATGCTATTGATTGAATCACCAAGATACTGACGTTCACGCATCATATCTTGCGCTTGTTGTGCATTATCCCAAAGTGTTGGGTCTTCCGCTTTTTGATTGAGATATTCAAGACGTTTTAGCGACTGATCCCAGTCAAAGATGCCCCCTTAGCAACTTAATTGCTTTTTGGATTTCGTCGACTAATGTTTCTATTTCTGCTCGCATAATTTAACACCATAGTTTTTATTTTTTTACAATCTTTTTAATTTATATTTTTAGACATTTTTACAGACTTACAGATTATAAAAATGGATGACCTGATCGCACCAATCTATTTACCGTAGCTACACTACGAAAAAACAGATAAAAATATTCTCCTTCAGCTACTTATAGCAAAGGAGTTTTTCGCCGATTAATATAGCCCACCCGTACCACTTTCAAGAGCTTTGTTGACCTGTGGAGAAGTTGTTCCTGAAGGTACACCTTCTTGAAAAGAATCCATACTACCAATTACTTGGTATATATCAGCAGGTCCAGTTCCTGGCTTAAATGCTTCTATAATGACATCATGATCTCTTCTTTCCGCGAGCATACCTGTCTTACGATTAATAGGCATTAAAATCATACCCTCTGGCATTCTAAATGGTACATCTGGCTTTCCTTTCAGTGCTTCTGCCATAAATTCACCAAAAATAGGAGCTGCCAATGAACTCCCTGTACCGTTGTATCCTAACGGTGCGGGTTGATCGTAACCAACAAAAATACCAACGACAAGATCAGGGGTAAACCCCATAAACCATACATCTTTAGAATCATTAGTAGTTCCTGTTTTAGCAGCAATGTGTCGATTGAGGTAACGTAAACGTGCAGCTGTACCTCGCTGAACAACCCCTTCCATCATTGATGTAATCTGATAAGCCGTCATAGGGTCAAGAACTTGATCTCGTTCATCGATCAATATAGGTTCACTTTGATTATCCCATGACTGAGCATGACAATTTTCACAGATACGATCATCATGACGATAAATCGTTTTCCCATAACGATCTTGAATTCTATCTATCAGGGACGGTTTAATAGAGCGCCCCCCATTGGCAATAACTGAATAAGCTGTAACCATTCGTAAAACTGTTGTTTCGGCAGCTCCTAGGGCCATGGGTAAATAAGGCTGTAATTTATCTACAATACCAAAACGCTCTGCATATTCAGCTACAAGAGGCATTCCCATATCATAAGCAAGTCGTATTGTCATAAGATTACGGGAATGTTCAATGCCATAACGCAGCGTTGAAGGTCCTGCAAATGTACCTCCATAATTTTTAGGTTGCCAAACTTCACCATTATATTGGCGAATTTCGATGGGACCATCTAAAACAACTGATGCTGGTGTATATCCATTGTCGAGTGCCGCTGCATACACAAAAGGCTTGAAAGCAGAACCAGGCTGACGATAAGCTTGCGTTGCACGATTAAACTCAGATGCTGCAAAAGAAAATCCTCCTACCATTGCAAGAACTCGCCCTGTATGGGGTTCCATAGCAACAACTGCACCTTCAACCTTTGGGATTTGTTGTAAACGATAAATATTATTTGTATTGGATACTTTTTCAACAAAAATGACATCTCCAACTTGCAGAACGCGAGATAGGTTCTGAACAACTCTTCGAGAGCCATTTTCTTTTACAATATTTAATGCCCATTTTGAATCAGCTTCAGATAAGATAGCAGTTTCCCGTTTTTTTGATAATAAGCCTGAAGCTTCACGCTTTGGCTGTAAACCAATCTCTACTTTATTGGCACTAGTAGAAAGAACAACGGCTAAACGCCATTCAGGAACATCACTTAGCCCTGCGATATTTGCAAGTTCTATGCCCCAATCATCTTTTTTTTCAATATGCCCATAAGCTCCCCTCCAACCTTGTAAATGATCAAATTTAGTTAACCCATTGTGTAAAGCGCGTCGCGCAAAAAGTTGTAAATGTGGATCAAGCGTTGTACGAATTGAAAGCCCTCCTTCGTAAAGTGTTTTGGCCCCATAACGATACATTAAACGGCGACGCACCTCTTCAGTAAAATAGTCAGCAGCAAAAACGTAGCTATCACTGCCGCGCATTGTTGTTCCTAAGGGCTTTGTTTTAGCTTTTTCACCTTGTTCACGCGTTACATATCCATTTGCAATCATGCGATCTATAACCCAATTACGCCGACTAACAGCACGTTTTGTATTTTTGAACGGATCATAATTCGCCGGACCTTTTGGAAGAGCAGCCAAATAAGCACACTGTTCTAAAGTAAGATCATTGACGGATTTATTGAAATAAGTCAAAGAAGCTGCCGCAATACCATAAGTGCCACGGCCGAGATAAATTTCGTTTAGATAAAGCTCAAGAATATGATCTTTTGAATAGGTCCTCTCAATACGCATCGCCAAAATAGCTTCTTTTAATTTACGCTCTAATGTTGTTTCTGAACTTAAAAGGAAGTTTTTAGCGACCTGTTGTGTAATGGTTGATGCCCCTTCAGGGCGTTTTCCAGAACCAATATTCCGGATATTATTGATTAAGGCTCGAGAAAGTCCTTCGGGATCTAAACCAAAATGATGATAGAAATTTTTGTCTTCAGCAGAAATAAAAGCCTCTTTAAGAATTTTGGGTATTGATTGAATTGGTAAATAGAGGCGATGTTTTGTTGCAAACTCTGCCATAAGGCTACCATCAGCAGCATGGACGCGTGTCATTACAGGCGGTTCATAGAGCGAAAGAACTTCATAATCAGGAAGTACATTTTCCTGTTCCTTTGCTATTGCCTCCTGTATTACTGTTTTCCAAAATCCAAGAATAATAACAAAACTAAGAAGATATCTAAAAAAAATCATCATCGAAACGGCTATCGCTTTCTTCAGAATTTATCAAAGAAAAAACACGTTATCTCATCAACATTAGGCGGATACCACTATTAAACTGAGATAAAGAAAAAACTGTTTTCTATTTTTTACCTAGAAGTTCACACTGATACTCTATTTTCTCACAAATTTAAAGAGGTCGCATAATTTTCTGCCTATATTCAGCAAATTGACGAATAGAACGAGCAATAGACGCAGCCATTTGTTTTCTCCATTGGGGATTATTTAATAATTTTTCATCCTCTTTATTTGATAAATACCCTATTTCTATCAATACAGAAGGTATATCTGAAGCTCTTAAAACTTGAAAGTCAGCATATCGATGAGGATTATTTATCAAATTGATATTACCTTTTGATAAATTTGAGATAACACTATTAGCAAAATTCACCGAAAATGCATGTGTTTCACGTCGCGTGAGATCGATTAAGATATCTGTAACTTCAAGCAATTCATCTGCAGGAAAACCATCAAGCAGATCAACTTTATTTTCATTTTCAGCTAAAGATTTTGCAATTGCATCAGATGCTTTGTCTGATATGGTATATACTGTAGCTCCACGAAGAGAATCTACATTAATGGTATCTGCATGAATGGATATAAAAAGATCAGCACCAAATTCTTGTGCTTTTTTAACTCTTTCACTTAATCTCAAAAAGACATCAGAATCGCGCGTTAAAGAAACAGTGATATGAGAATCTTTTTTTAACTCATCTTGCAGAACACGTGTAAAGGCTAGAGTTATATCTTTTTCTAAAATGCCACCAACACCCCGCGCACCACCGTCAATTCCACCATGTCCAGGATCAAGAATAACACGAAAATTACGCGTTTGCATTAGTTGCGTTTTTGCATCTAAATTGGCTCTTTGCTGTTTTTTAAATATGCTATCAAATTTTTCTTGAGTACTTTTACTAATATCAATCAGTAGTTGCCATAAACCATTCTCTAATTTTTGTATCGTACTTTTTTCAACAATAAAAGCAATTTTGCTTGTTAAAATAATGCGTGAAGTTCGTATATCAGCAAAACCGTAACGCACGTCTAATAACATGCTTGATAATGTAGCCTGTTTCTTTAAAGATGTATTTTGCTCTGAAAAATCAACCGTAGGTAAATTTATAACTAAACGCGCCGGCTTATCCAAAATCTGTAAATGAACATTTGGTTCAGCATTAAAAAACGCAATAATACGCGTGTGTGCACTATCACCAATAATCCGCAAATTAACAAGTTTTAAGGCATTTTCAGCTTGGGTGTTTGTTAGGAATATAAAAAAAAATAATAAATAATATGAGATGCATAACATAACATCCCAACAAGCTACTTTCGGCTTTTTGGTAGAAAACCCTCTTATCATAAAAAACACTCTATATTCTATCTTAGCATCAACTGATTTTAACCATATACAAAGCAATGCATCAAATTTATTCCATATTTTCCAATAAATATTAAGCCCTTCCACTTTAACATCTAAAAAATGCAATTAAGGCAACTAAAGACATTATAATTATAATGCTCGGTATTTATATTGTTACTTGCCAAAACCATGATATCAACATAAAAGAATATTTACGCTTCCTAGTCTATGGTAACCATTTAAATTATCTGTAGTCCATATTAAGTTATCTTTAGAAGGTTTATTGCATGTTACACATTTAGGCTTTTTGTGGATAAAAAATTTTTGTGTCACAAAAACTGGGATTGCGTTATTTAAGACTCGCTGGTTCGGACATCTGAACTATTTTAAAGATTATTTTACCGGAGACTTACAAAAATTATGAGTCATATAAAACAGATGGAGATGATGATAAAAAACGCTACACGTGAAATCACGTATCTGTACGTAGTGTCCCGTTCTGTTTTGCTGGTACCTCCCTTTTATGGCAGACAGCCTCTTATATTTACGAATAATTACGTTGTTCGTCTGAATAAAGTTGCGCATGTCGCCTTCAGGATTTTAACTTATGTCAAACAAAATGCTTATAGATGCCTCTCATCCAGAGGAAACACGTGTTGTTGTCGTTCACGGCAACAAAATTGAGGAACTTGATTTTGAATCAGAACATAAAAAACAGCTCAAAGGGAATATTTATCTAGCACGTATTACGCGTGTAGAACCATCACTTCAAGCGGCTTTTGTCGAATATGGTGGCAACCGCCATGGTTTTTTGACATTTTCTGAAATTCATCCCGACTATTATCAAATTCCTATTGCTGATCGTCTCGCTCTTCTTGAAGAAGAGGAAAAAGCTGCTGTAAAAGAAAATTATGTAGATGATTTTACTGAAGAAACGAACAGAAATAAAAAACGCCCCAGAAAAACAAAAAAAGACGAGCGTAGCAATGTCGTGGCAGCGGATATTGAAAATGATATGACACCCGATGCAATAACGATTGATGATATAGAAGAAGCATTTGATACAAATATTTCTCGTGATGATATCGAAATGGTTGGTGCAGAGGATATCCGTGAAGAACTTCCCGCCTATCAGCGAAAGCAAGGACGGCAGTATAAAATTCAAGAAGTAATTAAACGGCGTCAAATTTTATTGGTGCAAGTTATCAAGGAAGAGCGTGGCAATAAAGGTGCTGCACTCACAACATATTTATCCCTAGCAGGCCGCTATTCTGTTTTAATGCCCAATACAGCACGTGGTGGTGGTATTTCACGAAAAATCACGAATGTACAAGATCGCAAACGTCTGAAAGAAATTGTAAAAGAATTAGCAGTTCCCAAGGGTATGGGAGTTATTTTAAGAACCGCTGGAGCCAATAGAACAAAAGCTGAAATTAAACGTGATTATGAATATCTCACACGTCTATGGGATACTGTTCGTGCTTTAACACTCAAATCCACAGCACCATGCCTTGTTCATGAAGAAAGCAACCTTATAAAACGCTCAATAAGAGATCTTTATAATAAGAATATCAATGAAATTCTTGTTTCTGGTGACCAAGGATATCGTGAAGCAAAAGACTTCATGCGTATGCTCATGCCAAGTCATGCAAAAGTTGTACAACCTTACCGTGATTATATTCCTATTTTTGCGCGCAATAATATTGAAATTCAACTTGATAAAATGTTGCACCCGCAAGTTTCTTTAAAATCTGGTGGTTATCTTGTTATTAATCAAACAGAAGCGCTTGTTGCTATTGATGTAAACTCTGGACGCTCAACTAAAGAACTCTCTGTCGAAAAAACAGCATTACAAACCAATCTTGAAGCCGCAGAAGAAATAGCGCGTCAGTTACGCTTGCGTGATCTTGCTGGCTTGATTGTGATTGACTTCATTGACATGCTTGAAGAGCGTAATGTAAAACTGGTTGAAAAAAAGTTGAAAGATTGTTTAAAAAGCGACCGTGCACGTATTCAAGTTGGCCATATTTCACACTTCGGCCTTTTGGAAATGAGTCGTCAACGTATTCGCATCTCAGTTTTAGAAAGTACGACACAACCCTGCCCGCATTGCGCTGGAACAGGAAGTGTGCGTTCTGAATCATCAATTGCTTTACACGTCATGCGCTCAATTGAAGAGTATCTTCTTCATAATCCGCAACATAACATTACTGTACGCACTCCCGTAACAACAGCGCTTTATGTGTTAAATTATAAACGCAATATTCTTGTTAATCTAGAAGCACGCTTTAAACTTAATATTAGTATTGTGGCAGATGATAGCATTGGAACACAACATTGCATTATTTCTAAGGGTACAATAGCAGAGTCGGTTTCTCAGCCGCCATTAATCTTTGAAGATGACAGTAAAGAAGAAGATGCAATCTTCACCGACAGCAAATCTACTGAAGATACAATTCCCGTTGAGACAAACCAGAAACGGCGGCGTAAGAATCGCCAAGGTGAAAATGACAATTCTCTCTCTACTGCTCATAAAAAAGACAACATGTTAAATGATGAGTCTCATCGTCGATTTCGTCGTCGAGGACGTCGTGGTGGTCGTCGTAATCAAGATAATAGTTTTTATCAACCTCGTATTCCTTATGCAGAACCAGTAGGAGATTTTGCTAAGCAGTCTTTGGAAGAAATGAAAATAGCGCATCGTAAGCGTCGTATTCCAGTTGCTGAATCTGTTCAATTTGAAGAAAAGAAAAATGATACACAATATCTAGTTGTACAACAAGATGAGGCTGTAAAAGTTGATACGGATGCTAAACCTAAAAAACGTTTTTCAAAAGCCATGCAAAAAAAGTTCTCCCCTGAGAGCAATCAGGATATAGCAACACCAGAACTTCTTGAAGAAAAATTTACAGCTAACTCGGTACATAAAAACAAAACAAAAAAAGTAGTTAAATCTGCTTCTGAGGAGGTAGAGAAAACTCCTACAGGTGGCAAAAAATCAACACGTAAAAAATCACTCTCTAAAGAATCATCCCCAATAGATAAAACATCAAAGAAAAAAACTGTAAGTGAGAAATCTATCGAAGCAACTTCCTCTAAGATTGAGGAGAAAACCAATCATTCTGTTGTTATATCATCAATGCCTAATGATGCTCCAAAAACTGAGCGTATTGGTTGGTGGAAACGCAAAACTATTTTAAAAAATTAATAAAAAAAAACCGCCGCAAATTATTTGCGACGGTTTGAATAAGTAAACATAATAAATGCTTTCTTATGTTACGTATTTATTAATTTTGTTTAGCTTTTTCTTGCTCAGCCCGCATACGCTCTTCAATCTCTTTTTGCTTTGATTGAATGGCTTGTTGTAACTTTATTTGTTCTTGTTGAAAATCTTTTTCCTCCATACCAGGACCTGTGTATGCAGCTGTGAATCCATTAAGAGAAAATTCAATAGGGTTCGCTGAACCACGGAAATTAATTGTAGTTACAACCATTTTCGAACCACCTTTCATAGCAGCAATGAGTTTATCATCTAAAACATCATTGGCAATACAACTTGGCCCATTACAAATAACATAAGGAATTTTTTTAGAGAAGTTATCCCCTATTTGAATATGAACACCTTCTGGTAAAAAACGGCCTGTAGGCACTTGAATGCCTATACGTTTTTCATTTTGTTTTCCTTTTATTTCAACGAGATTAAAAGCCGTCAAAGGCTGTCCAGTATTTGATACAACAGTGTTCATTGTATTACAAACATCAACATCACGCTGCTTGCTACAAACCTTATACCAACCTTGAGATAAAGTCTGCGCACCCGCAGAAGGATGAATTATAAGGAAAAGGGCAGCAGCTCCAGCTAATACTGAAACAATAGAACAAACATTTTTATGCGACATGATTAAGTTAATCCTTTCAACGCGCTTTTACAATAACCCCAACATTAGGAATATTAAATATAATTTCAATCAAGTGTATTAAATTAAACCAATGAAATGACACCCTCTTTTATACTTTTTACTTCAATATAAAGGGAAAAGTCAAATCTGGAAAAAAGGCTAGAAACAGCCAATTAAACTCTTATGCACCCATATATAACATCCCCCTTTTTATATCATTTGTCTTTTATGAAATTTACTAATAAGTATCTTAGTGCAATAGAATAAGTCAAGATTGCATAAATAAATTAATATTGCAATATAATTAAAGTAAACTTCTATATTATTCTACGATTTTCTTTAATTTAAATTTTTCTATTATAATTTTTATTTTCAACCATGAATCTCTAGTATCAGGTAGTGCAACGCATAGAACTTCTAACTTATCGGATAAATTTAAATTTTTCTTCATGCATCTTCTGATGCAAATCGAAAAGGTGAAAATGTCTATGGTGTTGTCATAACATTTGGTAGATTAAATCGATTTGTCATGTGCAATTTTAGAATAACTATAAAGTGACTGTTCTTTAACGGACAACATTCTCGTCTTATTACGAACTAACAATAGTATGCTTCCATGATGAAGCTTTTATACTTTATAGTTTCTCGGCAAAAATTTTAATTAAAAAATAAGCATACTAAAATAAAATTTTAAAAAATTCAAAGGTACTTCTTTAAAATGAAAAGCCAAGAATAGTTGAAAACGCTGATACATAATCAAATTTCTTAAAAAGAAAGACCCATTTTTATATCATTAAGCGTATTATAAATTGGGTAAACAAATGATCTACAAGCCCAATACCCATTACTGAACGATAAAATCTCTTCGTTATAAAAAAATAAACAACTCTATTATTATTCGAATTGAACATCTCCGCGGGAGTATAGCATGCTTTAAAGCTTTTTAAAAGGGCATAATTGATATTTTTATTAAAACAAATCCAAATCGTTAGCAACATTTCTATAATTTCTAAGCTGTTCGTGAAAGGCATATTACTAAAAAAGTAAGACAAATTTTATCAATACTTTTTGAGTTTAAATGGATTAGGCATCACCTTATTCAATAATATCTATACCAGAACAAAAGGTTATTGGGATGGCTCGATTAACCGCTCAAAAGCATAGGAACTTCTTTGAGAAAAAGACTCTATCAACAAATGGAATTGTTGCCTACAAGGTTTTGCTTTTTCATTTTGAAATTATGATTCAATTACTTTAGAGAAAATGAGCTATATAGTTTTGAATCAATAAAAAATTTAAGCAGAATGTTGTTTTGCCATTTCTACAAGCTGTGTCATAACAGTCACTGATCCAGCGAGTCTTTCATCGACTGTTGTCCAATCACGAATAAGAACGATACTTTGATCTGGTCGAATTTTTGCCATAGATCCTTGTTTTTCAATCCACTGAACAAGAGCAACACTGTTTGCAAAATAATTATCGCGAAACTGTATAACAACACCCTTTGGTCCAGTATCCAATTTTTCTACATGTGCTTTCCGACACAATGTTTTGATATAAAAAACTTTAAGAAGATATTGAACTTCAAGGGGTAAAGGACCAAAGCGATCAATTAACTCTGCTGCAAATTCATCAATTTGTTCTAAATTATCAAGTTCTGTTAAACGACGATACAACCCCATACGTAATGGTAAGTCAGGTACAAAACTTTCTGGTATCATCACAGTCGTACCAAGTGAAATTTGAGGTGACCATTGCTTATCTTCGTTTTGCTCGCCATCTTTTAACTCAGCAATGGCTTCTTCAAGCATTTTTTGATAGAGCTCAAATCCAACCTCTTTAATATGCCCCGATTGCTCTTCACCTAAGAAATTACCTGAACCGCGAATATCCATATCATGACTTGCTAATTGAAAACCAGCTCCCAACGTATCAAGAGATTGTAAAACTTTAAGACGACGATCAGCAGCAGGTGTTAAAATTTTACCAGAAGGAAAGGTAAAAAGTGCGTAAGCACGTTGTTTTGAACGCCCTACTCTACCACGCAA
This sequence comes from Bartonella sp. DB5-6, assembly GCF_000278115.1. GTDB lineage: Bacteria > Pseudomonadota > Alphaproteobacteria > Rhizobiales > Rhizobiaceae > Bartonella > Bartonella refiksaydamii. Next base: position 137,307 of record NZ_JH725119.1, read on the forward strand.
TTGATAAAGAGCAGCAAGACCAAACATCTCAGCACGATGTACGATTAAAGTATTGGCTGTTGGAATATCAAGACCTGATTCAATAATGGTGGTTGACAGAAGAACATCATATTGCCCATCATAAAATGCATTCATAATATCATCAAGTTGCCCAGCTGGCATTTGTCCATGAGCTACAACAAATTTAAGTTCGGGGACATGTATTTTGAGGTATTCTTCGACAGAAGTAAGATCAGAAATACGAGGACAAACATAAAAACTTTGACCACCACGATAATATTCTCGAAGCAATGTTTCACGTATAACAAGTGAATCAAACGGTGAAATAAAAGTACGTACCGCCATTCTATCAATGGGTGGAGTCGTTATCAATGAAAGTTCGCGTACCCCTGATAATGCTAACCCTAAAGTTCGAGGTATAGGAGTCGCTGAAAGGGTAAGAACATGAATATCACTTTTAAGCTTTTTTAACCGCTCTTTGTGTTTTACACCAAAATGCTGCTCCTCATCAATGATAAGAAGTCCTAATCGTGAAAAATTAACTGCATCGCTTAATAATGCATGCGTTCCAATGACAATATCAATCGTACCATCTGCAATTCCCTTTTTCACTTGTGAAAGTTCTTTAGTTTTTACAAGCCTTGAAGCATGACCAATTTTAATAGGTAATCCTTGAAAGCGTGAAATAAAAGTTTTGTAATGTTGTCGTGAAAGCAAAGTTGTCGGCACAACAACAGCAACTTGATATCCATTTAATGCTGCAACAAAAGCACTTCGAATAGCAACTTCTGTTTTTCCAAAACCAACATCGCCACATATTAAGCGGTCCATTGGTTTTCCTGATGCCAAATCATCTAAAACCGCCTCAATTGCATCCATTTGATCTTCCGTCTCTTCATAAGGAAAACATGCAACGAATTCATCAAATGGTCCAATTGGTGGAATCAAAGCAGGTGCAGATCGCGTAGCTCGCTCTGCGGCTATACGGATTAACTGATCTGCCATTTCCAATAAATGTTTTTTTAGTCGTGTTTTACGCGCTTGCCAAGCAACTCCACCTAATTTATCTAACGTTACATCTGTTCCTTCCGATCCGTAACGTGAAAGAAGCTCGATATTTTCAACGGGTAAAAAAAGTCGATCACCTTCGGCATACTTAATTTCAAGACAATCTCGTAAAATTCCAGTGGTTGTAATGGCTTTAAGACCAACAAATTGTCCAATACCATGGTCAATATGCACAACAATATCACCAGAGTTTAAAGCAGAAATTTCAGAGATAAAATTTGTGTTGTGTTTACGCCGTCGTGGAGATCTTATTAATCGATCACCTAGGATATCCTGTTCTGCTACAATAACAAAATCTTCAGTCTCAAAACCATGCTCAATCATTATAACCGCAGCAGTTATATGATCTCTGGGCGTTGCTTTTACAGTTTGTAATGATTTGACAATTTCTATTTTTTTTAATCCATGCTCATCAAGAACCTGCAACAAACGATTCATTGAACCTTCGCTCCAACAAGCTAAGAGAACCTTCTTGCCCGCAGCACGTAATGAAGTAATATGGTGAACGACACTTGAAAAAACATTTTTTTCTTGTGCATTACGCTCCTTCACAAAGTCATATCCTAGTTTAATATTCGCGTGAACAACAGTTTGTTCAAAAGTTTGTGGAATATTAAAAGGCGTAAAATCAATACGCTGTCCGGATTGTTGCGCGCACTCTAAAACACGCTCTGGTGTTAAATAAAGAAGTTCAGGCTCTATTGGATGGTAAGAAGCAGGATTCTTTTTATCAGTTTCAAGCTCTTTGCGTGCATCATAATAATCTTCAATAAGGCGATAGCGCTCAATAAGCACTTCTTCTATGCAATATTCAAAGACAATAGGTAAGTTACCGCAATAGTCAAAAAAAGTGTCAAGTTTCTCATAAAAAAAAGGTAACCAATGTTCCATACCAGAAAAACGTCGCCCTTGAGAAAGAGCTTCATAAAGCATGTTATTTTTTTGTGACGCACCAAATGTACGAATATAATTGCTTTTAAATTGGCTTACACGCTCAGGTGTAAGAACAACTTCACTCATCGAGTGTAACGAAAATTCAGTTCTTTTATTTGTTGTTCTTTGTGTTGCTGTTTCAAATACGCGAATGGTTTCCAAAGTGTCACCAAAAAAATCAAGCCGTAAAGGTTCAATGTCAATGGGAGAAAAAATATCAAGAATTCCTCCTCTCACAGCAAATTCACCAACATCTCGAACAACTGTAACGCGTTCAAAACCATTGAATTCTAAAAATTGAATTAAATGCTCCATATTCACGCGCTGACCAACACGTACATGAAGCATCTGATTCTCAATTATTTCATGAGGGGGTAGTTTTTGAATAATCGCATTTGCTGTTGTTAATATAATTGCAGAAGATGGATTCTTACGTAAATTTGCTATATGTGCCAAAGCTGAGAACCGGCGTGCCATAACAGCAATCCCAGGTGATACTCGGTCATAGGGCAAACAATCCCAAGCAGGAAATTGAAGCACAGGCAAATTTGGCTCAATAAAGTTTAAAACTTGCTGTAAATGAGCAATTTTTGTTCCATCACGGACAACATAAATAAGTGGTTTATTTTGTGCAATTTCTGAACTCAATTTGGCAAGTGCAAAGGCTTCAAATCCATCAGTAATTCCATCAAAGCTGATATGGGCAGAAATGTTTTGGGGGAAGATAATTTTTTTAAATATAGGCATAGAGATCAATTTAAATTTATACAAACATGATAGTTTATAACGTCGCGAAAAAGTGGACTATCAACTTTAGAAGGTGGTGAAATTTCTCCCGTAACCCATGCCAACAAATCGCGATCATCAAAAGACATAATATACTCAAGTTCAGAAATCGCTTTAGCATTCATCCCAGCAATATGAAAATCTACATAGTGTCCCAAAATTAAATCCATTTCACGAATACCGCGGTGCCATGCACGAAAAACCAATCGGCGACGGCGCACGTCTAACGAATTTTCATCAACGACAAAACCTGTCATGAAAGTCTCCTTGAATTAAGTAAAAAGTGATATAAATTCCGTTTTCAATTGGTAAAATAAACTTTGTATCTTAACCTAGGGAAGTTCAATAATCTTTTTTTCTTTAAGCGTAATTCGACGATGCATTTGTTTAGCCAAAGCGTAATTATGCGTTGCAATAAGAGCAGAAAGACCAGATTGACGAACAAGCGCAGATAAGGCTTGAAATACATAAGCTGAAGTTACAGGATCAAGATTCCCCGTAGGCTCATCAGCCAAAAGAACTGAAGGACCATTTGCTACTGCGCGTGCAATAGCAACACGTTGTTGTTCGCCGCCGGATAATTCTGATGGGCGATGATTAGCGCGATGAGAAACACGCAGATATGTCAGCAATTTAAGTGCACGATCTTCTGCTATAGACTTTTTAAATCCTGCTATCATTTGCGGGATCATAACATTTTCTAAAGCCGTAAATTCCGGAAGCAAGTGATGAAATTGGTAGACAAAACCGATGTCATGTCGTCTGATAGCTGTTCGCTCATTATCAGAACGCTTTGCACAAGAAATTCCCCGTAACATCACATCACCAGCCGTCGGTTTTTCCAATAATCCAGCAATATGAAGAAGTGTAGATTTTCCAGCGCCAGATGGTGCTACAAGTGCTACAAGTTCCCCACGATTAAGAATAAAATTCGCTTTATCTAAAATAATGAGAGGTCTATTACTTTCAAAAAAATGTCTCTCAATCTCTACAAGCTCTAAAATAGCTGTCATTATTCATACCTTAAAGCTTGTACAGGATCCAGTTTAGCAGCTCGCCATGCCGGAACAAGTGCTGCAAGAAATGACAAAAATAGAGCCATTACAGCAACCATAGCTGTCTGTCCCCACTCGATTTGCGCAGGCAATTTTGTTAAAAAATAAAGTTGAGGATTAAAAACATCAACATTAAATAACCAAGATACAAAATCCTGAATATGATTAATATTTGCGGTTGCTATAACACCAAAAATTAACCCCAATATTGTTCCGATAAATCCAATCATCATACCAGTGACGATAAATATACGCAGAATTGCACTTTGTTGTGCGCCCATCGTACGTAAAATTGCAATATCATGGCTTTTATCTTTTACAAGCATAATTAACCCTGAAATAATATTTAAAGCAGCAACAAGAACAATAAGAGAAAGAATAAAAAACATAACATTCCGTTCAATCTGTAAGGCTGAAAAAAAAGCCTGATTGCGTTCACGCCAATCAATTAAATAAATCTGTTGATTAACAACTTTCTCTACAACTGGTTTTATTTTTTCAACAGAATCAGGATTATTCAGAAATAATTCTAAAGACTTCACCTGATCTCCTAAATTAAAAAACATTTGCGCTTCGTGAAGAGGCATAAAAACGAATATTGAGTCATATTCAGACATGCCCACTTCAAAAATAGCAGCAACTTTATAAGCCTTAACACGTGGCGTAACTCCAAAAGGAGTCGCATCACCATCTGGTGTAATAATACGAAGATTACTCCCAACGGTAAGCCCCAATTTTGATGCTAAAGCACTTCCAATTGCAACACCTTCCTCTTTATCAAATTGAGCAAGTGAACCTAACCTAATATTTTGGGATACTGTTTTAAGTTTTTCTAAATCTTGTTTACGCATACCACGAACTAATGCACCAGATCCTCCTTCAAGTTCACCCTGAACAAGCGCCTGACCTTCAATAACAGGTAAAGCAAATTTTACACCATTCACAGATTCTAAAGAGGAAATAAGTGTCTTATAATCGGAAAATCCAGAATTAACTGCCTGAACAATAAGGTGTCCATTCATACCAAGAATACGATTGAGAAGTTCTGTACGAAAACCATTCATCACCGCCATAACAACAACAAGAGCAAACACCCCTAACATAATTCCAATGAGAGAAATGATTGAAATAACAGATGCAACGGCATGTTTTTTATTGGGGATCATATAACGGAAAGCAATCATCCACTCATAAGATGAAAACCATTTACTTCTCAGCCTCTTCATAATATTTCCTATCAAATCACAGAAAATTGTTTGAGTACATCTTCAACCGTTAGAGCTTTTTTAATACCCGTTTTGCGATCTTTCATTTCAACTTCATTTTGCGCAATGCTTTTAGGCCCAACAATTATTTGTGTTGGTAAACCAATTAAATCCATTGTTGCAAATTTTGAGCCAGGACGTTCATTTCTATCATCTAATAATGGATCAAAACCAGCATGTATTAATTCTTGATAAAGAGTTTCACACACACGCGTACATTCCTCATCATCTGGTTTCATATTGATGATACCAAAATCAAACGGCGCTACCGACTTTGGCCAAATAATACCATTTTCATCATGAGAAGCTTCAATAACTGCCGCAACGAGACGAGAAGGCCCAATACCATAAGAACCCATAGAAACCACATGTTCTTTTCCATCTTGTCCCATAACTTTTGCTCCCATCGGAGCAGAATATTTCGTGCCAAAGTGAAAAATATGCCCTACTTCAATACCACGAGCTGAAAGACGATTTTTATCAGGAACTTTAGCCCACTCTTCTTCATTATGCATTTCCTCTGTCGCTGCATAAAAAGATGTCCACTGTTTAACGATATTAGCTAAAACAGCTTTATCATTAAAATCAATTGAACTGTGCGGAGCAGTAAATTCAAGAAATTGTTTATCACAGAATATAGCGCTTTCTCCTGTTTCAGCCAAAATAATAAATTCATGACTAAGTTCACCACCAATTGGGCCTGTATCAGCACGCATAGGAATTGCTTTTAAGCCAAGACGAGAAAAAGTACGTAAATAAGCAATAAACATACGATTATAAGATGTTTGAGAACCTTCATAATCAAGATCAAAAGAATAAGCATCTTTCATTAAAAACTCTCGTGAACGCATCACACCAAAACGTGGACGGATTTCGTCACGAAATTTCCATTGAATATGGTACAAATTGAGCGGAAGATCTTTGTAAGAATGGATATAAGAACGAAAAATATCTGTTACCATCTCTTCATTTGTCGGACCATAAAGCAAATCACGCTTTTGACGATCTTTAATACGGAGCATTTCCAAACCATAATCATCATAACGACCACTTTCACGCCAAAGTTCCGCAGATTGAATTGTAGGCATTAATATTTCTATAGCACCAGCTCGCCCTTGTTCCTCACGAATAATCTTACAAACTTTATCAAGCACTTTTTTACCTAAGGGAAGCCAAGAATAAATCCCTGATGTTTGTTGGCGAATCATACCTGCACGCAACATCAATCGATGAGAAACAATCTCTGCTTCCTTAGGATTCTCTTTTAAAAGTGGAAGAAAATATTGAGAAAGACGCATTGAAATAATTAACTCCTAATCAGGCCTATCATATTAGAACAATTTAAATATAGTATATACTCATCTATAGCTACATTCTGAATGCTTGCAAATATAACGATCATATTGTTGAAAAATTTATGTGCTTTGTTCCTTATTGGGCTTATTTTTAACGATAAAATGATCTGACAATTTTCTTTTTTCTTCTTTTCATTAAAAATGAAAATAACGTGATATTAAAATGCGTTATTTCGACCGATGTAAAAAAACTGTACAGACAGGTTTTTTTCGCCAAATTTCATTAACAGCCGCTCTCACTGCACGCCGTGTTGCTTCTCGAACAAGTTCATTATTTTTCCGTTTAATGCGAGGAATATTATAAAGTGTATTTCCTACAATATCTAAAAGAATATTTTTCAAACTTTCCTCTTTCCCATTCTTTTCAGGTAATCCGAATGTGATTAAACCAATATCACCTAACAATTCATCCTTGCTGTTCATATGGAGGGAAACAGCAACATAACCAGCATAACTTAGTTTACGACGTTCGCGAATTCCTAATTCATCTTCATTACCAATAAGACAACCATCTTTATATATGCGACCAACAGGAACTTGATCAATGACTGCTACAGGCTCTGGAGCAAGACGTAATATACTACCATTTCTAATATTCCTAACAATTTTAATACCTGCTTGACGCGCTAAAACCGCATGAGCAGTAAGATGCATTGCTTCACCATGGACAGGAACAAGTATCTGTGGTTTTATCCAATCATACATTTGTAAAAGCTCTGAACGACGAGGATGACCAGAAACGTGAACAAGTGCATCTTCATTTGTGATCGTTTTAATTCCTAAATCTATAAAACGGTTTTGTATTTCAAGAATAGCTCTTTCGTTTCCTGGTATACTTCGTGATGAATAAATAACGGTATCACCAGCAGAAAGCATAATCTTTCCCATTCCATTTCGTGATAATTTAGCTAGGGCAGCACACGGTTCACCTTGACTCCCCGTCACAACTAAAACAATATTTTTTCGTGGAATATGCGCATAATCATCTTCCGTAATAAATGGTGCTAAGCCTTTCATATAATCAAGCTCTTCTGCAACCATAATACTTCTCTTAAGAGAGCGCCCAATGACAAGAACTTGGCGACCAACAGCTTCAGCAGCAAGAGCAATTGAACGTATCCGACCAATATTAGAGGCAAAAGTTGCAAACGCAACGCGCCCTTCAGCTTTCGAAATAATTTCAGAAAAGCTTCTCTGAACTTGCTGTTCTGACGGTGATTCACCATCCCGACATGCATTTGTAGAATCACAAAGTAAGGCTAAAACACCTTTATTGCCTAAAGCGCGAAACCGTTTTTCATCTGTTACAGGACCAAGCGAAGGTGTATGGTCTATTTTCCAATCACCAGTATGAATCACAGTTCCTAAAGATGTTGTAAGTGCCAAAGATACAGATTCCGGAATCGAATGATTAACGGCTATAGCCTCAATTGAAAAGGAACCAACCTGAAAGCAATCACCAGCTTGAAAAATATTAAATGAGATTTTATGAGATTCAAAATCTGATTGTCTTTTACTCTCCAATAGTCCTGCTGTAAAAGAAGTACAGTAAAGCGGAACTTTAAGCTTTGGTAATAAATCAAGAACAGCACCATAATGATCTTCATGAGCATGAGTCAAAACAAGACCAGATATATTATGTTTTTCGCTTTCTAGAAAACGAATATCAGGTAAAATAAGATCTGCTCCTGGCAATTCAGGACCAGCAAAACTAACCCCCATATCAACAAGTAACCATTCACGAAGATTTTTAGGACCGAATCCATAAGCAGCCAGATTCATCCCTATTTCACCTACTCCTCCTAAAGGTAAAAAAACAAATTCATTTTCGTTGGCGGCAACCATAAACATCTCCTAAAGCATTAAGATACTCTGATGATAAAATAAGATTTTATAAATTAATCACGACCTGCATTAGCAGAAGCAGCCAAACCAAAATGAACATCTCCAGCAGTTATGATAGTTTGCTGACCATTTTTTTGTTTTACAATGCAGTTGAAATCACTATCAATACCATCAAAAAAACCTTCGATGATTTTTTCACCATTAACTATTTTGACATGCTGTCCAAGATGCGTAGAGTATAAAAGCCATTTTTCGCGGATTATATCACATCCTTTTGGTTGTTTCCAAAGAAGGTAATTTTTAGAAAAATATTCCGTCAAAACCGTAAATAACTGTTCTGTTTCAACATGTAAACCAATATTTTTCAAACTTGAAGTAGGATACGGTGCATTTTTATAATGATACTTTACATTCATTCCAATACCAATAATCAATGCGTACTGTTGTGGTGTCAATCTAAAAATTTCAAGCAAAACTCCAGAGCTTTTAGCTCCTCCTAGCAAAATATCATTTGGCCATTTTAAACGGACAATACTGTCTGTTTGCTTTTCATCTCTTATAAATTGTTTTACTGCCTCTACCATACTTACTCCGGCAACAAAACCAAGTTGAGCAGAAGTTTGATGAACAATACCATCAACTAATAAAAGACTAGAATAAAGATTCCCTTTCGGACTATACCATATCCTACCTCTTCTTGCTCTTCCCTGTATTTGCTCCTGCGCAACAACCCATAAATAGCCTTGATGACCAGCTTGTGCCTTTTGTTGTGCAATGAGATTTGTTGAAGCAACACTTTCGTAAGATTCAACTGTGTATCCTTGCTTTTGTGCAAAATCTGATAAGATATAAACCATATTCATTAAAACAATGCGGCCGCTGCTTTTTCTGCTAATTCAGTGAATAAAATGCCAAAAAGCGTATAAAATAAAATGAAAAATGCAGAAAGGCCGAGACAAAATTGAAGCTCTTTCGATAAAACAGCAAAATGCGCTTTTGCGTCATCAAACCACATAATTTTAATGACTCGCAAATAGTAAAAAGCCCCGACAACAGACGCTATCATCCCAACGATAGCAAGTGGAGTAAGTCCAGCATGAACGGCAGCCGAAAATGTATACCATTTCCCAAAAAAACCAGCCATGGGCGGAATACTTGCTAAAGAAAAAAGTTGTATTGTCATCACAACAGCCATAAACGGATTAGTCTTTATTAACCCTGAAAGATCATAAATATTTTCAACACTTCTACCATTAGACCGCATCCCAAGAATAAAAGCAAATGAACCAAGCGTCATGCCAAGATAAATAGTCATATAAAGAATAACACTTTTTATCCCAAGAATATCTCCAGCAGCTAAACCAACAAGTGCATATCCCATATGACTGATTGATGAATAAGCCATTAAACGCTTAATATTGATCTGGCCAATTGCCGCGAATGCACCAAGTATCATCGACGCGATCGCCATAAACACCAAAATTTGCTGCCATGCCGGCATAGAACCATCAGTACTACTTAGTGGAATAAAGGTCGTAACAATAACACGAATAATTAAGGCCATCGCAGCAACTTTAGGCGCACCAGCAAAAAATGCTGTAATAGGTGTCGGCGCCCCTTCGTAAACATCCGGCGTCCACATATGAAACGGAACTGCAGAAATTTTAAAAGCCAAACCCGCTAAAATAAAAACAATTCCCAAAATAACCCCCAATTGTAAATTCTTACCTTTTAAAGCAAGAGCAATTTCGTGAAAACCAATTTGACCGGTGAAACCATAAAGTAAAGAAATGCCATAAAGCAGTAATCCTGAAGACAACGCCCCTAAAACAAAATACTTTATACCTGCTTCAGAAGATTTGATATTATCACGGTTGATTGCGGCTAAAACGTACAAAGCTAAAGATTGTAGTTCTAATCCCATATAAAGCGATAACATATTACCAGCTGAAATCATCAGCATCATGCCAAGGGTTGCTAAAAGAACGAGCACTGGAAATTCAAATATATCAAGCTTTTGCGCACAAGTAAAACCAACAGACATAATAAGAGCAAAGAGTGCACCAATAAGCGTTAAAATTTTCATATAACGGCCGAAAGAGTCTATAATGAGCGCATTGGTTTGAAATAAACCACTTTTCGGAAAAACAACGATAATAACAATAGCGGCAACAAGAAGAGCAATGGCCAAACCAATCACCGTTAAAAAAGAACGTGTATTGGAATAAACACCAATCAAAAGCAATACTACCCCTCCCAATGCTATTAAAATCTCTGGAAGAATTAATACTAATTGGGCTATTATTTCAGTTTGCATGAGCATTCTTCCCTTATCTAATGCAGTTTATTGATGAGGGCTTCTACAGAAAACGCCGTCGCTTTGAGAATAGGCATTGGATAGATACCAAAAAATATTGTAAGAATAACCATCGGATACAGGATGAATTTTTCTCTTGAAGAAAGATCAATAAGTACTTTTAAATTTTCTTTATCCAAAGAACCAAAAACTACACACCGATAAAGATAAAGCGCATAAGCAGCCGATAAAATAACGCCAGTTGTAGCAAAAACAGCAACCAATTTATTCACTTGAAAAACGCCTATTAAGGTTAAAAACTCACCCAAAAATCCTGAACTTCCAGGTAAACCTACATTGGCCATAGTAAAGATCAAGAAAACAACAGCATATTTGGGCATGTTATTTACTAAACCGCCAAAAGCCGAAATTTCACGTGTATGTAGACGATCGTAAATAACTCCAACACAAAGAAATAAAGCTGCGGAAACAATTCCATGAGATAACATCTGGTAAATAGCACCTTGGATACCTTGTTCATTTGCAGCAAAAATACCCATTGTCACGTATCCCATATGCGCTATTGAAGAATACGCAATAAGTTTTTTTATATCATTTTGTACAAGTGCAATCAGTGACGTATAGATAATAGCGATAAGCGATAATGTGAAAACCAAAGGAGCAAAATCAGCTGAAGCAATAGGAAACATTGGTAAAGAAAAACGAAGAAAACCATAACCGCCTAATTTGAGTAAGACACCGGCTAAAATAACCGAACCAGCTGTTGGTGCTTCCACGTGAGCATCAGGGAGCCATGTGTGAACAGGCCACATCGGCATTTTTACCGCAAAAGAAGCAAAAAAAGCAAGCCATAACCACATTTGCATATGCTCGGGAAACTGATAATTTAGTAGAGTCGGTATATCAAGTATTCCAACTTCCCAGTACATAGTCATAAGAGCAACCAGCATAAGAACTGAACCAAGTAAAGTGTATAGGAAAAACTTTATACTTGCATAAACACGACGTGCCCCACCCCAAACACCTATAATAATAAACATTGGAATAAGGCTGCCTTCAAAAAAAACATAAAACAGCATTGCATCAAGAGCACAAAAGACTCCAATAATAGCGACTTCAAGAAGAAGAAACGCAATCATATAAGCTTTTAATCTATCTTTAATATTTTCCCAACTTGCTAAAACACAGAAAGGCAAAAGAAAAGCTGAAAGAACTACAAAAAGAACCGAAATACCATCAATGCCCATATGATAGTGAATACCACTACCTAACCAATTGAATTTCTCAACCATTTGGAAATTAGGATTTGTACTATCAAACCCTGCCCAAATAATTAAGGAGATAATAAAAACAAACACAGTCGTAAAAAATGCTACATTACGTATATTATGCCGTGCTGCCTCGCTGTCATCTTTGATAAATAAAATCAGAAGCACACCAACAAGTGGTAAAAATGTAACCGTGGAAAGAATAGGCCAATCGATCATCAGTTTATGCCCCCGATCATCATCCATGTGATCAGCAATGCAACACCTATAAGCATTGCAAATGCGTAGTGATAAAGATAGCCTGTCTGCATCCGAACAACTCTATTTGTAATATCAACAACACGCGCTGCAATACCATTCGGACCTAGACCATCAATAATTTTACCATCTCCTACCTTCCAAAAAAAGAAACTAATTCTGAAAACAGAACGAACAAACAAAAAATGATATAATTGATCAAAATACCATTTTTGGTAGAGAAAATGATACATTCTTGGCATAACTCCAGCCAACTTTTTAGGAAGAGAAGGAAAAGAAATATAGAATAAATAGGCTAACATAAATCCAAAAATCATTGCTATAAATGGCGACCATTTTACCCAATTAAATACATGGTGGGCTTCATGAAGAATGTGATTGTGACGGCTTGTAAATAACGCTCCCTTCCAAAAAGCATCATAAAAATCACCAAAAAAGTAAGGTTGAAAAACAACACCAGCAAACATTGCGCCAACAGATAAAATAAAGAGTGGAATCAACATAACAGAAGGCGATTCATGAACATGATGCATAACGTCAACAGTAGCTCGTGGTTTACCATGAAATGTCATAAATATAAGCCGCCATGAGTAAAAACTTGTTAATAGAGCAGCAAAAACAAGAAGATAAAAAGCATATCCTGAAGCAATATTATGTGATGCAAAAGCGGATTCTATAATTGCATCCTTAGAAAAAAAACCAGCAGTTCCGAAAAGTGTTCCTGGAATCCCAACACCTGTCAATGCAATTGTTCCTATCATCATCATCCAATAAGTTACCCTTATATGCTTGCGTAACCCGCCCATTTTTCGCATATCTTGTTCATCAGAGACTGCATGAATTACAGAGCCAGCACCAAGAAATAATAAAGCTTTAAAAAAAGCATGCGTAAAAAGGTGAAAAACAGCTGCTCCATAAGCTCCAACACCTAATGCAACAAACATATAACCAAGCTGTGAACATGTAGAATAAGCGATAACACGCTTAATATCATTCTGCACTAACCCCACAGTGGCTGCAAAAAACGCAGTCGTTGCTCCAACAATAACAATTACTGTCAAAGCAGTTGAAGAAAGTTCAAAAATTGGGGACATACGTGCAACCATAAAAACTCCAGCTGTCACCATTGTTGCGGCATGAATCAGTGCCGATACAGGTGTTGGTCCCTCCATTGCATCAGGGAGCCATGTATGTAAAAGAAATTGTGCTGATTTTCCCATTGCACCAATAAACAATAAAAGACATGTAACAGTAATTGCCGTCTGTCCATTAAACTTCCAACCTAAAAATGTCATATTTTGTACGAAGCTATTATCTGCTGCTTTTGCAAAAATAGAAGCAAAATCAACCGATTGGAATAAAACAAAAATACTAAAAATTCCTAAGAGAAAACCAAAATCTCCAACACGATTAACCACAAAAGCTTTCATTGCGGCCTTATTAGCAGAATCTCGCTGAAACCAAAAGCCAATGAGCAAATAAGAAGCGAGCCCGACACCTTCCCATCCAAAAAACATCTGAATCAAGTTATTGGCTGTCACCAGCATAAGCATCATAAATGTAAATAAAGAAAGATAAGAAAAAAAACGAGACCTTGAAGGATCATGATGCATATAACCAACTGAATAAATATGCACTAATGCCGAAACACTATTTACAACAATAAGCATAACAGCTGTTAATGTATCAATATGTAAAGACCAATCAAAAGTTAAACTACCAACAGTGAGCCAATGTAACACTAATATATCAACAACTGGAGCATGACCAAGGGCAATATCAATAAATGCTACCCACGAAAATATAGCAACTACCACCATAAAGCTACATGTTATCAATTCATTAGCACGATCCCCTATAGCTTTCCCACCTATAGAAGCAATCAAAAAGCCCAAAAGTGGAAGAAAGACAATCGTATAATACATCACTGGTTAGCCTTTCATCACATTAACATCTTCAACTGCGATAGAACCACGATTGCGGAAAAAAACGACAAGAATTGCTAAACCAATTGCGGCTTCGGCAGCAGCTACCGTTAAAACAAATAAAGCGAATATTTGACCAACAAGATCATGAAGAAATGCTGAAAACGCAACAAAATTGAGATTAACTGAAAGCAATATAAGCTCAATGGACATCAAGATAATAATCACATTCTTTCTGTTGAGAAAAATTCCAGCAATACCGATTGTAAACATCAAAACAGAAACAATGAGATAATGTGTAATATCAATGTGCATAGCCTCCCCCTTAAACACCCTTGCCTGATTCAACTTGCTTGATTTCAATTGCATTTTCTACTGTCCGAGAAACCTGCACCGCAATAGATTGTCGCTTAACACCTGATTTATGACGGAGTGTTAAAACAATCGCACCAATCATTGCAGTCAACAAAATTATCCCAGCAATCTGAAAATAGAAAACATAATCCGTATAAAGGACGTCCCCTAACGCCTGTGTATTCGTTCGTTGCACTAAATCTGGCATAGGTTGTGTAATGTGTGTTCTAAGGGCTGGAGAAAAACGGTTGCTCACAAAAACAACAATCAATTCTACAGCAACAATACCACCAACAAGAGCTCCAATAGGAGCATACCGAAGTGCACCAGTTTTTAATTCAACAAAATCAACATCAAGCATCATAACCACAAATAAAAACAAAACTGCTACAGCACCAACATAAACAACAAGCAGAATAAGCCCCAAAAACTCTGCTCCTGCAAGCAAAAACAAAGCTGCAGCATTAAAAAATGCTAATATTAAAAACAAAACTGAATGCACAGGATTGCGTGCTGTAATAACAATAACTGCACTTGCAAGCATAATAAAAGCAAATGAATAGAAAAATGCCGCCGCTAGATCCGTTAGCATAGGCTTCTCCTCAATTAACCAAACAATAGGTATAAAATTTCATACCAGATTACAATTTATCGGAAAAATTATCCGACACCTCACTCAATGATACACTTAACGATAAGGTGCATCCACCAATATATTTCGAGCAATTTCTCGCTCCCAGCGATCTCCATTCATTAAAAGCTTTTCTTTATCATAATAAAGTTCTTCACGCGTTTCTGTTGCAAACTCAAAATTAGGACCTTCCACAATAGCTTCAACTGGACAAGCTTCTTGACAAAAACCACAATAAATACACTTAACCATATCTATATCATAACGAACAGTTCTACGTGTACCATCATTGCGCCTCGGTCCTGCTTCAATTGTAATAGCTTGCGCAGGGCAAATCGCTTCACATAATTTACAAGCAATACAACGCTCTTCACCATTTGGGTAACGACGTAGCGCATGTTCTCCTCGGAAACGCTGAGAAACAAAGCCCTTCTCATAAGGATAATTGATCGTAGGCTTTGGTGAAAAAAACTGACGCATTGCTAAGAAAAAAGCACTCACAAATTCCAAAAGAAGGAGTGATTTTGCTGCTTGAATAAGACCTGACACAGGAAAACCTCCTCTTAAGCGAAACCAATATATTTTAAAAAACTAGCGGTTATCACAACCATCGCCAATGAAAGGGGAAGAAATACCTTCCAACCGAGGCGCATGAGCTGATCATAGCGATAACGTGGAACAAATGCTTTAACCATAGCAAACCAAAAAAATACAAAGCAAACTTTTAGAACAAACCAAATGACACCAGGAACCCAATTAAGCCACCAAACATCCAAAAGAGGCAACCACCCCCCTAAAAATAATATAGTTGTTAATGCACACATTAAAACAATAGCAACATATTCTCCAAGAAAAAAGAGCATATAAGGCGTTGAAGAATACTCCACCATATGACCAGCAACAAGTTCAGATTCTGCTTCCACTAAATCAAAAGGAGGACGGTTTGTTTCTGCGAGTGCAGAAATAAAAAATATAATAAACATTGGAAAAAGAACGAGCCAATTCCAATCAAGAAAACTGCTAAAAGGAAGACCAAGAGCTGTACCAAACCCATGACTTTGTTTATGAACAATAGTTGTGAGATCCAATGAACCACTTATCAAAATGACAGTCACAAGTACAAATCCTATGGAAACCTCATAAGAAACCATCTGTGCAGCTGAACGAAGAGCTCCTAAGAAAGGATATTTTGAATTTGATGCCCATCCTCCCATAATAACGCCATAAACTTCAAGAGACGAAATAGCTAAAATATAAAGCAAACCAACATTAATTTTTGCAACTGCCCAGCCTTCATTGACTGGAATAACAGCCCAAGTTGATAAAGCAAGCGTAGCAGAAATAAAAGGTGCCAAAAGAAAAACACCCTTATTAGCACCAGCAGGTATAATAGGCTCCTTAACAACAAATTTAATTAAATCCGCGAAAGACTGTAATAACCCCCATGGGCCAACAACATTAGGACCACGCCGCAATTGCACTGCCGCCCAAATTTTCCTGTCTGCATAAAGAAGATACGCAACTAAGACCAAAAGAACAACTAAAAGGAGGAGTGTTTTTCCAACTATAATGAGCAATGGCAATAACCAAGTCATAAAGAAATCATACATCACTATTCCTTTTCCTTTGCCCTTACTCTACGGCTTACACAGTACGATTTTTTGCAAAAGATGAACATTCAGCCATAACTGCAGAAGCACGTGCTATCGGATTTGTCAAATAAAAGTCTTTAACCATAGAAGTAAATGCTTGTCTCTCCAGTGCAATCATTTGTGAACCAAGCGCTTTAAGATTACTTATACCAGAAGGCTCTATATCATCAATGGAACAAAGATGTGGATAATCATTAAACAAACTCTGTCTTAATTGAGAAAGCGAATCAAAAGGAAGTTTTCGTCCTAAAACATCTGATAAAGCACGTAAAATAGCCCAATCTTCCTTTGCTTCACCTGGAGCAAAACCCGCCCGATTTGTCATTTGGACACGTCCTTCTGTATTTACAAAAAGTCCTGATTTTTCAGTATAAGCTGACGCCGGCAAAATAACATCAGCAGCATGTGCACCATTATCACCATGGCTCCCAATATAGATTGTAAAAGCTTCTGTATTGGCTAATTCTATTTCATCCGCACCAAGCAAAAACAGAACTTCACTGGTTTTAATAATATTTGCAACCCCAAATTCAGAAATAAAACCAATGTCCAACCCCCCAACAGCCGATGCTGCATTGTGAAGAACACCAAACCCATTCCATTCTTCGTTAAGAGCTCCAACGCTATCAGCTAATTTTGCAAGGTTTTTTAAAACAGACAAACCTTCTTTACCTGAAAGAGCTCCCTCTCCAATAAGAATAAGTGGCTTTTTTGCTTCTTTTAATACATTTAAAAATGCATCTTCACCACGAATAAGAGCACTCAATGCATCAGTACCATCTCCAAGATAAAAATATGGATAACGTAAATCGACCCTTTCTCCAATTAATGCAATGGGAAATTGTCCCATTCTTTGGCGCTTGAAAATACGTGCATTTAAAACAGCGGCTTCATGACGCGGATTAGATCCCACGATGAGCAATGCATCAGCTTGCTCAATACCTACAATTGTTGGATTAAAAATATAACTCGAGCGCCCTAATTCAGAGGATAAAGCCATTCCTCTTTGACGACAATCAAAAACCTTTGACCCTAATGAAAGCAGCAATGTTTTAAGTGCATACATTTCTTCTACAGATGCAAGATCTCCTGCAATTGCCCCAATTTTTTCTGGCAAGGTTTTAGAAATCACCATTTTAATTGTTGCAAAAGCCTCTGTCCAACTTACAGGTTGAAACTTTCCATCTTTGCGCACATATGGCTTATCAAGGCGCTGAGTGCGTAATCCATCCCAAATAAAACGCGTCTTATCAGAAATCCATTCCTCATTTATATCCTCATTCGTACGCGGCATAATCCGCATCACTTCACGACCGCGGCTATCAATGCGGATAGCACTACCAATCGCATCCATCACATCAATTGATTCCGTCTTTACTAATTCCCATGGACGTGCATGAAATGCATAGGGTCTTGAAGTTAAAGCTCCCACTGGACAAAGATCAATAACATTTCCTTGTAACTCAGATGTCATTGCTTTTTCAAGATATGTCGTAATTTCAGCATCTTCACCACGACCTATCAAACCAAGCTCAGAAATCCCCGCCACTTCCGTCGTAAAACGCACACAACGTGTACAATGAATACACCGTGTCATAACAGTTTTCACAAGTGGTCCAATATACTTATCTTCTACCGCACGCTTATTTTCTGTATAACGAGAACAATCGCGCCCATAGAGCATTGCTTGATCCTGAAGATCGCATTCTCCCCCTTGATCACATACAGGACAATCCAAAGGATGATTGATGAGAAGAAACTCCATAACACCTTCACGCGCTTTTTTAACCATCTCCGTGTTGGTAAAAATTTCCGGTACTTCACCATTAGGGCCTAAGCGTAAATCACGAACTCCCATGGCACAAGAAGCTTGAGGTTTTTGAGGACCGCCTTTGACTTCAACTAAGCACATGCGACAATTCCCAGCAATTGATAAAGATTCATGAAAACAAAAACGGGGTACTTCCGCACCAGCTGCCTCAGCTGCCTGAAGCAACGTATAATAATCAGGAACCTCAATCTCTTTACCATCAACTTTGATATTTATCATCACTTATCCAGCCTGCAGATAATCCACTCATAACTTGCATTCTGTTACTTTAAAAACAAAATTTTCTACCCAATCGCTTCCAAAGCAATATTTTTTCTTTGAACTATATTTCGCGTATAATCATCAATTCTACGCTCAATTTCTGAACGAAAATTACGTATCAATCCCTGTATAGGCCATGCGGCTGCATCACCGAGTGCGCAAATAGTGTGTCCTTCAACTTGTTGAGATACTTCAAACAAAAGATCAATCTCGCGTTTTTGCGCTTTTCCTTCAACCATACGCCCCAAAAGACGCATCATCCAACCCGTACCTTCACGACATGGTGTACACTGCCCACAGCTTTCATGCTTGAAAAAAGCGGCTATACGCCAAATTGCCTTGATAATATCAGTCGATTTATCCATAACAATCACACCACCTGTACCAAAAGAAGATCCAACATCTCGCATCCCATCGAAATCCATGATCGCATCGATCATATCCTCACCACGAACGACTGGACAAGAAGCACCTCCTGGAATAACTGCTAAAAGATTATTCCATCCACCACGAATACCGCCTGTATGTTTTTCAATTAATTCGCGGAAAGACACACCAAGGGCTTCTTCAAATGTACAAGGTGCATTAACATGCCCAGAAACCATAAACAATTTCGTTCCAACATTATTTGCACGCCCAATTGAGGAAAACCACGAAGCACCCCGACGCAAAATTGTTGGAACAACAGCTATGGATTCTACATTATTTACTGTTGTTGGACAGCCATAAATTCCCATATTTGCGGGGAATGGCGGCTTAAGCCGCGGTTGTCCCTTTTTCCCTTCAAGACTTTCGAGAAGAGCCGTTTCTTCGCCACAAATATAAGCACCCGCACCATGATGAATAATAATATCGCATGCATGCCCATATTTTGTTTTTTTACCGAGTAAGCCCGCATCATAACACGCATCAACAGCAGCTTGAAGTGCTTCACGTTCACGAATATATTCACCACGAATATAAATAAAAGCAACATTTGCCCCCATCGCAAAAGTAGCAAGTGCACATCCTTCAATTAAAGTATGAGGTTCATGCCGTAAAATATCACGGTCTTTACATGTTCCAGGTTCCGATTCATCAGCATTCACAACCAAATAATGGGGACGACCATCACTCTCTTTAGGCATAAAAGACCACTTCATTCCAGTAGGAAAACCAGCACCACCACGACCACGCAAACCTGATGCCTTCATTTCATTAATGATCCAATCACGGCCTTTTTCAATAATTGCCTTAGTACCATCCCAATGCCCACGTGACATTGCAGCTTTCAATGATTTATCTTTCAAACCATAAATATTGGTGAAAATGCGATCTTTATCCGCCAGCATACCCCATCTTCTTTCCTATAGCCCATAACATTTTAGCATTTCCTCAAACGCAATTCTTAAACAACTGCTCAAAGCTTTTCATTTTTAGCCAGATGTTGCTTCAATAGATTGAATAATAGACAACTTCTCAAGAAAAAATACCTATTATACTCCCATTTTCTTATCATTCTTTATTCTCTGAATAATTTGTGTAATTTCTTTTTTTCTGCATCCGCATCAATTAAAGAAGTTAAACCGCTAATTGGCTCCGATGATTTACGACTACTTTGCGGACCAACTGTTATCTCAGAACCTTTACCTGCTTCAAATGCATCAATAATTTCTTCAAGACGTTCAGCTGTAAGATCTTCATAAGTATCTTTAAAAATCATAACCATAGGAGCATTTACACAAGCGCCAAGGCATTCCACTTCTTCCCACGATAATGTTCCATCTTTATTGGTAACAAAAGGTTCATGATGAATTTTTTTCTGGCAAACTTTAATCAATTCACTAGAACCACGTAACATACAAGGAGTTGTACCACAAACTTGAATATGCGCCCTTGTTCCAACTGGTTGAAGCTGAAACTGAGTATAAAAAGTCGCAACTTCCAAAACACGAATATAAGCCATGGAAAGAATTTGAGCAATATGCTCAATCGCAGCACGTGTTACCCAACCGTCTTGCTCTTGAGCACGCATTAATAATGGAATTACAGCGGATTGCTCACGTCCTACAGGATATTTTTCTATGGTATTTTTTACCCATATCTGATTTTCTTTTGTGAAAGAAAACTCCGCAGGTTGGTAAATATCATCTGCAAGACGGCGCACAGACATTAGCGATCAACCTCCCCAAAAACAATATCTATTGACCCCAAAATAGCTGTAGCATCCGCTAACATATGACCTCGAGTCAAAAAATCCATGGCTTGAAGATGAGCAAAACCAGGAGCGCGCAACTTAACACGATAAGGCTTATTAGTCCCGTCAGAAATAAGATAAACTCCAAACTCACCCTTCGGAGCTTCCACAGCGACGTATACCTCACCAGGAGGAGTATGAAAACCCTCCGTATAAAGCTTGAAATGATGAATAAGTGCTTCCATCGAACTTTTCATTTCACACCGCTTTGGGGGCACAATTTTACGATTCAAACTCGAGACTGGTCCACTTTTTTCAGCACCAAGCAAACGATCCACACATTGGCGCATAATTTTTGCTGATTGGCGCATTTCTTCCATACGAATCAGATAACGATCATAACAGTCACTGTTCTTACCTACAGGAATATCAAAATCCATTTCATCATAACATTCATAAGGTTGGCTTTTACGCAAATCCCATGGCACACCAGCTCCGCGAATCATAACTCCAGAAAAACCACGTGCCCAAGCTTCATCAATACTCACTATGCCAATATCCACGTTACGCTGCTTAAAAATTCGATTTGGCGTCACAAGCGCATCCAGTTTACCAAGAGCAAGAAGAAACGGATCAATAAAATTACCAATATCCTCAATTAAAGATTCTGGTAAGTCTTGATGCACACCACCAGGGCGAAAATAATTTGCATGAAGGCGTGCACCACATGCGCGCTCATAAAAAATCATCAATTTTTCACGTTGCTCGAACCCCCAAAGTGGTGGAGTCAAAGCACCAACATCCATTGCCTGTGTTGTTACATTAAGTAAATGATTAAGTATGCGCCCAATTTCAGAAAACAAAACACGTATTAACTGTCCTCGCTTGGGCACCTCAACACCCAATAATTTTTCAATAGCAAGCACAAAAGCATGCTCCTGATTCATAGGAGCAACATAATCCAAACGATCTAGATAAGGACCAGCTTGAAGATAAGTTTTTGTTTCCATTAATTTTTCGGTACCGCGATGCAATAATCCAATATGTGGATCTACACGCTCAACAACTTCACCGTCCAATTCCAGAACCATACGCAAAACCCCATGCGCAGCAGGATGCTGCGGTCCAAAATTGATATTAAAGTTCCGAACATTGACCTCAGCCACAATCAACCCCTTAAGTTTTTTACTTCATATCAAATGTTAATAAAAAACTTTATCATACTAAAATACTTAATTATTTTACAATTCTATTACTTTTATTATGGAACCCTATGAGCTCCAAATATCATTTCTTGACATCCACTTTTTCATCACACGGCAATACATATTCCCCTCCTTCCCAAGGAGAAAGAAAATCAAAACTGCGCATCTCTTGACGCAAAACCACAGGTTCATAAATCACCCTCTTTGCTTCATTATCATAGCGACATTCAACAAATCCTGTCACTGGAAAATCTTTACGCAAAGGATGTCCTTCAAATCCATAGTCAGTTAAAATCCGTCTTAAATCAGGATGACCTGAAAATAAAATTCCGTACATATCGTACGCCTCACGCTCATACCACTCGGCTCCGGGATAAATCGAGCATACAGAAGCAACGGGGGTATTTTCATCTGTACGGACCTTTACACGCAAACGCAAATTCTCGCGAGGAGATAATAATTGGTAAGAAACATCAAAACGTTTATCACGAGAAGGATAATCAACACCGCTAATGTCTGTAATATTAATAAACTGACAGCGAGAATCATCACGAACAAACATTAAAACATCCGTAATCGCATTAAGACGCGATATAAGAGTTAATTCACCAAATGCAAAAATCGTTTCTTCAAGTTTATCCCCTAACTTTTTTTTCAAATAGGTAGCAAGTTCAACTAATGATTCATTCACCATGAATAAAGCTCCCTATCGCTCTATAGAACCAGTACGACGGATTTTTTTCTGCAACAATAATATACCATATAGCAATGCTTCCGCCGTAGGTGGACACCCTGGAACATAAATATCCACAGGTACAATACGATCACATCCACGTACAACTGAATAAGAGTAATGATAATACCCCCCACCATTGGCACACGATCCCATAGAAATCACATAACGCGGCTCTGGCATTTGATCATACACTTTCCTTAAAGCAGGTGCCATTTTATTTGTTAAAGTACCCGCTACCACCATTACATCTGATTGGCGGGGTGACGCGCGTGGCGCATATCCAAAACGCTCATTATCGTAATGAGGCATTGAACACTGCATCATTTCAATAGCACAACAAGCCAAACCAAAACTCATCCACATTAAAGAACCAGTACGCGCCCAAGTAATTAAAGCATCTGCCGAAGTAACTAAAAAGCCCTTATCCGATAATTGAGCATTAATATCACGGAAGAATTCATCGTCAGAACCTATCAACTCGCCCGTATTTGGATTGATAACCCCTTTTGGTTTTGGAGCGGTAATCGTTGAATTGTTAGATATTAATCCCATTCAAGAGCTCCTTTTTTCCATTCGTATATAAATCCAATTGTCAAAAGCGCTAGAAACACAATCATCGACCAAAAGCCGAACATACCTATTGATTCAAATGAAACAGCCCAAGGAAAAAGAAAAGCAACCTCAAGATCAAAAATAATAAACAAAATCGATACTAAATAAAAACGAATATCAAACTTCATGCGCGCATCATCAAACGAATTAAATCCACATTCATAAGCTGATAATTTTTCAGGATCAGGAGAGCGATAAGCCACGATATAGGGCATAATTAAAAGAACTCCCGCAATAACTGCTGAAACAATGATAAAGATTAAAACTGGTAAATAAGAGCCCAATAAATGAGTCATAATCCTCTTCCACCTTAATGAAATGATCCGAATTAACGCAATTACTCCACATCGTTAAATTAAATAAGTAATTATAATAACTGCACTGTTAATCCCGCTCACACTGCTTGGAGCACATTCCGAGCGATGCTTTTCCTACCCGCATAGGTAACGCAGAGAGAACAAAGACGCAAGTCCTATTCTTATAAAAAACGAAAGAATCTAAATTCGAAAAAACATTTTAAAAGCTAGCACTCTAACAGCTATATAACTGATATTTTTGTTCAAGACAGAAATCTCATGAAGGAGTTACGAAATGGCGCGAGTGACGGGGCTCGAACCCGCGACCTCCGGCGTGACAGGCCAGCACTCTAACCAACTGAGCTACACCCGCGCACTTCTTTTGAACCAATTCATTATTGGTATAAGCGGTCGTGTAAGGTGTTCATTCGTTTATGTCAAGAAGACTTATGCATTTTTTTAAAAAAATCATCAAATGCTATCTTTATTCTTGCGTTTGTAAAAATTTTTCCTTAAGGAGTGTCTATTCAATTGCTGGTCATTGCATTGGGCGATTAGCTCAGCTGGTAGAGCGCCTCGTTTACACCGAGGATGTCGGGAGTTCGAGTCTCTCATCGCCCACCATATAACTTTATATCCGTATTAACTTATTGATGTTTCACGTGTTTTTTTAAGTGAGGGATGCCTAAATAAAAGTAAGAAAATAGGATTTTTTAACATTTCTTTACAACAGTAGCATTTTCTTTGCGCTTCGCTAATTTCTCTAATATTTTTTTGAATGCTTCTAAATCCTCTTGTGAAAAAACATTTAAACGTCTAACAAACATGTCCACAGTTTCACGACTTAACGGACGAGAAGATTTGATTGTAAAATTTGTGCGAGAGACATCTGATTCTTTTCTCGAAAGTTCTGCCGCCTCTTGATCTAAAGTGTAGAGTTCAATTTTCTAAGCTTTCACAGACTTTTTAAAAATCTTCAAAGCTTTTTCAAAGACCTTTCAAAGCCTTCTATCATTTTTGCTGCCAAATTTTGATTTTTGCTACTTTTTTTTGTAATTTTAGGTGTCAAAACCCATTTTGAAAAAACGCGCATTAATGATAAAAAATAGTCATAAAAACAATAAATTACTACGTATTCCTACCTAATCTCACCTCTTCCTACTTAGTATAAAACCTACTGTCAAACTACAGTGAATGAAACGATTGTCTTTTAGCAGGTATGAAGCTTTAAAAATCTGTTTCATTTCCTCAATGTACAGCGATATATGGTAGAATAATTGCTATAAACTAGGAATAGGTAGTTTTATTCAAATAGCTCTTTTTTTGATAGAAAATATATAAAACGCGAGACCTCTGTCTCGCGTTATTTCTCTACCTCAATAATAAGATAGAAGGAATTAATAATCATTCAGTTTTCTCAACTTCTAAATTTGCTTTACTCATAGTATGATTATTATCATTTTTCATGGCAGATATTGATGTCTGCACAGCTATCTTTTTTGGTTTTAATTCAGCTGGCGTTTCTCTTTTAAGCTGAATATGAAGAAGTCCATCACCAAGCTCTGCTCCAATAACTTTAACGTGATCAGCTAAATGGAAACGCCGCTCAAAAGCACGTGACGCAATACCTCGATAAAGGAATTCTCGTTCTTCATCATCATTTTCAGGACTTCTCTGCCCCTTAACGATCAGCTGATTGCAATGCGTTTCGATATCGATTTCATCTTGAGAAAAACCAGCAACAGCCATAGAAATTCTATAAGAATCTTCAGTTAAACGCTCAATGTTATAAGGTGGATAAGAAGAAACATCCTCAAGTTGAGTCCTAGAATCAAACCAGTTAAAAAGATGATCAAAACCTACTGTTGAACGATAAAATGGTGAAAAATCTACTTGACGCATAGTATTGCCCTCCTTTAGAGCGACTACAATTAATTGACTCACTAAGTTTCCGAATGGCAAACTGTCCGTGAACCAACGGCCCAGAGTAGCGACCGCATCATTTATCTGGTAACTGTTCTATCCTATTTCAACTCTTTTACGCTCGAATTTGTAAAAACATACAAAACAACATAACTGTTTCTTAATCCTTCTTTATCATTATATATTGAGTCCTCTCGTTATCTCACTTCACTAAGTTGCAAAATACACTGCAAAGGTTATCAATTGGAAACATTTCTTTATCACACAAATTGCGATTCTGTTTCTCCCAATATCCGTAATAGCTATCTTAAAATAGCCATGGATCGCGGAGTTCGTGTTATGACAACATACCCTGATATGGAAAAATCCAAGGGAACAATTGTTATTCTCGGAAACCATACAAATGCTTTAGAAGAATATTTTTTATCAATAAATGAAATTTCTAAACGTGGTTTTCATACTGCAATATTTGACTGGTTTGGACGAGAAAATTCACCATTCAATACAAGAAAACAGAGCCGATATCATTATTTCGATATTAACAATGATATTAATGACTTAAATGAATTTCTTAGAAATGTCATTTATCCTAGTTGTCCACCACCTTACTATATGCTAACCTACGGTATAGGAGGATTGATAGCACTTAGCGGACTGGATCTTCTTAATCACCAGTTTAAGAAAATGCTCTGCGTTTCTCCCCTTTTTGCACCGTTGGGCAATAAAACAAATGGCTTCCAACATAAATTAACACAATTTTTTTCTGATATAGGCTTGGGATTCGTACCAGCTAAAAGTGGAAAAAAACACAAACAAACAAAGTCCCCAACATCTCGATGGATGGCATCCGTACTGAATGCAATTTCCTCTATGAAAAAAAATATATTTCACGGACATTTGCAAATCCCAACACTGTTTATTCTCGCCAATCAAAACAACATTGCGAATAACATTGAGGTGCGACAGTTATGCCAACACACACGACTAACAGACAGTATCACCATTACAGGTGCTGAACTTGATACAGTCATGCATGAAGAAAGTTACAAGAAACAATTTTGGGCTGCCTTCGATGCATTTATTTTCTATGATAATTTATCTATAAATTGATATTTACTAATAAAAAATATAATTAACAATATAAAAATAATAAAAATGCAGATAATTTACTACATTGCTTGTTTATTATTAATTTTTTTATATTATATAATGGTACGTTTATAAAAGTATACATAAAACAAACAGTTATAAAAACTCATCTTTTTCGTACGTCTTTTTTGTTTTCTTCAATATAAACAGTTTCTGAAATGGATACTCCCACAACTTCTTCAACGAAGCTTTTACCAAAATGGAAAAATTAAAAAGAAACAGAAATTGCGCTTAAAATATTCAGATCGAATTTAACTAACTTACAACGAATATGCTATATCCTTGACAAGAAGGCAAAAATTAACCATTTTGCTATTCATTCCAATTATGAGCATTTTATCATCTTTTTTATAAATACTCTATATTGTATAATTGATGTGGCAAAAAACTCTGACGAATGGAGCTATTGGAATATAATCATGAAACGAATCCTGCTCGCAGAAGATGATAACGATATGCGTCGCTTTCTAGCGAAAGCTTTAGAACGTGCAGGCTACGAAGTCGCCGATTTCGATAACGGTGCGAGCGCATATGAACGTTTACAGGAAGAACCGTTTTCCCTTCTACTTACTGATATTGTGATGCCGGAAATGGACGGTATCGAATTGGCACGACGCGCTACTGAAATTGATCCTGATTTACGCGTGATGTTTATTACAGGTTTCGCAGCAGTTGCACTCAATTCAAATAGCGATGCCCCTCCTGATGCAAAAGTGCTTTCTAAACCGTTTCACTTGCGTGAACTTGTTAATGAAGTTGAAAAGATACTTATAGCTGCTTAAAAGGAGCTATGTTTCTAAGTTATTCGTGACGAATTAAATAGAAAATTAAATTAGGCATTGACGTTTGTCATTCTATGTGATGTATGCAACGTTATTAAATGGGCGTGTAGCTCAGCGGGAGAGCACTACGTTGACATCGTAGGGGTCACAGGTTCAATCCCTGTCACGCCCACCATGTAACTTTATATATCTATTAAGTTATTGATATTATATATCTTTTTTAAGGTTCGGGATGCGTAAATAAAAATTGGGGAATAGGATTTTTAACATTTCTCTACAACAGTAGCATTTTCTTTTCTTTGCGCTTCGCTAATCATTTCTAATAATGGTTTGAATGCTTCTAAATCCTCTAAAATTCTAACAAACATGCCAGCAGTTTCACGTTGCAACGGAGTAGAAGGCTTTATTATGATGCTTTTTCGACAAGAATAGGCTGCTTTTTTTAAGAGAGAAGCCATAGCTTTATCTAAACCATAGAGCTCTATGATCTTTTCCTCCAGTCCTACAGGAACAGATCTTTTGCCAATTTCTACAGAAGATAGAAATGATACAGATATGTCTAATTTCTTAGCCATATCTAAGAGACGTTCGGAGTGATCAATGCGAAGTTTGCGTAAAATTTTACCAAAGGATGTAAGCATCAAAAAAGTCCTGTTAGAGAAAAAATATTTCTTCTGATTCAAACAAATCTTTTTATGATTTTCCTCAATTATTACGAATCAAGAGTTCTTTTCGGGGTATTTTTTTAGCAAAACCAGAAGTCCAAAGTGTTTTTAGTTATAAAAAGTTAACTTAGAGCTACAATGTAGCTACCTCATAATAAAGATTAATGAATGAAGAATTTACCATGAAAGCTGACTCTATCGTTCGCGCCCGTATCCCCACTGAAATGAAAAAACAAGCAATGATCACCCTAGAGCGTATGGGTTTAAGTGCTTCAGATCTCATCCGCATGACATTTTTGCGTGGAGCTGAAGAAGGCTGCTTACCTTTCGATGTCAAAGTACCCAATAGCGCCACACGCAAAGCCATAAAAGAACTAGACGAGGGAAAAGGTAAAACATTCGAAAACGCAGACGCGCTATTTAAAGACTTGGGTATCTGATATGCTGACACCTATTCGTTCAGTACAATTCAAGCGTGACGTACGCAAAGTAGAAAAACACGGTAAAAATATGAATAAACTGCGTACACTATTGAGCCTATTGATTGAAGAAAAAACATTACCGAAATATTATTGCGACCACCCCTTAAAAGGCTCTTGAGCTGGTTGCCGTGATAGTCATATCGAACCAGATTGGCTGCTGATTTATAGAATTGAAAAAGACAAATTACATCTTGTCCGTACAGGAATTCACGCTGACCTTTTTCAAAGATAACATAATGCTAACCATTTCATGATGCGTGACATCATCTTTAAGCCTTGATAGGTCTCTATCATCTCATAAAGCAGCTGTTGTTCTGTTTCTGTAAGATCTTTATCTTTGCTGCTTCGTTTCTTGACCATCTTTCCAACCACATAAATGTGCTCCCTGCTTGTTATGCTTTAAAATATCTCTTGCAAGGTTAGAACTGATGACCGCAACATCCTGATTATCAAGATAAATTGGCAACCAGCCAACACAAGAAACAGACCTATTTGCTGCGCACCCAACAAGAAAGTTCAGTACGCACATCAACATCACTTTTCTGATTAACTTCATTTTCAACCTCAAGCCGTGTCATAGCTGTCTTTAACGCATTCTCTGTTTGCTTATGCCATCCGCTTTTCTTGCCAAGGTGAAAGGCTTTCGCTAAAGCCATAAAAAAAACGGCTAAAGCCGCTGTAAACATAAGAAAATATTTCTTAAACCAAAAAATCACAAGCGTTGCTCCCTAAATCGCTTGGCTACAAACACTATGCCTGTACATGCCGCTAAAACCATTATTCCTGCTAATGCCCATTGGATAGGACCATTGCCCGCCAACAAACCTCCAAGACCTGAACAAGAGCCTATAATTGGTGCAAGCGCTTCTATTTTGAGAAGTCCTGTTGCTGCTTTCGTTTCTACTCTTTGATAATTAGAAGAAACATAACTTCCTTTCGCCCATAACCCTGCTTCCGCTGCTCTACGGTTTGCAAGCCCTTGAAGAGGTTTTCCACCTACCTTATTCCATTTCTGTAATTCTGTTGGAACAGCCTCATAATCTCCCTTATTCAGTTTTTTCAACAACGTCGAGTGACAAAAGGCTTTAATCCCTACATTATAGCAAAACGATACTAATGCCGCGAACTGTTCATCCGTTAGCGAAACTGTTACAGCTTTCTCAACGGCTGTCTCAAATTGCTTTAAATCCTCACAAAGAATTTCTTCTGCTTGCTGTCGTGTAATACACATCCCTTTTTTGACAAGCGGTTTACCAGCTTTGCTCGTGTGTCCATAACCAATGGTCCACACGCATGCTATATCTTGATAGGCATTCAACCGTAAACCTTCCCATTGTTTGATAAGTGTAAGTCCTTCTGATGATATTCTTCTCATCTGCTTCTCCATAAAAAAAGCCCCACACAAGGTGAGGCACTCCAAAAGATATTGTTGTTTATGCTTATAACGATTTTATTCCCTATTTTCTTTGATCAATTGCTCCACCTCTTCAACACTAAAGCCAAGAGCAAAGATCGGCGCATATTCGCTTTCCTGTAATTCATATTGTATGCGCTTTTCTAAAAAAACTCCCTCTAAACCAATCGGCATTTCTGTTACCATATCAATCTTATGCCTCTCATCTTCAATGCCTTCTTCCCCTTCACATATTCTTTACGCAAACGCCCATTGAGACGCGCCGCATGCTGGTCGTAAAAGCCAACATCCGCAAGACATGGTGCCAAACAAAGCAACCGATTGTTCAAGTCATAACCCCGTAAATCCTGATGCAAATTATCCGGATCAAAGCGTACAATCACCTTTTGCCCTGCATGCTCATTCAACGCCCGCGCCCAATAACGATTGCCATAAAAATGGATCTCGCCCGTACCCTTTTGCGCACGCAACGCCTCAGAGGTTAAAAGCCATAAAGCCCGTTGTGCTGCCGTTGCTTGCCTAATAATCGTCCCCTCGGCTTGCAAACTCTCAGTAAAGGTCTCATCAAAACTGCGACCCTAGTTTCACCGAGCGCAAACAATTTGCTGAACATCTTGCAGCACCTAAAAATACTATGTGTAATTATAAAACTGGTTTGCGCGAACCACCTGTATCAATGTTGGTAATTTACAAAAATATTTGCGGTGTATCTGTGGAATGGCTAGCTACAAGTGAAGGTGAGATGTTTAGTGACACAGCAAAAGCTGTAGGGGTTTAAACCGCAAACTACCCCTGCCGGACTCATAAAAAAGCTTAGTCGCGTGGCTTATCCAATTTATCGCGAAGCAAAAATTAAACTTCCCCCCTGAAGATATAGCGAAATTAGCAGCTGAGCTTTGTATAAAGTTGCAAGAGGTTTTTCAAAACATCAACGATAGCGGAAAAGCAGAACTTACTTTGCCTCTTCTGAAATTGCATTTAAAGCGTCAAATAGAAGCTGAAGATGCACATCTGGAAACTACATAAGATACACTTAATGCCTCTCTAAAATAAAAAATACAAGCACATTTCTCTTTACATTAAGAATGTTATATTAACGCATTGTTTTTTAATAATTATATTTTCAAAAATAGAAACGCGCCATATGGCGTATATCTTTTTTGCTTTTTAGGTTATTTGGGGCTGATTTTAGAGTCAATGGAACTTTTGGATTGTTTTTTTCAAAGGGTCTTAAAAGGCGGTTTTCTAGGCTTTTACAGACTTAAAAAAAACTTCAGAGCTTTTTCAAAGACCTTTCAAAGCCTTCTCTTATTTTTTCCACCAATTTCCGATTTTTACGATTTTTCATTCTTTTTGGCAATTTTATGTGTCAAAATCCAATTTCACAAAACACGTAGTTAATGGTAAAAAATAGCCATAAAAACAAAAAATTACCACATACTCTTACCTAATTCTACCTCTTCCAACTTAGTACAAAACCTACTGTCAAACTACAAAGAGTATCGAACGAAAACAAAAATCTATCGATATCATCTCCATATATGTCAAAACATTCCTATAACTAAATTGGAAGGATACTGAAAAAATTTTCGCTAACTATAACACACTCTCTCTATTATATTATAAATCAGTATAAAAAAACAAAACAACACATTCTTTAATTATAAATAATGTTTTTATTTATTCACATGTTTTAAATAGAGTATACACCAATAGATATGAAATAATAAAATTTTCAAAGTCACTTTTAATGAGTAATACGAATGATAAGTCCTTTTAAGGAATTTTTAAATTATACCAGATATGTAAAATATTTTCATTTTAAAAAATAAAAATATTTAAAATCCTCTCTTACTTTTGCAAGAGTATTGCTTGTGTTTCTCTTTTCCTTATTTAAAGCGAGAAAAAATCGAAAAGAAGAAAAGATTCTAAGCCCATGATTCCTTCTAAAGATTTTACTCAAGCTGCCTTCTTCACTGACTTACGAAAACGCAAAGACTTTGCGCGCTTTGCAGATGCCTTTGTTTTTTTGTGTCTTTCATTTGGAGATGGAGAATTTTTGCCCTGTAATTGTTCAGTTTTATCTTTACAATTCAAAAATCGCTTCTGACGTTTAGATTTTCTAAAACAAAATTTACTGTTTTCGTTTTTTTCACCTTCTGGCACAATCGGCTTTTCTGGAAATGCAGCAAACTGTACTGGAACAGCTTCACGCACTAACCGCATAGAAATCAAGCGCTCTACAGCACGCAACCGCGCTCCTTCTACTCCTTCATCAAAAAGTGTGAATGCTTCACCAGACGCACCATTACGTCCTGTACGACCGATACGATGCACATAACTTTCAGCTTCATCTGGTAAATCATAATTAATAACGTGGCTTATTCCTAGTACATCAATACCGCGCGCTGCAATATCTGTCGCAACAAGAACCCGCACAGCCTGTTCACGAAAAGCTTTCAAAGCAGACTGGCGAGCACTTTGCGATTTATTTCCATGAATTGTTGCAACAGAATACCCTATCTTTGTTAAAGTACGTGTAACAGCATCAGCGCCGTGTTTAGTTCGAGTAAAAACAATGACCGAAGTAAGAGCCGGATTTGTCAAAAGTTTACCTAAAACATTCTTTTTTTCACTGGTAGGGACGCAATATAATTTCTGAGTGATTTCTGCAACAGTCGTCCCTTGAGGAGTAACCTCTATTGTTACTGGCTCATTGAGCAAACACTTCGCAAGTACATTGATTTCTTTCGGCATTGTCGCAGAAAAAAGTGCTGTCTGACGCTCTGGATGTAAAAGCTTTGCAATTTGCTGTACATCATTAATAAAACCCATATCTAACATACGGTCTGCTTCATCCAGAACTAAAAAACGAGATTGAGAAAGATCAACGCATTTTTCACGAACAAGATCTCTTAAACGCCCTGGCGTTGCTATCAAAACATCCACACCAGCTTCTATGCGTTTAATTTGTTTTAAACGTGATACCCCACCAAAAATAAGACATGTCGAAAGATGCGTTCCCCTCGCAGCAACACGAATTGTTTCATCAATCTGAACAGCGAGTTCACGCGTAGGAACCAAAATCAAAGCCCGCGCAGTTTTGGGGCAACGTTTATCACCCAAAATCAAAATCTGACTGAGAATAGGTAAACTAAACGCCAAGGTCTTCCCAGAACCTGTCTGTGCAATACCTAACATATCACGCCCACTCAACATCACCGGAATAGCTTTTTCTTGAATAGGTGTAGGTTTACCCATACCAGCCATGAGCAAATTTTTACTCAAAAGAGCAGACAAACCCAACTTTATAAAAACGTTTTCTCTATTTATAGTCAAAATAAAATCTTTCCTCAGCTCAACGACTCTAAACAAGTAACAAGCTGAACTCTGTTACCCAAGAATCCGCGCAAAAAAGACCTTGATATTACAAATTCGTGAAGCAACGCTTGAAAGAGCGATTTGCGCACCCAATGAACACCTTGAAAAAAGGAGAAAGGTGCATAAACCCCATCCTACTAAAGAGCCAATTAACCATCTTAAACACCTTTACTTATATTATCGTAGAATTATGACAAAAAAGCAAGCGCTTTGAGAAAGTTATTTATTATAATAAGAAACACGATGTTTTAACCACTTATTTCTTTATTATTATCTCCTTCGGTAAATGTACCCTATTAAAATCAGGATAAATTTCTAGAAAAACTGGATTTTGTACAGTTTTCTGGCCACCATAGATTAAATACCATTGCGTTTTATCAAAAATCGCCAAAGTTTTATATCGCATGATGCGATCTTTCATCTCAAGCGTAGTCGGGATTAAAGCATACAAAGTACCTTTATCAGTTTGCAAATAGTCTATGTTTTTTTCACTTAAACGATAAGCACCATCAGGCAAATTCTCAAATTGAACATGCAGCTGTTGAAGAAAACTGTGACGTAAACTATCCTCTGTTGTATTCAATCGGCGCGCCATTTCTTTATAAAGCCGATCAGGCATATAAGCGGAAATAGGTGCAAAATTCCTATTTTTTAACGCACTATTAACATCAACAACTAATCTTAAAAGCTCAGCTTTTTGTACTATCACTGGTTCAGATGCTAAACTCTGTTTAGCAACACTTAAAAACAAGAACAGTCCCAGTAAAAAGCAAAAAACAGATTCCATTCTTAATATTTCTCATTTCAGCAAAAATTTTAGTTTATCATATAACAAAATCAAACAATGTTTGATCGTTTGTAATATCACGATAACGCCAACCTAAAGCTTGAAAATTTTTCTCTAAGAGACAAAAATTATCGTATTTTTTTGTTTCAATTGCAATTAACACAGAACCAAAATTTCTAGCAGATTTTTTAAAATATTCAAAGCGCACGATATCATCATCTGGAGAAAGTTGAGCAAGAAAATCACGCAATGCACCAGGATGTTGCGGAAAACTAAAAATAAAATATTTTCTCAAACCCTGAAAACGCAAAGAACGCTCTTTAATATCTGGCAAACGCTCAAAATCAAAATTACCACCTGAAATAACAAGAAGGATTTTTTTTCCTTTCAACTCTTGAGAAGAAATACTGTTAAGAGCATCAATTGATAAAGCACCCGCTGGTTCAAGGACCACACCTTCAATGTTGAGCATTTCAACCATTGTAGAACAAACACGATTTTCAGGAACTGTAATAACAGAATTGGGTGAAAACTGCTTCAGCATTGTGTAATTTAACGTACCAATTTCGGCCACAGCAGCACCATCTACAAATGTATCGATATTTTCAAGTTTGACACGTTTTCCACTCTTCAAACAAGCAAGCAAACTTGCAGCTCTTTGTGGTTCAACAAAACGAAGCTCCGTTTTCCAACCATATTCACATAAAAATTTACTTACACCACTAGCCAAACCACCACCACCTACAGGTACAATCATCAAATCTGGCTCACTCTCCCCATTGAGTTTTTTCCATTGTAAAACAGATTCACAAAGAATTGTCGCCTGCCCCGTAATAATGTGAATATCATCAAAAGGTGGTGCCATCACTCCCCCACTCTCCGCAGCAAAAGACTGCGCAGCAGCATAACATTGATCAAACGTCTCACCCACTAAACGAATATCAATAAACTCTTTTCCAAAAACACGTGTCTTATCAATTTTCTGTTGCGGAGTCGTCACAGGCATAAAAATCACACCTTTACGCTTAAAATAGCGACAAACAAAAGAAAGTCCTTGCGCATGATTCCCCGCTGATGCACAAACAAATGCAGCATCTTGGGATATATTATCAAGCATTTCTGAAACAAAATTAAAAGCACCACGAATCTTATATGATCGTACTGGTGTTAAATCTTCACGTTTCAAATAAATTTCTGCATCATATTTTTGACTAAGAAAATCATTTCTCTGAAGTGGTGTTTCAGCAAACACATGATGAAGAGCCACCATAGCTTTATTTACGTCTCGAATAAATTTACTACTCATAACACCAATCATTTCATGCTTCTTTAATATGATACAGGCTTCTTCTAGCTATAAAGACAACCATTGTCAGTCAGAAATTGAAGAAAATACGAAAAATTTTACTCTTAATCATTAATTCTTGATTCAACAAAAGATATAGCTTATGAGAAAGCCTTATCGCGGACGTGATGAAAACGGTAAACATAGCAGACTTAAAATCTGCCGGTCTAAGACCTTGCGGGTTCAAGTCCCGCCGTCCGCACCACAGCATCTGAATTTCCCCTTATTTTTCAATAGGTTATAAAAATCAACAAAAAATAAACCACCTTCTAAACCACCTTTCACAACTCCATTATAACGCTATCAGACGGCACCGCGATGATGCTAAAATGCGAATCATTTCTGCTTTTGAGATTCTTTTCAGCACTTTGATCTCCTCCTTTTTTAAGGCGCTGGGTGTTAACAAACACGGTCGATAGTCCATCGCTATGCTTTTCCCAAACGGATATTGTATGGCATAGCTACACCCGAAAAAGCCTGTTAAAGCCAAGCAAATAGAACCCTTTTTTTCAAAAAGGTGAAATTTCAAATCCAACCTCTGCAATTTTTAAAGAGGTCGTGACGATAATACCATCATTATCGATTGTCACTAAATTATTCATGATCAAACTATTATCAATAATTTTCTGTCATTTTTGTTAATCTTCTCTATGAGTAGTTCGTAATTTGGGACCTCTTCAAGATAATTCTACTGAATCTCTTTCTGTTTTTTTGGCTTCAATATAACGATCAATTTCAACAAGATCCCATTTTAAGTATCGTCCTTCTTGTATAGGCTTAGGAAAAGCTCCGATTTTTACAAGTTCTCTAATGTATGTCATTGACATTCCGAGATAAATTGAGAGATCTTGTATATTGACAAGCCGTTGCAAACGCATCGACAGTAAAGCTTGTTCGAATAAGCTTATTTTTTCTATTGAGGCAGTTAATTTTTCTTCGTTCATTTAAAATTTTCCTTATTATCGACGTGTTGAGAATAATTATAATGGGCGGAGGTGCTGGGAGGAGAGAGCACCCCCATATGTAAAAAGTTTGTAAGTTTATTTTTTAGATGTGTTCAATTTCATATTTCCAATCAGGCAATTGAGTAAGAGCTAATGCGAGTTGTCCTCTATGGCACATGCATACATTGGCTTCAAAACAGGTGATTGCAACACGCTTTTTATTTAAAAAAATTTGATATAATTTATTTATTGCACAAGAATTATTCTTGAGAGTTGTATTTTGATAATCTTCAAAAAGGCGGTCATAATCTTTTTGTGTTTTCAAATTTCTTCGTTTTTCAGAAGCAATTCCAAGTTCAGGCATATGCATATATTCAATATCAATGTTGCTTACAGCTTGCTCTAATTGTCTTTTTGAAAATCCGCGTTTTCTACTTATTGGATTTTTACGAACATCACATAAAGTTTTGATATTGTTTTCTATGAGACTCTTAAGATAATTCTCAAGGGACCTACCTTCATAGCCAATGGTAAAAAAACAAAATTCCTCATCTTTAGCAGGCTGTATGATAATATGTTTGATGTTACACACGTTTAATTTCCTTAGTAAATGGGTGGGGGTGCTCGTAGATATGCGTGGAACAAAACACCCCCATAAGGTTAAGCGGCTTTTGTCAAGATTTGCTTCATGTCTTGATCTATTTCTGCTAAAAAGGCTTCAACAGCTTTATTGATCTCTTCAATTTGTTCCTCGTCACGGTGAACGCGTTTGATTTTCATTCTCAAACCAGTAGATCTGCCTACAAAGTTTGGATTATAGCTAATAAAATGACACCATTTGCGTCCTGTACACGCCATTTGGAATTGCATTTGTGCGTAATATTCAGGCTTGATTTCGCCATCCATAAAAAAGCGAAGATGGGTCGTTGATCGTGGGCATTTGACTTCAACTAAACCGTCCTCTCCAATGAACCCATCAGGACTAGCCCCCGCCATTTCTATTTTGGGGTGTTGGATAAACCCGCATTTTGTAACATTGGTGTCATAAATGAATTCATATTCTTTCAGTGCATTCTCTTCATATACAACACCCCATTGCATAGCCGCTGTTGTATAAGATTGGCTTATTTCTCCTGTTAAGCGCTCTGTCATGAGTTTCATTTTGTAATCTTCATATTTGCTTGTGGGCAATCCTTTGGCTGTCTTACTGAGTACGTTGTAAACGTTTGAAGCAGTGACTTTACCCAAGCGCGCTTGAAACCACTCTGCTGTTCTTTGTTCCATCTCACACCGCCGTTTGTTGTTGTGTTGGTGCCATTTGCTTGTTTTGTTTATCTTTCAAAAGATGCAAAACGGTTTGTGCGCTCTGATCAGAGATATCATCAAGCTTTTCAACGTTTGCATAAGAAAGTATCTTTGCTTCTTCTGTTTGCGTTTGTACTATAAGTCTTCTGATTTCATTGATCTGGCGCGGCAAAGCAGGTTTAGTCGGCATATTTCCATCTGTATCGTCTTCTTTGCTTGCTACATTAAGAAGCATGCCTAACAGGTATCTTCGTGCGTAGGTAAGTGTAGAACCAACGGATTGTATGCTATTTTTAGAGCCTGTACCGTCAATGGGAAATGTTCCATCTGTTGAGATTTCATTGCCTGAAGGATGAGACAGTGTCATTTCTATGGTAATGTTTTTTTCTGTTTGATGCTTAATATGAGAAAACAAAGCAAAGTTGTGTTTTGCAAGTGTGTCCTTTACAGCGTCAATATACTGATCAAGCGTAGCGTATTTGCTGTTTGTATGGTTATTCTTAACAGTTTTTTCAATCTTTTGATATTCCGTTTGCATAGCGGAAAGATCAGAGACAAAGTTTTGATAGTTTTGTCGTTCTATTTCTTTTTCTCTTAAAGCAAGAAGACGCTCTAAGCGGTCCATGTCGACGTCATTTTCTAAGGCTCTGTTTAAAATGCGTTCCATAGCAGTTGGCTTGACTTCACAATCATTCGTTTTTTCCACTAATTCCGTTTGCATGGTACTTAGTTCACTCATCTTGATTTCCTCCATTTGCGCGCAACTCACCCGTGGCGTGAAACACGCTTGTGTTTAAAAGTTGTTTGTGTGGTTAGAAACGGCTTATAGAGATACTATAAGATTAGTCGTTCGTATTTTTCATCTGGTCTTTTCTCCAGTTGAGATGAGGTCAGTAGCATCAACATG
>NZ_JH725120.1 GCF_000278115.1 Bartonella sp. DB5-6
TCACGCTAAAGACTAAATCATGACCTGCTGCCAATTGTCCGCTATTTTCAAGCTTCCCTGTTTTGATGACAAAATCTC
Organism: Bartonella sp. DB5-6; assembly: GCF_000278115.1. GTDB lineage: Bacteria > Pseudomonadota > Alphaproteobacteria > Rhizobiales > Rhizobiaceae > Bartonella > Bartonella refiksaydamii. Next base: position 79 of record NZ_JH725120.1, read on the forward strand.
GTGCCGCTAAAACCGATAAGGCCTATGCAGACGCATAAAAGTTTAAGTTCAAGAGAGAGCCTGTCTGCTTGCAGCATAGGTGTTAACTTCTTCTCGGTTGCAGATGGCGCAACGCCTGTAGCACTATATTCATCGCGAAAGATGACATATCCGGCCACAAGGCTTACAATGATGTCAAACACACAAAGTGCCGCAATCAAACCATTATAGCCAGCCCCAGCTGCTACCCCTCGCAGGCTGGTTGCTTCTAAGAGATAACCACTAAGTGCTGCTCCCAAAAAGGCACCAATCTGCACCACTGTTTGCATAATGCGGGAAACCTTTTGAGCGCTAATATAACCTTTAAGCGCTAGTTTGGTATTATAAGTCTCGAGCGTACTTAAGGTGATCAAAGAGAGATAACCGATAGAGATAGATACAGCAATAAAACCAGAAGAAGAATCAGCTTAATGAAAAAGAGCAATCAATATAAGGAGGCTATAGATGATGATCCGCCTTTTGTATAAATCTACCAACCTCAGCGAAGACCTAATGCGGACAAGCCCGCTTTTTTTCAAAAGATAGAGTGTAAGGGTTCCCAAAGCCATGGACACACCCAAAAAAAACCGATGAAGATGTTATGCGATAAACGTTCCAAAGATTACTTAAGAATAGCACCATATCAGAAAGATAAAGCACAACAACAAGCCCATAAAACCGAAAAAACAGTTCTTTGCGCACGCCCCCCTCCACATATTTTAAAACACGCAATATGATGATCAGTACACATATCTATAAACAAACTAGTGCACGTATTGCTGAGTATGTCAAGTTTTTCGATAGAAGAATAATATAAGTCTGACCGTTAACATTTATCGTAGCGATAGCTCATTTTCGAGAGATTGAATAGCGAGGGTGGCTGGTGTTTTTGCTGCGCTTATTGCAAGCCATCTTACCAATAGTTCTTTCGTAAAAGTGATAATTTTGCGCACCATTTCATCTGCTAACAATACCGCAAAAATTTATGATCTAAAATGCGGTTATAGCGCGCAAATCTACATACCAACATGATCTTTGAATTTCTTCAAAGTCGATCCTGCACGCTTTCCATAACCTTCAAACTTGGTATCAAGCTTATTACCCGTATATGCCCCACACAAAAAGCATACTTTGGAAAATTTTATAGATATAGCCAACAAAACGATAGATTTTGCAAAGGATAATATTTTTTAAAGTTATGAAATCAATAGTTATACGGGTGTAATTAAAAGAAAATTGCCAAAAATATCAGACGCAATATCATCGATATATTATATTACACAAAATCATTAAAAACACGCTTAATGCTTTTTTGATATATAAAAAAGAAGGCACAAAGTGTGGGATGTTTTTATATACCAATTCTGCATTGAGGCAAAAAAAGGAATACAAGGAAATCCTATATCTGAAAACATTCATAAAGATGGTCATACATTCATAAATATGCACATGATCGACAAACACAATATTGAAGGTAGCACATCCTATATCTATGATAAAAACAGAAAAAATAAAAGAGTTCACTTGCAAGGGAACTTGAGAAGAGAATACCACTAGGTGATATGGAAATATACCATTCAGCTTCTGCAATTTCATCAATAAATGATGAAGACGGTTTAAGGGGTTTAATGGTTATCGATTATAGATAAAGAATCCAATGAAAATTGCGATAACCGATAGAAAAACTGAAATGAGTGAATTTGAAAAAAACACTGGCTGTTTTGGGCGCTAAATTTTATTTCTTCAACACTTTAAATGAAGATGACTTTCCTGACAAAATTCTGGAAAGAGGTTGATGTCTTATTAATCTTGCATGCAAAAATAACAAAGAAAACAGCCAAGAAATTATCTAAGTGTAAATAGCAGTACGCTTCGGTATCAATTATGACCAAGCAGATTATGAAGCGCTAAAAAAACACGGCGTTGAATTTACTAATAACCCTTCTTATTGTACAGATGAAGTAACTGACACTGACTTAACCATAATTTTGGAGGGTTGCAGACAAATCTCCAAACATAATGATTTAGCAAAAAACACCATAAAATATAGCAAGAAAACAATCTTAAAAACATTCTGCCAAAAGTATAAAACCATTGGATTGAGTAAAATCAGAAAAGCAACACGAGAATGGTTAAAACCTTTTGGATTTAAAGTAATTATCTATGATCCATATATTGGTGAAAATCTTGCCTCATCTTTCAACTTCAAACTTTTCGAAGATATTGATTACCTTTTAGAAGAATCTGATGTAGTATCACTACACTGCTCTCTTACAAAAAGACAACAGGAATGATTAATTCAGAATTTCTCAAAAGATGAAGAAAAACGCTATTTTAGTGAACACAGCGAGAGGTAAAATCCTGAGTGATTTTGATTGTTTAGAAAACCATCTAAGGGTGAAGCCTGAGTTCCATATGCTTGTTAATGCTTTACCTATGGAACCACCAAGTAGCGACCCTCTCATTAAAGCTTGGAGAAACAATGCTAAGTGGCTGTCGTTAAGGTTAATAATTCACCCACACAACGCATATTTTTCAGAAAACTCACATATCGATATGAGAAAAGATGTTGTTTTCACAATTATATCTTGCTTATAAAAAAAGAAAATGAAAGACTTGGTGGTCTCCTATGATTAATAACATTTACTGCGTTGGACTCAATTATGTTGAACATGCTCATGAACTAGGCAATGTTGTTGAAGATAAACCGGTTATATTTAGCAAACCGAACAGTTCACTCATCTTAGGAAATAAAATTTATCTCCCTGATTTTTCTAAAGAAATTCATTTTGAGACTGAAATTGTGCTTAGAGTCTCAAAGGATACTTTTATGGTCAGTGAGATAAAGGCTGAAGAATGCTACGATGCAGTAGCTGTAGGTCTTGACCTTACCGCAAGGGATTTGCAAACAAAACTGAAAGAAAAAAGACTTCCTTGGCTTTTGTCTAAAGGATTTAAAGGAGCTGCATACGTCTCTGACTTCATAAACAAGGAAAAAATAAACAACCCCATAACCTTTGCAATGAAATTGAATGGCGAAACGAGGCAATTTGGCAATACAAAAAATATGATATTCAACTTTAGGAAAATAATATCATTTTTAAGTAGCCACATTCAGCTAAGACGTGATGATATCATATATACGGGGACTCCACAGGGAGTAGGGAAACTTTCTAAATTTGATAAAATAGAATTATATCTCGAAGATAAATTAATTTCAGAGTTAGAAGTAAAATGAATCATCAAATACTCACCTTTTTTATTGTTTCATTTTTTTAGTCATCTCACCAAACCTGAATATGGCCCTTATCATCGAGAATGCAACGAGACTTGGAAAAGAGAACGCGTTTGCGAACGTTTGGGGATTGTGTACAGCAACATATGTGCATGAGTCACTTTCCATATTAAGTGTATCAGCACTCATTCTCAACAAGACGCTGTTTTTTTAGTAAAACTCATGGGTGGTGGCTATTTATTATATATGGGAGTTAAATAGATTAAATCTGGAATAAACAGCTTAAATTCAAAAAAATATCAAAGAATGAAAAGCATTCTGTAGGTAAACAAAGTTTTTCACCAGCTATATGGACAGTTTTCTGACACAAATATTAAACCCCAAAGTATAAATATTTTATATAGCAGACTTTCCAAAATTCTTGACTTCTGGCAGTAGCATTAAAAATGCTTTTAACTTGTAACAATACATTCCCTCAACATATTTACATGGTTTACTTTAATGACCATTTTTATATCATTTGCTAGCGCCATTTTAAAAAAGCAAGGCGTAAAAGGATATATAGCGACAGGGACAGTTTTATCTCTGTTTTCTTTTTTCATTTTCTTTGGATAACTTCATTTATCGATAATAAGTCACACAGCCGATAGACAAATCTCTCTATGATTTTGCTTTCCTATCGCTGTTAATATCGACATCTTTGCTCCCACAAAAGCTCATACTACGACTAATTCTTCCTCGTTTTTTCTGTATAATTGAACTATGAGTTAACTTAACGTACTTTTCTAATTTTAATAAATTAAAATTCAGTATAGTCTATTTGATGATGTTTTGAGCTATCACATTTACCTCACCATCACCCAAAAGCGCTACAAATTGCAGATTATAAGCGCTGGCAAACTCCTAGCAGTCTTTCATCTCATAGCTATCTCTCATACTGATTCAGATAATCCAAGTAATTCAAAACAACATCAAAACAATGAGATTAAATTGACCAATCCACCCCCTCTTCGTTGAAAATAATGCTGGAATTTCTATTAAAACTTTCACTGATAGTTACATTAAAGATATGAATTTATCAATCAATACAGTTAATCTCAACAATTTGGAGACCCATACTGACATTTTATGAGCAGCTGATACTTTTTTTGAAAGACAAAGATTTTAAGGTAATACCCAACAGTACCTTATGTTAAGCACAAATCATTTTACTTCAGAAAAGAAAATCAAAATTGCAAAAGATAGAGATGTATACTTTTGATCTGAAAAACAACATGACATGGGCGTTGAAGACTAGCACATAGAAAAAAATAAAAATAGAAAACTGCTTGTATCAACCAAAGTTTACATTTTGATATTTTTGTGCTTAATCTCGATAATAGCTCTATTATTTTTGAAAGATCGACAAAAGAGCATTACCAAACATTGCATATAGAAAACCTAAAAACACAGCAATCCACAACATAACGAGAAATGCACAGATTCACTTAAATGCCTCATGGAGTGATGGCACTGCAATAAATTTGCAAAAAACTGATCAACTTCTCATTCACAGTAATTTTTCAGGCTCCACAGCAGCTTATGTCACAAAATGTGAAGGAAATAATTTAAAGCAAAAACTCATGCTTCTTCAAATGCGCGTAATCTTACACTTAATTCAAATATCTAGAAATGCAAAACAGGACTATTTCAAACCTATAAACCTCTACATCACAAGATATGTTGCACCGGATAAATATCTGCTGCGTGCCTATAACTAAAATCAAACCAAAAGAAAGCCAATATTGAACAAAATCTTTTTGATAAAAAGAAGAAAAAATTCTAGAATTTCCATTTGCAACCTGAAATTCTTGCTTCCAATCCCAGCTATAATGCAACAGCACACACACTGTTGTGTAACAAATGGCTAATTACGTTATCTACCAAACGCGCCTTTAGCCGACATGAGAACATCAATCTCGAAAAAATGAAGAAAAAAACAGATTATTCCTCTACATTTATGGAAATGTAGGAACTTTATCTTCTAAGCAGAATCCTCTTAAATATGGTTATGGTGCTGATATCCACTATACTGCTCTACAAAGTAGTATCGCATTAGCTGTGCTTAAAGGACAAAACACCACAACTCACTCTGGTTTTCTAAATACCTATGGGCAAGCGTTTTTTACCCCCAAAGGATACACTTGCATGTTCAACGCAAAACTTTCACAAGATTTTGCCAAACGGTGTAAATACATGAGAAGACTTCTTATTCACAACTGTAAAATAAAAGATTCTGTAAACTTCTCACTTCCTTTGTAACAAAGAAAGCAACTGCCTTCCACTTATAATACCAATAAAACGATTGTGGAAATCATTTAAAATTTTCTGTCATTGGAGACTTTTTCTTCAGTAAGACGGCAGCTCTATAATTTATTAGACATAACGACTGAGGATAAAAGACTCTCTTTATTATGACATCAAAAACAATTATAGGACATATAAACGGGGAGGATTTTCTATAACCCATGAGGTTCCTTATAACTGTTAAGACAGCTTAACAATGCCTGCCATAATAATACTAAGTCTTCTTATCAACCATTTATCGGCCATCTCAGCGATAACTTAAAATTTTGTAAAATATCTGTTGCGTTGTTGTGGAATAGATATTCCTGTCAGTTAGATATTCTTTATTGGTTATCCACATGAAATCATAAAAAACGTTTTTCCCCCTTTACTCCTCATTTATATCATGCTTCGATACAGAGGATTACTTTTTTCAGTGTAATTTTGAATTTTAAATAATTAAAGGGAACCTCAAAAAATGAATTATAAACAAACTTTAAAAAATAATCCTCAGGAGAAGTTAAAACGTGGATTAGATAACCGTCACGTACAACTTATAGCCCTCGGTGGAGCTATCGGAACGGGTCTCTTCATGGGATCAGGAAAAACAATTAGCGTAGCAGGCCCGTCCATCATACTTGTTTATGCTATTATCGGTTGTGCCTTATACTTTGTAATGCGTGCTATGGGAGAATTATTGCTTTCTAATTCACAATATCGGTCTCTTATTGATTTTTCAACCGATATGCTAGGACCAGGAATTGCTTTTTTTGTCGGCTGGAGCTATTGGTTAAGCTGGGTTGTAACTGGAGCCGCGGATATTATTGCAATCATCGCTTATACGCACTTTTGGTGGCCAGAACTCAACCCATGGATTATCGTCTTCTCCTGCATTATCTTCTTTTTAACCCTTAATCTCCTTGCTGTAAAATTTTTCGGTGAACTTGAATTCTGGTTTGGTCTTATCAAAGTCATAGCAATTGTAGCATTAATTATTGTTGGGTTTTATATGATCGCTACTGGCTTCACCTCTCCAAATGGTACTGTTGCCTCTCTCGGTCATGTATGGAATGGTGGAGATATATTTCCTCGGGGAGTTGCAGGTTTTTTTGCCGGATTTCAAATTGCTATTTTTTCTTTTGTTGGTATAGAGATTGCCGGAACAACTGCTGCTGAAGTCAAAGAACCTAAAAAAGTTCTACCAAGAGCAATTAATGCAATACCAGTTCGTATTGTACTGTTTTATATCTTTTCTCTCGCTGTGATTATGTCAGTCACACCTTGGGATCAAGTTATTCCAGAGAAAAGCCCCTTTGTCTCGATGTTTTGGCTTGCTGGCATTCCGATAGCTGCTGGTTTGGTAAATTTTGTTGTTCTCACCTCTGCTGCTTCTTCAGCAAATAGCGGTATTTTTTCTACCAGCCGCATGATATATGGGCTTGCAACACAAAAAGGTGCGCCTCGCCTTTTGGGCAAACTTTCTAAACACCATGTTCCAGCCAATGCCCTATTCTTTTCTTGCTTATGTATTTTATTAGGATACACAATTGCATCACTATCTCCAAGCATCATAAGTGCTTTTACAATTGTGACTAGCATTTCAGCTATTGCATTTTTATTCGTATGGTCTGTAATCTTAGTTAGCTATATTGTGTATCGTCGTAATCATCCTCAACTGCATACTGAATCTATATACAAAATGCCAGGAGGCGTTGTCGTATGCTGGGTTATTTTAGCTTTTTTTGCTTTCATGGTCTATTTGTTAACATTAGAATCTGATACTCTAACAGCTTTAAAATATGGTGTAGTATGGTTTATTCTCTTAGGCGTAATGTATTTCCTGTTTATAAGAAAAAAAACTGCTCAAAATAAAAAATAAAATCTATATACAAAGAGTACATCAAAAAGGGTAACCAAAGTTACCCTTTTTGTACATAAAGCATAAAAGCTGTTTACATAATATTTCATATGAACTTTAATTATGCTCCTTATCAACCAGAGCATTAGATTTTATCCAAGGCATCATAGAACGGAGCTTTTTGCCAACGTCTTCAATAGGGTGACTATCATTTAAACGCCGCATGCTTTTAAAATGAGCAGAACCAGCTTTATATTCTTGAATCCAATTAGATGTAAATTTACCTGTCTGAATATCTTTCAAAATACGCTTCATTTCTTCTCTCGTTTTATCCGTAATCACGCGAGGACCAGACATATATTCGCCCCACTCAGCTGTATTGGAAATTGAATAATTCATATTTGCAATGCCACCTTCATACATGAGATCAACTATCAGTTTAACCTCATGTAAACACTCAAAATAAGCCATTTCCGGTGCATAACCTGCTTCCGTTAGTGTTTCATATCCTGCTCGGATCAGCTCAACAAGACCACCACAAAGAACGGCTTGTTCACCAAAAAGATCAGTTTCGCACTCTTCTTTAAATGTCGTTTCAATCACTCCGGCACGTCCACCACCAAGACCACACGCGTAAGACAACGCTACATCATGGGCATGCCCTGAAGCATCCTGTGCAACAGCAATTAAGCAAGGAACACCGCAACCACGTTGATATTCATTACGAACTGTATGACCTGGACCTTTAGGAGCAATCATCACGACATCAACTGTTTTTTTAGGTTCAATTAAGCCAAAATGAATACTCAAACCATGCGCAAAGGCAATCACAGCCCCATCACGTAGATACTCATGTATATGCTCTTTATAAATGTCAGCTTGCAACTCATCTGGTGTTGCCATCATAATAAGATCAGCCCATTTTGCTGCTTCAGCAACACTCATAACCTCAAAACCGTCCTTCATAGCCTTTTTAGCTGTTGCCGATCCTGATCGCAAAGCAATCTGTACATTTTGAACACCGGAGTCTTTTAGATTTAAAGCATGCGCACGCCCTTGTGAACCATAACCAATAATGGCCACTTTTTTGCCTTTAATCAAATTAACATCCGCATCACGATCATAATAAACACGCATAGAAATACTTCCTCTCTCTACATTTAAACTGAATTTAAGCTTATTTTTACTGAATAAAAAATATAAAATTACTTTAAGTGATTCACACACTATAAATAATAAAAACACGGCTCATGATAACACAACAATTGAACAATCTCTTAAAGTATATACTTCATAAAAAACTACGCTCCCCCAAAGCTTCCAAAAACATAACAGAATCCCCCCACTAAAATTCATCGACTGTTCTACAAAAACGGTATATTATATAAAATAATACTTCTGAAAAAAATCCTCTACTAAGATTCCTCTTCTGCATAATGAACCACTGTATTCTCAAAATTAAGACGCACCATACGGTTTTTAACATGAACTAAATCAAAATGGATAGCAAGAAAAATTGTAAAATAAGGGGGAGCCTTTTTATACTTGAGCGCAAAAACACAATTTTATCTCTCTTATGATAAAGAATACTCTTCGTATAACTCTCAATTTCGACACCCGCGTTATGTATAAACTCTCATATTTTTGTTAGATAAGAATGCAATCTTATAAAATATCTGTTTTTAGAAAAATTCCCAAGAAAACGCTGCTTGAAAATTATAAACGCAACATAATTATTCTCATCACTTCTTTGCCACCACAAATCTAAAAGTTTTTCCATTCTTCCTGAAAACATTCACTCAAACTTATATAAATCTTGTATTTCTGATAAAATCATCCGCTGTTTTTCTGCTTCTTTAAAGTAAGTTGCACCAAAGCTAAAGAGCTCTGTCCATAACCTTTCTCTTTATAGACTAATATGGAAAAACCATTGCCAATTGTTTTAAATTGAGCGCAGTACTCTTGTTCCTACCATAATGCATACCGCAAGCAGTATTTATATCTAAGCCAACATACTACAAAATTATTTTTTAAAGACAAACGAACAGCACTTTATAAAAATTTATCCTTCCAATTGTAGAAAAGAAAAAAGATTACTCTAGTAACCGAATGAAACGCTGAACAGTGTCATGCATTCCATACTCTAACGCATCAGCAATAAGTCCATGACCAATAGACACTTCATCAAGCCAAGGAATACGGTTAACAAGAACAGGAAGATTCATAATTGTTAAATCATGTCCTGCATTAACACCTAATTGCAGCTCTTTAGCTCTTCTTGCTGCTAAAACAAGCTTATTTAACTCCTGATCTTGCATTTCCTTATACTTAAACGCACCACCGTAAGGCCCAGTATAAAATTCCACACGATCAGCACCAATCACTTTAGCAATATCAAGACCATCTACAGTAGGGTCAGCAAATAATGACACACGAATTTTTTTTTCTTTCAAACGCTTAATAATAGGTGCTAAAAATTCTGCATCTTGAAAAAAATTCCAACCATGATCAGAAGTTGACTGAGCTGGATCATCAGGAACAAGAGTAATCTGATCCGCATATTTTTCCGCTACATCCAAAAATCTATCGCTTGGATAACCTTCGATATTAAATTCAGCAGTAGGAAACGTATTGTTTATTAAACAATGTATATCTGGCAAATCAGCAAAACGAATATGCCTTTCATCAGGTCTCGGATGAACCGTTAAACCAGCAGCACCAGCTTTAAGTGCTATATGCCCAATATTCTTGATATTTGGCCATGGTAGATTACGCCGATTGCGTAAAACAGCAATAGCATTAAGATTAACCGAAAGCTTCACTGCCATGCACAACTCCTATTTTCTGTATATAATTCTAAAATCAGAAAAAGATACATCCACCAGCACAATTTTAAAGAATAAATTTTCTATCGAACAATTGTTAATCGCTCTGCCGCACGCGTAATTCCCGTATAAAGCCAGCGCGCATACATATCACGAAATGCAAAACTTTCATCAAATAAAACCACGTTATCCCATTGAGACCCTTGCGCTTTGTGAACAGTTAATGCATACCCATAATCAAAATCATCATACCTTTTTTTTAATTGCCATGAAATCTCATTATCAGGGTTATCAAATACTGCTTTTAAAAGCTTAATCTTTGCCACCCCACGCTCACTTTCTTCTGGTTTAACGAGAAGATTAATTCCCAGTTTAACCGTTTCCTTCTGTGAAGTCATCACTTTCCATAAAGAACCATTCAACAAACCTTTAGCAGGATCATTACGCAAACATACAAGTTTATCACCCGCTTGTGGATAATCTGCTGTAAACCCCTTCAGCACACGTAAACGTTTATTATAAAGGTGACGTGTTCGGTTCACCCCTACCAACACTTGATCAGCATCCAAAACCAATTGTTGATCCACCTCTTTACGCGTAACAACGCGAGCTTCACCATAATCACCATAAGCAATATCGCGTCCTTGGCGCACATTCATAGCGAGACGAACGATCGGATTATCACGCGCTTGCCGATGAATTTCTGAAAGAAGAAAATCTGGTGTGCCATTGGAAAAAAAACCTCCTCCTGATATAGGAGGCAACTGACCTGGATCACCAAGAACAAGAATTGGTGTCCGAAAACTCATCAAATCACGCGCTAATTGCTCGTCGACCATCGAACACTCATCAACAATGATAAGTTTAGCTTGCGCAGCAGCACTTTTCCGATTCAATGCAAATGTTGGTGCAATAGACTTTTTTCCTGTTACCTCATCGGAAATTTCTTCTTCTCCACGCGGACAATAAATCAATGAATGAATAGTACAAGCATTACTCGCACCTTTAGAACGCAAAACTTGTGCCGCTTTGCCTGTAAACGCAGCAAATTGGACAGAACCATCAACTGTTTCAGCAAAATGACGAGCAAGTGTCGTCTTCCCTGTCCCCGCATAGCCAAAGAGACGAAAAAGCGGAGAACGCCCCTCTCTCAACCACGTAGCAACAGCCTTCAAGGCATTATCCTGTTCCGGTGAAAACTGCATAGTTTATCAAAATAAGATTCGCATAAAAAGAGCAAGTGTTTTGAAAATAAAAACACTATCAAGAAAAGTTTTTGTCGTTACGAATTTCTGATACACAGCCGTCCTACTACTTTCACAGAATAATGATCAATTATTTACCCATTGCTTTTTCAAAATATTGTAACAATCTAAATTTTATCTATACATCGATCTTCTTGGTAACACCTTGATACTTATCAAATATAATTTTTTATAACAGTAACACCAACAATGGAATATGCATATCTTAAATTTAAAATAACACCTATATACGCTTTTTCTAACCAAAATTTAGAATGAAAAAAGAGCATTGCAATTGCAAAACCCTCGCTAGAAAAAATGTCCTAACAGGATAAAAATAATGTAATTTTATGAACACTATTTTACACAATCAATCAGCTTTCTTGCACATAAAAATAAAATACAACCACTATTAAGAAATAATAATTAAATATATCAAAAACCTTTTGGCAGAAATAGAAATAGCTTTCAAAAAAACTACTTAATCCTATGATGATACACCTATAAAGTTCCTATTCCCCTCTTATCATGATTTTAATAAATTTACTCTTCATGCTACGAATAAGTTATATCTCAACGAATAAAGAGAGATATCACGCTTATATGAAGCACGCCTTATCTCGCACAAATATGTAGCTTTTTCTGTTTCTACAATAAAATCTGGTTCGTAAGTATGTCCTTCTTGGTAGTCTATTATAAAAAAACTGGGACACGGTTTCAGTCCAGCTTAGCACTTCAGGTCCGTCCTCTAGAATATGAGAAAAGTGCAATTCTCCATCTACTGTATCAAACTTTTTCTTTTTGTCGCAATGTTTTAAAGTTTATAAAAACTAACTGATTAATGCTATTCTTATTCTAGAAATAACAATGACATCAAGGGGTATAATTTGTTAATAGGCTTGGCGTTATGTCAAAATATCAGCGATGAGATTGCTTTTTGGTTGTTTTAGAAATGAAATAATGAGCTCAAATATTGATGAATGAAACGGGAGGTTTAAATTGAAAATATTAATTCCAGATGACTATCAAAAAGCCACCCTAACATTACAGTCTATTACAAAATTAATGAAATCGCATGAAGTGCTGGTTATAAATAATTTAGCTAAAGAATGTGATTTAGAAGATAAGCTCAAAGAGATAGATATTCTTATCTTAATCAGAGAGCGAACTATAGTTGATAGAGATCTTCTCCTGAAACTGCCAAATTTAAAATTAATCTGCCAAACAGGCCCTATAGGTTCCCATATTGATATAGAAGCTTGTAGAGACTTAGGAATTGAAATATTAGACGGTGGTGGAGATCCAACTTCTGCTGCTGAATTTGCATGGCTCTTAATTATGTCTGCGCGTAGAAAACTCTATGAATCTGTGTCTGACATGAAAAAAGGACGATGGCAAACAACATTTGGCAACCAAATGAAAGGGGCTACTCTTGGAATATTCGGGTTTGGGCGTATTGGTAAAATGGTTGCTCAATATGCTCAAGCTTTTGGCATGTCCATTTTGGTTTATGGGAGCGAGCGTTCAACGCAAGAAGCAAAAAATTTAGGTTATCATTTTACGCATTCAAAAGATGAATTTTTTACACGTCCTGACATTATATCCGTACATTTACGTTTAAGCGATAAAACCAGAGGAATCATTCAATTAGATGATCTATTGAGCATGAAACCTCATGCTATTTTTGTCAACACAGCACGTTCAGCTTTGGTTGAAAAAGGGGCGATAGAAAAAATACTAAGTTTGGAAAATTCAACTTACTTTGCACTGGATGTTTATGACAACGAGCCAGTATATGAGAGCAAATTATTGCAATCAGACAGAGTTCTTTGCACACCGCATCTGGGCTATGTGACTGGAGAAAGCTTTGAAAATTATATTGAAAAAGCTTGCCAAAATATAGCGTCTTTTATGAAGAGCGCTTAATGCCGGCTAAGCCAATGTTTGTAAAATTTATCTTATATCGCTAGCGTATTAAATTTGCACTACACATAACAGCTTATTTCTTTAAATTAAGCATATTCCTTAGCTTTAATATTAATACCAATCGTATTGACAGATTTTTATGTAATCCGCATAAAATAACTAATTTATTGTTACAATCATTATTAAAAAAGGCTACTTCATTGGAATACACTTTAACTGAAGGGGGCTAAGTGAGCAATAATAAATTTATAGAAAAAAATATTATAGATGGATTGTATTGCTTGTTGCCACTATCGCTCAAGCATGAGCCTGCTTCTTTGTTTAAGGGATTGGTCCTTTAGCTGAATTTTTTTAAGAAGGATTTCTCGCTTAGTGACTCTCAGATAGGTTTGCTGTCTTCAGCAGCGCAGTTTCTACTTATAGCTGGCGAATTACTAGACAAATCTAACGAGCGCTATATTGTTGGAGTTGGCGCGGTCGGCGTTTCTGTCACTCTTTTGTTGGGAGCAATCGCAGATAACTATATTTCCCTTTTGATCTGTTTGCTAATTGTAGGAGGATTTTATAGTTCTGCTCAATCCAGTGGCGCTAAATCTGTTTCTTCATGGTTTCCACAATCGCAACGCGGATTTGCAATGGGAATAAGGCAGGCGGGACTACCATTAGGTGGGGCATTAGCTGGGATAGTTCTTCCTGCTAGTGCATTTGTCTATGGCATACAAAGTGCGTTTTTGGTCGGTGCCATAGTTTCTTTTTTAGGTGGATGTACATTTATTATTTTTTATCACTCACCAGCAAAAGTTGTAGCTATCGTTCCAGAAAGCAAGGCAAGAGTTTCGTTCTATGCAAATGTAAGGTCTCGTCTTGCGATGTTGGCTGCGCCGCATATGAAGAATATTATTTTTTCAGGCGTTTCACTTGTGATCGTTCAATATGTTTTAACCATTTTTATAACGATTTATTTTTATAGAATCTATCACCTGTCTCTAGATAAAAGTGCTTATTTGTTTTTTGTTTCACAGGCTTCTGGTGCCTTAGGAAGAATTATTTTAGCAGCGTGGAGTGATTATTGTAGAAACGGACGATTTTTTCCTGTCTTGTTTTGCATGATTGCAGTCGTTTTTGGATTTTTAATATTAATTTTGGGCATGAGTGGATCCATAATTTATTTAACTATTTTATCTGCTTGGTTAGGTTTTTTGGATTAGGATGGCATGGCCCTTGGGTTGCTTATATTGTAGACTCTTCGCCGAAAGAAAGCGTTGGCTTTTCTCTGGGTTTAGCAATGTCTGTAAATCAAATCGCAATTATTACTGCTTCACCATTATTTGGATTAATCCAAGATTTTACAGACACTTATTTACTAACATGGCTGATTTTAATTTTAATGATTATTTTTTCACTTTTCTTAATAAAAAAGTAGGGAAATATAATTGAGGAGGAAATTATAATGATAAATGAAAATACTTTTGAATTGAACAATGGCGAAAGAGACAAACTTTGGGAGGCTTCAGACCATGTTATTTATGATCCATACGGTAGTATTGAATATTCGGTTGAGCTAAAAAAACAGCATTTTCGCTGCTACCACATAGAATATTGACAATTCTTATAAAGAAAAAGGTGTCTATTACTCCTAGACCATATTTAATCTTTGAAAACCTTCCAATTGATAGACAAATTAATACGTCACCTACTCCTTATAATTTAGATGCGTCTTGTAAAAGTGGCTATATTAGCGAAAATTTAATTATGATGTTTTCTTTATTAATCGGAGAGCCTTATTCAATTAAGTTTGAAAGCAAACATATAGTAAATAACCTAGTTTCTTTAGAGGATAATAAAAAAGATTATACAGGATTAGGATCTGACGTTGAGTTAGATTTTCATATAGAAAATGCTGCACTAAAATTTATAACTGGTTTAAATTTATCTCCTAAAAGGATACTTTTATCTGGTATTCGCAATGAAGTTGATGGCCCGTTAACGAGAATATCTGTTGCACATCTAGCTTTAAAACTTTTAAGTGAGAAGGATTTGAATAGCTTAAGGGATAATTTATATATAATTAATGTTCCTATAGATGGAGAAAAAATGGGGTAACCTCTACAAGTAAAGTGCCCCTAGTTCGAGGAGACAGTGAATTCCCAGATATCGGCACTGTTTTTTATCTGGGCATGTTAGAACCATAGTCAAAAAAAGCCAAGGAAGCTTTAGATCAATTTTATGAAGCTACTAAGGCTGTATCTTTTGGAATTGATGTACAACCAGGAAGATTATTATAGATTGATAACAGAATGGCTCTACACTCTAGAGAGAAATTTTTTGGGTCATTTGATAGGAAAATCCAATGCGGTGGATTCAAAGAGTATTTGTGTCTGCAGATTTATGGAATCATAGATATGTGGAACAAATATAAAGAAAGAGTATTTGATTTTCAATGTTAATGTCCTGATAATGATATGACGTTGAGTATTATTCTGGTTTATATGTTAACTACACATCTCATATGTAGAGACTTCTCCCGCATAATCAGGTGAAGTTACTACCTGATTATAAGCTATGGTGGCCAATTGATTTTCTATGGCTGCGTTTGATCTTTGTTATTTTT
The DNA here is from genome assembly GCF_000278115.1 of Bartonella sp. DB5-6. GTDB lineage: Bacteria > Pseudomonadota > Alphaproteobacteria > Rhizobiales > Rhizobiaceae > Bartonella > Bartonella refiksaydamii. The sequence goes on from NZ_JH725120.1 coordinate 16,121, forward strand.
TCCCTTCCTTTCAAGCCGCTAAGGGGATTCTCCTATCAAGCCCTTGAAAGAGCGATTTGGAGTAATTTCATAATGCGAAACCAAAACATAGTGACAAACTATTGTTTTCATAGGCATGACGGTTTGCATGGCTTCACCCTTCAAGCACGGTGGCTTTTTTCTTGCACGATGGAATCTTTCATATATGAGACAACATAATTAATTTATAACAGATAATTCAATATATTATCTAAAAAATGCACCGAAATAGCTATTAATGTGAACATATGAATTAAAAAACAAACATCGCGTACAAATAAATTCAAACATAATTGCACACGACTTATAACATTTTTTAGATGAACAAATAATAATACACCCCCCTCTCTTTAAACAAAGAATGAAAATCATAAAATGAGCTCTAAGGATAATAGGAACTCTCCACAAAGAAGAGACAGAGATGAAGACTCCAAAGACTTCATCATCACCATCCTTTACTATTTTGTTAATATACTCATTTTATACAAGAATCTTTCCTTCGGAAGAAACAGCATTTGCAACGGCTTCATCATTAGCTTCATCAGGTAACAGCATATCATTATGCGCACACCCAGATGGAATCATGGGAAAACAGTTTTCTAAATTAGCAACACGACAATCGAAGAGAACTGGCTTATCACAATCAATCATTTGCTGAATTTTATCATCAAGTTCATCTGGATGTGAACAACAAAGACCAACCACTCCGTAAGCTTGTGCCAATTTTACAAAGTCAGGCATCGATTCCGTATAAGAATGAGAAAGACGATTGCCATGCAACAATTGCTGCCACTGTCGGACCATACCCATATACTGATTATTTAAAATAAAAATTTTCACTGGTGTATTATGTTGAATTGCTGTTGCGAGCTCTTGAATATTCATCTGAATTGAAGCATCCCCAGAAATACATAACACAAGCGCATCAGGGTGTGCTATTTGAACACCAATAGCAGCAGGAAGACCATACCCCATAGTTCCAAGACCACCAGAAGTCATCCAATGTTTTGGCTCATCAAAACGATAATACTGTGCAGCCCACATCTGATGCTGCCCAACATCAGTCGTGACATAAGCATGCACATCTTTGGTAAGTGCATAAAGCCGTTCAAGAGCATATTGTGGCATAATGACATCTTTTTTCTTCATATATGCTAATGAATTACGAGCTTTCCAGCGATTGATTTGCTTCCACCACTCCTTACGACTTTCGCTTTTAAATATTGGCTGCTGCATATGCAAGCGTCGATTGATATCTCCCAAAACATCAGCTACATCGCCAATAAGTGGAACTTCTACTTTTACAATCTTATTGATAGAAGAAGGATCTATATCAATATGAATAATACGCGCATGAGGAGCAAACGCATCAAGCCGCCCAGTAATACGATCATCAAACCGTGCACCAACAGCTAACATAACATCACAATCATGCATGGCCATATTAGCCTCATAGGTTCCATGCATTCCAAGCATTCCAAGCCAATTCTTGCCAGAAGCAGGATAAGCACCAAGTCCCATAAGCGTCGAAGTGATCGGGAAGTCTCCTAGTTGAACCAAATCATGCAAAAGCTGTACAGCTTCAGGGCCCGATGAAATGACACCACCACCAGAATAAATAACAGGGCGTTTTGCTTCTGCTAAAAGAGAAACAGCACATTCGATAGTCTTAGTATTCTCTTTAAACTGTGGACGAGAACGCAGAGATGCCGAAACTTGAGGAGCTCTATAAACACCTGAAGCAAATTGCACATCTTTAGGAATATCAATCAAAACCGGCCCTGGACGTCCTGATTGAGCAATAGAAAAAGATTCATGAATGATTGCTGCAAGATCATTCACATTTTCGACCAAACAATTATATTTAGTACAAGACTTTGTAATACCAACCGTGTCAGCTTCTTGAAAACCATTTGTTCCAATCACAGTTGTTGGAACTTGACCAGAAAAACAAACAAGTGGGATAGAATCCATAAGCGCATCTTGCAAAGGTGTCACAGCATTCGTTGCCCCTGGACCAGAAGTCACCAGCATAACGCCTACTTTCCCTGTACTACGTGCATAACCTTCAGCAGCATGACCCGCTGCTTGTTCATGACGCACCAAAATATGACGAACTGCATCTTGTTGATAAATAACATCAAAAATAGGAAGAACAGCCCCACCAGGATAACCAAAGAGATGTTTAACCCCTTGATCAATAAGAGCTTGAACCACCATTTCAGCACCCGACATTATTTGTCCGTCTGCATTCTCTTGCAATCTTGGATGATCTGTCATTTTTCCCACTCGCCTACTTGGTAGCATAATAAAAAAGCCCCCGAAGGAGCCTATAAAAAAAGGCTCCGAGAGAGCCCATTACACACAAAACATATATTGCATGCCCCCCCACTTCGCATAAAAAACGTAAGAAGAATATTCCTTTATGGCAGGAGATTTTAATTCTATTGATGTCATTCGTCAATAAAAAATTATATTTCCTAAAAAATCTCTATTCACTACTATCTTTCTGATTTTTTTTCAAACTTCTCACCTCTTTTATCAAGAAATAGGCGTCCACTCTTCATCAAATTGATTACGAAACCATGTCATTTGCCTTTTTGCATATCTCCTTGTCTGTGTTTTTACTGCTTCAAGAGCATTCTCAAAACTTCTATATCCATCCAAATAAGCTATAAATTCAGGTATACCAATAGCCTTCATCGCTGGTAACAAAGGGGAAATCATGAGCTTTTTCATAGCAACCACTTCTTCTAAAGCACCTTTTTCAAACATAAAGTCCAACCGCTTATGAATACGTTCATAAAGCAATTGACGTGATGGAATGAGAAGAATTTTTTCGGCACAATTTGGCACAATCAAAGGGGGAGTTTTTTGTTTCTGCCACCAGCTTAACTTCTTATCAGTTGCATCATAAACTTCCAAAGCACGGATGATACGCTGACCATCTTGTGAAGAAATTTTCTCAGCGAGAACAGCATCAACCTGCAACAACTGACGATAAAGGCTTTCAGCTCCTTCTTTATCAAGCCGAAATCGCCATTTCTGCCGCACAACATCTGGAACATGAGGAATTTTTGCAATCCCCTCTAAAAGGGCACGAAAATACAGCCCTGTTCCACCAACAAAAATAAGTGATTTCGACGTAAATGTAGTCAACAATTTCTCAACATCACGCGACCATTGCCCTACTGAATAATTCAGAGTAGGACTCACATAACCATAAAGATAATGTGGAACAATTGCAGTATCAGCCTCCGTTGGCCGTGCCGTTAAAATATTTAAAACATCATAAACCTGCATTGAATCAGTGTTGATGATAAGAGCATTTTTTTCTTTGGCCATCTGTAAGGCAAGCGCTGATTTTCCACTTGCTGTTGGCCCCGCTATCAATGTAATCGTTCTCTGTATCATGAATGGAAATGCCTATATCCATTAATCAACAACTTATTGCAACACACATAATCAACCCCTAACCCTGCATTTCATTCACCGTGTCAAAGAGTGAACTCTTCAAACAAAATACAAGCAAAAAAATTCTATAATTAATACAGAGAAAGCGCCTATAATTATTCTACCACTTTTGAAAAAATGAACACAATAATAACCCCTAAAAAAGTCTCAAAGCATTTCCTTTTGCTATCATTATGCAATAATAAAACACAACCACGAAATTTTTTCAGGATGACCATCATAAACAAACATACTTTTTACAATTCTATACAGAAATAAATGATATTTTTTATAATAAATCTTCAGCAAATTACTTTTTTAAAGCACTCATTTTCCTCATATTGTTTCTTTCCCATCAACCACAAAACAAGACGCAACAACTCTCACAAATTATGAGCTCTAATACGAATCTTCCTGTAATAATTGCTATTTAAAGAACCGAAGCGAGTAAACAATCATCTATCGCATACGTTTATAACGATAACAGAGACATAAACGGTTAAACACACATTCAAAAAATAATCTCCAAAGCAACAATCCACCCCCAAATATCAATCTATTGGAATCGTTACGAACCGTAACTCTCCATCTGGCTGAGCAACAATGCATAGAGCATTTTTGCGTCCAGCTTCACGTAATTTGTGAATACGTTTTTTAGCCTCATCAATTGTTGTGACAGAACTTTGATTAATATCAACAATCACTTCACCAATGCGAATACGCTTTTTATCTGCCGCGCTATTTTGTGTAACAGATGTCACCACCAATCCTCGAACCTTATCCGTAATTGAATAACGATGACGCAAATCCGCTGTCAGCTCAGATAATGTCATTCCCATAAATTGTACTGTCATGCTTTTCGATACAGAACTGTTTTTTTCATCATCGGATTCTTCTTCTGTATTTTCATTTGCGTCTGTCTCAATCAAACGACCAAGCTTAACCTGTACAGTTTTCTCCTGCCCGTCCCGAAAAACAGTAACATCTACCACTTTTCCTTCTGGACTTTCCGCCACTAAACGCGGTAAATCACGTGCATGCTTAATTTTCGCATCCCCAAAGGAAAGAATAACATCTCCATCCTGTAACTGGCTATTATCGACATTCGCCTGTTCTATTTTACCAGCAACCAATGCCCCCACAGCGTCGTCCAGTTTCAAACTTTTTGCAATATCTTCTGTCACCGGTTGAATACGAATAGCTAACCAACCACGCCTTATTTCTCCAAAATCACGTAACTGATTAATCACAGAAAGAGCCATATCGGATGGTATTGCAAAACCAATACCAATAGACCCTCCAGAAGGCGAAATAATTGCCGTATTAATCCCAATCACCTCACCATTTCTATCAAACAACGGACCACCAGAATTTCCTCGGTTAATCGCTGCATCTGTCTGAATAAAATTATCATAAGGACCAGCATTAAGATCACGATTGCGTGCAGAAATAATACCAACAGTTACACTTCCACCAAAACCATAGGGATTCCCGATAGCCATCACCCAATCACCAATGCGTGCTTTTTCTGAATCACCAAAACGCACAGCCTTTAATTTTTTATTTCCTGCATCCACCTGAAGTAATGCTAAATCAGTCTTACTATCCTTTCCAAGCAATTTTGCTTTCAGCTTTGTACCATCGGTAAAATTAACTTCAATATCATCAGCATCAACAATAACGTGATAATTTGTAACAATAAGTCCTTTTTGCGCATCAATCACAAAACCAGATCCCAAAGAAGGTACCTTTTGAAACTGACTATCCTTTTGACCATTTTTAGGTGTAAAAAAATCACTAAAATATTCTTGCAACAATGAATCTTTCGGAATAACAGGTATCGAAGTGTACTCATCCTGTTCGGTTCCTTCAACAATTTGTGCTGTGGAAATATTCACAACCGTCTCCAAAAGCTCAGCGGCTAAATCAGGAATCGGAAGATGTGTATTCTTTGTCTCCTCCCCCCAAGAAAAACTGATTGAGGTTAATAAAAATAAAACCACACAAACAACAATTTTTGTAGCAAAAAACTTCAAAGATGTATTTCTACCCATGACATGCCTTTAACAAAATGCTGCAAAAAGCCTCACTAAATTTATTTATGCAAAATCAGTATGGCCCAATACCCTAGCTCTTATCATAAAAGAAAGCGACCACTGACGACACTTCTCATATCAAAGCTCCTTCAACAGTCTACTGTGTCATCTACTCTTTCCCAAGATTTGGATCAATTTTACTGAAGCCAGTATCCATTGGTGATGAAAACTTTCTATTTGCTTGCAGTGGATGACGGAAATAGAAAAAGAAATCTTCGTTTGGTGAAATCACCATAGGAACACGCTCCAAATTTTTGTACTGTTCCATCGCTAACCAAAAATCATAGAAAGCCGGATTAGCTTCTCTTGCATTCAATAAAAGACGAATGCTTTCAGCCTGACCTTCACCACGAGTAATTTCAGCATCACGCTTTGCAGCTGCTACAATTTCTTCATATTCACGATTAGCTTCCGCCACAATACGATCCCGCTCCTGCTGCCCACGAGCACGAATATTTTCCGCTGCAGCTTCACGTTCAGCTGCCATTTGCCGATAAACATCCTCCGACACCGCATCAGTCAAATCAGTTTTGCGAATACGCACATCAAGAATGGTGATACCCAATGAACCTGCATCTACAGAAAACTGTCGCTGCACTTCAGTCATCATCGCTCCCCGTTCATCTGATAAAGCTGCCTTAAACTCTCGCTTACCATAAACGGCCCGCAAAGCATCTATAAAACGCGGCGCAAGATTTTCACGCGCAGCAATTTGCGGACGCCCTGAAGCAATGCGCTGTAAAAACAACTTAGGATCCGTAATACGATAAATAAAGAACGCATCAACTTCATAATAAGCACCACCACGAACCTGTACAGATTGTGTGGGAACATCATAACGCAATAATCGATTATCAATAACAATCATCTTATCCACAAAGGGCATTTTCAAATAAATCCCAGGCTCAGACTCTACCTTAACAATTTGTCCAAAACGCTTAATTGCCACTTGTTGACGAGGATAAACAATAAAAATAGACATCCACAAGACCATCAAAAGAAGCACTATGGTACTAAACATAAAAACGAAACGAGACTGCTGCATAATTAGCGTCCTTCAGAAATGCGAGAATCTAATAATGATTTAGAATGTGCTGATATTTTTTTCGTATTTTCTAATGAATCGCTACGTAGCAATTCATTCAGAGGTAAATAAGGCACTGCCGGAGAATTTACTTGGTCAAGAACCAACTTATTTGATGAAGAAAGAATACGCCCCATTGTCTCCATATAAAAACGATAACGCGTAGCCTCTGGTGAAATTGCTGCTGCACGAGCTATAGCCTGAAAACGCTCAGCACGTCCGCGTGCCTCTTCAACCATTTGCGCCTTTTCACCTTTTGCTATTTCCCGTGTACGTGAAGCTTCACCATTTGCTAAACCAATCTTGGTAAAACGCACACGATTGCCTTCTTCAATCATTCGCCCGCGTTCCTGCTCTGCTTGCTGAACAGAATTAAACGCAGCGGCAACCTTCGTAGGAGGAGCAGCTTCACTGATAGAGACACGGCTTATTTCAACACCAAGTTGATATTTATCTACAGTCAACTGAATAACTTTTCTAACATCATTAGCAACTTCTTCTTTCTTGTCACGTAAAACATCATCAACAGGTCTTGAACCAATAACTTCACGCATTGCACTCTCTGCAACTTGACGAACTGTCCCTTCTTGATCACTCACATTGAATAAAAATTGACTTGGACGTGAAATCCGATAGTAAACAGAGAAGTTGACATTAACAATATTCTGATCACTCGAAAGCATCAAACCTTCACTTTGTTGCGCCTGACCAGACTGACCACCAATCGCGATTGTTTTTTCCGTTAAAGGCACTTTCATATAGGTCTCAATTGGCCAAAAGTGAAAATGCAAACCATCTCCGATGATTCCTTCCTTAGGAACACCAAAACGCAACTCCACAGCTTGTTCATTTTGCTGAACGATATAAAGCGACTGATAGAGCAAAAAAAACACGGCAAGCAGAAGTAACAGAACAAAAATCCCACTTCTACCAACTTGCTTAAACTGATCCTTCCCTTTACGCAAAATGTCATCAAGATTGGGACCATTATTACCACTGTTATTGCCCCCAGACCCAAAAAGATTCTTAGCTGGCGCTTTCTTATCGCCACCCGATTTATTTTTATCGCCGCTCCATGGGCCGCCACCATTTTGATTTGTCCAGGGCATTATCACCTCTTTAACTGACTACCATTAATTAAATATTAACCATTTACTCGCTCTTATAGGATACCTCTTACCCGATTACAATGTAAAGAACAGGCTTCCTCCCCTTAAATTACAAATGATTACTTCCGCTCATAAACCATAAAACGTGATGGATGACTATCTTTAACTCCTTCTGGAATATATTGTGTTTGTATAATAGTCCACTTTTCTTTGTCGAAGACAGGAAAAAAGCTATCACCTTTAATGGAAGCTAAAACTTCTGTAAGAAATATTTTATCAGCAATAGGCAACCCTTGTTGAAAAATTTCACCACCACCAATAATAAAAACTGCATCTGCACTATTTTGAGAGGACACCCTTTTTGCAACCGAACAAGCCTGAGATAAAGAGTGTGCAATAACAGCGCCTTCAGCTGAGAAAGCACGATTGTGAGTAATGACAATATTTGTGCGCCCAGGTAAAGGACGGCCAAGAGAATCCCAAGTCTTTCGACCCATAATAATGGGTTTACCGAAAGTCAAAGCCTTAAAGCGTTGTAAATCCGTCGACAAATGCCAAGGCAAAGCACCTTCATGACCGATAACACCATTTTCTGCAACAGCTGCAATTAAACAAACTTTAAAAATCATATTGCCACCGGTGCTCTAATATGTGTCTGGGCGTCATAATTAAGCAATTCAAAATCTTCAAATTTAAAAGAAAAAAGATCTGTTACCTCTGAATTTATACGCATAAACGGCAAAGCATTTGGTACACGTGACAACTGATATTGAGCTTGTTCAAAATGATTAGAATAAAGGTGGGCATCACCAAGGGTATGAATAAAATCTCCTACTTTAAGTTCGCTCACTTGCGCAATCATCATCGTTAATAACGCATAGGAAGCAATGTTGAATGGAACACCTAAAAAAATATCCGCTGAACGTTGATAAAGTTGGCAAGATAATTTACCATCAGCAACGTAAAATTGAAAAAGACAATGACAAGGAGGAAGAGCCATTTCCTCTATCAATGCGGGATTCCAAGCAGATACAATTAGGCGACGAGAATCAGGCGTTTCTTTGATCATAGTTAAAAGGTTATTAATTTGATCAATATGTCTTCCATCGGGAGCAGGCCAAGAACGCCACTGATAACCATAAATAGGACCAAGGTTTCCCTTTTCATCAGCCCATTCATCCCAAATTGATACACCATGTTTCTTCAACCATGCAATATTTGTATCACCTTTAAGAAACCACAAAAGCTCATAGATGATCGAACGCAAATGCAGTTTCTTTGTTGTTAACAATGGGAATCCAGCTTGTAAATCAAATCGCATCTGATACCCAAAAATCGATCGCGTCCCAACACCAGTGCGATCTGTACGATCAATGCCCTGATGTAAAACATATGATAAAAAATCAAGGTAGGTTTTCATATTAAGATTATGGACGATTCTATCGATTATAGAAAATAAAAACTGTAAAATTCGTAAAAATACAATTCAAATCAAATCTCTCTTCTCAAAACGTCTTGCACAAGAATATTACTACTATCTAATTAAATTTTTGACGCAAAAGATAAAATACTGTAGACAATTTTTAGGGGTCTAAATAAACGTAAACATAATTATAAAGGGATAGACTTATGGTGAATGAAGCAGCTCTAGCACCGCATGATACAAGGAGGCGTATCTTTGCTATCATATCTAGTGCATCAGGTAATTTAGTAGAATGGTACGATTTTTACGTTTATTCCTTTACATCGATTTATTTTGCATCACAATTCTTTCCCTCTGATGGTAATGTTGTTGCACAACTTTTACAAGCTGCTGGTGTTTTTGCCATTGGTTTTCTTATGCGTCCTATTGGAGGATGGCTCTTCGGATTTATTGCTGATCGTTATGGACGCAAACGCTCGATGCTTATTTCTGTTTTTATGATGTGCAGCGGTTCGTTCTTAATAGCAGTACTTCCTACCTATGAAACCATTGGAATGGCAGCAGCAGTTCTTTTACTCTTACTTCGAATGCTTCAAGGACTTTCTGTCGGCGGTGAATATGGCACTACAGCAACTTATATGAGTGAAGTTGCCCTCAAAAATCGCCGTGGGTTCTTTAGCTCTTTTCAATACACTACGCTGATTGGTGGACAACTTTTAGCCAGCCTTGTAATATTCATTCTAGCGCTTTATCTCACAGAAGATCAGTTAAAAGCATGGGGCTGGCGTATTCCTTTTGCAATTGGTGGATTAGGAGCAATTGTTGCGATTTATCTCCGCCGTTCGCTTCATGAAACAACAACCGAAGAAAGTCGTTCTAAAAAGCAGGCTGGTAGTCTTATAGAGCTTTTACGCAATCACGGAAAAGCTTTCTTTTTGGTTATTGGCTTTACAGCTGGAGGATCGCTTACATTTTACACCTATACGACTTATATGCAAAAGTATCTGATCACGACTACCGGATTTGATAAACATACAGCCACAACTATAATGACAGCTGCACTCTTCGTTTTTATGTTACTTCAACCTTTATTTGGCTTTCTAGCTGATAAAATTGGTACAAAAACTTCACTCCTCATGTGGAGTATTTTATCTATTATCTTTACGATTCCTGGGCTTAAAATGATTGCTGACGCTAATGAGACAAAGGTTGCTTTATTAATCATTATCGGAATGCTATGCATTATGAGTTTTTATACGTCCATTTCTGGTATCGTAAAAGCGGAAATGTTTCCTTCTTCAGTACGTGCAATGGGAGTTGGGCTCTCCTATGCTATTGCTAATGCATTATTTGGTGGATCAGCCGAATATGTAGCACTTTGGTTAAAAAATATGGGATATGAATCTGTCTTCTATTTTTATATAACCGGCATGATGATAATTGCATTTATTGCAGTTATCTTGATGCCCGATGCCAGAAAAAAAGGATATCTTCAAGGTGATGGAATCCATTAAAGTTTCCTGTGCTGAATCAAAAGCCCTACTAGGGCTTTTGATTATGATAATCGTATAAATTCAGTATTAACAATCCTTTATACGCTTTTCCTTGATATAAACCATGAGAAGTATATTCTCTCACTATATTATCAGTATGTTATTTTTTCTACCGAATTCGGTACACTTAGATTAAAAAACATTTTATTTGTTTAAAATACCTTCACTTTTTTATCAAAATAAAAGAAAAAAGAGGTTATTATCTAATAATGATGATCCTTTATTGAAAATAATTTCTCTTCATGACAAAAACATACCGACCTTATTTTGAAACTCTCAAAGAACGAAAATTTTCACCGCATTATAATGCAATACCTTAAAATATGGCAAATTTGTCAATAAACACCAAGCACTGCACAACACACTCAATAACACTATTATATGCCTTAATGTTTAGCTAAATTGATAATGAGGAAACAAAAACAACGGTTTTCTTAATCACATAAACTTTTCTTCCTCTAAGATAATCACAAAACACAGTATAATTAAGAAAAATACAATCTCTTATAAAGATTAGATTTCTTCATCCTATTACAAAAATAAAGAATCCCAAAGACATGAAAATATAATCCAAATAATCTGTTTCAAAAAACTGTTATAATAAATTATCATTATACAATTGAATTTTGATGATACAAATCGTAAACAATTTTAAATAGAGAAAAGAAATATTAAATATTAAAAGGGAATTACTTAATGAAAAGCAAAACAACTTTAGCACCACATGATACAAGAAAACGTATTTTTGCTATCATATCCAGTGCATCAGGAAATCTCGTAGAATGGTATGATTTTTATGTCTATTCCTTTACGTCTATTTATTTTGCATCACAATTTTTTCCCTCGAATGGCAATACCGTTGCGGAACTTTTAAAAGCCGCAGCTGTCTTTGCTATGGGTTTTCTTATGCGCCCTATTGGAGGATGGCTCTTCGGATTCATTGCTGATCGTTATGGACGAAAACGCTCAATGCTTATATCTATTTTTATGATGTGCGGTGGGTCTTTCCTCATCGCCATACTTCCAACTTACGAAACTTTGGGAACAACAGCGGCCTTTCTTCTACTTTTAGTCCGAATGCTTCAAGGACTTTCAGCCGGCGGTGAATATGGTACAGCAGCAACGTATATGAGCGAAGTTGCCCCTAAGAATCGTCGTGGGCTTTTTGCTTCTTTCCAATATGCCACGCTTATTACAGGTCAACTTCTCGCCAGTTTCATTGTATTTATTCTAGCACTTTACCTCACTGAAGATCAATTAAAAGCATGGGGCTGGCGTATTCCTTTTGTGATTGGTGGCTTCGGAGCAATGATCGCTATTTACCTCCGTCGTTTACTCCATGAAACAACAACAAAAGAAAGCCGCTCTCAACAAAACAGTGGTAGTCTTAAAGAAATTCTACGCAATCACAAAAAAGCTTTCTTCTTAGTGATGGGTTTTACAGCTGGAGGATCACTCACATTTTATACCTATACAACTTATATGCAAAAATACCTGATCACAACGACCGGATTTGATAAACACACTGCGACAACAATCATGACTGCTGCACTCTTTGTTTTTGTATTACTCCAGCCCCTATTTGGTTCTCTAGCGGATAAAATTGGAGCAAGAGCTTCACTTATCATTTGGAGTAGCTTATCCATCATCTGTACAATTCCTGCACTTAGAATAATTGGTAGCGCTAATAACGCATGGGTTGCGCTATTCATCATCCTTGGAATGCTCTGTATCATGAGTTTTTATACATCCATCGCTGGTATCATAAAAGCAGAATTATTTCCTGCTTCAATCCGAGCAATAGGTGTTAGTCTCTCTTATGCTATTGCTAATGCATTATTTGGCGGATCAGTTGAAGCCGTAGCACTTCAATTTAAAAAAATCGGATACGAATCTGTATTCCCTTTTTATATAATCTGTATGATGATCATTGCGTTCATTACAATTCTCCTCATGCCGGATATAGACAAAGGAGGATACCTTAAAGATGATGAGATTCGTTAAATTTTCTATATGAAATAAAAAAGCCTAAAAAAATTGGGCTTTTTTTTCATTGTTGCATAAAAAAACATTTTGGTGTCATGTAAGTTTTATGAAGTGTATTAATTGTTTGTCCACAAAATAAGAAAAAATCATAGTTTTTTTTCTGCGATCATCAGACATTACCTCTGCAACTTTTGAAACTGCTGTTTTTGCATTCCACTCATCAATACCAAAGGCATCTTGAACCCATATTTCAACGTATCCTCTTCCTTTAAATCTCGTTTGATAACTTTTATCTTCCTAAAAAAATATAGCTTTCAAAAGGCATGAACAGTTAACCAAATTAAGCCGTCTCAAAGAACTTTCATAAGAAATCATCATTACACAATTGAATTTTGGTGTTACAAATCATAAACAACTTTAAATAGAAAAAAATAAACTATAGATCTAAAAGGGGAGCACTTCATGAAAAATGAAATAACTTTAATACAACATGATAAAAGAAAACGTATTTTTGCTATCATATCCAGCGCATCAGGGAATCTGGTAGAATGGTATGATTTTTACGTTTACTCATTTGCGTCGATTTACTTTGCACCACAATTTTTCCCCTCAGATAGCGACATTGTCACCCAATTTTTAAAAACTGCAGGAATCTTCTTTATTGGTTTTCTTATGCGCCCAATTGGAAGTTGGCTCTTTGGCTTTATTGCTGATCGTTATGGACGCAAACGCTCAATGCTCATATCTATTTTTATGATGTGTGGTGGCTCTTTTCTCATCGCCATACTTCCAACTTATGAAACTTTAGGGAGAACTGCGGCAATTCTCCTGCTTTTACTTCGAATGATACAGGGACTTTCAGCCGGAGGTGAATATGGTACAGCAGCAACTTATATAAGCGAAATTTCCCTTAAAAATCATCGCGGTCTCTTTGCTTCTTTCCAATCTACAACGCTTATTACTGGTCAACTTTTAGGCAGTTTTACTATATTTATTTTGGCACTTTATCTAACGGAAGATCAATTAAGAACATGGGGCTGGCGTATTCCTTTTGCGATTGGTGGATTAGCAGCAATAATTACACTTTATCTACGTCGTTCGCTTCATGAAACAACCACTAAAGAAAGCCGTTCTAGAAAACAAACTGGGAGTCTTAAAGAGCTTTTAAGCAAACACACAAAAGCCTTTTTTGTAATTGTTCTCTTCGCCTCTGGAGGCTCTCTCACATTTTATACCTGTACGACTTATATGCAGAAATATCTAATCACAACTACCGGCTTTGATAAACATACCGCTACAACTGTGATGACTGCCGCACTCTTTATTTTCATATTACTTCAACCCGTATTTGGTATACTAGCTGATAAAATTGGAACAAAAAATTTACTTATTATTTGGAGTGTACTCTCTACCCTCTTTACGATTCCTGGACTTATCATAATCGGTCATACGGATAATAAATGGATTGCGCTATTAGCCATTATTGGAATACTCTGTATCATGAGCATGTATACATCCATATCTGGTGTCGTAAAATCAGCGATGTTCCCCTCTTCAGTGCGAGCACTAGGAGTTGGTCTCTCTCATGCTATTGGTAATGCATTACTTGGTGGTTCTGCTGAATACGTAGCACTTGGATTAAAAAATATGGGATATGAATCACTCTTTTATTTTTACGTAACCGGCGTGATGATCATTGCATTCATTGCCACCCTCTTTATACCGGATATGAGTAAGGGGGGATATCTTCAAGAGGATGAGCCCCATCAAAACTTCTCACATTAAGAGAAAACGAAAAAGCCCAAGTAATTGGGCTTTTTTGTAATAATTGCATAAAAGTTTAATTTTTATACTTAAATTTTATGAAGTGCATTTAATTGTTTAGCGACCAAATAATAAAAAGTCATACGACTTTTCCTACGCTCTCCAGACATCATATCTGCAATTTTCGAAACAGCTGTTTTAGCGCTCTGCGCATCGGCACCTAATACATCTTGAACCCATTTTTCAACGCGTTCCAACTCTTTTGGATCTGATGTAGCAACCAACGATGCATCCTGCTTTTGCATCACCAAAGCCAAACGCTGTCTTAGCCGTTCTATGGCAGCCCCATCAGGATTTGGATCATATAATTTAATATCTGCTAGATCATTTGTCATTCTGCAACATCTCCTCTCCAAAAATTAGCGGCTGTATTGTTACAACCACATCTAAATATAGCTTATAAATAATTAGAGGATTTAAAATATTAACAACCCCCCCTTTCCGAAAGGCTGTTCTTCATCTATATTTAAGGAGCTGGCTTGCCGGCTATGGTAATAAATGGACGGTGAAATAAACCTATTGGACCCGGGGGCGGTACCCGGCGCCTCCACCAAAGTATAATCTCTATTGGTTATATTTTGGTGGGGGCGAAATAGGATCGACAAAGGCGTAAAGATCGCTCTTTTACTCGGCATAGTACCACCGTTATCGGGCTAAATGAGTAGTTGCAAATGACAACTATGCGGAAGCACGTCTCGCCGCTTAAGGTGGTGTGAATGCTTCAAATTAAGCCTTAAACCGTCGCAGGTTTAAGCGGGGTTCGAAGGCACCTGGCAACAGAAGCCTTCACTTTTGTTAATATTATTGATTGATCTATTAGATATTATTTTTCATAAAATTTCACATTATTTTCGGTTAATTTAGATGCATCGTAGACAAAATATTGCTATCTTTAAAATACATTCTATTGCACAATATTGTGCACGCTCGTCTTCTGCGTGAAATAAAGGAATATTCGATGATTCAAGATCAAATCCGTTACGATATTCTCGTTCAGGATGCGCTTCGTGGGGTTATCCGTAAAGTTTTATCGGAAGTTTCTAAAGCAGGTCTTCCGGGAAACCATCATTTTTTTATTACCTTTTTTACAAATGTTCCAGGTGTGAAAATTTCTTCTCGGCTTAAAAATCGTTATCCGGAGCAAATGACAATCGTATTACAACATCAGTTTAGAGATTTAAGCGTTTCAGAAACTGCCTTTGAAGTAACGCTCTCTTTTAGAGAAATTACCGAAAAATTAGTGATTCCTTTTACTTCTATCCAAGTATTTTATGACCCTGTAGCGTCATTTGAAGCGGCATTTGACCTACCCTCAAATCTTAACCTTAGAGAGAGTAAAAACTCAGAAAATACACCGTCCACACCTATCGTTCTATCAGATAAACAAAAAAAAGAAAATACGCTCACAAAAGAACAAAATCTCACTACAAATCAGGAAACCTCAAAAAATGATGCCAAACAAAGTGCTGATGTTGTCTCATTAGATTCTTTTAGAAAAAAATAAATATTTCATGACTGAACCGATTAACCTTCGCCAATTTCGAAAACGAAAAAAACGTGCAGAAAAAGCTGTCCATGCAGAAGAAAATCGCTATCGTTTTGGACGAACAAAAGCTGATAAACTTTTAGAGAAAAAAGAAACTTTAAAAGCGCAAAAAATTCTCGATCAAAATCGTTTATGGTGCGACGAATAAGAGTGAAAAAATGCACGAAAATAATCCTATTGATTGGAAAAAAGCGGTCCCACGAAAAATATCTGTACGCATTGGTGGACACACAACAAGCGTATCTTTAGAGCAACCATTTCTAGACATTCTCAAAGCTATAGCACGCAAAAAAGGACAATCTTTAGCCTTTATTATCACCGATTTTGACAGCAAAAGACCACAAAAAGCGAGTCTTTCGGCTTCATTACGCGTTTATGCACTTCAATACGTTCTTACTCAACGCCTTTAATGCCCGTTTTATTTGGTTTACAATCTTTGCCTTCTTATTCAACGGAAGCTGTTGCGGCTTTTAAAAGAAAATATTTTTAGGTCTAGCACTCAGATGAAAAAAATACTACACAAGAAGGCATAATGAATAATTTTTTCGATAACATACCATTTTTCGAAGATGAATCTCCGCTCCAAAAGTATGAAAATAACCCTAGGTTAGTTGCTCATACTTCACAATATGATGCCGATTATTTAAAACAACTTAATTCCGAACAACAACAAGCTGTGATGAATACTCAAGGGCCTCTTTTAGTTCTTGCGGGTGCTGGTACGGGAAAAACACGTGTTTTGACTACGCGCATTTCTCACATTTTACGCTCTGGGCTTGCCTCTCCTCAGCAAATACTTGCTGTAACTTTTACCAATAAAGCAGCACGCGAAATGAAAATGCGTATTGGTGCACTTATTGGTGAAATTGTTGAAGGTATGCCTTGGCTTGGAACTTTTCATTCCACCGGTACAAAAATCCTGCGTCGCCATGCAGAACTTGTTGGTTTAAAAAGCAACTTTACAATTCTTGATAGCGATGATGTCCTTCGACTTTTAAAACAGCTTATTCAAGCAGAAGGATTGGATGATAAACGTTGGCCAGCACGAAATCTCGCTATAATGATTGATTCTTGGAAAAATCAAGGGCTTTCACCAGAACACATTTCAGAAAGTGATGCCCATTCCTTTGGCAACGGCATGGGACGCAAACTTTATTACAGCTATCAGGATAGACTAAAAAGTCTTAATGCCTGTGATTTCGGCGATCTCCTGCTTCATTCTATCTCTATCTTTCAACATAATCCAGATATTCTTCACGAATATCATTTCAAATTCCGCTATATTCTTGTGGATGAATATCAAGATACGAATACAGCACAATATCTTTGGCTTCGCCTTTTGGCACAACAACCTAAAGAACACCATGTCAACCTTTGTTGTGTTGGTGATGATGACCAATCTATTTATGGGTGGCGTGGCGCTAAAGTTGATAATATATTGCGTTTTGAAAAAGATTTTTCTCCTGCAAAAATTATTCGTTTAGAACGCAATTATCGCTCAACATCTCACATTCTCAAAGCTGCTTCTCATCTCATTTCTCATAACCAAGAAAGACTTGGAAAAACACTTTTTTCTGATCAAATAAATGCAGAAGAAGAAAAAGTAAAAATTCATGCAGCATGGGATTCTGGGGAGGAAGCGCGGGCAATTGGAGAAGAAATTGAACGTGTACAACAAACCGGACATTCATTAAATCATATAGCAATATTGGTGCGCGCATCATTCCAGATGCGTGAATTTGAAGACCGCTTTGTCACACTTGGTCTTAACTACCGCGTCATTGGTGGCCCACGCTTTTATGAACGAATGGAAATACGTGATGCCATGGCTTATTTGCGCGTTGTTGTTCAACCAGCAGATGATTTAGCTTTTGAACGCATTATCAACACGCCTAAACGGGGCTTAGGAGATGCGACCCTACGCACTCTTCATGAAAGTGCACGTGCGCGCTCTATTCCTCTCTTTGCCGCTGCAGCAACAATAATTGAAACGGATGAGTTAAAACCAAAAGCACGCAGTTCATTGCGCAGCATTATTGAAAACTTTCGTCGCTGGCAAAATATGCTACAATACACCCCCCATAGAGAACTTGCCGAAATAATACTTGATGATTCAGGCTACACAGCTATGTGGTTAGAAGATCGCTCACCAGAAGCACCAATACGGTTAGAAAATCTCAAAGAAATGATCCGCTCTATGGAACAATTTGAAAGCCTTCATAGCTTTTTAGAACATGTTGCACTGGTAATGGACGCTGATAACAATGAAAATACCGATGCGGTCAACATCATGACTCTTCATTCAGCCAAAGGACTTGAATTTGAAACAGTTTTTCTTCCCGGCTGGGAAGAAGGGCTTTTCCCCCATCAACGCTCATTGGATGAAGGAGGTCGTTCGGGTTTAGAAGAAGAAAGGCGCCTAGCTTACGTAGGGCTAACAAGAGCAAAAAAACATTTGCATATATGGTTTGTATCCAATCGAAGAATTCATGGATTTTGGCAACCAGCACTTCCATCCCGTTTTTTAGGGGAATTACCAGCAGAACATATAGAATTAATAGGAATAGAAACATCTTATGGTGGTTATGGGAAATCGCACTCTAAACAGCAAAATCCCTTTTATAATAATTATTCCAAATCAAGATGGAAACGTGCACAAAAAAACATTGAAGAAAAAAACATTGCCCAATCAATCTCTGAACCTGCTTCAGACTTTTCAATCAATGATCGGATTTTCCATATAAAATTCGGTTATGGTCATATTACAGCAATAGACGACCATAAATTAACTATTATATTTGAAAAAGCGGGAGAAAAGCGTGTACTCGATAATTTTGTAAGCAAAGCCTAATAAAATTATCTTTCTTAACAAAAAACATTTTCTCATTTTATCTTAATTATTTCCATTTGTGAATAAAAGCCTCAATTGGAAGATTTTGCATATCAGACAATGCACTGTAAATTTTATCAAGCGGCCAATTCCACCAAGCCATCTCCAAAAGCATATGAATCACATAATCAGAAAAACGCATCCGCAACAGCTTTGCAGGAATACCAGCAACAATCATATAAGGTAAAACATCTTTTGTTATAACAGCGTTAGCACCAATGATAGCACCATGTCCAATTGTTACCCCAGGCATAATAACCGCACCACGTCCAATCCATACATCATGTCCAACAATAACACGTTTTACACGACGCCTTTCACGAAAGGAACTCTCCAACGGCATATAACGAAAATATTCGTTAGGACGATATGTTATTTTATGTGTGGAAAGGCGTTCCATAGGATGCTCTAGCGCATTCACACATACATGAGATGCAATAGAACAAAACCGCCCAATATCGCTATAAATAGCTTCACTATTGCGCTCAAAATAAGAAAAATCTTCAACCATTACATCACGCAAAATCACCCGCTCATTAATTTCCACATAGCGTCCCAATTTACAGCCATGTAGCCGTGCTGTCGTATGAATACGAGGCTCACTCTCACGGAATCGAAGATCTCTCTCAATATTCATTCATCTTCTACCAATTGTTTTTCTATAAATAACATGAAAGAACATACAGACTAGCGAAACAAAATCAACCATGAAACAGAGATTGCAAAGTTAACTAGCCAATGTTACAATTTTTTGATCTATCTAAGAAAGTAAAACTATGAAAAATGTAATACGTATCTTGGGGCTGACAGTCATATTTCTTATAGGCATTTTTATTTATGATACGTTGAGAAATAAGCCTTTAGGCGATAATTTTATACTCACTGATTCCAATGGAAAGACTATCACCGAAATTGATATTCGAAGCAAGCCTTCGATAATTTTCTTTGGCTTCACCATGTGCCCTGAGAGCTGCCCTACTACGCTAATCAATCTTGATCGATGGCTGACAGCTCTTGGACCAAGAGCTGATAAATTAGGAGTATGGTTTGTCACTGTTGACCCTGAACGTGACACACCAGAAGTACTACATGATTATCTCAGTAATTTTAACAATAAAATTATTGGAATCAGTGGAGATCCTGAAAAAGTTCATAAAATGGTAGATTCTTTTAACATCGTCGCTGAAAAAGTACTAGGAACAGATGGTAACTATACATACAATCACACAGCAGCAATCTTTTTACTAAAAAAAGGTGGAAAACTAGCCGGTGTTATTCCCTATGAAATTGAAGAAGGCGGTAATGAATTAAAAGATGATATCGCCATTGAACGACTTAAAAAACTCGTTTCGAACTAAATAAAAAGCTTGTTAAAAGAAAGAACAAAATGTCGCAACAAGTTCGTCTGTATTGTACTATTTTTAAAGAGGAAGCAGAACGGTTTTATACTCTTATGGAAACAGCCTTTGATGAAGAAGGATATCCTCTTGCGCTTGCAGAGGTAGATGAAAAAAATGCCGTGTATGAACTGTCACTTTATGTAGATAAAGAAAACAAAGAAAATGCTTCAAAACGTTTTTCAAATATCTTTTCTATAGATCCCAATAAAATTAACCACGAAATTTTACCCGATATTGATTGGGTTCAACAAAGCCTTCAAGGACTAACACCTGTGCATGCCGGTCCTTTTTTCTTACATGGAAGCCATAGCCGAAGCGACATTCCACCAAATGTTTTGCCTATTGAAATTGAAGCTAATCAAGCTTTTGGCACCGGACATCACGGAACAACAGCTGGTTGTTTGGAAATGATTGCCAAAGTAATGCAAAATGAAAATCCACAAAATGTTCTTGATCTTGGTACCGGTAGCGGTATACTTGCTATTGGCATCGCAATGCTCAAACCTATTTCTATACTTGCGTCTGATATTGATCCCATTGCTGTTCAAGTTGCACAACACAATATCGAACTCAATGGTGTAAAAGAATATATTACAGCTGTTACAGCAACAGGTTTTGCCCATGATCAAATTGCATCACGTGCACCCTTTGATCTGATCGTTGCCAATATCCTTGCCAATCCACTCATTGAACTTGCACCAGAAATGGTACGAGCACTTCAAAAAGGTGGATCACTTATACTCTCTGGAATTCTTGAAGAACAACGCACCTCTGTATTGGAAGCATATGTTAAACAAGGCTTACAACACATTGAAACATACCACCGTCAAGAATGGGTTACGATACATCTAAAATAAAAGAAAAGGACGTTACTATGTATCAATCTTTTGAGGCGACAACAAATCCTACTCATGCTCTCGAACGTATTACCTTTCTTCGTAAAGAACTCGATCGCCTTGGACTAGATGGCTTTCTTGTCCCACGTGCAGATGAACATCAAGGAGAATATGTCCCCCCACATGCTCAACGTCTTAGCTGGCTTACTGGCTTTACTGGATCATCAGGTATTGCACTCATTTTAAAAAACAAAGCCATCATATTCACAGATGGGCGCTATAAACTCCAAGTTCGCCAACAAACTGATCCTAATATTTTTGAATATGAAGACCTCATAACTTACCCACCTTCACAATGGCTTGAAAAAAATGGGCGAAAGCTTTCTATTGGCTTTGATCCATGGCTCCACACCATTGCCGCTATAGATACATTGAAAAATGCATTAGAAATGAAAGCAAGTGGGAAACTTATAACAGTTCAACAAAATCCCATTGATCTTATCTGGCATGACCAACCACCATTACCACAATCTGCCTTATCGATTCATCCTCTCAAATATGCAGGATGTAATACCGATGAGAAGCTGTCCTTGATTCACAAAAATATCGAGCAAACCAATGCAGATGCTTTTATTTTCACAGACCCCTCTTCTATTGCATGGATATTCAATATACGTGGCAATGATGTTTCCAACACACCTTTTGCCCTTTGTTTTGCTCTTATTCCCATCAAAGAAGCACCCACCTTATTCATTAACGGCGCAAAACTGGGTATAGAACAGAAACAATATCTGGAACGTTATGCAAAATTATACGAACCAGAACAGCTTATTCCAAAAATCAAAGATTATGTTCAAAAGAGAGCAATTTTTGCCTTAGATCCACGACTAACGTGCGAAAAATTACGCACCACTATTGAAGAACAAGACGGCTCTTTTATTACGCTTACTGATCCCGCTGCTCTACCACGTGCCATTAAAAATAGCACAGAACTAAACGGGGCGCGCAAAGCACACCTGCGCGATGGTATAGCCCTTACGCGTTTTTTTTCTTGGTTAGATAAACAAACACTAGGGTCCATAAATGAAATTTCTGCTGCTCAAAAATTAGAAGAATTTCGCATAACAACAGCAAAAGAAATGGGAGAAAAGCTTGAAGATCTCTCTTTTGATACAATTTCAGCAGCAGGAGCAAATGGTGCCATTGTTCATTATCGTGTAACGACTAAAACAAATAAACAACTCAATGCTGGTGAACTTTATCTTGTAGATTCAGGTGGACAATATCGTGATGGCACGACAGATGTCACACGCACAGTAGGGATTGGGAATATTGGAGAAGAAGAAAAACGCTGTTTCACTCTTGTCCTCAAAGGCATGATTGCTCTTTCAACCGCACGATTTCCAAAAGGTACACGCGGACAAGACATTGATTCTCTAGCACGTATTGCCTTATGGAAAGCAGGTTTTGATTATGCCCATGGCACTGGTCATGGAGTTGGATCTTTTCTCTCTGTTCATGAAGGACCACAAAATTTTTCGCGCAATGGGTACCAAGAATTGATTCCTGGAATGATTATTTCTAATGAACCTGGATATTACCGCGAAGGTGCTTTTGGGATTCGTATTGAAAATTTGATGATTGTAAAACCAGCACAAAAAATGAACGGTGGAGATACAGAAATGCTCTCGTTTGAAACACTCACACATTGTCCCATTGATCGACGCTTAATTCTCCCAGAGCTTTTGACACTAGAGGAGCAACAATGGCTCAACGACTACCACGCACATGTTTATCAGATTAATGCACCTTACTTAAATGAAGAAGATAAAGAATGGGCAAAAGAAGCAACCATGCCTCTTTAAATAAAATAGCACAAACATCTTCTAATTATTCTTACAGGACACCGCATTTTTTCTTTTTAAGAGAAAGTATGTTTGCATGAGTAAATACAAAAAATGTTTCTATTATATCGCTGTTCTGAAGAACAACATTTTACAGCACGAAAGATAATTATTAGAGTTACATATTAGTTTTTAATGTCAATAAATCACACCTGATCAAAAATGACAAATACTAGTAAATTCACCATGCTTGAAGAAGATCCACCCTAAACATACTGCCTATCAATCAACCGCAGCCAAGTCTCTTCATCTATAACCTCAACACCTAATTCTTGTGCTTTAGCTAACTTCGAACCTGCCCCAACTCCTGCAACAAGAAGATCCGTTTTTTTAGAAAGAGAACTGGAGGTTTTTGCACCTAATCGTTCTGCCAATGCTTTTGCTTCATCGCGTGACATTCGTGCCAAAGTTCCTGTAAAAACAATTATCTTTCCTGCTATTGGTGAAGAATCTGTCATCACAAGTTCTTCATCAAGAGGCGTTACTTCATTCAACAAGACAGACAAAACCTCGCGGTTATGCGCTTCTTGATAAAAATCAATAATTGCGCTCCCTACCTGTGTCCCGATTCCCTCGATACTGGTAAGCTCTATCCAAGCCTCATTGCCTTGTTCATTTCCCTTATCACATGGCATAATTGCGGCCATCGCAGTAGTCTCGAAAGCAACATAATTTTGATAGGCGCGCGCAAGACGTCGTGCATTAACCTCACCAACGTGGCGAATTCCTAACGCAAACAAAAAACGGCTTAAAGGAATTTTTCGGCGTGCATCAATGGCATCATAAAGTTTACGAACTGAAACAGTACCAAAGCCTTCCACATTTTCTAAACGCGTCAAAGATTTTTCTTGGCGCCGTTGTAAAGTAAAAATATCGGCTGGTGTATGAATACAAAGTGTCTCATCTTGAACACGGAAAAAAAAATCCACTTGTTTTTTCCCAAGCCCCTCAATATCAAAGGCATTACGCGAAACAAAATGACGAATACGTTCAATCGCTTGTGCTGGACAAATAAGCCCCCCCGTACATCGACGTATAGCTTCACCTACTTCACGAACGGCATGACTCCCACAAGCAGGACATAAGTGAGGAAAAACAAAAGCAGAAGCATCTTTTGGGCGCTTTGCAGAAACAATATCAACAATTTGAGGGATCACATCACCAGCACGTTGTACAATCACTGTATCACCTACACGGATATCACGCCCTTCACGAATTGGCTCTCCTTTATGACCAATTCCCTTAATATAATCCTCATTATGCAAACTTGCATTAGTAATCACCACACCACCAACGGTAATAGGTGCAAGACGAGCAACAGGAGTTAATGCTCCAGTTCGACCTACTTGAATATCAATGCCTTCTAAAAGCGCCATAGCTTTTTCTGCTGGAAATTTATGCGCAATTGCCCAACGTGGCGAACGAGAGACAAACCCCAAACGCATCTGTAGCATCAAATCATTAACCTTATAAACAATCCCATCAATATCATAATTTAAGGAATGACGAAGCTCTTCGATATCATGATAATATGAAACAATCTCCTTTAATGTATTAAAAACTTCTGTTAATGGATTGATAATAAAGCCATATTCTTTTAGCTTTTTCATCATCCCTATTTGGCTTTCTGCCGGCATTTCACTTACTTCACCCCAAGCATAAGCAAAAAATTTAAGCTTTCTACTTGCGGTTATCCGTGAATCAAGCTGCCGTAGCGAACCAGCTGCAGCATTCCTAGGATTAGCAAAAGCTAATTTCCCCTCCTCCTGTTGATTCATATTAAGCTCTTGAAAATCTTTCCGTCCCATATAAACTTCACCACGAACCTCAAGAATATCGGGAAAATTACCTTGCAATACTTTTGGAATATCAGAAATTGTCCATGCATTCGCAGTAACATTTTCACCTACATATCCATCACCACGCGTTGCGGCCCGCACAAGCCTTCCTTTCTCATAACTCAAAGATAAAGATAAACCATCAATCTTCGGCTCAGCTGTTATTTCCAAAACTTGTGTTTCTGGAAGTCGTAAAAAGCGACGAACGCGCTCAATAAATTCACTGACATCTTCAAAACTAAATGCATTATCAAGAGAAAGCATCGCCTGTGCATGAACAGATTTTTCAAACTTTTCAGAAATCGGTGCACCAACTCTATGTGAAGGAGAATCTTCACGAATGAGCTCTGGAAAGAGAGCTTCAATTTCTGCATTACGTCGACGAAGAGCATCATATTCTGCATCGGAAATTTCGGGCTGATCATTAGTATTATAAAGCAGATCATGACGCGCAATCTCTTTTGCCAACCACTCCAATTCACTTTCTGCTTCAAGAGCAGTTAAGTTTTTAATTACACCCTTGTTCATAAAATCTATTCCAAATGATAAGCCATGATCATAAAAATTTTAGCACCTTATTACGAATAGAATTCAAATGAACACATACTCACCAATAATATAATTGATAAGCCATTAAAATATTGCGTATCAATTATATCTACGCAAGAAGCTTTTGAGCAGCTGCACGCGCCTCTTTCGTAATCTGTTCTCCCGCCAACATGCGAGCAATTTCTTCTGCACGCTCATGCTCCTCCATTTTATGAATAGCTGTAACAAAGCAGCCTTTATCATCACTTTCTATCTTTGAAATAAGAAAATGACTATGTGCTTTAGATGCTACCTGTGGCGCATGCGTAATAGCAAAAACCTGAACACTTTCTGATAAACGCTGCAACCGTTGCCCAATAGCAGCAGCAACAGCTCCACCAACTCCCGTATCAATCTCATCAAAGATCAATGTGGGAGCTGAACAACGATCAGACAAAACAACTTTTAATGCCAATAAAAAACGAGACAATTCACCGCCAGAAGCCACACTAAGCATTGGCCCTGCTCGTGTTCTAGGATTTGTTCGAACCCAATACTCAATACGATCTACCCCCTCTGCAGTACGCTTTTCGGCATCACTCTGCATTTCAACGATAAATTCTGCTTTTTCCAATTTCAATGCTGGTAACTCAGCCATAACGCTTTCAGACAAATGATTTGCTACTTCTCGACGCTTTATTGACAGCGCTTGCGCCAATGTATCATAATCTTTCTGTGCTTGCCCTGTCTCACCTTCTAAACGCGCTAATGTGATCTGAGCTTCCTCAAAATCAGCGAGCTCATTATCCATTTTATCACGCAACTGAACCAATTCATCCGCAGAAACGTGATATTTACGAGCAAACCCCCGAAGAGCAAAAAGGCGCTCTTCTATCCGTTCCAATTCACTAGGTTCAAAATCCAATGCCCTCACTGCTGTTTCAATGCCTTCTTGCGCTGTTGCAAGTGCATGCAATGCCTCATCAATGGATTTCACCACAGGTGCAATCAGCGCCTGCGCCTCAGAAATTTTCCGCTCTAAACGCCTCACCAAATTGGAAAGAACTGGAATTGGCGATTTTGTCCCTCCTAAAAGATCATCTGCTTCCTTAATATCCGCCGCTATTTTTTCTAATTTCAGCATATCTGCACGACGAAGAGAAAGAGCTTCCTCTTCACCAACCTGAAAATCAAGCTTTTCAAGCTCTTCCACACACGCACGAAGATAATCAGCCTCACGCACAGCATTTTCTACTTTCATACGCTGTTGTTGCAAACGCTCCTCAAAATCACGCCAAATCCGATAGGAGCGACGCAAATTTTCTACTTCATTTTCAAGCCCACCAAAAGCGTCTAATAACTGGCGATGTGTGGCAACATCAATAAGTGCGCGATCATCATGCTGTCCATGGATTTCAACTAACTGACGGCCAACATTACGCATCAATGCAACACTCGCCACTTGATCATTGATAAAAACACGACTACGACCGTCGCTTGATTGCACACGTCGCAAAATAATATCGCCTTCATCATCAAAACCATTCTCACGGATAAGTTGACGTGCAGGATGTGAGACAGGTACATCAAAAACAGCCGTCACCTGCCCTTGAGCAGCACCATGACGCACAAGCGAAGCGTCACCTCGCCCCCCGAGAGCTAGTGACAAAGCATCAAGGAGAATAGACTTCCCAGCGCCCGTTTCACCAGTTAAAACCGATAACCCCGCTGTAAAATGAATATCGAGCGTTTCGATCAAAACAATATTATGAATCGAAAGCTGTACCAGCATATAAAATCAACGTGCCCTATTCTTATCACCACTCAAAGCATGTGAGATCCAAGAAGACTTATGCTCCTGTGGCGATATGCTATTTTTTTGCAATAAATTATAAGAAAATTTATACCACTCACTTTTTGGATAATTACGTCCTAAAATAGCTGCTGCTGTTTGCGCTTCCGCGGTTAAACCGAGAGCAAGATTAACTTCCGCTAAACGAAAAAGCGCTTCTTCAATTTGATTTGTATCAGAATATTCTTCAACTACCGTACGAAATCGTCTACTCGCAGCAAGATAGCGCCGACCTTCTTCATAGTAACGGCCAATCTGCATCTCTTTACCAGCCAGCTGCTCCCGTCCAAAACGTATTTTAGCTTTAGCATCTTTGACATACTCAGAATTAGGATAACGCTCCACAAGAAGCTGCATAGCAGCAATAGCCCGTTTCGTATCACGTTGATCTCGCGTAACATCAGGAATTCGACGGAAAGAAGAAAGACCAATAATATAATAAGCATAAGCAGAGTCATCTGCTTCTGGATAAAGGGTAATATAGCGCTGAGCCATACTAATTGAATCATCATATTTTCCGAGTCGATAATTTGTAAAAGCCCCCATCACTAGGGATTTACGACCCCAGTCAGTATAAGCATACTGCTTTTCAATCACAAGAAACTTTTTTGATGCATCCGCAAGCCGCCCACTATCAAGGCTAGCAAGTGCCTGATTATATAAAACATCTGGTGGATCCATTTTTAAAACATATGCAGATGGATCAAGGGTGTTTTTCTCTTTAAATAAACAACCTGCTAACATGCAAGAGCTTCCCAAAAGCACCAGCCCCAATACTTTTCGTACAATGTTAGATTTCCTATATGCTATATTTCCAATACATACATGAGATTTTATCATAGTTTTATCCAACCTCCAGAAAACATCACCTTGTAGCAAAAATTATTTATTAAAAATTCTATACCACATCACTTTAAAATCCACTAACCAATTTAGTTGCTTAGGTCAATCATCCCCTTAAAAATCAAACAAGCAACAAGAAAATCTTTTCAATTTTTCTTTCACGCTACCTATAAACAACTTTTTTCGTAAGAAGATTTGTCTGCCAAAACAGCTTTCACCAACTGCGAATTAATTCTATGCCCACTACAATAAGAACGAAACAATCCAATAAAAGGTGCCCCTAGCAAAGCGGTATCACCAATCGCATCAAGCATTTTATGCCGCACGCATTCATTCTTCCAATAAGGACCATCTGAATTCATGATTTTATCATCAAGGCCTATAATAAGAGAATTTTCCAAAGAAGCGCCTATCCCCTTTCCAGAAGCCCATAATTTTTCCACATCTTTGACAAAACCAAAAGTGCGTGCACGTGATAAATCATCTCTAAACCCCTTTGTGGTAAGATCAAAATTGAAGTGTTGCTTACCAATAGCAAAAGAAGGAAAAGAAATTGTTACATCAAAACGACGCCCATCAAACGGCAAAAACTCTGCAACACCACCAGCCCCTTCAACCCGCAGCGGTTTTTTTATAATGAAATAGGAACGCAGCGCATCCTGCTGTACAATGCCAACGTCTTCAAAAGCCTGACAATACTGCCATGCAGACCCATCCAAAATAGGGACTTCATGACTCGATACTTCAATAACAAGATTATCTAAATTATAAGCAGCGATTGCAGCCATCAAATGTTCAATCGTTTCAATTCTGTACTCTCCATGCCCAAGCACCGTTGATAATTCAGTCGCTCCCGTTTGCAATGCATGTGCTTGAAATATTTGCTCTGTTCCATCTAATTCACAGCGCTTAAAAACGATGCCACACCCAACGTCAGCTGGACAAACCTTCATCACAGACAAACAACCACTATGAACACCATAGCCCTTAAATGTCACGGCGTTTTTAAGAGTAGACTGATATTTTTGCATCAGCTTCATTACATCACTTCATTGTATTATTTTGCGCCTTTTAAAATATTTATAAAACCATAAAAATAATATGCATAGCAAATAATAAACCCGCTTATTATAAGCGGGTTTATAAAAAACAGAGTATTTTTCCCAAAGTGCAATATATTTTACTACACAAGGCTTTTACTCATCATAAAAAAGTCAATTTTCTTCTTTTTCTCACTTCTTCGGGATTAATTTGCTTGGCGACGCAAAAACGCTGGTATTTCCAACTGATCTTCTTCACTCATAAAATTACGCTGATCTTGCGGTACATGAGGATGCAATTCACCAGAACGACGTGGAAGATAAACAGAAGCATCTTGCTGCTGAGAAGGTTTCACAGCGGGCTCAAGCCGAGCTTCTGGTTCAACCTCTTCACGATGTGTCAAACTCTGTTTCAAACGCTGCCAAAGATTGCGAGGACCTTGGTCGGCTACAGACGATCTCTCACGTTGACCATGAGCAACAGGAGGAAAATCCTTTAACTCAGGCATACGCATAGGCGAACGCGCTTGCATCTGTTGTACTTGCTTTTCTTTTTGCTTCACACCCCCTGCCATCTCATCAAGAACATGCGCCGTCGCCTCCATACTCACTGGTGCAACCATAGACTGCTGCAAACCTCGGTTAACTTGCATACGTGATGCATTTGACATCTGCCCATGCACAGCACCAGTTCCATAAGGAACAGTATTCGCACCTCGTGTAACAATGGTATCTGCAGGCTGGGCAAAAATTTGGCTTTTGGGGCGAAACTGTTCTCCAGGCGATTTCCCTTTTTCTATTTCCAGTGCTTCTATCACTTCTACCATTGACTCAGAACGCAAGGGAGGAGACTGAACATGAAAAGAAGCCTGCGACATTCCAAGATCACTCTTACGAATTGGAGCAGCTGGTCTTTGAATTTGAGGATGAGAGGGCTGAATTACATCACTTACCTCACGATCAATACCCGTTGCAACCACAGATACACGAATAACACCTTCCAGTGACTCATCATCAATGGCTCCAAAGATAACATTCGCATCCGCATCCACTTCTTCACGAATACGATTGGCAGCCTCATCAACTTCAAAGAGAGTCATATCACGACCACCAGTAATGGAAATAAGTAAGCCACGAGCACCACGCATAGAAGTATCATCCAACAGTGGATTCGCAATAGCAGCTTCAGCAGCATTCAAAGCGCGCCCCTCACCAGATGCTTCTCCAGTTCCCATCATCGCTCGACCCATTTCGTGCATAACAGAACGCACATCAGCAAAATCAAGATTAATGAGCCCCTCCTTAATCATAAGATCTGTAATAGAAGCAACACCGGAATAAAGCACTTGATCAGCCATAGCAAAAGCATCAGCAAATGTTGTCTTTTCATCAGCAATACGGAAAAGATTCTGATTTGGAATAACAATCAACGTATCAACAGACTTCTGTAATTCTTCAATACCAGCCTCTGCCGTTTTCATACGACGCGCACCTTCAAACTGAAATGGCTTAGTCACAACACCAACAGTCAAAATACCTTTTTCACGTGCTGCGCGAGCCACAACAGGTGCCGCTCCCGTTCCAGTACCTCCACCCATACCGGCAGTAATGAAAACCATATGAGAATCTGCCAAATGGTCGATAATTTCATCAATACATTCATCAGCCGCCGCTTGTCCAACTTCTGGCAAAGCGCCAGCACCTAAACCTTCTGTAACTGCTGCACCAAGCTGGATGACACGTTCAGCCTTTGACATAGCCAAAGCCTGTGCATCTGTATTTGCAACAACAAAATCAACTCCCTGAAGACCAGCATTAATCATATTATTCACGGCATTTCCACCACCACCGCCAACACCAAAAACGGTAATACGTGGCTTCAATTCCGCGATATCTGGCCGATGCAGATTAATCGTCATTTCCTTTTCCTTCTCATAAGACACCGCAAGCCAAAGCGATGAAATTTAACTTCCCTTTATAGACTTACTTAAAAACTCTCACGCAACCACTGACCAACACGCTGAAAATACCCACGCGCGCCTGTCGATAAATGATTCACTGCAGTCTGCATTGTTTTTTCTTCAAAACCCACCAATTGCGGATAAATCAACAACCCAACCGCAGATGTAAACGCCGCCCCTTTTGCAAGAGAAGGAAGCCTCGAAATACCCAAAGGCCGCCCTATACGAACATTTCTTCCTAATATGGTACGTGCCATCTCCGGCAATCCTGTTAACTGACTTGCCCCCCCAGTTAAAATAACACGCTTACCAATAATGTGACCAAAACCAGAACGATTTAAACAATCACGTACCATCTCTAAAATTTCTTCAACCCGTGCACGAATGATCCGACCAAGAACAGCACGAGGATATTGAATTTCACGATGCTCATTCCCAATCTCCGTCACATTAATCATATGCTTCTCATCAGCGCTTGTTAGAAATGCTGAACCATAGACAACCTTTAGACGCTCTGCCTCTGTAAGTGACATAGAGAATCCACGTGCAACATCAAGAGTTACATGATGTCCACCAACAGCAAGTGCCGCCGCATGAACAAACTTTCCTTCAAAAAACACTGAAAATGTCGTTGTTCCACCGCCAAAATCAATACACGCTGCCCCTAAATGCGCCTCCTCATTCATCAAAACAGCAAGACCACTTGCAAAGGGGGTTGCAACCATTGCTTCAACACTCAAATGTGCACGATTAATACAAGTTTCTAAATTACGCAAAGACGCTGTTTCCGCTGTTACCACATGCACATCCACACCAAACAATTCTCCTGCCATTCCAACAGGATCAGAAATTCCTTTATCTCCATCCAACACATAAGAGACAGGAACAGAATGCATAACATGACGCTCTGCATCAAAAGCTTTGCGCGAAACATCTGAAAATGCTACTCGCATATCACGCCTAGTTACTTCACGGCCGTTCAAACATACCATTCCATTGATAACAGCACTTTGTAATCGGCTTGAGGAAAAATTCACAATTACAGAATCCACCACCAAGCCAGCCATTTTTTCTGCCGCATCAACAGCCAACCGTATTGATTGCTCTGCTGCAAACATATCCATCACAACACCGGATTTTATACCGCGTGAGCGCTGTACTCCAAAGCCTAAGATTTCCATAGAATGCGTACGACCATGTAAATAATGCGTATGCTTCAAAGGACGCAAACAAGCAATGAGACAAACAATCTTACTAGAGCCAACATCAAGAACCGTTAAAAAACGTGTTTTACGCCCCCCCACATTATTTGATCTAAGCGACATCATAGGCTTCCTGCCTTTCGCGCTTTTAAAACGCGTTCTTCTTCTACCACAGCAGCACCACGACGTTCCAACGCCTCATCAGACAAAGAAACTGTAATGCGATCAGCAAGACGTAAATCAACACTTAGAATATCGCGAGTAAAAAAATCTTGAACTGCACCTGTCTTAATAAGAAAAGAAAGTCTTTCAAATGCATCCTGTTCAGGCAACATAACACGCACCCCGTTATCCAAAACAAGATCCCAACGCCGATCACCTACACGCACAAAAGCGCGAACACGACTGAAAAATTGCGGATATCCCGAAAGCGTTTGAATAAACATTTTGGCAGCGTTCTGCGCACCTTGACCAACTACAAGAGGCAAACCCAAAACGACGTTTTCTTTAAAGGGCACAATGATGTGACCTGTATGATCAATAATATCCATTATGCCATCATGCTGCCAAATTGCATACGGCTCACGCTCCTCGAGCGAAATAAGCACTCTGTTGGGATAAATCTTCTGGATATTAACCGACCTAACCCAAGCCTGCTGTTCCAAAAGAGAACGTGCCTTATCAACATCAAAAGTGAATATAGATGGAGCAATATCAAGCCCTAAAATTTTCAAAACTTCCTGTTTTACTAAGCGCTTATTACCACTTATATCGACATCGGTGACCACAAAGCCAATATCCGATACGACTGTCTTTATAATCATTCCCATATGACCACTTGATGAAAGACCATAAAGTACCGTAACAAAGAAAAATAATAAAACAGCAAAAGAACCCAAATGACGCGGAATATGAAGTCTGATAAAAACAAACTCAAACATAAACCGAAGAAAGCGACGATAAAGACGCGGCAAAGCTGACACTAACGGCACCTCCATCAGAACATCTGTTTTATTAACATTCAACGCATACACGACGCGTCCTCCACCATCCACTGAACAATATCGCCATAAGTACGACCACTCACTTTTGCAATATCAGGGACAAGAGATGTGGGTGTCATACCGGGCTGCGTATTAATTTCAAGCCAAACTAATTCTCCCGTTGCCTCATCAAAACGAAAATCAGAACGGCTAACACCTCGACAACCTATCGCCTGATGTGCTGTTAGAGACATTCTTTGCACATTTTGGTAAATATTTGATGAAAGTTGCGCAGGACAAATGTGAAGAGAACCACCAATTTTATATTTCGAGTCATAATTATAGAATTGAAAGTGCTGATCAGGAAGAATTTCACAAACATCCAGCACCTCATTTCCCAAAACAGCACAAGTAAGTTCGCGACCAGGAATATATTTTTCAACAATCACTTCATCTGCATAACCCCAACCAGCTTCTAAAACATTATGCGGCGGGACAGACTCATTTCCTTGTACAATCACGACACCAAAACTCGACCCTTCACTCACAGGCTTAATCACATAAGGAGGCTCTAAAGGATGCACTCGCCCCACATCAAAGCGGCTCATCACACGAGAAGGAGCAACAGAAACGCCAACGCTTGCAACAATAATTTTTGCACGCCCTTTATCCATTGCCAACGCCGATGCCATCACTCCCGAATGAGTATAGGGAATTTTCAAATATTCAAGAATACCCTGAATGCGGCCATCTTCACCAAATGGACCATGTAACGCATTAAAAGCGATATCAGGCTGTAATTGTTCAAGAATAGAAGCGATCTGACCATCAACATCTATGCGACTCACGCGATACCCCTGCTCTTCAAGAACATCAGCACAAGCAGTACCTGAAGACAAACTTACAGACCGTTCAGAAGAAAACCCTCCCATTAATACAGCTATATGCTCATCTTTCATAATAATTCACCCTCATTTGTGTACTATATATAGATTACATAGAAACCACCAACACCATATACGGGAAATGCCAAGATTTATCCTTGCGAATCAATAACCTAGCATTTTGCATAATGAATCAGACTCAAGCGTATGACGCAAGAGTTTCTTTGTTAATTTATTGATTCTTAATAGATTTTTTTCATTATCTCTTTGAAATGACTCAATTTTTTATTACAATTTTTTTGTTATATTGA
Organism: Bartonella sp. DB5-6; assembly: GCF_000278115.1. GTDB lineage: Bacteria > Pseudomonadota > Alphaproteobacteria > Rhizobiales > Rhizobiaceae > Bartonella > Bartonella refiksaydamii. Next base: position 50,685 of record NZ_JH725120.1, read on the forward strand.
ATCAATGAATTAAATGATCAAAAGAGGAAACATTACGGCCTTGTTCAAATTGACCAATGCGTTGTATTTCCCACTGTAAGAGCTGTGCTGAGTGAGCAAAAACACGAGCACGTACTGTTTCTCCTAACATCTCAAGATCATAGCCTGTTGCTTGCCCTGTATTGATCATAAAATTACAGTGCATTTCACTCATTTGGGCTCCACCAATCCGCAAACCGCGGCATCCTGCTTCATCAATAACACGCCATGCAGATGTATTTTCAGGATTTTTAAAAGTTGATCCACCTGTTTTTTCGCGAATAGGCTGTACTGTTTCCCGATGAAGGGCAACTTCATCCATAGCCGCACGAATGTTGTCTTTATTTCCTAGATGCCCTTCCAATAAAGCAGCAGTAAAAATAAAATCTTTAGGAATATCACAATGACGATAGGAGTAGTGCATATCTTTTAGACTCAAGATATGATGTTGTCCTCTACGATCAAGGGCATAAACCTCAACAACACGTGCAGCTGTCTCAATACCATTAGCTCCTGCATTCATTTTGAGTGCTCCTCCAAGACCACCAGGAATACCGTGATAAAAATGAAAACCTGCAATCTCAGCCTCTAAAGCTGCCGCTGCTAAGTGTTTACCTGCCGTAGCAGCCCCAACCAAAAAACGCTTTGGAGAAACTTGCCGCACTTGCCCAAATCCTTTGGCTGAAAGACGAATAACAACACCAAGAATCCCTCCATCGCGCACCAAAAGATTAGAGCCAATCCCCACAACTGTTACAGGAATGGATTCGGGAAGGTTCTGAAGAAACAAGGCTAAATCCGCTTCATCAGCAGGCTGATAAAAAAGCTCTGCTAGTCCACCGGTGCGAAACCACGTCACTTTACGCATATCAACATGAGGCGTAAGTTTGCCTTTTATTCCACTTAACCTCGTTTGTAACCGCGCTAACAGCGCCTCACCATCAATGAGCTGAAAATTCATCATTGCCATCCAATACCGCCAGCTGATGAGGCAACGCACAAGCCCACTGTGTAATACTGCCAGCACCAAGAAAAACAACATAATCGCCTGATTTAACAGAAGTAGAGACAATCGAAACAACATCTTCCAAACAATGGATCAAACGCACATCACGATGACCAGCCATTTGAATATGTTCCACCAATTCTCTAGCACCAAAACCAGCAACTGGCTCTTCACCAGCCGCATAAACAGGTGCAATTAACACTGTATCGGCATCATTAAAACAAGAAGCAAAATCATCAAACAAATGATACAAACGCGAATAACGATGTGGTTGAGCAATTGCAATCACACGCCCTTTTGCACTCTCACGCGCTGCACATAAAACAGCTTTTATTTCAACAGGATGATGCCCATAATCATCAAATATTTCAACGCCACGCCAACTTCCTGTTTGCGTAAAACGCCGTTTTACTCCACCAAATTTTGCTAAGCCTTTTTTTATAGATTCATTTGAAATGCCAAGTTCATGAGCAATGGCAATCGCCGCAGTTGCATTAGAAACATTGTGCCGTCCAGACATTGGCAAGATCAAATTTTTCAACTCAGTCTCTTTCCCTGTCTTGCGTGAACGAATAAAAACATCAAAATGCGTTTTTTGACCATCCATCGAAAGATTAAAAAAACGAACATCCGCTTGTGGATTTGCACCATAAGTGATTACCCAACGATCATCAATACGACTAGCCAATGACTGAACCTCTGTATGATCAAGACATAAGACAGCAAAACCATAAAAAGGTACATTCTCTACAAATTGCCGAAAAGCTTGGCGCACAGCAGCAAAATTCCCATAATAATCCAAATGCTCAGCATCAATATTGGTAACAACAGCAATATCAGCAGGCAACCTTAAAAAGGTGCCATCACTTTCATCAGCTTCAACCACCATCCAATCACCTTCACCCATACGCGCATTCGTTTCATAAGCATTAATAATACCGCCATTAATCACCACCGGATCAAAATGACCAGCGTCCAGAAGTGCTGCTACCATTGATGTAGTCGTTGTTTTACCGTGCGTACCACCGACAGCTATTGCTCGACGAAATCGCATAAGCTCCGCTAGCATTTCCGCTCGTCTCACAAGCGGCAAATGCTTTTCTTTTGCTGCAATATACTCAGGATTTGTTTTTTTTATAGCAGTAGAAAAAACAACAACCTCTGCATCTCCTAAATTTTCAGAGCGATGACCTATATAAACGTTAATTCCCTTTCCCCGTAAACGTTCAACATTTGCACTCTCAACTTGATCTGAGCCTTGAACTTTATAGCCAAGATTATGAAAAACCTCCGCAATTCCACTCATGCCGATTCCACCGATTCCAACAAAATGGATAACGCCTATATTAAGCGGCATCTTCATCAAAAAACTCCTCTTTTATATCTGATAATGATCGCCCAACAATCAACGCTTCAGCCATATCAGCAAGGCGACTGGTTGCATGAGGCTGTCCAACTTTTTTTGCAGCAAGCGCTTGTTTTTTCAATAAGTGCGGTGAACAACAAGCCTCTGTTAAAAGAGAAGCGAGTCTTTGTGCGTTCAAATCTTTTTCTGATACAATTTTAGCTCCCCCTACAGTAGAAAGAAGTGCGGCATTCGCAGACTGATCATGATCAATAGCATAAGGATATGGAACCAACAAAGCAGGTCGACCAATCACCGCTATTTCACAAACGGATGAGGCACCAGCACGCGATAAAATAAAATGAGATCGCGCCATACGTTCTGCCATATCATCAAAAAAAGAAGCAACTTCTGCTTGCACACCCATCATATGATAGGTTTTTATCAATTCTCCAGCTTCCCCTCGAACTTGCTGCACAACCCGCAAGCGTTTACGATTCTTATCATCCAGCAAAGCAATCGCTGCCGGAACAATTCGTGAAAAAAAAGAAGCTCCTTGGCTCCCACCAAAAACCAAGAAATGAAATGGTTTTTCACCCGCCGAAGAATGATAAGGGATTTCTGCTGCTTTAAGAACAGCCTCACGCACAGGATTCCCAGTCAAAAGTATTTTATGAGCATAAGTATTATTTTGCGACAATAAGCCACCTGCTATTGCATGCACAAAAGCTGCCAACATTCGATTGGCACGCCCCATAATAGCATTTTGCTCATGAATAAATGTTACACGCCGCGTTAAAGCCGCGACAATAAGAGGAGGAAAGGTAGGATATCCCCCAAACCCACCAACAAGAACAGGACGCAATTTATAAAAAAGCACCAACGATTGCCCCATTCCTTTTAACAAAGCCCAAAATGTTTTTATAAGTGCAAAAGGATGACATCCTGTAAATGTTGCCGATGAAAGTACATGTGTATGCTCTTCATCAAAGCAGCATACAAAACGTTTGGCTCTTCCATCTGTTGCCAAATGAACATCATATCCACGCCGCCTTAATTCAACAGCAAGTGCTTCTGCAGGAAAAAGATGTCCACCTGTACCACCAGCTACCAAAACAATAACTTTTCTACGAGTCATAAGTGGTATCCAAAACAGAAAAAGGGGGAAAAGCTGAAAGGCGTGCTTCTGGCCAACGGCGTGTTAAACTAAGCAGAATGCCCATTGAAAATGCAATTGCCACCATAGACGAACCACCATAAGAAATAAACGGCAATGTCATACCTTTTGGAGGGATTAAATGAAGATTAACTGCCATATTAATCCCTGATTGAAAGCCAATCATCATTGCCATGCCAGTAATACCGAGACGTATAAATGAATCACGCGTATTCAATGCTATATATAATGAGCGCATAACGATAAAGCCAAAAAGCATCATAATTAAAAGACAGAGGATAATACCATATTCTTCAGCAGCAACAGAAAACACAAAATCTGTATGGCTATCAGGGATGATACGTTTCACAGTTCCTTCTCCCGGTCCTTGCCCAAACCAACCACCATTCAAAATAGCCTCACGTCCTACATCCACTTGAAAGGTATCGCCTTCACCTGTCAAAAAACCATTGATCCGTTCACGAACATGATGAAGAAAAAGATACGCTAAAAAAATTCCTACAATACCTAAAATGATAAAGAAAAAAATAATAGTAAGGGACACACCAGCAACAAAAAATAAACCACCCCATGTTGCACTTATTAAAAGTGTTTGACCAATATCAGGCTGTAAAACAAGAAGCATACAACAAAAAGCATAAAGCGCAGTAGCAAGCGTGTAGCCCAAAATACCTCTACTTCGTATATGTTCTGAAAAAAGCCAAGCAGACATCACCACAAACGCTGGTTTCATAAACTCTGAAGCTTGTATAGAAAGACCAAATACAGGAATCCACCGTCGTGCTCCCTTCAACTCTGGTCCAAAGAACAAAGTTACAACCATAAGAACAAGCGTCACAATTAACAAAAGTGCACATAAACGGCGAATATTACGAAGCGAGAAAAAAGAAATAGTAACCATCGTAAAAAACGCCGGAATGCTAAAGATAATATGCCACCGAACAAAATAAAAACTATCAGCAATTCCGATTTTTTTTGCAATAGTGGGGCTCGCAGCAAAAGACAGCATAATGCCAATCCCCATTAAAATCAAACAAGCCGCAAAAATAGAGCGATCAATCGTCCACCACCAATTCGCGATTGGGTCTCTATCTGCACGCGCAACCATTATATCCACTTTACCCTTTTCATAATTCCACTCAAAGTGATACGATTTCTCCCCTTTTAGCAAACACTTCAAAAATAGAATTACACAAAAAAAGATTCTGGAATATTAACGCAAAAGTATTTTTTTAAGTTCCTGATTCTTTTAACTGCATAACAAAAGAAATAAATGCTTCTCCACGCATTTCATAATTTTCAAATTGATCATAACTTGCGCAAGCGGGTGAAAAAAGAACCACAACCTCTTTCGCTTTGCAACGCATTGCATCAGCAGCAGCTTCATGCACTGCATTTTCTAAAGTCAAGCTCATCGAAAAAGGAAAAGCAGATTCAATAACATCAGCAAATTCTTCCGCCGCAGTCCCAATCAAATAAGCTTTGTGAATTTTATGAAAAAAACTTCTAAGAGAATTAATTCCACCTTCCTTCGCCTGCCCTCCAACAATCCAAAAAATATCATTAAAAGCAGAAAGCGCAGGAGCTGATGCATCTGCATTTGTAGCCTTACTATCATTAATAAACAAAACCGCCCCCATTTTACGTACCAGCTGCATACGATGCGCTAACCCTTTATAACTTGCTAAATGCTTGTTCATATGTAGATCAGTCATTTTTAAAGCCTGCAATGTTGCCAAAGCCATAAGAGCATTTTGCGCATTGTGACTCCCGCGCAATGCAGGCATATGAGCAAGATCTGCAAGCATCTGACGTTGCCCATAGCAAACAGAAAAAAGCTTAGTCCCATCCGCATAAAAACCATTTTTCACAAAGTGTTCTTTAGAAATTGCTTCAACTGGACGTCCCTCATAAACCAATTGTTGATACAAATCCCGACAAGCGGCATCATCAACTGAAATAAAAGCATGAAAAGCCTTAGCAACTAAATGCCTTTTGCTCCGTACATAATGAAAAAAGCTACCATGGCGATCAATATGATCAGGCGTCAAATTCAATAAAAGTCCAATGGTTGGCTGAAGAGAGGGCGTGAGGTCGATCTGAAACGATGAGCATTCAATCACATAAATACGTTTTTTTACAAATGGCTTAAGCGTCAATATCGCAGTACCAATATTCCCCCCCATTTGTACATCATAGCCCATCTGTTCCAAAAGATGAGAAAGCAAAGCTGTTGTTGTCGATTTTCCATTGGTTCCCGTAATAGCGATGAACGGAACATCCTGATCGCAAAAACCATGATATTGCAAAAAATGATTGCGCGCACGAACAAATAACTCAATATCACCGATAATTTCTATATCTTTTTGACGTGCTTTCTCAACAACCCAATGCGGATGAGGATAAGTTAAAGGAACGCCAGGGGCTAAAATCAATGCAACAAACTCAGACCAATCCTCATAACGAAGATCTCTTGTTGGAATATTTAGCCGACAAGCCGCTTGTACACTCGAAGAATTATCATCCCACGCAACTACATCTGCACCACCACTGATCAATGCTTGCGCAGTAACTAATCCTGATCGCCCTAATCCAAACAGAGCAACTTTTTGACCTTCATAACACGTAACAGGAATCACTCTTTCACCGCAATTTAAGTGTTGAAAGACCAATTAAGGCAAGAACGATCGAAATAATCCAAAAACGTATTACCACTTGACTTTCAGTCCATCCTTTTTTCTCAAAATGATGGTGTATAGGGGCCATAAGAAACACACGCTTTTTTGTCAATTTGAAATAACCAACCTGAATAACAACCGAAAACCCTTCCAAAACAAAAAGTCCACCAATAAGAGCCAAAACAATTTCATGTTTTGTTGCCACAGAAACAGTACCTAAGAGGCCTCCAAGAGCCAATGAACCTGTATCCCCCATAAAAATAGCCGCCGGAGGCGCATTGAACCATAAAAAACCAAGACCAGCACCAACAACAGCTCCCAATAAAACCGCCAACTCTCCCGTCCCCGCCACATAATGGATTTGTAAATAATCAGCAAAATTTATATTACCAGAAAGGTAAGCAATCAAAGCAAAAGAAAGGGCTGCAATCATCACAGGAACAATAGCTAGTCCATCAAGCCCATCAGTCAAATTAACCGCATTACCAGTCCCTACAATCACAAAAGCAGAAAAAGGAAGAAAAAACCAACTCAAATTGATAAAATAGTCTTTTACAAAGGGTAAAGCCAATCCAGGCGAATTAACTTGTAAGATCATAAAAGCAGCAATAATTGCAATCAAAAATTCCAAACTCAACCGCGCTTTACCAGAAAATCCTTTATGTGTTTGTTTTGTGACCTTTAAATAATCATCATAAAAACCAATTGCCCCGAAAGAAAGCATAACAAATAACGATATCCAAAAATAAATATTCGATAAATTACACCACAAAAACGCCGATACCATCGTACCAGTTAAAATCATCAATCCACCCATAGTAGGTGTTCCAGCTTTTTTAAAATGTGTTTGAGGACCATCAGCACGAATTGGTTGGCCTTTCCCCTGCCGCAATTTAAGAGAAGCAATGATGCTAGGACCAAACAAAAATACAATGAGCCCCGATGTAAGCATAGATGCTATAGTACGAAAAGTAATATAACGAAAAACATTGACTCCTGGAAGCCAATCACTAAATGAAGAAAAAAACAGCATCATAGTACAAAAAAACCTATTTAAATGAAAGAGAAACCGCTTTATAGTGATCAAGGAGTGCAGCCACAATATCTGATGAAGAAAGACTGTGGGATGATTTAATCATAAGCAGATCCCCATTGGAAATTTCTGCAAAAATAAGCGGTAAAATTTTTTCAATATTTTCAGCATAGTGAACCTTAACATATGCAGACAAATCAGTAGCTAAAGACTTCATTGCTTTACCAAATAAAAAAACTGGATGAGCGCCAGAAAGACAGATTGGCTTTACTAAAGCATGGTGGAGTTTTTCACTATAAGCTCCTAATTCAAGCATATCACCCAAAATAGCAATTCTCCTACCACCTGTCCCGACAGGCCCTATAGCAAGCAGATCAAGAGCAGCACTCATAGACGCAGGATTAGCATTATAGCTTTCATCAATTAAATGAAATTCTCCCCCCTTTGGTAAAGATAGACGATAACAAACACCACGCCCCTCTTGAAGAGGAAAATGGTTCAAAGATAGAAAAACAGGTTCCAAATCCACATCAATAGCATCACAAACAGCAATAACACCTAAACTATTTTGTACAATATGTCGTCCAGGAGCACCAATTTTAACCCCCTTATCTTGCCCACAAATACGTACGATCATAGAGGAATAATCCGTTAGAAGACGTATATCTCTAGCCTGATAATCAGAATTTTCAGCTTCACCAAAGCTTAAGATTTTCTTCACACCACATTGCTTTGCCTTCTGGACTAAATAAGAAAAAAAATCATTATCGGCATTTAAAATGGCTACACCTTCATCGTCTAATCCTTCAAAAATTTCAGCTTTTGTATCTGCTATTTCTTCAAGATTTTTGAAAAAACCCATATGACCCGCAGCAATATGCGTAAGCAAAGCAATATGTGGACGCACCAATTTCACCAGAGGGCGAATTTCGTCTTTATGATTCATCCCAATTTCAAAGATGCCATAATCACACTCCACAGGCATCCGCGCCAAAGTAAGCGGTACCCCCCAACAATTATTAAAAGAAGCAAGATTCGCATGAACTTTTCCAAAAGTTGCAAGCACTTGTTTTAGGGCTTCTTTTGTCGTTGTTTTTCCCACGGAACCTGTTATTGCGATAATCTTAGCTTTTGAACGCTTACGCGCAGCTTTCGCAAGTTTTTCTAAAGCTTGTAAAACATCAGGAACAACAATCAATGGAGCGGATATTTTTCCCATCTCAGCCAAACGATTTTCTGAAACGACGAGAGCACTTGCTCCTCGCGCATAAGCTTGTTCAGCAAAATCATGGCCATCAAGATGATGCCCTTTAATACAGAAAAAAATATCACCTTCTACAAGAGTACGACTATCAATGGAAATCCCAGAAAAGTTTTCTGGCATGCACCCCACGACAAAGCCATCAGTTGCGGTAATAAGTGCTTGTTTATCCCATAAAGCTGTCATCTACGTTCCTGCAAAGCATCAATCACTTTCAAGCGATCTGAGAAAGGATATGTTTTTTCCCCTATAATTTGACCATTCTCATGACCTTTTCCAGCAATGATTAACGTATCCCCTGCTTTTAAAAGCCCTACCGCATGAGAAATAGCTTCACCACGATCTGCTATTTCTATAGCACTTGGTGCTGCTTGTAAAATATCTTTGCGAATTTTCTCTGGCATTTCGGTGCGAGGATTATCATCCGTTACAATAACAATATCAGCCTTATTTTCTGCAATTTTTCCCATCAAAGGCCTTTTTCCTTGATCACGATCACCTCCGCAACCAAAAACAAGGATTAAGCGTCCCTGCGTAAAGGGACGAACAGAAAGTAAGACCTGCTCTAAAGCTTCTGGTTTATGCGCATAATCTATATAAACAGGAGCATTATTTTCCGTCTTTCCAACCAATTCCAACCGCCCAGGTGCTCCCTGCAAAGTTTCAAGCGAATGAAAAACCCTATCAGGAGCAACACCTGTTGCAATTGCTAATCCCGCTGCCATAAGCGCATTGATCACCTGAAAATCTCCAGCGAGAGGCAAATCAAATGTATAAATATTGTTCTCAAGACGACATTCAACACACTGTCTTGAACGTTGGTGTTCAACACGATTAATGGTGATAAATTGCCCTTTACGCCCAATTGTAAAAACACGACGGCGCGCTTTCGTGACAGTATCAATAACTTTTTGCGAATAAACATCATCCGCAAAAATAAGAGCAGGAGCATCTTGAGGCAAAAGCGTATCAAACAACCTCATTTTAGCATGCAAATAATCCTCTACACACCTGTGATAATCCATATGATCACGTCCTAAATTGGTAAAAGCGCCAGCAGTTAAATGTACCCCGTCAAGTCGCCTTTGATCAAGTCCATGCGAAGATGCTTCAAGGGCTGCATGTGTAACCCCTTCATGAGCAATTTCAGAAAGTAAACGCTGCAAGACTACTGGATCAGGTGTTGTAAGAGAACCATAATCATTCCGGTTAGGAGAAACAACACCCACCGTCCCTATACTAGCAGCACATAAACCGACATGTGTCCAAATTTGCCGAACAAAAGAGACAACTGATGTTTTACCACTTGTCCCTGTCACAGCCACAATCGTTTCAGGTTGAGAACCATAAAAACGTGCAGCTGATTTCGCTAAACTATGACGGACATCATAAACACGTAAAACGGGAACAGATAAATCCTCAAAAACAACATTATGATCTGTAACAATTGCTCGCGCACCACGCTTTAGTGCATCATTTATATAATTTCTACCATCACCTTGATTTCCTTTAACAGCGAAAAAAACATAGCCTGGAAAAATTTGCCGAGAATCCGCACTTATGCCTGTTATTTCCATTGAAGAAAGGTTCTCATCTTCAAAACATTCTGTAAAAATTTTTCCAAACAACATAATAGCGCACCTTTATATTAATTTTACTGTTGTTTAACGAATCTCGAACTGTTCTTTGTACTCAAAATAGGCTCATACTCTTTTTCAAAATCTGGTTTTATTCCCAAAAAACTAGCTGAACGACGAATAATATTAGCAAGCACCGGACCAGCATTCATTGCTGCTGTTGCTGAACGCTGTCCATCTTCAGGCTGAGGTTCATCAATAATTGTTAAAACAACATAGGTAGGATTCTCAATAGGAAAAGCAGCAAGAAAACTATTGAAATTTTTTGTTTTAGAATATTTTCCATTTTCAACTTTTTCGGACGTTCCTGTCTTACCACCAACGCGATAACCTTCTACTTTTGCATTACGTCCCGAACCAATATCACTGTTTAACTTATAAAGATAACGCATATTTTGACTCGTTTTAGCCTGCAAAACTTGTTTTGCATGTTGCAAAGCTTGTTCTTTTGTACGTTTTAAAAACGTAGGTTCAATCAACCAACCACCATTTACTAAAGCAGCAGCACCTACTGCTGTTTGCAAAGGCGTTGTTGCTATACCATGTCCAAAAGAGATCGTCATAGAATGGATATCTTTCCAATGAGATGGTACAATAGGGTGTGCAACTTCAGGTAATTCCGTTGTCATGCGATCAAGTAAACCAAGTCGTTTCAAAAAATCACGATGTCCGTCAATTCCTATCGCCAATGCTTCCCTAGCAGAACCAATGTTAGAGGAATAGATAAAAACCTCCCATAACGTTAAAGGACGATTTTTCCCATGAAAATCACGAATAAAATAATTTTGACTTGCTTTAATAGGCTGTGAAGCATCAATAACACTATTTAAATGAAAAAGACCTGAATCAAGTGCCATTGCAGTCGTAAAACTTTTAATAATAGATCCCATTTCAAAAGTTCCAGCGGTCATCCGATTTAAGCGATCACTTTTCAAAGCTTCAACAGGATTTCCAGGGTCAAAATCTGGTAGTGATGCCATAGCAAGAACTTCATTCGTGTGGATATTTAAAATAACAGCTCCTGCCGCAATTGCTTTATAACGCTTCATTGCCTTCTTAAGTTCATCATGCATAATTGTCTGAACACGCACATCAATCGAAAGCTGAACTGACTTTAATGATTCTTCAGTTGCAAGACCAGCTGCACGCAAGGCACTCAAGCCAGCATCATCAATATATTTTTCCATACCCGCTATGCCCTGATTATCAACATTCACCATGCCGAGAATATGCGAAACCACAGATCCACTCGGATAAAAACGACGGATTTCAGTACGAAACCCAATTCCAGGAATACCAAGAGCCATAATTTGCGACTTCTGCATTGGCGTTAATCCACGCTGAATCCAAGAAAAACTAGACTTTCTTTTTAGGCGTTTATAAGTTTCCTGCCAATTGAGATCGGGCAAAACTGTTGAGAGCAATTCAATGGTTTCATCCACATCAATAATACGTCGTGGTTCAACAAAAAGCGAATAAGTTTTAATATCCGTTGCCAACAAACGACCATTACGATCAATAATGTCGGGACGCGCAGTCAATTGAAGAACACTAGGTCCTTTTGCTTCTTCAATCTGCCCGCCTTGAAGCCCATAAGAAATAAGACAAGCCCCCATAACTCCATATAAAATAAGAAAACAAAACAAAGAAAAAAGCAAGCGCGGACGACTAGAATAGGAACGACGAGCGGGAAAGTTTTGAACATCTAGTGTGTTCTTTAAGCGCTTTTCCTGCTGCGAAAATAAAAAGTATGATTTCATCACCGCACGCCTTTTCGAACAACGCTGTTCCCCTGAGACGCACGATTATTTGCCAAAATATCCTCACCATCCTCCAAGATATTTTGTTTAATCACTTCTTCAATTGGATCATGTACACGTACCGGAATATCCTCAAGCTCTACTACCTGTCGAGGCTGCATGATCTCTAAACCAAGCTCTTTTTGATAACGCTTCGCAAGTTTTTGCATTCGTGAAGGCTCAATCATCATAGCCCATTCAGCATGAAGCAAACTCACCGTATTTTTTGCTGCGGCAATTTCATGTTCAAGACGACGAACTTCGCTCATCCGTTTTTGAACATCATATTTTACCTTATAAGTAAGACCTGCCATACAAATCATAATCATCACTAAAATCATATCAAATGTACGAAAAACTGTCATTTTTTGCTGCCTTCAAAATTGGCAATCTCTGCTAAACCAAATAATTTCATATCAGAAGCAAGACACTCGGCTTTAGTACGTATCCCAATACGCAACCTCGCAGAACGTGAACGAGGATTTTGCTGGAGCTCTTCTTTAGTGGCAGTAATCCCGCCTTTAAACAAAGGAAAAAATGTTGCTGGAGCTGTCTCTATTTCAGGAAGATAGCGCGATCTCATACGCTCTCCTGAACGAGCAGAAAAAAATCTTTTGACCATACGATCTTCAAGAGAATGAAAACTCACGACACCCAGACGGCCTCCTGCTTTTAAAACGCGTTCAGCAGCAAATAAGCCACGCGCAAGTTCACCAATTTCATCATTAACATAAATGCGCAGAGCTTGGAATACACGCGTTGCAGGATGAATGCGATCTCTGCTTTTACATCCCACCAACGCCTCGATGGCATGAGCGAGATCACCTGTACGCAAAAAAGGCTGAACGCAGCGGCGCTTTTCAATCATCCGTGCAATTCGGCTCGCATAGCGTTCTTCTCCTAATATTTTAAAGATTCGCGCTAACACATCACCTTTTAAACGATTTACAACATCTGCAGCAGTGAAACCAGTCTGAGCCATTCGCATATCTAATGGACCATCTTTTTGAAAAGAAAACCCCCTCTCAGCTTCATCAAGCTGCATTGAAGAGACACCAATATCCAAAATAACTGCATCCACCTTCTCTTCAACGACACGATCTAACTGTGAAAACTCCATATGCACTAAACGAAGTCGTGGAAAAAATTCATCAACAAGCACTTGTCCCTTATCAATAGCATGAGGATCACGATCAAGAGCAATAACCTGTGCACCTGCATTTAATAAAGCACGCGTATAACCACCAGCACCAAAGGTACCATCAATTACTCTTGCCCCAACCAATGGCATAAGCCCAGCTAAAACTGGTTGTAATAACACTGGAATATGGCGTTCAGCTCTGTGACCCTGCTCTGTCAAAATAATCCATCTTGATTTATGCTTTTTCAAATCAACAGCCATCAGTGGCAACTGATATCAGAATAACCAAAGCCTCAATTCCCCTATCTATCACAATGAAAGAACATAAAGCTAAAGTTACCCCTATTACACATCCTAACGCATTATATTTAAAAAAATGTTATAATTAAAAAAACACATTTCGTTTGAATATAAACTTCAAACACACAACCTCATGAGAGAAAATTCCATGCGCAATGCCGGTTACGTATGATATCAACTATAAAACATCAGTCGGCCTGTAAGCCGGGTTCTGTATGGTAAAGCTTACACTCTACGTGGCAACCATTCATCTGGGACGGATGTTGCCATCCGCCTCATGCAACCTACCCAAATGACTCGCCCGGAAACCGGCTGCAAGCTAAGCCTTGCGCGTCATTTCTATTCGGTCTTGCTCCCGGTGGGGTTTACCTTGCCACATTCATTACTGAATGCGCGGTGGGCTCTTACCCCACCCTTTCACCCTTACCTATAAAAATAGGCGGTTTGCTTTCTGTGGCACTTTCCCTAGGGTCGCCCCCGCCGGGTGTTACCCGGCACCGTTTTTCCATGGAGCCCGGACTTTCCTCACCTGCCGCCTTTAGGCATTGGACAAGCGCGGCTGCCCAGCCGACTGACACATCATTTATAAAACATTTTTCGTCAAGTGAAAAGTGCACTCTCAAGATATTTCATAGCAAATATATCACCTTCAAGGTCATTTTTATTTTAATGAAGCTAGATAAGTTTTCACTTTTAAGCAATATTTAGCTGAAATGGTATTCATTTTTTTTGCAGCATGACCTGCATTGTATTTAAGGATCGTTCCACACGTATTCCCACCACTTAGTTTATATGCCCGCGCCAAATAACGCATACCATATTCAAGATTTGTCGCAGGATCGTAAAGATCTTGCACAGAACCATTAAAACCCAACCCTCGCGCTGTAGAGGGTTTAATTTGCATCAAACCTATTTCGCCAGCTGCCCCCTTTGTACGCGCCTTATAATTACTTTCAACTCTTACAACAGCATGCGCCAAATTAACAGGAACATTATGCTTATTTGCAAATTTCTGAATAAGGGTTTCATAAGGACGAGTAGAAATCCTAGAAGCAATAATAACTGAGCTTTTATTTGAATCTCCAACATTTAAAACGGTACGAGCCAAACTTATATTAAACACAAAAAATACAGCAAACGCTGCGCCGGAAAGGATCTTCACAAATTGCATTTTCTTTCTCTTCATTAAAACATTTTCAAAATCCTAGCCGCAATGGCTTTGCGGGGACATTTTACAGAAAAAAACAGCTAAAGAACGGCTTGAAAATGAAAATATTAAGACAGTTTCAAAATAATTTTTTTAAAAAAAGAAAAACACTCAGCTTATTTATTATATATTTCTATATCTCGTGTAATATCGAAACTATAATGAAAATATAAATGTGCAGAAAAGATCATATACCCTATCAATTACTGATAGATCTACAGCACAGCAAACTTTTAGCTTTTAGCAAACAGAAATAATATTAAAAAGCCTTTGCCATTTTTTACATAGGATTACTCAAATCTTTATTGAGATCAATTCCATAATCACAAAAAGCAATATAAACTAAAACATCCTCACCCAATGCTCTCGATAGCGCAAAGATTCTACTAAGAATACAAACCGTTATCGACTCATCCCTTGACGATAAACACCCACTACGAAAAAAATTATGCTATAAAAAACATCTACTAAAACTGATCCCAAAACCAATCTTAAAGGCAAATCATTGTGTACAAAAAGTCCACAAATATGCACAAATATATCAGCTCCTGACCGTATAGAAAAATTTAACAATTACTTCTATCCACTTTATGCAAAATTCTACAAAGGGAACAGTACAAACAGTCTTAAGATCATCTGAATAAAAATTTATATTGCTCATCCCCATTCAAATATTTTACCCGCACACTATGATCTCACCAACTTCGCAAAATCCTGTTCTTATTTTTAAGAAACATACGACAAAAAAACATTCTAAAGACCGCAAAAAAGAGCTTTAAGTGTTTTACCATTTTCTATCCTTAATAATATCAAATAAAAAATGGGTAGTATAACTTCCCTGCACGCTTTCAAAACTTCCCGAAAAGCTGCAAAAACATCCTTAAAATAAACTGTAGATAGACATTTTTCAAAGAAATGATTAAAAATAAGCATCCGTAATAGAAGGACGAGCAATCGCTTTTGACAAAATCACAGCAACAGTCCTACCTAATTTTCTAGACTGTTCATCACTCTGACCATTTGCAGAAGCAGTAGCAACCACACCTTGATACACCTGCTCAATCAATTTCTCTTGTTGCTCAGAACTTAGCTTAGCAAGCTGCATTATAATATCTGGAAAAGACACCGCCAATCTCTCTAGAAGCATCTCCTCCGTCACATCAACCTGTTGAGAAGGAAAAGAACGATCAAATGAAAACTGATAAACTGCAGCATTTCGAGAAACAAAAAGGCTGGCAGAAAAAACACAAAACACAAATAAAATCAAAATAATACGGCGCCCGCAAGACCTCATTATCTCTTACCCAAATATTCCAACATAAAAGCAGATTCCATCACACAACACTCATCGAATTTTCAATAAAAAAATTTCAATTATTAAAAACACCGTACCTGCACTAACTGGAAAAAAAATCATATTTCCCCTCTTGCACCACATACCCCAAAATACTAAGTACCTCAACTCCCTCCCTTTGTAATACTTTATCGAACTTAACATCAAACCCTAAAAAGCCTGACTGAGGAAATCCCCAGCCAGGCCAGACAATCTAAGGGATCCACGCGGGGGGGGGGGAGGAGGTTCCCTGATCGTCTTCTCGCACCAACCACTAAAATAGCCGATGCAATATTCTTGCTATGGAACAAAATGTTTTAAACAACAAGAAATTCTTATCATCTTCCATGCAAAAAATGTATAAAAAACCATAAATCGCTAAAAAATGGAAAAATTGAGGCAAAAAATACTCAAAATGATCCAGTTTGGAGCAATTTTATCTCGGAAAGAATCAAGAATCTATGTTCAGCGTGATTTTTATAATAATTCTTCCAGAAACTTCAGTACCATAAAAATTTTACAAGCGCTTCATATGAACTTCCCCTATGAAAAACAAAGCACATACAAGCAGCAAGCATTTGTTCAAAAGCTCTCACTGCAATAAGCAAAATATAAACTTTTAGCTCTTCAAGATGATAGAAAATTAAAATTCTAAGCGCAATTTATTACGAATCATTCACTACCGAAATTTAAGGTTTCTACGGATTATTTTATAACCAGCAATAGACTCCAACCACTATCATAAGTGATAAGGATTAGTGGAGATATTTTTTCCCATCTCTTAAACTCTCTCACAAAATGATAAAAAGGCAATTTCTATATCCAAAAATTGCTCTATTTCTCTCTCTTTAAAGAGATAATATCTTCGTTTTGCTACTCGCATTTCTTTCTGGGATGATATTCCTCGCAAAAACTGTACATCATTGTACTAACAATTCACGCATTTGCTTTAAAGAGACCTCCTACCTTGCATCTAATCCATCTCCCAGCACCATATTATATTTACCTGCTCCCAATGTTTCCGACATGCTCTTGCCTGTAGATAACTCATGAGAAGCATATTTATTCCTTTCTCAAACGCTTTTTATCCATATTTTATCCCTCTTGTGACACGTAAACAAACAATTCTTTCGATTCTGGATAAGAGGTTTGAAATGAGAAAAATTTCTCTATTCAGAATTCTCATTTAAGTTGTAAAGAATAAATTGCCATTATAAATCAATATATTGATCAATTAACAAATACTGTCCCAACATGCGTTAAATAACTACCATTATAGCCTCATCTCTATAAAATGCCGTTAGCTGATACAGCTGCTCATCCATAATTAAAACATCAATAATCTCATGCAAAAAACACAATGCACGCACCAAAAGCAATAACTCTTCGAAGGCTTACTAAAATCCCATTTTTGCGCTTCTAATTGAGAAAAACCAAAGAATGAAACATACTAACAAATATAATTATGCAAAATCTACTTTTTTGTCTTTGATATCATCAACCAGTAAACGTGGATCACGTGCAAGCCAAAATGTAACTCTTAGCCTCTCATTATTTTCATTTTTTACAGGAGCAAGACAAACCGTTTGTTCTAAAATGAGTCCTGCATCTTTAAGCCATTGTTCTATTTGTGAATCTGAAAACCCAAGATGCATATGTGCATGGTAAGAATATGAAGGCTCTGTCGTATAGCGAACAAAGTCCACAATCAGCAAACGTCCATGAGGGCGCAAAACACGTGCCACCTCATTAAGAGCCACTTCAGGATTTTCAAGAAAATGTAAAGCCCAGTAAAGAATGACCAAATCAAAAGTTGTATCTCGAATAGAGAGATGCAAAACATCACTATCAAGTACAACTTCAACTGCACGTGTATAAAGACCTGAAAAGAATTTTAAGATAGGGGCTGTATCTACACCAATCCCCAACATTGTATCAAATTGTTTATCGCCAACGATTTCAAGTAAGGCACTTTCCACTACATAATCCGCAATATGGGAAAATCGAAATGTATCCCATTGTGCTTTGTTTTGTAAAAAATATTTCTTCCCCCTTTTTCGACGCTGCTTTTTAATATCTACCAAACGCACTAAATCGTGTGCCAGTTTCACATCATGCTTTGGCAAAGATGAAAAAGCAGTCATCACAATATCTTTACCCAAACAACCATGACAAAGCTTAAAATAAATCCGATTTCCCTTTTGATAACACTCTATCAACTGTGCCTCGTACAATAAATGCAAATGCCACAAAACACGAGATTGCGACTGACCAAGGATAAAAGTAAAATCAGAAATCGTTAAATCTTCGTGGCACAAGAGCACAAGAACACGCAAACGAGTTATCTCTGCCATCGTTTTCAGGGACATAATCGCTGCATCCAAACTTACTACTTTTTTCATCAATATTCCTCTCTGCTCAGATAAGCATTTATTCCTATTAATAGAAAATCAAGTAGAAGGCATAGAGTTGCATTACTTCTGTTTATTACATTGTTTTCCAACAAATTGAACAACAAGCAACCCCTAAACTAACGGTCCCTTATTCTCGTGATGATAGCGAAAATATTGAGGCTATAACCACAAAACTGCATACAAAAGCTTACAACTTTCTCTTATAATTTGATAAGTAACGGGTACTTGTACATGTCCTAGCATATCAAGTATGATACATATTCCACGAAGGATATAATCAGGATTTTATGCTCTCATTTCTATCTTATGAGATGCGAAAAACAAAACTTTTCAACATGGTGCATGCACTGTCTTTTGAAAAATAAAAGCAATACCAAACACCATCCTCATTCTTTCAATCAAGTTTACACAAGATACAAAATCCTAGCGTGTAAGCGGCTTATAATTTACACGCCTAAGATTAAGAGATTCTACACCGAGACGGCGAACCTTATCAGCCTCATATTCAGCAAAATTACCTTCAAACCATTCCACATGACCATCACCTTCAAAAGCCAAAATATGTGTTGCCAGTCGATCAAGAAACATACGATCATGTGATATGATCATCGCACAACCAGCAAAATTTTCCAACGCATCTTCCAATGCACCTAAAGTTTCTGTATCAAGATCATTTGTAGGCTCGTCAAGAAGAAGAACATTGCCTCCCTCCTTTAAAAGTTTAGCCAAATGTACACGATTGCGTTGTCCTCCTGATAAATTTGCCACCTTCTGCTGTTGATCTGCACCCTTGAAATTAAACGCACCACAATAAGCACGACTATTCATCTCATATTTCCCCAACTTAATAATGTCATTTCCGCCAGAAATTTGCTCCCAAACGGTTTTATCACCGACCAACGAATCACGATTCTGATCAACGTAACTCATGTGAACTGTCTCACCGATGCGTATTTGACCTGAATCTGGCTGTTCCTGTCCCGTCAACATTTTAAACAAGGTAGATTTTCCCATACCATTGGCACCAATGACACCAACAATACCACCAGCAGGAAGTTTAAAAGAGAGATCATCAATTAATACACGCTCGCCATACGCCTTAGAGAGATTATCAACTTCAATGACAACCTGCCCTAACCTTTCCCCAATAGGAATAATAATTTGCGCCTCTCCAGGACGACGCTCCCGTGCAGCCTGAACTAACTCATCATAGGCCCTAATTCGAGCCTTTGATTTTGATTGCCGCCCCTTTGGACTAGAAGCTATCCATTCTTGCTCACGTGACAATGCACGTTGACGAGCAGCTTCTTCACGACCTTCCTGAACCAAACGCTTAGCTTTCGCTCCCAAATAAGCGGAATAATTTCCCTCATAAGGAATACCTTTACCGCGATCTAATTCTAAAATCCAACCCGTTACATTATCGAGAAAATAACGATCATGCGTAATCAAAAGCACCGCACCGGAATATTCACATAGATGCCTTTCAAGCCAAGCTGTAGTTTCAGCATCCAAATGGTTTGTAGGTTCATCCAAAAGCAATAAATCGGGTTTTGACAAAAGTAATTTACAAAGAGCAACACGCCGCTTCTCACCTCCTGAAAGTTTTGCCACATCCTCATTTGCTGGTGGACAACCAAGAGCAGCCATAGCCATTTCCACTTGACTTTCTAAATCCCAAAGATTCTGGCTATCGATAATATCCTGAAGTCGTGCACTTTCATCAGCCGTCTCCTCACTATAATTCATCATTAACGCGTTATAACGCTCAACAATTGCCTGCTTATCCGCAACACCTTCCATCACATTACCGCGCACATCTTTACTTGTATCAAGAAGAGGTTCTTGCGGTAGATAGCCACAACGTGCCCCTTCAGAAAGCCATGCCTCTCCCGTATATTCCTTATCTAGCCCAGCCATAATACGTAAAATAGTCGATTTACCTGCACCATTCGGTCCTAAAATACCGATCTTTGCATCTGGATAAAAAGACAAATGAATATTTTCTAAAATTTTTTTATTGCCGTAAGCCTTGTTAAGCCCAGCCATATGATAGATAAATTGACGTGCCATAAATTTCTCTTTATACTACACGGTATTAAAGGTTAAGACTTTTAAAGAATTGCTTTTGCTTTTCTCAAACTGCGCGTCAAGCAGTGCGTTCGTTATATTAAAAGTTTTTCTTTTATATTGATATATTTTTTCTAATTTCACAAGCTCTATTACGGTTTTGAATGCAAAAAAACGTCCCTTTGAAGAGCAAAAAGAAAATTTTTTTAGCTGTACCTGAAACGTGTTATCAAACATCGTCTCTCTTTTCTCTCCAAGATATAACAGTGTTTTTTTATCGTATTAAACCAACTTACCAATGCAATAATGTATCTGTACCACCCCAAAAAACGATTCTCTATGCCCCCTCTTTTTTTGCTTTGTGGGCTTTACACTATGCAGCAAGAAATCCTTCTTTTTTTTCATCAATTTTGTGTTATGGAAAACAATGGACTTCCCCCCTTGCATTGATGTGGCTTAAGTTGCGCTTACAGAACGAACGCCGTCTTATGGGATCTGACGTCCCAAGCTTGAAGATCATGAGGGCTTTGCGCCGTCACATAGCGATTAATGATTACAGTGCGCTTTCCATTGGTGCATGGTTGCAATTCGTAGAAAATTATAAAATAAATTCTAAAAACTTATCCATTCCCCTTTTTTGGCTTGATAGTTACAAAAATAATACCAACATCCACGAAATCATTTCAAAACTTCAAGATAAAATATAACTTTTTAAAGGTATCACAAAAGAAAGTTTCTTAACAGGAATATATTCATGGAAAAAAAAGCCTTAATCGTCATCGATATACAAAACGACTTCTTGCCAGGTGGAGCACTTGCAGTACCACAAGGTGATACCATTTTACCTGCTGTCAATAATCTCATAGACCATTTTAATCATGTCATTTTAACCCAAGATTGGCATCCTAAAAACCATTGTAGCTTCGCTTCCTCCTATCCTGAAAAAATACCCTATGATACCGTAAATCTTGACTACGGCCCCCAAATCCTTTGGCCAGATCATTGCATACAAGGAACACAAGGAGCAGAATTTCATACATCTCTCAGAGCTGAGAAAGCGCAACTTATCCTTAGAAAAGGCTATAATCAAAAATTTGATAGCTATTCGGCTTTTTTTGAAAATGATCAAAAAACACCAACAGGCTTACAAGTTTATCTAAAAGAACACGGTTTCACAAAGCTTGCTATGTGCGGCTTAGCAACCGATTTTTGTGTAGGATTTTCTGCACTGCACGCTATACAATGCGGCTTTAAAGTGAGCGTTTCATTAAACGCCTGTGCTGGTATTGATCTAAATGGATCACTTAACACAATGCTTAAAACCATGAACGAATCTGGTATAGAGCTCTTAATGTCCTCCTAAAATACTTTCTTTTTATTGCAATGCATAAAAATTTTAATTTATGTAGATACAACATGCTTATTCAGATAGGTGGCGCTTAAAACGAAGAGAAGAATAAAATGCCATTCCAATAATACAGACCCCCACTAGTCCTGTAAATACTTCAGGAACCAATATAACAGTTTGCAGATACATAATCACTGCGAGTACCAAAATCGCATAAAAAGCGCCGTGCTCCAGATAACGATAATGTAACAATGTCCCTGATTCGACCAACATAATCGTCATAGAGCGAACATAAAATGCACCTATGCCAAGACCAATTGCAATAATAAAAAGATTGTGTGAAAAAGCAAAAGCACCAACAACGCCATCAAAAGAAAAACTAGCATCTAGAATTTCTAGATAAAGAAAAGCACCTGCTCCCCCTTTTGCAACCGTAGTTAAAGATCTTTTTGGAGTATCCAACAGCGAACTAACAGCTTCAACACCTATAAACGTCAAAAGTCCATAAAGACTAGCAAGTAAAAAAGCCATTTTATTTTCTGTTACAATCTGTTCTGAAAGGAATAATATCAAAACCAAAACAATTGCAATATCAATACCACCAAGCACCCCAAGCTTTTGAGCAGGTTTTTCTATAAAAGCGAGCCAATGTACCTCTTTTTCAAGGTCAAAAAAATATTTTAACCCAACCATCATGAGAAAAGTTCCCCCAAAAGCCGCAATACCTACATGAGCATCCGTTAAGATTGCAGCATACTGATGTGGCTCCCATATCGCTAATTTTACTGCCGAAATTGGATTAATCCCAACCGCCACAACAACAACCAGTAACGGAAAAACAATCCGCATCCCAAACACAGCTATCAAAATGCCCCATACCAAAAAACGACTGCGCCATAACGAATCCATTTTTCCAAGAATCCGTGCATTAATAATAGAATTATCAAAAGATAAAGAAATTTCCAAAATTCCTAAAACGCAGCAAATAAAAAAATATTTAAAAAAACCAGTAATACTTCCTGTTTCAAACCAACCAATAACCCCTCCCATAAAAATGCCAACAATCGTGAAAAAAAAAGCCCATCTAAAATAGCCTAATAGGGCCATGATCATTCCTCAAAATTTATTTCTTTAATTCATCTTCTCTGATACAGAGTGAATATGGTACATATCTGAAGATTGCATATATTAATGCAAAATAGACAGGATCTACATGGCGAATCTATATGGAATCTCTTACAGAAAAAACAAGAGAAGATTGGTTAATTTTATCTGAAATACATACCAATTTTAAATAAGATGTATCAAAAATCACCTTCTATCCACTAAAATTAAAAAAATAAAGAAAAATAAAGTTATAAATATTGACATTATATCATGAGATATTAATACATAGTGTGCCTTTATCGGTCAAAACCGATACCGTGATGATTTACTGAGGGAGATAATTCGTGGCACGTCCTGAAACTGAGTCAAAAACTATATTTGGAAAACGTTTACGTTATGTACGCCTAGCTTTAGGGGATCCATCACGTGAAGCACTGGCTAAAAGTTTTAGCATGACAAAAAACTCTATTGCTTTTTATGAGCGCGGAGAAAGAGAACCAAATCTTAGTGTATTACAGATATATCGCACGCTGTACGGTGTCAATATTAATTGGCTTTTAACTGGACAGGGAAAAATGTTTGACACAGAATATACAAAAGGTGACTTTGACTGGAACTATTTTATAAAAAAAATTGAGCGGCTTGAAGAGATTCTTGCGAACAGTGATCATAGTGAAAAACTAGATCAAGAAAAAATCGATAGCTCTTATGAAAAGTTGCAGCAGTTTTTGACAAAACAAGGCTTATCTAATAGCCTTAACTCAAAGGCTGCAACCTCTTTGATTGATACGAAGGCAAAAATGGCCAATTCCTATACCCTTAGCCTGTTCATTGATTTACTCATTCGAAGTGTATCGCAAAAAGAGATTATAGCCAATCAATAGACATCTTTATCACAAAGAATAATAAAATAAGTGAATCTATCAGTACGGAAAGAAGCACTTTTACTTTTTCCATGCTGGTAAAGCCTTATTTACTTTATAAAATTTGTTTCTATAATAAAATCATTAAAGCTATCTGTTTAACTACAACAAAAAAATTCTAATCGAAATAAGAATACAGCCTAATTAAAATTAAAAAATAATTTTTTATAGTATAAAATACCTATTTATACATTATTGACAATAAATATTTTCTTGTTACAAGATAGGATTCTCATAGAAATTATTGTTTAAGATCAAAAAAATGAAGGGGAATATATTGACTACTCACTATAGAGACATACCTTACTGTTATAGTCAAATTGGTTGAATATTTATCCTGCAAATTATCGGCTATTTTATGAGGTGGAAAGCATGTTTTTTGAGGTGTTTCAAGGAGTTCACAATCAATGGTACTGGCGTTTAATTTCAGGGGACGAACAAAAAATCGCTTTTTCTAGTAAAGGCTATCCAACGAAACAAGATATCCTAGTAAACATTGAGCAGATAAAAGAAATTACGCATAAAGCGCTTATTAGGGAACTACAACCCTAACGTTCTTTGCTATTAAAACAAAAATTTTTCCTTTGTATATTGGGAATATCTTACCACATTTTGGTGACGAATGGAGAGTAACTGATTTTTCCTCGATAGAAAGAGTTTTTTGTGTAATTCCTAGCATACATAAATACTGTTAAATAAAGCTTTTTGCAAACGCTATTCCTATCTCTAAACCGACAACTAAATTGCCTCTTGAATCTATTAATCTGCAACTTTCTCAAATCTTCCGTCTTTTCGCAATAGTAATAAACGTAATAGAACACACTCAAATTATGAATATGATTTTTCTGTCCAATCATCATAACCTATACGTTTGCTTCATACTTTTATAAAAACAGGCATCCTTCTTTCTTGCTACTTCCATGCTTTTTTATACCTGTTAGTTGAGGTTATTTTATCCATCATATACCTCGTTCTCCAAAGAAGAATACCACCCCTCCAACACTTTTTTCAGCAACATGTGCATTACCAGAAACTTTTACATTGCCACTGACAACGACCTTCCCATAAACTTAAATGGTTTCATAAACCATAACATTGGAAAAAACTTGAAGGTTCCCTAAAAACATAAGCTCACCACTAACTCATTCGTTACTTTTATGGTGAAAATTAGTTCTTTTGCTATCCTCAAACTCTTTAATCACTTTTCTTAACATCTCCAAAATCTTTTAATACACAGATCCGACGCAAAATATGAACACAATCACTTTTTCGTGCTATCTTCAGATTTAATCTGTTCATGATGTTGTTTCATGGCTTCTTCATATTGCTTAATTTGTTTTTTCAGTTTTTCAATTGTTTGTTCACGTCTTTTAATCACCATATTTTGCTCTCTAATTGCCCTATCTCGTTCTTCAGTTATCTTCATAGAATCCCTTAAAAACTCATGCTTTATATTTCTTGCCTCTTCTTTAAGAGCTTTAACCTGATCGCGAGAATAAAAAAGTAACCGAAACATAATCCCACTAAAAAGCAAAACAACAATCACAGCTCCTAATAAAATTTCATTCAAACTCATTTTAATCTCCTTTAGTTGCTATTAAATCGATCATCTCGATTCATTTGTTTTATTTCGCCTTTCATCAAAAAAAGAAGACGAAACCGCATATGCTAAGTGCAACAAATTGCACTCAACACCCTTTATTCTCTCCATCAAAACACGCTAACCAATGATGCAACGCAACCCCATAAAAGCTGTAAAAATCCACACCCTCTCGCCAATTATTTGCACCGTATTTTTTACATAAAACATAAGAATACAAATAATTTCAAACGATGCTAACAGCTCAACAAACCCAATAGCCGCCTCCCCCGCATCGCCCTTTCTTACCTCTTTCATATCATATAAAATGTAGCTACCTATGTGAGTCTCTTTATCATTGCGAAAAGCTTTATAGCCGCAAACCTCAGCATGACAGTAAACTTCTGCCTTCCCATGAATCTTTGCATAATCGCAAACTAAAGCGTTGACATAAGTTTTAGAATTTTTAGAAATCTCTACAGAGTTATAAACTTGGGCATTGCTGTATACATGAACACCGCTGTAAACCTGCACATTGCTACTAATCTTGGTACTACAATAAATCTTTGTAATGTTGTGGACATGTAGCCTATTGCAAACCTTTACTTTACCATATACTGGCGCACTTCTGTAAACACAAATGAGGCAGAAAACAGGAAATATACAATATATCTGCACACTATGGCTATCATTATAAACACGAGCATCGTTATAAACCATGGCGTCAGCAAAAACATATTCATCTACAATAAAGCATCTACCGCTCGTATTAGATTTTACCCAGCAATCACCTTTGTGACCGAAAGCACCTTCATACTCTATAAAATTATTACGACCACTTTTTTTGATATTTTCAAAGTTTCTTAACACACGCATACAATATATCGTCTAACAGTAACCTAATCTATTAAAACAAAAGGAAAACAAACCTTCTTCATCCATGAATTTGTATTTTTTCTACAGGCCCCCCCCTTACCCTTAAGGCTGTAAAGCTTCGCTATATCCGTGCATCATCTGAACGCGGAAATTTCTTATAAATGCCAATGTTTGGGTATATCTTGATTTATAATGGTGCTGCGTATACTATCAGTAACATTTCATAAACACACCAAGTGTATCTCCGTCTCTGGTTATACGCGTCCACCCTGTCACAACCGTGGAACTAAGCAACCATTTTTTATTGATTCGAATCTGAAAGTGTATGCGGACATTTTGTTATTAGTTAAAAACAACTCTATATCCTTCATAAGCGAAAAGCTACGCATGGATATTTTGACGCTCCTTGTATCATATATTCTGGATTCGCAGCGCAATATTAACGCTATAGCGTAAATGTGTAAAGGTCTAAAAATGAAAAAGACTGAAAAAGATTGGTTTCAACGCTTAATTGAGTTAATAAAAAGTGATGGACGCACGATGATTGAAATAAGCAAAGCTGCAGGCTGTGGACAAAACTACGTACAACAAATGATAAACGGGGGGAAAAGACCCTCTGTAGACAAACTTATGGCTATTCTCAACACACTCGGAAATGCTAGTGCCATATATGTAATAACTGGTTTTAACATCTCCGATGAAGATTTAAAACTCATAGCTTTAATTTCGTCTGGAGATAAAAAGAAGATTGAAGCTTTAAGTATTCTGTTGACTGATCAGAATTTGTAGAGCTTTCTACTATTTTCAATATTTCTTTTTTTTGAGCTGTAGATAGAGCCTCCCATTTCACGATAATATCAGATAAAGTAACCTCAAATTTTTTGTCATTCTTCATAGCTATACTCCATGCAGTCAAACTATATAACGCCAAAACGTTTGCATATACCCCATACCTTAGAAAAATATTTGCAATAGGCCGTATGTCAGCAGTTGTATACAAACTGGTTTTATAAAATCAGATGAAATTCTTTTAATTATGTACCATTATGAAATAAAAGACATCACACGTTCCAGACCTTTTTATGAAAAAACTGGTATCATCACTTTTATCAATAACGCTAATAATGTTATGAAAATTTTGCGATTCGAACCAATAATTAATCTACGTGAAAATACCTCTAAAGACGTTGCTGAACTTTACGTGAGAGAATACAAAAAGCTTATTTTGAAAGAAATAATATATCACAATTCTATTCTACGCAGCACTATCTATGTTTTTAAACGATATCACAAAACAAGAACATAACAATGCAATATTGTATAGCTCTTATGAACAGCAGTGCTGCCTAAAACGCTATAATATACCTTTCAAAGAAAGGCACTTTCCCTGTGAAAGCATCCTTGAAATACCGGCAGAGAGATCTAGCATGAACAAAAATGCAATACTTAAAAAGGATACAATGGGACAAGCCCTAATGATCTCCGCACATAAGTTGCACAACATTTACCAAAAGAAAAAAGAATCCCAACTTGTAAAAAGAAAACATCAACAAATGTTATCATCACTGATTACATGATACACATAACATCTATGAACTACATTTTTTGTACAAGCTTGCATCGTGATAGTGCAGTTAGGATCATCCCAAAAGACGTAACAGATAATACCATTCATTAAAAACCAAAAAAACATTCATTTAAAACAGATATTTTTCTTCTGATTCTACTTAAACTAATGCCCCCTTAAAATTGGTCTTAGTGTGATAAAGCATTCATTGGTGAGAAAAGCAGAAATAAACTCTCATAAAAAATTTTAGCACTCTGTTTCGTGAAAAATGTAATGCAGTAGAAATTTAAAAACTAACACATGAATTAAATAAGATAAACAGCCATACGCTCAGATACTACAATGTCATAAATGAAAGTCTTTTTAGCTATACTGAAGAAAACATGGTATCACTCTATACAAAAATTAGATAGAAGACCTCTTAAAATAGAACAATCAAAAAACTTCAGAATAAACTAAAGAGACAAATCTGAAGACTTCATTATATAATATTATTTTATTTAATGGTGGGCCCGGAGGGACTCGAACCCCCAACCAAGCGGTTATGAGCCGCTGGCTCTAACCAATTGAGCTACAGGCCCCACACAGATCGCTTTTCTCTAAACTAAAACGCTCCATGATACAAGAGCCTACCTGAATTATAGCCCATCTTTTTCTCCTTTTTCTATCGGTTTTTTTTCTCAGTGCCCTAATTTCTTTACAAGAACTCCCAAAAATGAGAAAGTAGTGAACTAACAAATATAAAGGAATAGATATGATAAAGATAATTTTCCAACCGTTGAATCATTATAAAGTTAAAACAATTATGATAGCACTCGCATTGCTAGCCAGCTCACTCCCCATGCATGCTGGAGAAAGCAAAATAAAAAACGCAACTATTAGAGTTACTGCAACTGGCGAAAGCCAAGCAGCACCGGATATGGCGATTATCAACTTAGCCGTTGTTACAAATGACAAGACTGCCCAAAAAGCATTAGCAGCCAATAATAAATCTATGAATGATATTGTAAATGCTTTTAAGAGCAATGGCATCCAAGCAAATGATTTACAAACATCCGGCTTATCTATTTATCAATCCAACCCCGACAAACATCACGAAAAAAAGAACAATGAAAAACTATATCATGTTTCAAATTCTTTAACAGTGCGTATTCGTGATCTTGCCAATGCTGGTAAAATATTTGATCAAGCAGTGACGCTCGGCGTTAACTCAGTTAATGGCATTACTTTTACCAACGCTGATACAAAGCCATTTTATAAAGAAGCACGTAAAAAAGCTATCACTAGAGCCATTGAAAAAGCTGAAACTATAGCACAAGCAGCAAATTTAAAATTAGGAAAAATCATTGAAATCAATGAAAATAATGATGATTATTATCCAAGTCCACGCCTTATGAGCAGTGCAACCCGTGCAAGCTACGCCGATACAAATTTTTCAGGAGGAGAGTTGGGCTATAACGTCAGTGTTACTGTAGTATTTACTATAGACTAAGTCGTACAATCTTATCAATCATGGCAAATTATTGCGTGAAAAGATTATATTACCGGCCTTCACAAAGAAGACCGGTAATATAATGGATATACGCTTCTTCAGATAATAATTCATCTTCATAAATTTCTATCTGTCCACGCGCAGAAAATTGTGTTTGATGCACCGTCTGCCAATCTCCTGAGACCAGTGGATGCCACCATGGAAGGTCTTTTCCCTCATTAATCAACCGATAAGCACAACTTTCTGGAAGCCAACGAGCTGTTTTAACAGTTGCAACATCCAACGATATACAGTTTGGAACAATTGATTTGCGATGAACATAGTCCCGACACTGACAAGTTTTCTCATCTAAAAGACGACAAGCCACACTAGTTGTATAGATATCACCAGTATCATCATCTTCTATTTTGTGCAAACAACAACACCCACAGCCATCACAGAGGCTCTCCCATTCAGAAATGGAAATTTCTTCTAGTTTTTTCACTTTCCAAAAAGGAATTTCCTTACACATAAAATCAACCATATTTGTTAAATAAAAAAATCTCTTAAAATGAGATAAATAAAATTTAGTTTTTACAATTTCATAGATTTTTGTTTCTTAAAAAACACCAAATCCACTACATTGCCTCAAGACGATCTTTTTAAAACAAATTCAATAAAGATGTACTCTATCTATAGCAAACATCTCATATGAATGTATCAAAAGCTCCATTATGAGCGAACACAAAAAATAATAAAACGCGCAATTTCAAATATCTTATAATCTAAAACAACAACATAATTAGAATGGAAACTTCAAACTGCCACAGCACTACGTAAATTGCTTGTGTAAATGGCACTGTGGTACAAAAAATGCACCTTTGTTATCAAAAAGTTGATTCACCCCAAATAAACCACTCTTAAAATATCACATCTCTTAATAAACTTACAGCTACATACAGGTTAATGCTTTAGATATCATTCATTCCTTTGAGAAATCACCACATATCTGTCATTTTCATAGAGAGTAGCACAGATATCGAAGCTAAGAGAAACACCGAACAGTGCAGATTCTATATAGAATTCAACACCTGCTTTGCAATTTTCTCAAAAAAGCTCTTAAGAACTACATAATATGTCTTTCCCTCACATGCATCAAAAAAAGAGGCATCTTTGAAAATGTACAAATCCTCTTATTTAAGAATCGAGAAAACTACGCAATTTGCGTGAACGGCTCGGATGCTTCAATTTACGAAGTGCCTTTGCTTCAATTTGACGGATACGCTCCCGCGTGACTGAAAATTGTTGACCAACTTCCTCCAGCGTATGATCAGTATTCATCCCTATACCAAAACGCATTCGCAAAACACGCTCTTCACGTGGCGTTAATGAAGCAAGTACGCGAGTCGTTGTCTCCCGCAAATTAGCTTGAATAGCTGCATCAATCGGCAATAATGCATTCCTGTCCTCAATAAAATCACCCAAATGGGAATCATCTTCATCACCAACAGGCGTCTCAAGCGAAATAGGTTCTTTTGCAATTTTAAGGACCTTTCGCACTTTTTCTAACGGCATAGAAAGCTTGCTAGATAATTCTTCTGGTGTGGGTTCACGTCCAATTTCATGTAAAATCTGGCGGGATGTACGAACAATTTTATTAATTGTTTCAATCATATGCACAGGAATACGAATAGTACGTGCCTGATCAGCAATTGAACGTGTAATTGCCTGACGAATCCACCACGTTGCATAAGTTGAAAATTTGTACCCACGCCGATACTCAAACTTATCCACGGCTTTCATCAAACCGATGTTGCCTTCTTGGATAAGATCAAGAAACTGCAGCCCACGATTAGTATATTTTTTTGCAATTGAAATCACAAGACGCAGATTAGCTTCCACCATTTCCTTTTTAGCAATCGTTGATTCGCGTTCACCTTTCTGCACCTGCGTAACAATCCGACGAAATTCTCCAATCGAAATAGCAGTTTCTTGAGCAAGATTTTGTATTTCGCTACGCAAACGTTGAATTTCTTTTGCTTCACGCATTGAAAATTCTTGCCAGCCAGGACTTGGCAAAGTCGCAATATAATTCATCCAATCTGCATCCAATTCACGACCTTGGTATTCTTTTAAAAAATCCTCATGACCAATGCCATAACTGTTGGCGATCCGTTTCAACTTACCTTCATTATGAATCAATCTCTTATTGATATCGTAAAGCTGTTCAACTAAAGCTTCGATACGATTTTGATTCAAAGAGAGAGATTTCACTGCTTGAATCAACTCGCTCTTTAATTGAATGTATTTTTTTCTCTGAGCAGGTGAAAGAGCACCTTCTTTACGCTCTGCCAAACTACTCTCAACGTGCTGATCTTGTAATTTTCGCAATTTTACATAGGTTTGAGCAATAAAATCTAATGTTTCCATGACTTGAGGACATAGTTCGTTTTCCATTGCAGCAAGTGATAAGTTAACCTCATCCTCGTCTTCTTCATCATCTTCAGCACTTCTATCGCCTATAATCCCCTCCATATTACGCGTGCCTGAAGACGTCTTTTCCTCTTTTATCGTATCAATTTCACTTCGCTCAACAAGTGGAGCTTGCTTGGCTTCTGGACCAGCATAGGTCATTTCAAGATCAATAATTTCACGAAGAAGAATACGCTGCTCTTTCAATTCCTCACGCCAAATAATGAGAGCCTGAAAAGTCAAAGGACTCTCACAAAGTCCCGCGATCATTGTCTCACGCCCTGCCTCAATACGTTTAGCAATGGCAATTTCACCTTCCCGCGAAAGCAGTTCAACAGCTCCCATCTCACGTAAATACATACGCACAGGATCATCAGTGCGATCTGTTACCTCACGCTTATTAGTTGTCGTTGCAATCGCATGGCTAGAAGCCTCTACTAAATCACCACCCTCTACCGCAACCTCTTCTTCATAACGTACAGACTCGACTTCATCTTCATCATCCACGACATTAATCCCCATCTCGGAGAACATCGCCAAGATATCTTCAATTTGTTCGGATGTAACCTCATCGGAAGGAAGAACTGCATTCAGCTCATCCATTGTCACATAACCATTTTTTTTGGCAAGTTTAACCATTTTTTTGATGGCATCATCAGAAAAATCAAGAAGAGGATTATCCAAACTCGCTTGGCTTATTGCTTCTACATTATCTTTCTGTTCAACCTTTGTTGCCATACCATAACTCCACTTGATCACTACGCAGCTTCTACGTGATCAACTTTTTTGTGTTTCTCACCTAACGGATCAACAATTCCTCATATATACTTCCTCTGAGAGAAGATTACTATTGCTATCGGAAAGGATACATTCCGTACACGCCCTTCTTTCACACAAAAACGCGGGAAAACTCCAGAAGTTTCCCTGACACCTCTCAGATTTTCTGAGATAATCCCCGCAGCATACAATAAGAACCACTTTCCCGCTTTTTCAAAAATCCAATCGTCATTCTTTGTAAAAATGTCGCTCTACATAAACTTCCTTATCTTAAGCCTTAGGTGACTGATTCGCATAAAAAAAGCGAATCATTTTATCGTATCTCGCTTATTCTTATCTATTTTTTCATCCAACCAACTTCCAAATCCTTCAATTAACGCTTCTACCGCTTGCATCTGCTCCAGCTCACTTTTTATCTCACGGAGCAAAACGAAGACCTCGCTATTAGGATTTTCTACGAGTTGTTCTTCAATATCTTGTAGTCTCTTATGTAGGTGGTGTTCTTGAAGATGCAAGTAGATGGCCTGTTTTAATACAGCACGAGCATCTTCTATAGGAGCTCCGACAAAAACAGTACGCATACCAATATTTTGCACAAGACATTTCATACGCTCTAAGAGAGCCTTTTGCCCTTTTCCTTCTAAAAGTGCAATCATTGTCTCCTTATCATGAAGTTGCTGATTCCCAAGAATTTCCAACATGGATCGATGAAAGCACACCAATTGAGTGTTTTGTAATTCCAACTCAGCAAGAACTTCAAAATTTTCATACCATAACTCAGGATAGTAAGCTAAAATCAATAAAATAACAGCCTCACGCACAGGAATAGATTGCGAAGAATTGCGCACTATATCAGAATTTGCCAAAATAGAAAAAGATTGATCTTTAAATATCCTGTTTTGAGAAGGTTGATAATATTGTCCAGCAACTTTTTTTTTAGAAAATGAAGGACGAAAAAAATCAAAAAGTCTTTTTTTTATATCTTGCAAATAATAACGGCGTATACCTTCATCCTTAATCGTAAAAATTTGCTGTTTCAGTTGTTTTTCTAACGTTGCTCGTTCCTCCGGAGTTTCAAAATTCTTTCCATGAGTAGCATGCCACCACAAAAGCTCAATCAACGGGATTGCTTTTTGCAAAAAAGAAGAAAAAAGTTGTGCACCACCAGTAGAAATAATTTCATCTGGATCTTTACCTTGTGGTAACAAAACAAAGCGCACAGAAACCCCTGCTTTTAAAAGGGGCAGCACACGATCAGCAACACGAAAGGCAGCTTTTAAACCAGCGTTATCTCCATCAAAACACAAAATGGGATCAGTCCCCATCTGCCATAAAAGCGCAATTTGCGCTTCAGTTAATGCCGTCCCTAAAGGGGCTACCGCTCTTTCAAAACCAGCTTTAGTCAACGCAATCACATCCATATACCCCTCAACAACTAGGAGTGAATGGATTTTTTCATCACCAACGAAGCGGCTATTTTTGCGAGCTGCTGCTGCATTATAAAGCATATTTCCTTTATGAAATAGCACTGTTTCAGGGCTATTGAGATATTTAGCCGGCGTATCTTTATCTAATGCACGCCCTCCAAAAGCCACTACACGACCACGTAAGTCTTCAATAGGAAACATAATACGATTTCTAAATCGATCATAGAAAACCGTATCATTTTCACCCACTTTTAGAAGTCCACAATCTTCCATTTGTTTTATTGAAACACCGCGCGCACTTAAAGCTTCTCTCAAAGCTGTACGCCTCATGGAAGCAAAACCAATCCGAAAACGCTCTACAAGTTTTGGCGTAACACCACGCGCTTCAAGATAACGACGCGCCTGCATACCTTCTTTACTGTGTAAACTGTGTTGAAAAAAATCCGTAGCTATTCTCATAACGTCATAAAGATCAGCCTTTTCAATTTGACGTTTATGGCTTTGTGGATCAAAAAGGGGTAATTTTATCCCCGCAAAATCAGCCAAACGCTCTACACTTTCTGAAAAGTGCAATCCATCAAGCTCACACAGAAAAGTAAAAATATCACCACTTACACCACAGCCAAAACAATAATAACGACCTTTACGATCATCACAATGAAAACTTGGTGTTTTTTCACCATGAAATGGACAACAACACCAAAAGTCTCCTCGCGAAGGCTTACTTTTCCGAGGGTCAAAGATGACCCTTTGACCAATAACTGTCGAAATTGGTAATTTGGTGCGGAGCTCATCAAGGAAATCAGGCGGAAAACGCATTATCTCTCACAGAGTTTTGAAATTCTTTTTTGCATATTTAACGACTTTAGAGCATAATTCCAATACTTCCTTTTAAGCGATTGAAAAATTTTAAAGGTTCGACTGCATATAATTTTAGAAATGGAGAGTAAAAAAAGTGATAGAGTTCATTGTTCAACATCCGTGGTTAAAGACTCTTGGTTGGCTCATTATTCTTATCTTTGTTGTGCTTTTAGTTAACTTCTTAGCACGCAAATTATTCATTCATGGAGTAAAAAAGCTCGCTGCTTTCCTACCCAAGAACACAACCACCGATATAGGAAACACCATTCAGTACATGGCGAATATTGTTTCAGCTTATATTCTTTCAATAGGTGTTGATTTTATCCCAACATTGCCTGATACACTCAGCACTATTATAAGCAATGTTGCTAACGCGTTCATTATTTTTGTTATTGCACTAACAATTTCCGCTCTTCTCAATGTCATTAATATCATTTACGAACAACGGCCAACAGCGCGACTAAAACCAATAAAAGGTTACATTCAAATCGCTAAAATTGCACTTTTTGCTGTCGCCACAGTTTTAATGATAGCCACATTGATTGACCGCTCGCCTCTTATTCTTTTCTCCGGACTTGGTGCTATGGCCGCTGTCCTTATGTTGATTTTTCAAGACACGCTGCTTTCCCTTGTTGCAGGCATCCAAATTTCATCCACCGATATGGTCCGTGTCGGTGATTGGATTGAAATACCCAATCTTGGTGCAGATGGTGATGTTATTGAAATTGCACTTCATACCGTAAAAGTTCAAAATTTCGATAAAACAATCACTACCGTGCCTATCCGTAAACTGGTGACTGACCCTTTTAAGAATTGGCGTGGAATGGAAGAATCTGGTGGACGGCGTATCAAACGATCCCTCTTCATTGACCAATCAAGCATCCGTTTTCACACAGAAGAAGAAAAAGAATATCTTTCTCGATTTAATTTGTTAGAAAATTATTTCACGCAAAAAATACCTGAAATTAATGAATGGAACGCTCAATTAGATAAAAATCATGATGTATTAGCCAATACCCGCCGTTTAACCAATATTGGAACTTTCCGTGCTTATGTCTGCGCTTATCTACAACAACATCTAAGCATCGAACAAAACATGACCCTGATGACGCGACAATTACCTCCTACACCAAATGGTCTACCCTTAGAAATATACTGCTTTACTAATACAACCGTTTGGCTAGAATATGAACAAATTCAAGCTGATATTTTTGACCACCTTTATTCCATTCTTCCTAGCTTTGGTCTAAAGATTTTTCAAAATCCAAGCGGCTACGATTTTAATCATGTATTAAAAGCAAAAGCAAAGTAAAACTATAAATTTCAATTAGTCAATTTTTGAATCAACCGTATTCATAACAACAAAGAAAGAAAAAGTATCATGAACGGTTCGTTGGTGCTCCTTCATCTTGCAGGTGCTATTTCTTTACTTCTTTGGGCCACACGCATGGTACGCACAGGGGTTGAACGTGCCTATGGTGACAAACTTAAATACAAAATGC
This sequence comes from Bartonella sp. DB5-6, assembly GCF_000278115.1. Classification (GTDB taxonomy): domain Bacteria; phylum Pseudomonadota; class Alphaproteobacteria; order Rhizobiales; family Rhizobiaceae; genus Bartonella; species Bartonella refiksaydamii. Next base: position 87,014 of record NZ_JH725120.1, read on the forward strand.
GTCACGTCATTTCGAAACCATTTTTTGCTGTAAGTTTTGGACTTTTTACAGCAATGATTTTACAAAGCTCTACAGCAATAACACTCCTTGTTGGCTCTTTTGTTGAGTCCGGTGTTGTCTCTCGATTAACAGGACTTATGGCAGTGCGTGGTGGAGAATTAGGATCAGCATTAGTTGTTAAAATTCTTTCCTATGACCTCACTATCGTTGTGCCACTTTGCCTCTTAATTGGCACTTTTATCTTCATGACAACTGAAAAACGTGATTGGCGTCAAATAGGACGCATTGTCATCGGTATTGGCCTTTTGATTTTGTCTTTACAAATGATAAGCACAGCCACTGAGCCTTTACGAGACAGCGCGATTCTACCTAGCATTATTGATTATCTTTCAACAGATTCCGTGTCTACTTTTTTGTTAGCAGCCGCATTAACTTACCTCTTGCACTCATCTATTGCAGGAATAATTTTGCTGGTCAATTTCGCCAATTATGATCTTATCCACGCTCAACTATGTGTTGTAATGGTTCTTGGCGTCAACTTTGGTTCTTCTCTTATAGCACCGCTTCTAACACGCAACGCTTCTCCTAATACCCGCCTCGTTCCTTTGGGAAATTTACTCATGCGTGGAGCTGGTTCAATCCTTGTCCTTATCTTCTTTCTCTTCTTTCAACCACCAATCACATGGCTTGGCAATAATGCCTCTACTCAAGTTATCAATGCCCATATCATTTTTAACGTTTTCATTCTGCTTGCTGGAATACCACTCTCAAAATGGATTTTAAAACTGACCACGAAACTCGTCTATGTAAGTACAAAAAAAACGCAAACCGATAAAACGCTTAATTTATCTGATCAAACAGCTCTTGATGATAGCGTTCTTGATCGCCCAACTTTAGCACTTTCTAATGTCATGCGCGAAGTCATCCATATTTGTGATCTTGTGGATATCATGCTAGAAAAAATTATGGGACTTTATGAAAAACCTGATCCCGATATCATCCGAGAGCTTAACCAACTGAACACCATATTGGATAAAAAGCATATTGCAATCAAACTGTATCTCGCACGATTAGCTGGACAGAAATTGTCTGATGAAGAAGCCCTTCAAACACAAGAACTTCTCGGTGCCTGTATAAAATTGGATCAAGCAGGAGATATCATTATTCATAATATGCTTATGCTGGTAAAAAAGAAACAACAAAAAGGACTACAATTCAGCAGTGACGGATGGAGTGACCTCCTTCGTTTCCACGCTATTGTCCTAGCCAATGCACACATCGCATTTAATGTTCTTGTTTCGCGTGATACACACACTGCGCACTTATTGGTGCAGAAAAAAGATCAGCTCCGAAATTTAGAAAAAGAAATGAGCTTAAAACATTTTAAACGCCTTCGTGAAAGTGATCTCAAAAACGTAGAATCGTCCAGCCTTCACCTTGACACTGTGCGCGATTTGAAACAGATTAATTCCCTTTTAACCTCAATGATCTACCCAATTTTAGAAGCACAGGGACTTCTTCAAAGTTCCCGCTTGTGTAATCCTACTGAACAACAAACAGCCAAATCTTGACTTAAAGAAAACTTGATCAATGAATAAACCACATCAACCATGAGGTTTTAAATATTCGGATGTCTTGGTCAAATATCCTTATAAAACGTGTACCACTCTACAGCATCATCAAAGTAAGAAGTATACTATGATGAATGCAAATATCAGTCGAATTGCAACGATTATACTAATGTCTTACAGATTCAATCTACACAAACATTTTTCAAAGAGTTAAAAAAAAGTTTTTCAACATCATATCAAACAACATTTACACTGTATTGTAAAGTTTACTTGTTACATTATTAATATAAGTTTATTTTTTAAAGATTTTTATAGGACTTTGTAATAAATATACTTTTAATTCTCTAATAATAATTTTATAGCTACTATTTTTCTTACATAAAATGGTTGCTAACTTTAACAATTTTTGATATATAGAATAAGTCGTGTGTATTTGTGATTTTATAAAATAATGCTCCACGCATAGAGTGTTTGTGTTAGTTGAAAATCATTGAAGTAAAAAGTAGCAAAGTTCCACCAGCAATATCCTCCGTTCGAGCAAAAAGCAAGGCTTGACCTTTACAAAGCTTACCCTAATTAAAACAGGCAAAGGAGAGTATCATGGAAGACGCAAACATCGGCTGGATTGCAGCTATTATCATCGGCGGACTTGCAGGCTTAGCTGCACAATATCTTATGAAAAGCCAAACGGGAGTGTTTCTAAACATTATTTTAGGAATTATTGGAGCCGCATTAGCCAGCTTTCTTTTTGGCCTTTTAGGTGTGAGCTTTGCTGGTTGGCTTGGCTATCTTATTTCAGGTTTTATAGGAGCTTGCATTCTCATATGGATAGGACGAAAAGTTAGATCGTAGGAGACTTATTCATTTTTTAAAACATCTTTGGTGCTAAATGAAACTGTTAAAATATTTCCACCATAGCCTTGAATATTATAAACTGTTGTGGGAGGATGGTAAGATATTTAAATCACGATTTTTTTGCATCTCCATCCTTCCATCGTTAACACTAAAAACGACAAAGATTTTCATAACTTACCGCCTCCTACCAATGTCTGCAATCTATTTATACCGGCAAAGATGGCGACGTTGTTTTCATGATTACTTAATCCCGAAAAATCAAAGTAGGAATTAGATCTTGAAACACCACTTATAAGACATAATCTATTCTACTCTCATCATGATCTCTGAAAATTGTTTTACATAATCTTACTAATTTTGTGGCTCAGCTTTTACATACCTAATACTTTCAAAAATATAATAATTTTAACTTTTTAAAATGCACTCTTCTTGTACTGATACAGTAGATATAAGAGAATAATAACATATTTTATCATTTTTATCTTTAATTATAGGAGCTATTTCATAGCTCGTTATTTGTTTCATTTTCACCCTTTCTAAATCATTTAAATGAGTTTCTGTATTATAAATAATTCTACCACCTTTACATCTAAGTTTACATAGTTTGAGTATCCCTCCATTTTCTAAACTATTAAATAAGCTCTCCCCTACTTCTCATATTTCTTCTTTAAGCCTTCTCGCATAAGTAAACTCTTCATCTCTTTTTATGTGCATCACAAACAAATTTTAAAGTACGAAACGCTTTACTCCATGCTCCATTGCTATCAAGAAAATTTCAGAACACATTGTATGAAAGAGCTTGATTTAAATCGCTGTACATTATTTTTACCTTCTAATGATTTTGATCTTTTCTAATGCAAAATCAACCCATGATGTATTTTTGCATACCATTTTTTAATTACCTCTACAGTAAATTTCTTTGTACACGCTCTCATTTAAAATCTTGCTGACTTTGCATTCCCGCATTACAATAGAGATATCTACTTATATCATCTGGCACAGTATACGGGATGCGATTTTGGATGTAGAGTGAATGATGTCTGATCCTAGAGATTCCATCTTGCCACCTTTAAAGTGGCTTTCTGACCAAAATCCTCCAGTACCAGAAAACGTCCGTGATTGGCTCATGGAAACGGGCTCAATGACACTCCGATTACAAAACCACTGTACTCACTTACGTATCGAACCCCAGCGTGAATGTTTTATTACACATAACAAACTGCAAGAAGAAGCAGAACATCTTCCCAAGAGTGCACGTTATTGGCTACGCGAAGTCATACTGATGGGAGATGATCAGCCTTGGCTTCTTGGGCGTACTGTAATCCCCCAAGAAACCCTATTCGCACACAATCAAGCACTCATGCATTTGGGCGCTGTACCATTAGGGCACTATTTATTTAACAGTGGTAGATTGACACGTGATTACATCCACATGGGCCAACAAGGTGCATTGTGGGCACGTCGTTCTCGTTTGCGTTTAACAGGAAAACCATTGTTGCTAACCGAGCTATTTTTAACAGCTTCACCGCTTTACACAACAAACTCCGCATAAATGAAAGAGGCCATACTCCTTCCAATATAAGAAACAAATTGATTCTTATATACCTTTTCGGGGTGAGAAAATAAATTTTTCAAGATTACCTCAACAGCATATTACAAATGAGAGTTTCTTTTCATTACAACCCTTCAAATATAACACAAACTTTCCTTTATACTTTGAAGCTGCGCTCCATGATAACAAAATCATCTCATTTAAATTACCTGTAGAATAGTAATCATTCTTGAAAAGACGGTAGCACTCAATAATGAATACTTTGGAACATCAAAAAAAGCAACGACATGCTCCTACAAAAATTTTAAGGCAGCTTTTTCTTAACAACCTTATTTTCTCAAAAAGCTTGTCTGGATTGAAAACTATAAATCTTTTTTAGAAAAGTTAAAATACCGACTTATTTATCTCAAAAAAATATTCTTTCGTGCTAACTTTTATGAAATAAGAGTACTACTACTATTGTCTTCGTACTCTCTCTGCTCTGAGCAAGCTACTGGTAAAAAATAACTTTCAGATATCTTTAGCAAATGGATACGGTTTATCTCAATTTTTCACGAAAGCTACTACAAACTTTAGAAAAAACTATTTGCCCCGCGTAACATTCCTTGAGCCATGTTATAAGCTGACCGATATCACGTAATCTTTCAGCTTTTGTTTGTTCCGAAAAGCCTGCTTAACTTTCTTCTCATAAAACTGATAAGGAAAGAGATTCACGAATAACTTCCATTTCCGACTATTCCCCTATCAGAGCTAAACAACCAAGTTCTTTATAAATGAGCGTTATCTCCTCATGCTGTTGAAGTATTCTAATGAAAATAGACTGTATCTGATGATACTACACTTCTAGCTTCTCTTCATCAAAACAAAGAGTGCCACGATCCTTAACCGCAGCATACATTAAAAAAGTGTAAAAAAACGCGCGCTATCTTGCATCTTTAAAGCAGTTTTGAGTACCATATCAATTTGAGCACGCAACACAGATTGCCCCAATTTGTTCAAACAAAAAACAGTTTTTCATCATTCCTTACACATTTTACTATGCACGATACAGAATAATGAACACTATATTTTTGAAAATCCAAAAACAGGACTTTACCTCTTTATGGAATAGACCTATACTTCTTGCCTTAAGCGAAACATTGTAAGAACAATATACATAGCATCTGTTATAGTTGTGCTTTTGTGTAGCGTTGATCATTATACCTTTCAGAAAATAACATTGTGGGCACACACTATGACACAAATTACCCCATCTTGCGAACCATGGAGTGTAAGCAAACCTACAGCCCTCTTAGTATTAGCCAATGGAACAATCGTTGAAGGTAAAGGAGCAGGTGCTACGGGTATTGCCGAAGCTGAAGTGTGTTTCAACACCGCCATAACAGGCTATGAGGAAATTCTTACAGACCCATCATATACGCAACAAATCATTAATTTCACTTTTCCTCATATAGGAAATGTAGGCACAAACAACGAAGATATTGAAGATCTCACACCCTTGAATTGTCATGGTGCTGTTGGCGCTATTTTTAAAGCAGATATTACGAATCCCTCTAACTACCGAGCGAATGAAAACCTTAATCAATGGCTTAAAGCACGTAAAATTATTGCACTTTGCGGTATTGATACGCGTGCGTTGACAATTCTTATCCGTGAAAAAGGTGCACAAAATGCCATCATTGCGCATGATCCTCAGGGAAATTTTGATATCCCTTCTTTGAAGAAGCGTGCACAAAAATGGCTCGGTCTCATCAATCTCGATCTTACAAAAGAGGTCACATCAAAATCATTAAGGCAATGGAATGAAAAACCATGGGTATGGAATAAAGGATATAGTGAAAATAGTGTACACAATCTTCATATCATTGCAATCGACTATGGCATTAAGCGTAACATTCTTCGTCTTATGGCTACGCAGGATGCACGCATTACTGTTGTGCCTGCACACACAAATGCAGAAGAAATTTTATCAATGAACCCTGATGGTATTTTTCTTTCCAACGGCCCCGGTGATCCAGCCGCTACAGCCCAATATGCCATCCCAACTATCAAAACATTGATTGATCATAATTTACCACTTTTCGGTATATGTCTTGGTCATCAACTTCTCGCTCTTACTATGGGCGCAAAAACCGTAAAAATGCATCAAGGACACCATGGAGCCAACCACCCTGTCAAAGATCTTAACACAGGAAAAGTCGAAATTGTATCAATGAATCATGGTTTTGCCGTAGATGCTACATCTTTACCACACCATGTTCAAGAAACACATATTTCCCTCTTTGATGGTTCAAACTGTGGCATTCGTATCATTGGAAAACCAATTTTTTCTGTTCAATATCACCCTGAAGCTTCTCCCGGACCACAAGATAGTTACTACCTCTTTAAACATTTCAGCGAACTTATTATGAACTATAAAAAAATAGCGTAATTAAAGTGCTTTTCTTTTGGTTATCCTTCCCCGAATTGTACCCTTTTTCTGCACACAAACATATCGCTTTTCAGCAATAAAACAGCTCAATTTACTTATAGAGTTAAATTTTTGCCTTTTGAATTGTCTTAGCAAGAAAACTCTGACCAGTTATCATTTTAAGCTGATTAGCGTACCCGTAAAGCAAAAACTATTATCGCAACAACAAGCACCAAGAAACTCCCGACAAAAGGTGCGCCAGAAAAATAAAACACCGCACCTTCGTGTATAAATTGTTCGAAGAGAAACATATAAAAAATGGGGCCAAATATTAAGCTTAATGAAAAAATAGAGGCTATTGCTCCCTGTAATTCTCCTTGTGCATTTAGCGGCACCTGTGCTGAGGCAATAGCACGCATAGGTGCCTGAACAAGATACTCACCCATCGTACACACAAACACCACATAAACCATCCACCCTTGTATTGCAAATGTGTATCCAAGCGCACCAGCCGACGCGAAAAGGAGCCCCACCATCACAATCCACCAGTTACTCCATCGCTTGGACAAATAGGGCAGAACGAGAGCTACGACAATAATCTGTCCTATCCCGAAAAAGCTATACGATAATCCAATAGACAAAGAATTCCAACCATAGCGTTCTTTAGCAATGAATGCCCAAATGCTTGGCCATACAGATTCCGCAAACCAATAAAGAAAAAAGACTACTAACATCCAGAGAATCATTGGATACTGTCTGAATTGCAAAAGAGCACCCAAAGGAGTTGCACGCTTAATATCAAAAGAGCGCCTATTCTGCATATAAAGAGTTTCTGGAAGCATAGCCCACGCAAAAATAAAATTAATGAATGAAAAACAAGCAGCAAAATAAAACGGAATACGTAGCCCAAATTGACCTAAAAAACCGCCGATAAACGAGCCTAAAATAAACCCCAATCCGGATGCAATTCCTAACAAACCAAAATTGCGCGTGCGGGTCTTGTCATCTGATATATCAGCAACATAAGCCGTACAGATTGCAAAACTAGCACCACTCATCCCTACTAAAAGACGCCCAATAAACACTATAGAATAGCACCATGCTATAGCGCATATAAAATTATAAATAGCAAAAATGATAATGGAGATAAGCAAAATAGGACGGCGTCCGTAACGATCAGAAAGATTTCCAATAACAGGAGCAAAGAGAAATTGCATGACTGAATAAGCTGCCAGTAATTTTCCTCCCTTAATGGAAGCCTCACTAATCCCCTTTCCTGTCAACTGAACCAAATAGTCGGGCAAAACAGGACTAACGATTGCAATACCAATAGTATCCAATAACAAAGTAATGAAAATTAAAATAAGCCCACGGCGAATAAACTGCGAATTAAGTATTTGATCATTGATAGCATGCATATTGTGTTCCCTACTATCTTCTAAACCCTACCTCTTGTTAAAAACCGCTAGATAGCATAATTTTTTCTGATAAAAACTATTGTTAAAATAAAAGATTTTAGAAAAAACCAAAAAAATATTACAAATTTTTATTTTATCTGATACTCAGCACTGGGCGCATTTTTGTAAAGCACCCTTCCAATTTTCAAGAATGATTCAGTAAATTTAATGAACGCAAATTTTACCATAATAATCTGCTTATATAATATATGAATATAAAAACAGTATTAATGTCTAAAATAAATATATATACACAATTATATACTGTTACTTTAGTATTAATCACGTTTAAATATAAATTACGAATTTTATACACAAAATATATTCTTATTCAATTAAATAGTTCTGTATATTTGTCTATAATTTGTTATATGTTATCGCCAACTTAACGCTAAGCTTATTAGAACGGCAAAATATCATTTTCGGTGATTACTCGTTGACTCATTCTTAATATAAAAATGGTGAATAAAATGCGAAGAATATTCCAATTAATGTTAACCTCAGCTTTGGTTACAGGATGTGATATCCAAGATTCTGCTGTAAACAAGAATAATCCAGAAAACAAAACGGAAATACAACAAACATCCGAAATAAATCTAGATCCGTATACTTTAAATAAACTAAATACTCTTCTTGAAAAACGTTCGAAGGTTAATGATCATGAGAGAAGAGAAATGATCAGCGCGCTATCTGAAGCTTTTCTAGGAACACCTTACCAAGCAAATATGTTACATGGGACAGAAAATATACCAGAAAAACTTATTATCGATTTTAGAGGTTTAGATTGCTTTACTTATCTGGACTATGTTGAAGCATTACGGAAATCAACATCACAAACAGAATTCATAAATAATGTTATAAAAACACGTTATGTTGATGGGAATATTAACTTTTTGAATCGGAAACACTTTTTCACCGATTGGGCTTATAGAGAATACAAACAAGCCAATGACATAACCGCACAGCTAAGTCCTCATGCAGTGAGCACTGAAAAGTATCTCAATAAAAAAGCTGATGGTGGAAATTACTTACCTGGACTACCAGTTGTTAAACGCAATATAACATATATTCCAAGTAACTTTATTAATGAAGAGGTTATAAGCCGTTTACAAACTGGTGATTTCATTGGTATTTATAGTAAACTTGCTGGATTGGATGTATCCCATGTGGGTTTCTTTATCATGACAGATAATGGCCCGATGTTACGAAATGCTTCTTCAAAAAAAGAAAATGAGAAAGTCGTGGATTCCCCTTTTATGGATTATGTTGTGAAAACACCAGGAATCGTCGTTTTAAGAGCTCTCCAATAAACTATACGGGGGATAGAAATATCCCCAACATTATCAAAATGCACTCAAGTCAGCATTTAAGTCATCAAAATAAATATTCAAATTCACGCAATTTATGCAGATACAACATTCTTGTTCATGATTTTAATTGCAACATCAGATAATTTCAATTTGGAGATCATAAAATTACCCTACAATGCAAAATGATGAAGGCATTGGCTCACCACTATACATAAAAAGCCTTATTTTATTTCACGACGTTCCTTTTACCCGCAAATAACTGCTTATGCTTAATTAGCTATCAAGACCTTCGACATTCTAACTTTTTGACACATCATTGTTTTCTTATTAAACTCACACTCTCGTACGCATATTAAAGTTGAACAGCAAAAAAAGATATTGATTTTCAATCTATGAAAAAAAACAGGGAAAAGGCATTTTAGTGCTTACTTTCTTTGTCACTTAACCTATAAAATTATTTTAACCTCAAAATTTAATTTTGTCTGCCGCAATCGCGTACGGATATTTGTCATAGGGAAAAACCATGCCAAAACGCACAGATATAAAATCTATTCTTATCATTGGAGCAGGACCCATTGTTATTGGTCAGGCATGTGAATTTGATTATTCAGGCACACAAGCTTGCAAAGCACTAAAAGAAGAAGGTTATCGAATTATCTTAGTGAATTCCAATCCCGCTACCATTATGACAGATCCAGATTTAGCTGATGCGACTTATATTGAACCCATTACTCCTGAAATAGTTGCACAAATTATTGCTCTTGAACGACCCGACGCCCTTTTACCAACTATGGGAGGTCAAACAGCACTCAATACCGCTTTATCATTAAAGCGTATGGGAATTTTAGACCGCTACCATGTTGAAATGATAGGTGCAAATGCGGATGCCATTGATAAAGCGGAAGATCGTGCCTTGTTTCGCAAGGCGATGGCAAAAATTGGTTTGGAAACACCACGTTCTATGTTAGCCAATGCGACGGAACTCAAAGAAGAAAATCGTCAACAGCACGCAAAAACGCGCGATGAACTTAAATCGAGATTTTCTGGTGATGCTCTTGACCAAGCACTAGAAGAGCTTGAACGCGATTGGCGACACACAGAAGCCGACCGCAAACAACACTATATCGCTCATGCGACGGCAAAAGCAGTTCAAGCTCTTGACGTTATTGGTCTTCCAGCTATTATCCGTCCTTCATTTACCCTTGGTGGTACCGGTGGAGGAATCGCTTACAACCGTTCTGAATTTTATGAAATTATTGAACGCGGACTTGAGGCTTCACCTACAACAGAAGTTTTAATTGAAGAAAGTGTTTTGGGATGGAAAGAATATGAAATGGAAGTTGTTCGCGATAAGAACGACAACTGTATTATTGTTTGTTCCATTGAAAATATCGACCCTATGGGGATTCATACCGGTGATTCAATCACTGTAGCCCCTGCCCTCACTTTAACGGATAAAGAGTATCAATGTATGCGCAATGCTTCAATTGCCGTATTGCGCGAAATTGGTGTTGAAACCGGTGGCTCCAATGTACAGTTTGCTGTTAACCCTGAAAATGGCCGCCTCATCGTCATTGAAATGAACCCGCGTGTTTCTCGCTCTTCAGCGCTTGCCTCAAAAGCAACAGGTTTTCCAATTGCCAAAGTAGCAGCTAAACTGGCAGTTGGCTACACACTTGATGAATTAAAAAATGATATCACGGGTGGTGCAACACCAGCGTCATTTGAGCCTTCTATTGACTATATTGTTACCAAAATTCCTCGTTTTGCCTTCGAAAAATTTCCCGGTTCATCACCTGTCTTAACAACTGCAATGAAATCTGTAGGAGAAGTAATGGCCATAGGTCGTACTTTTCAAGAGTCACTGCAAAAAGCGCTCCGTGGGCTTGAAACGGGTCTTACCGGTCTTGATGAAATTATAATCCCAAAACATGCTGAAGGTGATGAAAAGAGTTCCATACGCTCCGCCATTGCAATACCAAGTCCTGATCGTCTGCGCTACATTGCCCAAGCAATGCGTACGGGCTTGCCCTTAAATGAAATTCACCAAATCAGCAAAATTGATCCATGGTTTCTAGAACAAATAGCCTCGATTATTGAAATGGAACAACGCATCCGCATTCATGGCTTGCCCCAAGATACAGACAATCTACGCATGTTAAAAGCTATGGGTTTTTCGGATGCACGTTTAGCTACCCTTACAGGGCAAGAACCCGATAATATAGCTGCTTTGCGTAAAGCACTTAATGTTAAGCACGTTTTCAAACGGATTGACACTTGCGCTGCTGAATTTTCTTCACCTACCGCATATATGTATTCAACCTATGAAGTTCCCTTTGCAGGTGTAGAACACTCAGAAGCACAAGTTTCTGACCGCAAAAAAATTGCTATTTTAGGCGGGGGACCAAACCGTATCGGACAAGGCATTGAATTTGACTATTGTTGCTGCCACGCTGCTTTTGCGCTACGTGATGCAGGTTTCGAAGCTATTATGATTAACTGTAATCCTGAAACCGTCTCAACAGACTACGATACCTCTGATCGCCTTTATTTTGAATCTTTAACAACAGAAGATGTACTCGCTGTTTTAGAAACAGAACAGAAAAAAGGCGAATTGGTTGGAGTCATTGTCCAATTTGGTGGACAAACGCCATTGAAATTAGCAAGCGCACTAGAAAAACATAATATCCCTATCTTAGGCACGTCACCTGATTCTATTGATTTGGCAGAAGACAGAGACCGTTTTCAAAAATTGTTGTTCAAACTTAACCTAACACAGCCTAAAAACGGTATTGCCCATTCAATCGAACAAGCGCGCCTCATCGCCCATGAATTAGGCTTTCCATTGATTGTGCGTCCTTCTTATGTTTTAGGAGGACGTGCTATGCAAATTATCCGCGATGAGCGCAACTTACAAAATTATTTGCTTGAAAGTGTACCTGAACTGATTCCAGAAGATATTAAATCCCGCTATCCCAACGACCAAACGGCACAGATCAATACATTGCTTGGTAAAAATCCACTTTTATTTGATACCTATCTAACAGAAGCAATTGAAGTTGATGTTGATTGTCTATGTGATGGAGAAGAAACATGCGTTGTTGGCATTATGGAACATATTGAAGAAGCCGGTATTCACTCTGGTGATTCAGCATGTTCTTTACCAGTGCACACTCTCTCACATAAAATAGTAGCTGAATTAGAGCGTCAAACGAAAGCATTAGCACAAGCACTTCACGTTCGTGGCTTAATGAATGTACAATATGCCATTAAAGATAGAACAATTTATGTCTTAGAGGTTAATCCCCGTGCTTCGCGTACTGTCCCATTTGTTGCAAAGACAATTGGTCGTCCCATTGCAAAAATGGCCGCACGTATTATGGCAGGAGAAACTCTTCACAAAACGTTTCAAGTTTACGGTGGATTACCACAACAGAAACAACACATCGCTGTCAAAGAAGCAGTTTTTCCTTTTGCTCGTTTTTCAGGTGCCGATACACTTCTTGGTCCAGAAATGCGTTCAACCGGTGAAGTTATGGGACTTGATTACAAATTTGCTCTTGCTTTTGCTAAAGCCCAACTTGGAGCTGGTGTTGAGCTTCCAAAAGAAGGAACTTTGTTTGTTTCCGTAAGAGATGAAGACAAAAAACGTATCTTAAATCCCGTAAAACTTTTAAGTAAACTTGGCTTTTCTGTTTTAGCAACAAGTGGAACACAAAAATTTCTTGCTGAACATAATGTTGAAGCGAAAAAAATCAACAAAGTTCTAGAAGGACACCCTCATATTGAAGATGCCATTCGTAATCGACAAATTCAATTGATTTTTAATACAACAAGTACTGCCAGTGCTATCTCAGACTCAAAGTCATTACGCCATGCAGCACTCATGCAAAAAGTCCCCTATTATACAACAATAGCTGGAGCCGAATCCGTAGTGGAAGCCATCAAAGCACTCAAAAAAAGTAGCCTTGAAGTGCATTCACTGCAAAGTTATTTCGCTTAAAAATTTTTATATGCAGAAAAACATATCACCCTTTATATTTTCTACCACTCTTTAATCTTTATATAAAAATATTGATTAAAGCTTGCCTTTTATCTCAAAAACCTTTATACGGGTCCCATCGAACTTTCGGTTATGTGACTTTCTTTCCTGTGCAATCTGCACTTTCGGCGAAACTTCTCCCACCTAATTTCGATCTAAAACCGTATTGGATGCTTTTAGCTTCAGTACACAATGTAATTATATATTCTAAGGAGTTTCCTATGTCTACAGGAACAGTTAAGTGGTTTAACACAACAAAAGGTTTCGGATTCATTCAACCTAGTGATGGAAGTGCAGATGTGTTTGTACATATTTCTGCTGTTGAGCGTTCTGGTCTCAATAATCTTAATGAAGGGCAGAAAATTTCCTATGACGTTCTTCAAGATCGTCGTTCTGGAAAATTTGCCGCTGGTAACCTTACCGCGCTTTGATATTTAAATTCTATATGCTATTAAAAAATCCTCACCTGTAAAGATGAGGATTTTTGTTTTTTATAAAGCATAATTTATCCTTATAAAACAAAACACTGAATATCTATTTTGTACAATTATAAAAATACTTCTGTCCCTCCTCTTATTTCATAAGTATCCTAAACGGCTTCCTTGTAAAAACTTCAAAAAACAACGATACAAATTCCGTATTTTAAACAAAATTTTCTAGGCGTTTTCCGACAGTTTTTTATTGCACACAATATAATCTCTTATAAAATGCTCTTAAAAAAGAGCGACAACTATTTGTTTATATCGTAAAGGACTGAAATTATGGCTTTTATTGCCAACAAGCTTTCACATATTAAACCTTCTGCAACGATTGCTGTTTCCCAAAAGGCGCGTACTTTGAAAGCGTTGGGCCGTGATGTTATTGCTTTAAGCGCTGGAGAATCAGATTTTGATACACCAGACAATATCAAAAATGCTGCCATTGAAGCTATTCGACGTGGGGAAACAAAATATACGCCTATATCTGGTATTCCAGAATTACGACAAGCAATTGCTGCAAAATTTCAAAGAGAAAATCATCTCACTTATTCACCAGAACAAATTATTGTTGGTACCGGCGGTAAGCAAATCATTTTTAATGCATTGATGGCAACTTTGAATAAAGGAGATGAAGTCATCATTCCTTCCCCTTACTGGGTCAGTTATCCGGAAATGGTTACTCTCAACGGTGGTGCACCTGTCTTTGTAGAAACCAAAGCCAAGTTTTCTTATAAACTTCAACCGCAGGAGCTAGAAGCTGCCATTACCCCAAAAACCAAATGGTTCATTTTTAACTCTCCTTCGAATCCATCAGGAGCCGCTTATACGCATGATGAATTAAAAAAGCTAACTGATGTTTTAATGAAATATCCTCATGTTCATATTCTCTCCGACGATATTTATGAACATCTCACATATGGGAGTTTTACTTTTGTCACTCCAGCTCAGGTAGAACCAGAGCTTTATGACCGTACACTAACAATGAACGGTGTTTCTAAGGCCTATGCCATGACAGGGTGGCGAATTGGTTATGCGGGAGGCCCGCGAAAATTAATTAAAGCTATGGATACCATTCAAGGTCAACAAACATCTGGTACAAGTGCTATCTCACAATGGGCAGCTGTCGAAGCACTCAATGGTCCTCAAGATTTTATCGCCAAAAATAAAAGTGTTTTTCAAGCACGCCGTGATCTCGTAGTTTCCATGTTAAACCAAGCTCTTGGTATTCACTGTCCAACGCCAGAAGGTGCCTTTTATGTTTATCCTTCCTGTGCAAAACTCATTGGAAAGAAAACCCCTAATGGCCAAATTATTACGAATGATGAAGACTTTGTCATAGCGCTTCTGGAAGCAGAATCAATTGCTGTCGTTCATGGATCTGCTTTTGGACTGGGACCAGCTTTCCGTATTTCTTATGCAACATCAGAAAAATTGCTTGAAGAAGCTTGCTTACGTATCCAGCGCTTTTGTAATAATTTGCTTTAAAGACTTTAGACGCGTCTGTTTTTACAGTTTTTTTCATTGCCAAACAGCTGATCTGAAAGATTTTCAGTCATTTGGTTATAGTTTAAGTGAACGGATTTTTCAGAAAGTGTGTATCGATAAAACTACACGGAGATATTTTTTTAGAACAAAGCAAAAAATAAAACATTCTATTCACAAGAGTGAGGACACGAATAATTTTAAAAATAATATACTTATAAAGCACATCTTTATCTTCTTTCCTTCATATTGACACATGCCACTGGCTCTTTATAACTTTACGATCAAAAAATAATTTTTTCAAATTTTTATCCATATTGAATAACTATCACCAAAAACGCTTTTACATACTCATGCAACTTATATTTCTTAAATTAAATTTGTATCCGCTAAAAATTTGATACTTATAAATCCTAAGCCTCTAAATCAAACTCTTTCTATTCCACAATGGTTATTATAATCCCAATATTCCTCAAAGCTCCTCATCACACCTCGATGTACTTTAAAAATATTGGACACCCATAAAAATTTTTGAAAGCCTTTTTTTTATCATCTCCTAAGAAATGTACATTTTTAGAGGCTCTCCCAAAAATTAAAAAAAAGCCGAACAAACGTTCGGCAAATTTAGAAAACCCCCAGAGATAAAACAAATCTGAAAGATTCTCGTAAGGGAACACTCAAGAAAATGCAATGAAAGATAACATGATCAAGAGATAGCACTCTATGTCATTTTATAAGAAAAAGCACAATAAAAACTTAAGCGTATCTGCTATGCAATAAATACATAGCTTAAAATACCACATCATTAAAAAGACCACTGACGCGCTTTTAAAAAAATATAATCCCGAAAAGCTTTCAATTTTACCAAATTTTTTAAAGCGTAAGGGTAACAAAAAAAAGTGTCAAAGGAAGGAATATCAACTATATCAGGAAAAAGACGCACGAGTCGCTCATCATTATTCACAATATAATCCGGAAGCACAGCGATACCAAGATCACACATAATCGCCTTCTTGATTGAAATAATATTATTGATTCGTAATACTGAAAGACGCAAAGAACCATCACTTCTACCAGCCTTTTCCAACCAATTTAAACCAGACAAATAAAGTGGAACAGGTTCTCCGAATGAAATAATACGGTGTTCATCTAGCTCAGACAATGTTTCTGGTTTTCCATAATTTACAATATAATTTTTCGAAGCGTAAACGTGCATATGAATTGTAAATAATTTTCTTTGTATAAGATCAGGCTGTTGAGGCTGCTGTAAACGAACAGCACAATCTGCATGACGCATCGTTAAATCGAGTTCTTTATCATCAAACAAGAGCTGAACCCGTATATCCGGATAAAGACTAAGGAATTCTGGCATACGCTCCACAAGCCACCCTGCTCCCATTCCGAAGGTAGATGTAACACGTAAATTCCCTGCGGGCTTTTCACAGCTTTCACTTAATTGCAAGCGTGCACTCTCAAGTTTCATCAAAACATCATGCGTTGTCCGATAAAGAATTTCACCCTGCTCTGTTAAGATTAACCCACGAGCATGACGCTGAAACAAGGACACCCCAACATCGTTCTCTAAAGCTGAAACCTGTCGTGAAATTGCTGATTGGGATAAATGAAGCTTTTGTGCCGCATGTGTAAAAGACCCCGCTTCTGCAACAGCATGAAAAACTCTTAATTTATCCCAATCCAACGGTGACATCACACTTTTACCTCTAATTTTTTTACTTTTTCAACAAATCTTCATGTTTGCATATCTAAAAAACGTTCTACCTCCAACGCTGCCATACATCCCCTTCCCGCTGCTGTTACAGCTTGGCGAAATGTTTCGTCTGTTACATCACCAGCAGCAAAAACACCAGCAATGCTTGTTGCTGTTGAATCTGGCGCTGTCCATAAATAACCGCCTCGTTTTTGTTTCAGTTGCCCTTCAAACAAAGAAACAGCGGGGTCATGACCAATGGCAATAAATATTCCCTCTGCATTCACCTTAATTCCTTGTCCAGTTTTAACGTTTTTAAGTTGTGCACCCGTTACAACAGCTCCCCTTGAATCTTGAGCTGGCAAACCAACAATTTCTTCTACAACATGATCCCAAAAAACACGTACATTATCGCAAGCAAACAATCTATCTTGCAAAATTTTTTCTGCCCGAAAATAATCCCGACGATGAACCACACTTACACTCTTTGCCAAATGCGATAAATAAAGAGCTTCTTCAACGGCTGTATTTCCACCGCCCACAACAATGACATCCTTATCACGATAAAAAAAACCATCACATGTAGCGCAAGCAGAAACGCCACCACCCATAAAGGTCTTCTCACTTTCCAAACCAAGCCAACGCGCTTGTGCTCCTGTTGCAATAATCAGTGCATCACAACAATATTGCGTTCCTGAATCTCCATATAAAATAAAAGGGTACTTTAATAAATCAGCCTTTGTAATACTATCATAGACAATTTTTGTACCCATATTTTCAGCTTGTTTTGCCATTTGTTCCATCAACCATGGTCCTTGAATTGGCTCAGCAAAACCTGGATAATTTTCAACATCAGTTGTAATCGTCAACTGTCCGCCCTGCTGTAAGCCAGTAACCAAAACTGGCTTAAGCATTGCTCTTGCCGCATAGATCGCCGCTGTATAACCAGCTGGACCCGAGCCAATAATAAGCAACCGGATATGCGATTGTTCCATAAAATCCCCTTCACTTTTTCTTATTTAATTATTCTATAAATTATAATGAAATGCTGCATTAAAAACATTTTTCAACAGCCTCAATTATGGTGTATACGTATTTCTTTTTAAATTTAGTGAAAAGGTTTAGTTGTCAATTCATTAGATCCTACTTAATGTAGGAATCAGTTTTTACCCTATAAAGAAAAAAACGTAAATTCTTATGAGTACAAAACCATCACAAAAAAAGATTCAAAGATAGGGAACGGTCATTTTTCAATTTATTATCAATGTCTGTGCACGCTTTGCGTTAATCATGGGAGGAGCAATGCTTCTACCAATCTTCATAGATTTGCACGACAACAATCATAATTGGATAACCTTTCTTTACTCTTGCGCCATAACTACGATATTAGCAACACTGATTCTTTTAGCAACAAGAGGTGCTACCTGCCGTTTTTCAGCACGGCTTGGTTTTATGCTCACTGTCTGCCTTTGGCTAACAGGAAGCATCGTGGGTGCCTTACCTCTTTATCTTTCTCCTCTCTCAATTTCTCTAGCAGAAGCAATCTTTGAATCCGTTTCTGGAATCACCACCACAGGCTCTACAGTACTCACTGGGCTTGACAATTTATCGCGAAGTATTTTGTTATGGCGTTCTATCATATGCTGGATTGGAGGCATTGGCTTTATCGGTTTAGCATTATTGCTTTTGCCTTCACTACGAGTTGGTGGAGTGCGACTGTTTCATATGGAATCATCCGATAAATCTGAAAAAATATTGCCCCGTATCAACCAAATTGCCAATGGAATTATCATAGCCTATGTTGGATTAACACTTACTTGTATGCTTTCCTATTTTGCTTCGGGGATGAGCTTATTTGATGCCATAAACCATGCAATGAGTACGGTAGCAACAGCTGGATTTTCAACGCACGATGCCTCTTTTGGCTATTTCTCTGATAAACCAGCCATCTTGATTATTTCAACAATCTTCATGTTGCTCTCCGCGCTACCTTTCGTACTTTATGTTAAATTATTACTTCCTGGCCGCTCCAAACGCTTCATTGATCCACAAGTGGTTGTTTTTTTCCATATTGTTTTCCTCTTCAGTTTTGCTTTAGCGGCATGGCTGCGATTTCATGATCATCGGCCTTTCTACTTAATTTTTCTTGATGTCATTTTTCACCTTTCATCTATCATTAGTACTACTGGCTATAGTGCTGAAGATTATCAACTTTGGGGACCGTTTGCGCTTGGGATTTTTTTTATTGTTTCTTTTACAGGTGGGTGTGCTGGCTCTACCTCTGGTGGAATGAAAATCAATCGCTTGATTATCCTTTGGCGTATTACGCAAACAAATATAGAAAAACTTTTTTCTCCTAATGTCGTTGTAAAAGCGCGCTATGATCATTCAAACATCTCGAGCGATGTTGCCAAAGCAGTTTTATTTTTTGTATGTCTTTATATGTTTTGTCTTCTTATCGGCACTGCACTTTTGCTTACAACCGGTCTTGACTTTACTTCTGCCTTTACGGGCGTCTTAACGGCTCTTTCAAATATTGGCCCAGGTTTTGGAGATATTATTGGTCCTGCTGGAAATTTCTCCACAATTAATGATAACGCTCTATGGATTTTGAGTTTTCTCATGCTCGCTGGGCGTCTTGAAATTATAACCATATTCGTGCTTTTTATCCCCGCTTTTTGGCGTGAGCAATTTTAATGCATAGTATTTAATCTCGTAATAATAAGAAATTCACAAGATAAACAACGTATATTACACAAAATCGGTTCTCAAAATAGAAACCTTCACTTCTTTTTTTGCGCATTAACTGTTAAAAATAGACGCGACATACCAAGAACTCTCCAATGTTACCCAAGAGCTTTTACATCAGCAAGATCTTATAACATTCTTTCTTTATGCATCTCCTCAACAAAGAGGAGAAAACTTCATATAACATCTCAATATATCTTATCAATAGTTTCTCATTAAGAAAAAACATTGAGTGATTTTAATAAAATTTTTTCTAGTATAACACGCCTGTTATAATTTTATTATTGCAGAATACACAATTATTTCCACTCCTGAAGCAATACAAACATCTTTAACAATCCAGCATATATAAAAAGAACACCGCAATATATTCTCAAAAAGCATTCCTCAAGTAAGAAAAAATTATCCCTTTCCTGTATTTACATCACTCTAAAAGTATAAAATTTTAGCTCTTCGATCAAAAACTTTGCTAGCTTATCGTTACATCACCTGAAAAACATGCCAAATTCTGCGAAATAACATTTGCATTATTTAGCTATTCGCTTGAAATATTTACTTGTAGAGACTTTTAAAAATGGCACATTCTCTCCTCTTCTCAAGAAGATTTCTGAGATATTTAAAATGTTTTTTCCGCAAACATTGCCTCGTAAATGCCCCCAATTTCAGCTGCCTCCTTTTCCAAAGGAAAGTGGGCACGAACATGGGCTAAAGCTTTTTTCCCTACTGCCATTGTTTTTTCTAAATCAGTAAAATAAGGTTCAATCGCTGCTGTTAAAGCCGCTCCATCTCCAGCTTTCACAACCGTTCCTGTTCCCTCTACTACCAATTCTTTAAAAATTCCCACATCACTCGTCACTACAGCTGTCTGTGATGCCATTGCCTCCAATGGTGTCAAACCAAAACCTTCCAAACGAGAAGGAGTCACATAAAGTGACAGACGACGATACCACAGAGGTATATCAAGCCTCTCACCAAGAAAAATAATGCGATCGCTCAAACCAGACTCAGCAATCTTCTGTCGCAATTTTTTTTCAAAACTATAATGCTGTTCTGTAGTCCGACCAGCGATAAGCGCTGTCCACTCAGGATAGTGAGGCAATAATGTTATCATTGCATCCACAAACAGATCAGTGCCCTTCAAATAGCGCACGCGCCCAAAACACCCTACTGCATATTTCCCTAGCAATCCAGTTGCTGAAAAGTAATCATCAGGAATTTGGGGAGGTGAAAAACGCCTAACATCTACTCCATGCATAATAACCTGACAAGGTACTTCCAGATAAGTTGCTGTACATACACTAGTAGCAATAACCTTATCCATACGACGAAGCAACCATTTGGTAAAAGGCTTATGGTGGCGTCGAGATGCCGAAGTAAAGATGAGTTTAAGCTTCATTCGCAAAACATCCCGCAAAAATATTCCGCAAAGCATCTCAATATTGCGCCGTGCATGCCAAATACGAAATGGCTTTCCCCTCGGACTTTTCCAAAGTCCAAAAAGATCGCTGAAGGAAAGGAACGGTAAATCTCGCGGTAACCCAAATCCAAAAGTGGAGATACGTACCCCCTGTTGTCGCTGCAATGGAATGAGCTGGATAACTGTAGAGGTCACTCCTGATAAGCGCTTTTTAAAGTGAGGAACGATAATCTCTGTTTCTTCCAAAGATACATGCATAACAATTTAGATGTACTGAACCTTAATAATTTCGTAATTATGCGAACCACCTGGTGCATTCACCTCAATCACATCACCTTCTTGCTTGCCAATGAGTGCACGCGCAATAGGGGAAGAAATAGAAATTTTACCAGTTTTGACATCAGCCTCTTGATCACCAACGATCTGATAAACCTTTTTCTCCCCAGTATCTTCATCCAAAAGCTTGATAGTGGCTCCAAATTTAATTTTGTCCCCTGAAAGGCGTGAAACATTAATAACTTCCGCCCGCGCAATATAGTCTTCAAGCTCATTTATACGCCCCTCATTATGACTTTGTGCCTCTTTAGCAGCGTGATATTCAGCATTTTCTGATAAATCACCATGTGCACGTGCCTCAGAAATTGCTTCAATAATTCGCGGACGTTCCTGTTGTTGGCGCCAACGTAACTCTTCTTTAAGACTTTCAAAACCAGCTGTAGTCATCGGAACTTTTTCCATAATCCGTCCCTTTCTATTACACGGAAGGTTTAATAAAAACACAAAAAACGGCTTCCAAAATCACTTTTGGAATCCGAAAACCATAATCCTCTCTTATTATATAGTACAGTATCCCCCTTTTCCATATAAAAATAGAAAAAGGAATAAAGTATTCACCAATTGTGTTTAAGCTATCTACTATTTTAGCGCTTAAAATGCTAAACTGCACTCCGACTATTAGAGTCTTAAAGAGGAAATAATCGTATTTTTTTCTGTTTTATCATAACCTAACGAAAAAGATCTCATATGAAAAGAAAAACTCTAAAGGAATGCTCTACAAAAAATGAAAAAGCTCGTAATTTTTTTTTGTTTTTGGCTCTCTCTAACCTCAACGGGCTCTGGAGCTGCAGATGCCTTTACCACAAAAAACCTTAATCTTAGAACGGGACCAAGCGTTCAATATATGCTTCGTGGTTTAATCCCCGCAGGAAAGTTGGTATTTGTCCAAACGTGTAAAAGGAACTGGTGCCACATCAGATATAACACTCAAATAGGTTGGGTATCATCTCGTTACCTCTCATTCAAAGATGGAAATGACCTTTATCAGACATACACGACACTTTCAGGAACTAAGCATAATACATACAGCCATTATCCACGGTAGCTAATGGTAAATATTATAAATAAGCGCCCTGTCAATATCATGACGCAGGTGGGACAATGTACATGAACAACTACAAATATCGTCTCACTCTAAAAAACCGAAAAACCTTCTTATAGGATTAGTCTAATATCCCAAATTTATCAAATATTCTATGAAATATTCAATAAACCGAAACAAAACTGCTAATTAACGTTTTGTCGTTATCACGATTAAATTGTAAAATTTAGTATTTTTTTAACCACAAACACTTTTTTATCTCAAAAAGAGGATGCAACAATGAAAAATGGTGTCACAGCAACAGTAGAAGCTCTTTCTGCTCTGATTGCGTCAGGCAATCCCCTTTTTAAGAATGGCGTATTATGGACACCCCACCGCCCTGCTCGTCCTGAAAAATCTGAAGGTGGCATCCCGTTTCAACTCGAAACATCCTTTGAACCTGCGGGAGATCAACCTCAAGCAATCAAAACTCTGGTTGAGGGAATCGAAAAGGATGAGCGTACACAAGTACTTTTGGGTGTTACTGGCTCAGGAAAAACCTATACAATGGCCAAAATCATTGAAAAAACACAACGCCCAGCTTTGATCCTAGCACCAAATAAAACTTTAGCAGCACAGCTTTACGGAGAATTTAAAAGCTTTTTCCCCCACAATGCCGTCGAATATTTTGTTTCTTATTATGACTATTATCAGCCAGAAGCCTACGTTGCGCGCTCTGACACTTATATTGAAAAGGAATCCTCTATTAATGAACAAATCGACCGTATGCGCCACGCTGCAACACGTGCTGTACTTGAACGTGATGATGTCATTATTGTTGCATCTGTATCTTGTATCTACGGAATTGGTTCAGTAGAAACCTATACTGCTATGACGTTTGAAATAAAAAAAGGTGACAAACTTAATCAACAACAATTACTCACTGATTTAGTTGCTCAACACTATCGTCGACAAAATATCAACTTCATTCGTGGTTCCTTTCGTGTTCGAGGAGATATAATTGAAATTTTTCCTGCCCACCTTGAAGATCGTGCTTGGCGTATTTCACTTTTTGGCGAAGAAGTAGAAACAATTACTGAATTTGATCCCCTCACAGGACAAAAAACAGATGATCTTCGATCAATTAAAATTTATGCCAATTCACACTACGTCACACCACGCCCAACATTAAATCAGGCAATGAGATTCATCAAAATGGAATTGGTGCAACGCCTTGCCGAATTAAATGCCGCGGGACGTCTTTTAGAGGCACAACGTTTAGAACAGCGTACAACTTTTGATTTGGAAATGTTGGAAACAACCGGCTCATGCGCCGGAATCGAAAATTATTCACGCTATTTAACGGGGCGCAAACCTGGTGAACCACCTCCAACCTTGTTTGAATATATTCCAAACAATGCTCTCGTTTTTATCGATGAAAGCCATGTAACTATTCCCCAAATTGGTGGCATGTACCGAGGTGACTTTCGAAGAAAAGCAACCTTAGCAGAATATGGATTTCGTCTCCCCTCCTGTATGGATAATCGTCCCTTACGCTTTGAAGAATGGGATGCTATGCGCCCACAAACTATTGCTGTCTCCGCAACACCTGGACGCTGGGAAATAGAACAAGCTCACGGGATTTTTGCTGAACAAATTATTCGCCCAACAGGATTGATTGATCCAGCAACAGAAATTCGCCCAGCATCCAGCCAAGTCGATGATGTTGTGAACGAAATTCGTAAAACAATTCAAAAAGGCTACCGTACCTTAGTAACGGTTTTAACCAAGCGTATGGCCGAAGATTTGACAGAATATCTCCATGAACAAGGCATTCGCGTACGCTATATGCATTCTGACATTGATACGTTAGAGCGTATTGAAATTCTACGTGATCTTCGGCTTGGTACCTTTGATGTTCTCATCGGCATCAACTTACTTCGAGAAGGCTTAGATATTCCAGAATGCGGTTTTGTTGCTATTTTAGATGCCGATAAAGAGGGGTTTTTGCGCTCTGAAACTTCTCTCGTACAAACAATCGGACGCGCTGCGCGCAATGTAGATGGCCACGTTATCCTTTACGCAGATACAATCACAGGCTCCATAGAACGCGCCTTACAGGAGACACAAAGACGTCGACAAAAACAAATAGCCTACAATGAAAAGCACCATATCACACCAATCAGTATCAAAAAAAATATCGATGATATTCTCAATTCAGGAGGCAAAAACAACCATACTTCCACAAATATTCCTGATTTTATCAGGCAAAACAATATGGTTGGCAACAATTTAACACTCCATATTAAATACCTTGAAAAATCAATGCATGAAGCATCTGCTGATCTTAACTTTGAAGAAGCAGCACGACTTCGCGATGAGATCAAACAATTACAAGAAATAGAACTAGAAATCACGGAGAATCCCTTAACACATCATAGCGAACAATCCCCCCACGACCAAGTATTACAACCAAGTCTTTTCTCCAAACCAGACCTTGATCACATGGGACCAACCATAGATACTGGACTTCCGGAAAATCGTAAAGGAAAATCTCGTAAAAACACCCCTAACCAAACGACCATAAAACGAAAAAATACGCGTCCAACAAAGGATCCCAAAAATTAAAACCACCAAAAATAATCTGCTGCTCTTCTAAAAAAATGACTAAACATGAAAAGCAACCAATATTGCCCTAAAAATAGATAACCTCAAACATTAAGGATACTCCAATTAGTCTAAAACACCATAAGAGAAAACAGTTTACAAAAAATGCTTAAAATTATTGACTTTTTAAGCAATTTTTCTCGCTAAACCACTTTATAAAAATCCATAAAACTATAAAAAACTTATAAACTCTAAAAAAACGCAGACAAATTTAAAGAAAACATCTCTGACATACCAAAAAAATAATCGAAATATATTATCTTAATACAATTATACTATGATATATAACTCAATATTATTTATCATTACAAAATAATAGCCAAACAGGATAGTGTTCTATAACACAAATAAAGTAAAATAAAACTTTATCATAACACCATAAGCCTATTATAACAAAAACGATAGCTTTCATTCATACACATATTGTTAAATTCATATTGTATAAAGTAATACAAAAAATTATTACTAAATAAATAATTTATAACAAATAGTAAAAAATAGCTTCTCTTAATACAAACTTATCAAGTAAACTTAAGCTGAGTAAAATAATTGAAATCAAAATTCTGTCACTATTTTATTTTATTGTATCAAGAATAGATCTAACTAAATAGATTATTATTTGTTTTGTCACAATAAAGTCTGAAATTGTTCAGGCTCTATTCAGTTTGAAACGCGTAGGATGTGAAAAATACGAATTTACACAAGGAGCATCATTATGAAAAGAGTGATCAGGTTAGCGGTATTATCAGCAATGTCAGCTGTAACCGTTTTGATACCGTTAGATACAACGCTTGCGGATATGGCATGGTATCATAGTAACCATATTTCAAAAGAAATAGATGATATGATAAGGTATAAGATTAAACAAACAGATGATATGATGAGGGAAATGAGGAGGAAGGCTGGTTTATCGTCTCACAGTTTTAGTTCCTATTCTCCTCATAGTAAATATCACTCTTCTTTTGATGAGCCCTACCACCATCATTATATCGACCATAAAAGAACGGATCATCATCATCATCATCATCATCATCATCATCATGTTGAACGCAAAACATATAAATATGTCGAGCGCAAAACGACAAAACACAGTAATATTCATACAAATAACTCAGGTGATGCTTTAGCCGCAGGTATTCTTGGTCTTGCGGCAGGTGCAATTCTTGGCAATGTTTTAAAGCAGCCAAAACAACCAACAATTGTTTATCAAACAGCACCACAAAATCAGGTAATCTATGAAGTTCAGTCAACATATCAGCCACTTCAACAATCGCAAATATCTGATTGGCTTAAATATTGCAAAAAAAAATATCGTTCATTCAATCCTAAAACGGGCACATTCCGAGGCTATGATGGTGCGGAACACTTTTGTTACGCTCCAGTAAATTAACTTTTTAATAATTTTGCTAGAAAAATCTTAAACGGCACAAAAAAACGCTTTAGGGCGTTTTTTTGTTTGCTCACATATTACCCCCCTAGAGAAAAGGATTATTTTGGCGTTCATATCCTATTTGACTTCTTGGTCCATGACCGCAAATAAAATGAACATCATCGCCTAAGGGTAAAACTTTTTCTTTAAGAGATTTCATCAATTCTTCATGAGAACAGAATGGAAAATCCGTACGTCCAATAGAGCCACGAAAAAGGACATCCCCCAATAAAGCGAAGCGTTCTTTTTCATTGAAATAAATGACATGACCAGGAGAGTGTCCCGGTGTGTGAAAAACCCTAAACTCATGCCCAGCAAAATGAACGCTATCACCATCTTCTAACCATTGATCAGGGATACAAATACACGCATCAGTGATGCCGTAACTTTTTGCACTTTCGCTTACAGCATCCATCAGGGGCTTGTCAGCACGATGAGAACCAATAATTTTAACATCAAGGGCTTCTTTAGCTTGCATTGCCGCTCCTACATGATCAAAATGACCATGTGTTATCCAAATAGCTTCAACGGTAACACCCCTCTTCTGGATCACTTCTTGGACGCGAAGCCAATCACCTCCAGGATCAACCAATACCCCTACTTTTTGTTCATTATCAAAAAGCAAAGTGCAATTTTGTTGAAAAGGCGTAACTGGAATAATATGTGCACTAAAATTATTCATGATGTCCTTTTCAAAAACAAAACTCTTCCAAACTTAAAAGACACATTTCTTTCCCTTTTATAGAAAATAGCCTGCTCGACAGCTTTATACAACTTATGTAAACTTGAGTTTTGTGTAAACTAAATTTTTGTCAAGGTTTTTAAAAATGACCGATCATGTTCAAGTTTTGTGTGACGATGCACCTCACCTTCTTGTAATTGATGACGACACCCGTATTCGCAATCTTTTATTTCAATTCCTCATTAAAAATGGTTTTCGCGTTTCAGTCTCAGCCAATGCCGATGAAGCAAAACGACAACTCGCATGCTTAGATTTTGACCTTCTTATAGTTGATGTCATGATGCCCAGCGAAAATGGTATAGATCTTACCTATTCACTGCGACAAACAAAAGATGTTCCTATCCTCATGCTTACAGCTTTATCAGAAACCGTCCACCGTATTCATGGTTTAGAAGCGGGCGCTGATGACTATCTTGCTAAGCCGTTTGATCCTCGTGAACTTTTACTTCGCATTAACGCTATTTTACGACGTGGTTTTTCACTAAAGCAGCCCAAAATCGAACAGATCGTTTTTGGACCATATATCTTTTCAATTGCACGACGTGAGCTAAAAAAAGGAGGAGAAATTATTAAACTGACAGATACAGAACAAAAAATGATGGTTCTTTTTGCCGAAAATGCAGGTGATATCATTCCACGCCATAAATTTGCAACGGACGATAACAATATCGGTGAACGCGCCATTGATGTACAGATCAATCGTCTCCGTCGTAAAATCGAAAAAAATCCAGCTCTCCCGATATGGCTCCAAACTGTGCGAGGAATAGGTTATAAACTCTCAATTGAATAAATACACAATGATTGAAACCTCAAAAAAAATCGTCCAGTGGTTAACAAAGAAGATGCCTAAACGGCTTTATGCACGCTCTTTGATCATTATTATTGCCCCTATGGTACTCTTGCAAACGGTGATTGCTTACGTCTTTATGGAACGTCATTGGCAAATGGTAACTGAGCGTCTTTCAACCACTGTTGTCCACGATATTTCAGCCATTATTGATATCATTGAAACATATCCGCAACAAGATAACTATGAAGATATCAAACGTATTGCACAACAACGTATGGGATTAAATATTTCTATCCTTCCCACGTCCCCCCTCCCGCCCCCAGGACCGAAACCATTTTTCGCAATTCTTGATTATTTTCTAAGTGAAGAAATCACCCGCCAAATTAATCGTCCTTTCTGGATTGATACTGTAGGAGATTCTGATCTTGTCGAAATTCGTATTCACCTTGGTGACAACATCTTGCGTGTTTTTGCACTGCGCAGCCAAGCCTATGCTTCCAATACTTCTATTTTTCTAAGCTGGATGGTCGGAACAGCTCTTGTTTTATTATTGATAGCGATTTACTTCTTGCGAAACCAGATCAAACCAATTCAACAATTGGCTGAAGCAGCAGAAAGTTTTGGACGCGGTCGTCCTTTGCCAAAAGGGTTTCAACCACAAGGAGCTGACGAAGTCCGTCGTGCTGGCTTTGCTTTTTTACGCATGCGTGAACGTATTGAACGCCAAATCGAACAACGCACCATGATGCTTTCAAGTGTAAGCCATGATTTAAGAACCATTCTCACCCGTTTTAAACTTCAGCTAGCGTTAGCAAATACTGACTTTGACATTAAGCCGCTTGAGCAAGATGTGAGCGACATGCAAAACATGTTAGAAGATTACCTTGCTTTTGCCCGTGGTGAAGGAAGTGAATGTGTTAAAATCTTCGATTTACATGCTCTTATGAAAAAATTCTCTACCGATGCGCATCTTCACAAACGTCAATTTTCTTATAGCATTGAAGGACCTACACAAATACAAGTACGCCCACGTGCCTTCACACGCCTCATCAGCAATCTTGTATCAAACGCATTTTGTCACGCCAATATTGTCAAACTAACAGCCATATCCCAACAAGAATCTTTTATCATAACTATCGACGATGATGGACCCGGTATTCATAAAAATATGCGCACAGAAGTCTTTAAACCATTTTTTAGACTTGATAAAGCACGAAATCAAGATGCAAGTGGAACAGGACTTGGACTTTCTATTGCTCAAGATATAGCACGGAGCCATGGAGGAAATATTCAATTAGATGATAGCCCTTTAGGGGGCTTGCGCGCTATCATTGATATTCCCCTCTAGAAAGATTTAAATCGTCTATAAGAAAAAAATGTTCAACAAACTTGACAATTTAGGCATTGCCTACAGTTTCAAACAAAGTATATTGTAACGCCTTGCAAGCGCTTTCCCCACACCAAGCGACCATCTGAAATGCAACATAATAGCTTTCACAAACTGTAAGCGCATTTATTAACAATGTTTCAACCTGTATATGAGATGGATGCACCCCACCAGCCAGAAGAAGCCCTTGCCGATAAATAACCAAATTATTCCCTTGCCAATAATCAAAATGCCCCATCAACAACTTTTCATTGATTGCTAACAATAAGCGATGCATTTCTGCCACGCAAGCATTTTCAATAGAAAGATCAAATGCACAAGCTAAATGAAGAGCCTCCTGCTCTTCTATCCATGAAAAAGCAAGGTTATAATTTGCCCTTTTTCCTTCCACACAAACACTAATTTCATCTTGTACGTCCCGCTCAAACGACCAATCATATTTACAAGCAATCTGTTCGATAAAGTCAACAGGATGCTCTTCTCTTTCTGTGGTGCAGAATGCAAGCCTCATCATAATCCTCAATCATATTAAAATATTGTCAACAGAACACAACCAGCCTAAAAAGTTGTAACAACATTTTGCTACAATCAAAGCCTTTACACCAAACAAATACACATTAAAAACATTGACAGTACACGAAACCCCAGAACCCACTAATACTTCCTGCGGCAGCCTGATAACAATAAAACGAATCATCAAGCTTTTTCAGTGTATTGATACAATTCCATAGTACTAGTCCCCCAGATTCAAAAAAGTGTTTTTTTTACAAAAAACAAATCAAAAACAAACGATCAATCTGCTCTAACAGACTCAGGATTAAGCATTTTTTAATTTCATACATTCCATTGAAAAATTGGGGATATTTTTTTAGAAACTATTTTACTTTTTTCGTGTCTGCGTTTTTTCCAAATCATCAAAGCGCCTTTTCAAATCAGCATTGTCGGCATGTGCTTTCAACACCATCTCCTTAAGCGTTTCAAATTCTTCACGTGAAACAAGATCAAGTTTGTTAGCTATCTTTTCAGCTTGCAAACGAAAAGCTGTTCCAGCTTCACGTCGTACACCTTGCACAACGTCAGCAGCATCTGTTGCTAATTTTGCCAATTCATCAAGAATACGGTTTGATCCATTATGCATAATGTTTTTCCTTACATTTTAATTATTGACACACACACTATAACGCATTTCCATAACATTTAGATACTGCATTTGTTCCTTTTACCCGATAGATTTTATCTTACTGTGCAGATTTTATTCTGAAATATTTAAATCTTTTTACACTTCTTTTACCACATATAAACTAGTGGAAACCTATTACCCTTCTGACTTGACCATTGTACGTTCATCTGTCATTTCTGACCATCATGTAACTTCATATAATGTAAAATGCTTAACCAATGAACAATCTTTCTTGTCCAGCCATTTCTTTTCCATCTTTTCTCGACCCTGTCATTATTCATTTAGGCCCTGTAGCTCTTCATTGGTACGGATTTGGGTACGTGCTAGGTATTCTTTTTGCTTGGTGGTATGCACAAAAGCTATTAAAAAAACAAACCCTATGGCATGCAAATCATCCTCCCATGGATAACCAAACGATTGGAGATTTTGTTGTCTGGTCTGCTATCAGTGTCGTTGTTGGTGGCCGCTTAGGACAAGTGCTTGTATGGGATCCTATTTATTATTTTAGCCATCCAAATGCCATTATCGCAGTATGGGATGGAGGAATGTCCTTTCATGGTGGACTCATTGGCATTATCATTGCAATGATCTGGTTTGCCCATAAAAACAATATCAACACACGAGCAATGTTTGATATAATTGCGGCAGGTGCCCCTATTGGTATTGGTATTGTACGAATATGCAACTTCATTAACCAAGAACTATGGGGCAATATCACTTCATACCCTTGGGGCGTTTGTTTTCCCCTAGATCCTCACTATCTACCGCGCCATCCAAGCCAACTTTATGAAGCATTCATGGAAGGATTTATTCTCTTCATCATCTTATTCATTCTTATTTTTGCTTTCAAAGCATTAAAACGCCCTGGTACCGTAGCAGGAATATTTATTATAGGCTATGCAATAGCACGCAGTATTTCAGAGATTTACCGCGCACCTCAAGAAGATCCTGAATGGTTTTCTACCCTCTTCCATTCTATGGGATTTACCTATGGCATGGCTTTATCTCTTCCTATGCTTTTTTTGGGGTTTTGTCTCCTTTTCCGAGCCTTCAAACACAAATCTACAAAAAATGGTTACTCTCAAAGAAAAAATTAAAGAAATTATTACGCTTAATGGGCCAATCACTGTCAGTCAATATATGACATTAGCACTCACAGATCCGCAGTTTGGCTACTATCAAACACAAACACCCTTTGGAAGAGCTGGTGATTTCATTACAGCTCCTGAAATAAGCCAGTTATTTGGAGAGATGATTGGCATTTGGACTCTTGCAAACTGGAAAGCTCAAGGTTGCCCCCATCCTTTCATTCTCGCTGAAATAGGTCCAGGACGGGGAACTTTGATGGATGATATTTTGCGTACCATTCAAAAATTATCCACCACGGCATTTAATGCTGCTGAAATTTTTCTTATTGAAATAAGTAAACAGCTTGCAAAAGAACAAAAAAAGCGTCTTTTACCTTATAAAAAACAAATCTGTAGCATTGAAAGTTTTGATCAAATCCCTTCAAAACCTCTCTTCTTAATTGCCAACGAGTTCTTCGATGCACTCCCCATCAACCAGTATATTAAAGTCAAAGGAGAATGGAAAGAACGTCGCATTGCAATCAATCAAGATGGAGACTTCATATTTATTGCTGACCCGCGAAAACTTCTTTCTTCCTTCTTACAATCCTATTGTTCTGAAATGCCTGATGGAACAATTTTCGAACATGCACCCTCACGGAATCAATTAATGCAACAAATCAGCAACCATTTTGTACAAATGAGAGGTTCTGCTTTGCTTATCGATTATGGTGCTTCTGATCTTGCATTTGGTGATACACTACAAGCGGTCTCAAAACATAGATTCCGTGATATTTTTGATGCACCTGGTGAACATGATTTAACATCACATGTTGATTTTTCCTTTTTAAAAAAAATAGCCCTTGAACAAGGCTGTTTTGCTGAGATTTTAGAACAAGGAGATTTCCTTTTGAAAATGGGACTTCTGGAACGCGCAGCACAGCTTGGAGCTAACAAAAGCACCACATTGCAAAACCAAATTCGCCAAGATATAAACCGATTAGCTGGCCCAACTCAAATGGGTAAATTGTTTAAAGTGTTGTATGTAAGTGATAAAAACATACCATTGCCTCCTAAATTTTGATTCCCAGCGATAATGCTCCAAGCAATAATACATATTGACAAATTCTCACACACCATTCTCACTTTAAAAATAACCATCCACATAAGGAACTTTTATGAATTCTGTGCTTCATCCTATCCTTGCAAAAGATCTTTCTGCTTTACATCCATATGGGATAAGGCACGGTTTTTTTACACGTCAAGGCGGTGTTTCAAAAAGCCTTTATAAAAGCCTTAATGTTGGACAAGGTTCCAATGATCATCCTAAACATATTTCACAAAATCGCATTTTAATCGCTGATTATTTTGGCGTTGAGGTGCAAAATTTAATCACTGTTAATCAAATACACTCTTGTGAAATTGTTGTTGTTAATCAAGCTTTTATTGATGAACCTCCTAAAGCTGATGCTCTGGTTACAACCACACCAGAACTCATAATCGGTATTCTTACAGCAGATTGTGGACCAGTTCTATTTGCTGATCCTCAAGCAGGTGTCATCGCTGCAGCACATGCTGGCTGGCGAGGAAGCTTAAATGGAATTGTAAAAAAGACAATTTCTGTTATGGAAGAACAAGGGGCCAAAAGGCAATCAATAACAGCAGTCCTTGGACCTTGTATTGGCCCTTGCCATTACGAAGTAACAAGCGAGTTTTACAACCAATTTATTGATTGCCAGAATAAGTTCCAAAAATATTTTTTAAAAACAGATAAAGTAAATCACTTTCGCTTTGATCTATGGGCATTTATTATGAATCAACTAAAAGAAGCAGGAGTTTATGCTTCTTGTGTGGAGCTTTGCACCTATCAAGATGAACAAAACTTTTTCTCCTATCGCCGTACAACACACCGCAACAAACCTGATTATGGACGGCAAATTTCTGCTATTATGTTGAAATAATAAGACCTTTTACACTGTGTTTATTTTTAATAATCCATTAACACACAAAATGTAAATGTTTCGGCTATTATTATTTTCAATATTTAGTTGTGATGATTAAGTTAAGACAAATTCTTTTTCTTTTAACAACGGTTTCCTTTGGTCCATTTCATACATAAGGCATAGCATTGAAGCTATTCTTTTATAAAGAAAGCAAAAAAAGCTTAATCAATATGTACCTCTCTTCTCCATGGATAAAAAACTTTGCTTTAAAAATAATAAAAATCTTTGAAGAAGAAAAAACAAAATGCATCCCTCTTTAATAATGGTAGATAAAATTGTAATGCTTTCGTAATTGTTTCCTTGCAATCTGGTGACAAGAAGTTAAAAGCCGTTGTTGCTCTCTACTGTAATTATTTAAAGGTTCTAACATGAAACTTTTCTGCGGAAATTCTAATCCACGTTTAGCTGAAGATGTTACAAATTATTTAAACATTCCCTTAGGTAAAGCAACTGTGAAGCGCTTTGCTGATCAGGAAATTTTTGTAGAATTGCATGAAAATGTCCGCGGACAAGATGTGTTTGTTTTGCAATCTACCTCCTATCCTGCAAACGATCATTTGATGGAATTGCTCATCATGATTGATGCTCTTCGCCGTTCTTCGGCGCGTCGTATTACAGCTGTGATACCCTATTTTGGTTACGCTCGCCAAGACCGTAAACCTGGACCAAGGACTCCCATTTCCGCAAAACTTGTTGCCAACCTGATCACTGAAGCAGGAGCCCATCGCGTTTTAACATTGGATCTTCATGCAGGACAAATTCAAGGTTTTTTTGATATTCCGACAGATAATCTCTATGCGGTTCCCGTCATTTCTCGCGATGTCAAGATCCATTACCCTCTTGAAAATGTGATCGTTGTTTCACCTGATGTCGGTGGAGTAGTACGCGCACGCTCACTTGCCAAACGCTTAAACAGTTTGCTGGCTATTGTTGATAAACGTCGTGATCGTCCTGGAGAATCAGAAGTGATGAATATCATTGGAGATATATCTGGAAAAGATTGCCTTTTGCTCGATGATATTGTTGATTCAGGTGGAACGCTATGCAATGCAGCGAGTGCTCTCCTTAAACACGGTGCCAATAGCGTCACCGCTTACATCACACACGGTGTTCTTTCTGGAGATGCTATCGGACGCATTACCAACTCAGAAATGAAAGAATTGGTTATTACAGATTCAATTATGCCGACACAAGCAATTGAAAAAGCACATAATATTCGTGTTTTGCCAATTGCCGACCTGATTGGAGAAGCAATTGCAAGAACAGCAGCAGAACAATCTGTTTCAAGCTTATTCGGTTAAACTGGTTCCTTTGGATCTCCTAGTGCTGTTTCTACACCAAGATCAGGAAAAGCTATAATGCGTTGACCACTAAAATGCGTATGAATAATAATGAGTCCACGCTCTTCAAAGTAGGTTAAAAGTCGACGTGCACGACTTAAAGAATGGGTTCCATAAAGACGTGCCAAAAATGCATCTGATGGACATGGTTGTCCGCTCAAAGCAGCTTGTGCTACATTCAAAAAAACACCTTGGACATCATCCTCCAAACTTTCTGATAGATGTAGAACGCGTTTCCAGCTTTCGCTAACAGCGGTTTTTTCATCAACACAAGCCTGAGCAATAGCTAATTTACGCCGAAATTGCGAAAGGTTTAAAAGTTCTCCTGACAAACCATGAATACGGCAACGAACTAAAAAATCTTGATAAAGCACCGCGGTTGAACGATAAAAAGCCTCAGGATCATCAAGAATTTCCCGAATAACGCGTTCTGCTTGTTTATCACGATCAACGATAGACAGTTCAGGAAATAAGCTTGGTTCTTCTTCTAACAATTCTTGTTTTTTATGAACTGCCTCTTCTAACATCTCATGAATTGATTTTTCTTTCACCAACTCTCGTGATTGTTTAAATGGAATTAAAATTTCCTCCGGTGAAGCAGTAAAAACAAGCTCTTTTACATCAGCCCGCTCTGTTGGAAGTGGCATTAATTTTGGGCCAGAAGAACGCGCCAATGTTTCGACAGGACCAATGATAATCGGTAAGGAACGCCTTGATAAAGCGGGACCTAAAGCTATAAAATGACCGCGCTCAAGATCTCTAAACATTTCCGCTTGGCGACGCTCCATTCCCAAAAGATCAGCAGCACGCACCATATCAATATCTAAAAAAGTCCGTCCTATTAAAAAATTTGAGGCTTCAGCAGCTACATTTTTGGCAAGTTTAGCCAAACGCTGTGTAGCAATGACACCAGCAAGACCACGCTTGCGCCCTCGACACATAAGATTAGTCATAGCACTAAGTGAAATTTTACGCGCTTCATCAGAAACTTCTCCTGCCGCTGCTGGAGCAAATAATTGTGCTTCATCGACAACAACGAGCATGGGATACCAATAGTCACGTTCCACATCAAATAATGCACCAAGAAAAGCCCCTACAGCGCGCATCTGTTGTTCAGTATCTAAACCTTCAAGGTTGAACACCACCGAAACCCGATGTTGACGAATGCGTTGAGCAATACGTGTCAATTCTAGTTCGCTGCGTTGAGCCTCCACAATAACATGACCAAATTTATCTGCTAAAGTGACAAAATCACCCTCTGGATCAATTACACAGTGCTGTACCCATGAAGCGCTTTGTTCAAGAAGACGGCGAAGAAGATGAGACTTTCCTGAACCAGAATTGCCTTGCACAAGAAGACGCGTCGCTAATAATTCTTCTAAATCAACAAAAGCCGGCACAGATTTATGCAAAGCACGGCATTCTGCCATCTCACCCAAGGCAATTTCAACCTTCATAATATCTCCACTATTTGATTTTGAATATAACAGCTAGTAAGTTATTTATTCTCCATCTAAACTATGCTTGTAACATTTCCTCTTATCCGACGATAGAAATCATCGTTTTTTCCCACAACTCTTGCATCTGTGAATAGTTTGAATTATAGAAAAACTTCTGCGTAGACACCCTTGGAGGCAACGCAGAATGGAGCAATCGCTGCTTGACAGTGCATATCTTCATATTCATGCAAAAACTGTTGTTGGTTTTTGATGGATCTCCAATCATGTAAAAGGACTTAAATCATGAGCAAAAGCTATATTCTTAAGGCCGAGATACGCGAGCGGGTTGGTAAGGGGTCCTCCCGTGAACTTCGCCGCAACGGTCTCATTCCTGCTGTCATTTATGGTGAAAAACAGCCCCCTTTGGCAATCACAGTTCCCTATAAAGAAATTTTCCACAAAATTCACGCTGGTGGCTTTCGTACCACTGTTGCAACTATTGCAATTGGCAAACAAAAAATTACGGTTTTACCAAAAGATTACCAATTGGATCCCGTGCGTGACTTTCCCTTACATGTAGATTTCCTCCGTATTTCAGCAAAATCTGTTGTGGAAGTGAATATTCCAGTACACTTCCTCAATGAGGAAACAGCTCCTGGACTTAAAAAAGGAGGTGTCCTCAATATTGTTCGACATGAAATTGAATGTATCGCTCCAGCAAATGC
Organism: Bartonella sp. DB5-6; assembly: GCF_000278115.1. Lineage (GTDB taxonomy): Bacteria > Pseudomonadota > Alphaproteobacteria > Rhizobiales > Rhizobiaceae > Bartonella > Bartonella refiksaydamii. Next base: position 124,171 of record NZ_JH725120.1, read on the forward strand.
TATCCCTGAAGCAATTGAGATTGATCTCTCCAGCTACTCTATTGGTGATTCTATACATATTTCTGCAGTGCAACTGCCGAAAGATGTTACTCCAGTCATCCAAGATCGAGACTTTACTATTGCAACCATTGCAGCTCCTGCTGGCATGGATGTCAGTGATGAGACTTCTGAGCAAGAAGATGACGAGAACAACAAAGAAACTTGATAAATTTTAACAGGCGGGAATTTCCCCCGCCTTAACTTTTTAGATATTTATTAACCGCTCATACTTTACTGAAGGTACGCATGTGGCTTATTGCTGGTCTTGGCAATCCTGGTTCACAATACCAAAATAACCGCCATAATATCGGTTTTATGGCTATTGATGCTATTTACCAATCCTTCTCTTTTTCTCCGTGGTCAAAAAAATTTCAAGCCGAAATTTCCAACGGTCTCATAAATGGTGAAAAAATTTTTCTTATAAAACCTCAAACGTTCATGAATCTCTCCGGCCAAGCTATTGGTGAAGCCTTGCGATTTTATAAATTAGATTCGAAGAATTTGATCATTATTTGTGATGAGCTAGATTTAACACCGGGAAAAGTACGTGTAAAAATCGGTGGAGGGAATAATGGACATAATGGTATAAAGTCTATTGATGCCCATTGCGGTAATGATTACTGCCGTATACGATTAGGGATCGGACATCCTGGAATCAAAGAACTTGTTCATCAGCATGTTTTAGGAAACTTTACAAAATCTGACCAAGAATGGTTATCCCCCCTTTTAGAAACGATTGCAAAAAATATTGCTTTCCTCATAAAAGGTGACAAGTGCCTCTTTATGAACGAAATCTCACAAACAATGAAAAACAAAGATCTTCACAATAACGACCCATTTTTCCAGAACATAAAACAATAATACTACTTGGTACAATTCTTGCGCATAGTACTCTTTTTTAAGAAAGATCGAGCAGAAAACCTAAAATGATCGAATGGATACTAAATAAGCTTACCCTGCTTAGAATTAAAAAATTTCACTTGGATCTGGATTGATTGTTGACTGTAATGGATCGTAAACATTTGATTGTTGACTTAAAACACGAGGTCTACTCTCACCATTTTGCAACACCACTACACGCGAACCAGTGGGAACACGATCATAAAGATCAATAATATCTTGATTGAGTAAACGTATACACCCGCTTGAAATAGCGTGACCAATCGACCACGACTCGTGCGAACCGTGAATGCGGAAAAGGGTATCCTGTCCATTTTTGAAAAGATAAAGTGCTCGTGCCCCCAATGGATTATCAGGACCTGGTGGCATTCCTTGCCCCAAATGACCATAACGTTCTGGTTCTCGAGTCATCATTGCCGCTGTAGGAGCCCAATTTGGCCATCGGCGTTTGCGCTGCACAACCCCTTCACCTTCAAATGCCAACCCTTCTTTACCAACCCCGATACCGTAACGCAAAGCTTGCCCATTTTCACCAATAAGGTAAAGAAAACGCTCCTGTGTATCTATAACCAATGTACCAGGTGGATAAGACGTATAATAAATCACTTTTTGACGCCAAAACTTTGGATCAATTGTCGAAAGATCAACAGCAGGCAATAAATAAGGCTCATTTGTTACAGGTCCATACAAAGCCTGCATTTCTGCTGGGATATACCGAACTTGTTGAGAGGAAACAAATGACACATCTGACTGACGCGTAGCACATCCAACCAAAGCCAAAGATACTGCAATTAAAAAGGCATAACGAGATAACACTCTTATATTTTCTCCAATTAATTTTTCATGTAGACTTGCTTACTATGAAAAACTTAGCACATTGTTAACGTTAATTCTGACTTCATCTTATGATATAAGATAGGGGATATTTAGAATACGACAAAAAAGCAGATTAGCTTATCTAACATAGATTTTTTTACCGACAACAACAAGAGACTATGACTCTCCTCAAAATATGCTATAGAAATTCTAGAAAATTTTATCTTGACCATAAAATCAATAGAAAAGAAGATATCCATGGGTTTTAAATGCGGTATTGTGGGATTACCTAATGTTGGTAAATCAACTCTTTTTAATGCATTAACAAAAACAGCCACAGCACAAGCTGCCAATTATCCTTTTTGTACAATCGAACCCAACACGGGTGAAGTCGCGGTTCCAGATTTACGAATGGAAAAAATTGCCTCTATCGCTAGTTCAAAAGAAATCATTCCTACACGCATTAGTTTCGTTGATATTGCCGGACTTGTACGTGGCGCGTCAAAAGGTGAAGGTTTAGGCAATAAATTTTTAGCCAATATTCGCGAAGTAGATGCCATTGTCCACGTTTTGCGCTGTTTTCAAGATGAAGATATTACCCATGTAGAAGGACGCATCGATCCCATTTCTGATGCCACAACTGTTGAAACGGAACTCATGCTCGCGGATCTTGAAAGTCTTGAGCGGAGAATCTTACAAATCCGTAAACGTGCAACCGGAAAAGATAAGGAAGCTTTAACGATTCTTCCCGTTATGGAAATAGCATTAGATTTGCTGCAGAAAGGAAGTCCTGTCCGCTTATTACTTAAAGATATCTCTTCCGATGAACACCACATCCTTGAGAGCTTAAATCTTTTAACTTCCAAACCCGTACTTTATGTGTGCAATGTAAGTGAAAATGACGCCGCTCATGGAAATAGCTTTACCCAAATGGTTGAAACAATGGCAAAAGAGCAAAACGCTCAAAGCATTATCATTTCTGCTTCCATCGAAGCTGAAATCACCCAACTTAATGATGCAGAAGCCTCCGAGTATCTTAATGCCCTAGAACTTTGCGAACCAAGTCTAAATCGCCTCATTCGCGCTGGCTATAATTTGCTTGACCTCATTACTTATTTTACGTGCGGACCTAAGGAAACACGAGCGTGGACAATTACGCGTGGCACGAAAGCACCCCAAGCAGCTGGCGTAATTCACTCAGATTTTGAACGCGGCTTTATTCGTGCCCAAACCATCAGCTACGATGATTATATTGCTCTGGGTGGAGAAAACGGCGCAAAAGAAGCTGGCAAAGCCCGAGATGAAGGAAAAGAATACGTTGTGCAAGACGGCGATATTATGTTGTTTAAACATAATACATAATACCTACTTCATCTCAATGTGTTACATTTATTAAGCAAATAACAAAGCGTTTCTTTAATGAAGAACACCTCTCACGGAAAATGGTGCGTTGTTGTATTACTCATTCACACGCTTGCCTTAAAGAAACATCTCTCGTTGCCCTTAATCCTATTTTACAGTTCCGCCTGTAAAGGTTATAAGCTAGCATCATTATTTCCTTTGCAAACTCCAAATGATGCAACTATTCTTGCATTGAGACAATCCGTGTGAGACATTTCTACTTCTTTCTTAAACGGCTCTTATCCACACAGTGATTCCTCTTGTGAAATAAGAGAATGATTTTTGTGCTTCATCATAAGGGGAATAAAATGAGAGAATATTCCTGTATTCAAGACTCTCATTCAAATCGTATAATGATAAATTGCCTTTATAAATGAGTTATCCAATGTAAAGAACATCTTGTTTTATGAATCTTTTTAAAGATGGGGGATAGAATTCTCAAACGCTCCTCTAAATCTACAAGTATCCCCTTTGAGGTATTTTTAGATACGCTAGCCATCTAGAGCGTTTTACTCTAAACAAATCAAAATCTTTAAAAAACTACCTCACCTCAAAAAAATTATGCCTTTAAATTCTTTAAGAAACTGAAATAATTTTACCTTCAAAAAACACGAAAAAACAGTTGCTACCATTTTATCTATAATAGCAACGGTTTTGTCTATAGAAAATGGAACGCAAAATTAACGTGCCCAACGTCCTTCATATTTAAATGTAGGAGCTTCCTTTAAAGAATCCTTTGTTGCATTCGTAATAAGTTTCCACTTGCCATAATCATTTGTCATCTGGATTGTTTCTGGAGAAACAACTACATAACTCTCCCCTATACCAAGGAAACCACCAATCGCAATAACAAACCCCGCAATGTTATTTTCACGCAAAATAATATCTTTTACTTCACCAATATTTTCATCTTCTAAATTGTATACATTTGCACCAATAAGACTTGAAGCAACAAAATCAGTTGCTAAAGGTGTAACATAACGCACAGACATATCTGACCCCACCTGAACGATACCCATCGAAGAAATCATTTCAGGTTTAGAAGGTACAGTGAAAGACTGGGCATAAGTACTAGAAGCCATCAAAACTGACATAAGAGTAGTACATGCAATTTTTTTCATTTTAACATCTCCATTTTTACTTTGCTTTTACTTTACAAAGCCTCAATGCATCGTAACCGGATTTGTTCCCTATACTTTCTCAATACCAGAATCTTAGCCTTTTCTCCTTTTCAATCTTTTGTTTTCTTCTCAAGTTCCTCCTCTAAACTATACCAGATACGGACTGTTAAAATATAAACAAGCCCTCCCAAAAAGATGAGAAATAAAATAACACGAAAACCAGTTTTTTACGAAACTCCATGTGGAATCAGCAGCCCACATCAAAAAAAGCAGAAACATCACGTGCATAATGTTCAACTGTTTCAGGAGTCCCATCCTCATAGGATACAACACCATCCCTCAGAGGAGGTGCCATAGTCAAAGAATTACTTGCAATAAAATAAGATTATACCAATAACCATCAGCATTTTGTATTCTCTAGTACCTTTTGATATCCTGTTAAAAGAGCCGTAATATAATCTAGACCAGCAGCATTATAATGAATCAATACATCAGTAATCAAAGCAGGAAACGGTAAATATACAACACGTGCACGTTCCATTAGTGATAAATCTGAAGGATAAGCGCCCTTAAGAACAAATTTTGCTTCTTCTTCATTAGCAAAGAGAGAAGGAAAAGTGTCTGTTGCAATACCTGCGCATTTAAAAAATTTCCCTTCTCGATTAGGTCCATCGCTTACTTCATATTGCCTAGCAAAAACCTTAATCTATTCCTGATCATAGCCAAGCGCTTTCAAATCACAAAAAGCTACATATTTTAACCCATGGCAACTAGAACAAACCTGTTTATAAATTTTTAACCCACGCCGTAATTGCGCCTTATCATAAACCCCAAATGGTCCTGAAAAGCTCCATTCCTGTTTTTTAGGAGATTGTAAAGGAAAAAAATAGACTCCCTCTGTATCAAAGACATTACCAGCAACACTGTGAGAGGAAAAACTCATCACTATTATAACAATCAATACAATAAAAACTTTTACCACAGAACATTTTTTTCTGTTTCAGATCTTCAATAATTGAGAAGGAAGAGAACGACTCTTTTCAAAAGAAGGGAGGAGCGGTAAAATAATCAAAAAGAATATAAAATAATATGCTGTAGCCAATTACGTCTATAAAAGAGTTCTGTCACTGATTTCTTGTGAACCAAGCCAACCAAGTAAAAACAACATCGATAATTAACGCCCCCAAAAAAATTATAAATAGGTCGATATCTTGCGGGACATATTTTAGAGCAATCTAACCATGGGGCAAAAATCAAAACGAAAACCGAACCAGCTAAGAGAACAACACCCAGAAAAGTTGATGAAAGAGCACCAATATTAAAGGTTATAGCACGCAACATCGCATAAAAAGGCAGAAAATACCACCCTGATACCACACCAAGAGGCGCCTTTAAAGGATCGGCGGCGCTATAATTTACAGCCTGTCCCATATAATCAGGCATATAAAACAAAAAACAAACCAAAAAGATCAAAAAACAGTAATGGCAAAAATATCTTTGATAAGCGCATAAAGCGCAAAAGGAACAGATTCCTCATCTGATTGCATTGCAAGACCGGTTGGATTAGCTTGCCCAATTTGGTGGAGTGCAAAAATATGCAGCCCCACAAGAAAAAGCAAAACAAATGACAATAAATAATGGAAAACATAAAAACGGTTCAAAGTTGGTTGTCCTACGCTATAACCACCAAGAAATGTTTCATGCAACCACGTCCCCACCAAAGGAATAGCTTTTAAAAGGCCTGCAACAACTTAAGCTGCTGAAACAGACATCATCCCCCAAACCAGCACATAACCCCAAAATGCTATGCCATCATAATGATATAGATACCCCCCCGTGATTCAAACCATTTCTCGCATATTTTTATAAGAACCATAATAAAGAGCACGTGCTAAATGGATATAAACAACAATAAAAAAGAACGAAGATCCTACAACACAATGCCATGGACGAAAAAGCTAACCAAACTGCCCCTTACGCCTAAAACGTTCACCAGTTTCAAAAGCTAAATGAACATCTGGCACATAATGCAGTGCTAATACAATACCGGTAAAAAGCTGTGATAAAAGCGTAACGGTCACAATACCGCCGAATGTATAAAAATAGTTAAGATTACGTGGAACAGAAAAAATGACAAATACATTATAAAAAAGACGAAAGAGAAGCAAACACTTACCAAACCAACGAGCAAGAGCACTTTTGGGAAAATAGAAAAGAAATTTTGCCATCACTTTATCCTATTTTCAGCAAAGTACCAGAAAGAAATTGATAGGGCAGAATGACTAAATTATAAGGAGCAAGCCCTGAGCGCACTCTTCCAGATGTATCATAAGCAGCGCCATGGCATGGGCATACCCAGCCCCCAAATTTACCTGATTATCCAAATGTTATACAACCTAGATGCGTGCAAAGATTAATGATAATAAGCCAATTCTCACGTCCATCGCCTGCAGAACGCGCGAAATCCGTAGCTTTTTCTTCACCTTCAAGATTAGGATTACTCGCCTGACAATCTCTAAGAATATCCAATTTGGTAGCACGAGCTTCAGAAATTTCTTTTGCCGTACGGTTGCGAACAACAACAGGTTGTCCACGTCACTTGTCTGTCGCTGGCATCCCCTCTTCAATACCAGAAAGATCAACTTCAACAGAAGAAAATGCCAAAACAACCTCATAAGGGCGCATTTGACAGATAAAAGGCTACATAACTGCCCCCAATTCCAACTGCCCCTGTAATACCTGTCACCAGAAACAGAAAAACCCGTCTTGTCTGCTCACTCATTACCTTAACTAAAGGAGCCTATCCCCTAAAAGATTTTTTACCATACCCTTCCCCATTACATAATCCCTGATCATTTAGCCTCCTCAACCATGAAAAATATCCCTCAAAAGACTTTTTGTCATTTATATGATTTGTTCTTTTTTGTCTTTCCCTAACTAAACGCAATTTCAATAAATAATTGAGCATAAACATTCCCCATACTTGCTATCTTCAACACTTTTTTGTTTTTCAAATCCTACATTTGGAAATTAAAATTTTCTTATTCCAATTGTAGATACAGCTTCAACATTCTCAAGCTCTATAAAGCAATATTCTTAGATATATTATCTTTTACAGCTAGCCTATTTACTACGAAACCCTAGAATTCCTTTGATTTTTGATTCACTAAATATTCTGCTATTTCCTCTACCAACAATATCGAAATTCTGCGTATAATCTGCTTTATCATCTTGTCGAGATAATAAAGCTTGTCTCATAATTAATACTTATAAAAGAAATAATAAAAGCCTATTTGACAACTGGTATGACTCCACGAGCGATCTTTATTGTTAATCGAATTCTTTCACGGATAAACACCTGACTCAAGCAACAAAATGTTGCGAAAAAAATAAACTGGACATTCTCTGGATAGGATACATTTTTCTAATCATCCAAATCTGTATTGGAACTCATTAATCATGATCATTTTTCACTGTTCATGCTTTACTCATCTGATAACAAATCTAGGAGCATAGCTTTTCCTTGAAATCTAAATTGAATAACAGGTAAACACAAAAATTACGTGCTTCTCAATTATATTTTTTGAATAAGATACAGAGCTTCTTTACAAACACGAAAGAAAAATCATACTACATGAAATATGACACTTCACATTGCTCTTTTTCAACCCGATATTGCTGGTAATACTGGAACAATTTTGCGTCTTAGTGCCTGTTTTGGTTTACATGTGCACATTATTGAGCCCGCAGGCTTTAATTTGTCAGATCGCAACCTTAAGCGAGCAGGGTTGGATTATCTTGAATACGCCTCGCTAGAGCGACACATTGATTGGCAACATTTTATAAAAAACATGAGACACTTTAACCGTCGCCTTTTGCTTTTGAGTACAAAGGCAAAAACATGTTATACGCAGATATGCTATCAGAAAAACGACGTTTTACTTTTTGGTCGTGAATCAGCTGGAGTTCCCGACTATATTCATGAAGCCGTTGACTGTGCACTAAAAATTCCCATGCAACCACACGCACGTTCTCTCAATCTTGCAATGAGCGTCGCTATAACAACAGGAGAAGCGCTTCGCCAAATTGGTTATAATGAGAAAAGAAAAACTTCATAAAGAAAATACAAAAATCTCATTAAGAGATTCAATACATTGATAAAAACGCCCCATGTATTGTACATAGCCTATAATTTTCAAAAGAACGCAATCACCACATTTTCCTAGGACCTACAATCTCTTAAAATTTTATAATCTTCAAAGCACCTTTACAAATCATCTGAAAAAATTATGCAAAATAAGATTAAGAGTTGGAAGCTAAACACTTCACCGCACCATTTCCGCTACCAATAATCAAGCAACTACAAACAATCCTGCCATAAAAATAACAAAAGCTTCTTTGTAAAAGTCCGTATTATGGATTAACTCTTTCTAATAATGCATTACGATCCATTAAAAATCCGCTTTCAATCCATATCATTTCTAGCTCTTTAAGTTTTTTCCCCAAAAGCACTCCTTTAGAAAAACCTTTTTTTATCAAATCTTTGCCTTTAACAGGAAACGTTGGAATCTGCCATTTTTGAGCAAGCTGATAAAGCCTTTCATAATCTTCTACTTTTTGCGAAATCCCATTTCCCTCAAAAGCATCAGTATGTGCTGCTGCTACAGATAAGGACAATTGGTCCAAAACCGGCTGTCGACCATGAAAATAAATCAATTTTTGCACGAAACCATCTGAACAGTTTTGACTAATCATTTTTAACTCTGCCCATTCCTTTAACCGCATTGTTTCTTTATGAGAAAAACGCAAGCGATGCGCCATGTCATGAAGACGTACGGGGTCAGGAGGAAGAAGACTTTCTAGCCGCAACAATGGATCGATTTTCCAACCAGAAGCCTGTTCTGCTTTCACCAATGAATGGATTGCATCAATTCCCCATTTTTCTGTTTCAGGGAGAATGCGTGTTAAAATTCCACTTTGACGCATCCATAAAAGAGCACGTATTGGATCTGAAGCAGCGAGAAGTTTTTTTATTTCTCCCCAAATGCGCTCAGATGAAAGTTTTTGCAGACCATTTTTTAAACAAACACATGCTTTTAACCCTTGCACATCAGGTCGTCCTGTTCCATACCAAGCAAAAAAGCGAAAAAAACGCAAAATACGTAAATAATCTTCGCGAATACGACTTTCTGCAATACCAATAAAACGCACTGTTCGGCTGGCAATATCATCCAAGCCTCCTACATCATCATAAAGCTGCCCAGCAGCATCACAATAAAGTGCATTAATTGTAAAATCCCGCCGCTCAGCATCTTTTTGCCAATCACGACCAAATGCCACTTTTGCATGACGACCATCCGTTTCAATATCAGAGCGAAGCGTTGTTATTTCATAAGAACATGACTGAGAAACCACAGTCACTGTACCAAACGCAACGCCTGTAGGAATAGCTTTAAATCCTGCCTCTTCTGCGCGTACTATAACCTGTTGTGGCAAACAGGTTGTCGCAATATCAATATCACTAATAGGCTGCCCTAACAGCTGATTGCGCACTGCTCCCCCCACAATACGCGCCTCTTCACCCTCCAAAGACAAAATACGAAGAAGTGTTTGGACATCACTATGCTGTAACCACTCAACCTGCTTAAAATTTTGTCTTATACTCACCCTTTAACCTTTCAAAAATTGTCCTCATTGCCTTAATCAAATATCCTCATGAGGGCAATATTTCTAAGCTATCCCTTATACAACACATCTGTTTGTTCCAAATAGATTACTCTGTGTATGTACGAATATAAAAAAACAGCATATTACACTTCTTTTCTCCTCATTTTCTGTTACAAATTATAAAATATCCATTATTATGCAGAGAAAATCAGTGATTTTTCAATAGACGCCTTAAGGAAAAAATATGAGTCAACCTGATACATCATCCAATTCTCTTAAAAAAGCTAATATCAATCATGAAGCCCAAGAAATTATTAATGATATTGATACAACACACAAAGAATTGGATATTTTACAACGAGAAATTGATAAAGTTATTTTTGGACAAAATCATGTGATTGAATATGCTTTAATAGCTATTTTTGCTGGTGGACACACTCTTCTCGTGGGTGCTCCAGGGCTTGCTAAAACGCGTCTTGTTGAAACTTTGGGAACAGTATTAGGACTTGATGAAAAACGCATCCAATTCACTCCTGATTTAATGCCTTCGGACATTATTGGTTCTGAAATTATGGATTCAGATAAAAATGGTAAGCGTTCTTTCCGCTATGTTCCAGGCCCTATTTTCACCCAACTTCTCATGGCTGATGAAATTAATCGCGCTTCTCCTCGCACGCAATCAGCTCTTTTACAAGCCATGCAAGAATATCATGTCACTGTTGCCGGTAATCGTTATGATTTGCCTCAACCTTTTCATGTGCTTGCAACCCAAAATCCTTTTGAGCAGGAAGGAACATACCCACTTCCTGAAGCACAACTGGATCGCTTTTTGATGCAAATTGATATTGACTACCCTGATTTAAGCACAGAACGACGTATTATTTTAGAAACAACGAGAGAGAAAAACAAAAAAGCAAAACCGATTTTGTCAACTCAAAAACTGCAAAAAATTCAAAAGATCGTTCGTAAAATGCCACTCTCGGAAAATATTATAGAAGCCATTTTAAAGATTGTCCGTTCAGCCCGCCCTCATAAAGACAATACTCTTGCAAATGCTTATATTGCTTGGGGACCTGGTCCTCGAGCATCACAAGCGCTTTCACTCTGTGTCCGCGCCCGTGCCCTTTATCATGGGCGTTTAGCTCCCTCACTTGATGATGTTGAGGCATTAGCTTACCCCGTATTACAACACCGCATGGCACTCAATTTTTCCGCACATTCTGACAATATAACCATAAAAGATGTTATCAATAATCTTGTGAAAGACACTCTCTGATGGCTATTGGTAAAAAAGTTTCAAAACAGCCTCCAATGACCCTTGCGGTTAAACTGCATGAAAATGCAGCGAAAATGCCATATTTTCTTCTACAAGCACGTCAAATCGCCAAGACACTGATAACTGGATGGCATGGACAACGTAAACGCGGCAACGGAGAAAACTTTTGGCAATTTCGCCCTTATGTTGAAGGAGAATCCATTACACGCATTGACTGGCGTCGCTCAGCACGTGATGAACATACTTATCTACGCGAACATGAATGGGAAATGACACAAACAGTTTGGTTTTGTCCTGATCAAAGTGCATCTATGCATTACTGTTCGCGCTTTTCCAAAATCTCTAAGGGTGATCATGCTATCATTCTTACCCTTGCATTGGCATCACTTCTAGCCAAAAGCGGTGAACGTATTGCTATCCCTAACTTAATGTCACCTACAATGGCATCCAATATACTAGAACGGATGGCATTAGCTTTGACAAATCATCAAAGTGAAAATCCATTTTCAAACTTTTCAACGATTACGCGTTTTTCGCATGCTATCATAATAAGCGACTTTCTTGATCGTCCTGAAAAAATCATTCAACATTTAAACACTTTATCTACGAAGCAGGTCACGGCTCATTTAATTGAAATTGCTGATCCCGCAGAAGAAAACTTTCCCTACAAGGGTCGCACAGAATTTTTTGACCCTGAAACGAAGGAAAAGCACATTTTCGGAAAAGCAGAAAACCTTCGTAAGCACTATTGCGAACTGTATCAAGCAAGGAGACAAGAATTAGCAAATTTTTGCTCACGCCAAGGATGGACCTATCACGTGAGTACAACAAACCAGCCCTTCACAGAAACCATTTTGCATCTTGCAAATAAAATGGGGTGCCCTCCATCTCACAGCAGGAGGTTGTTTTGAGTTTTGCTGCTCCCTTGCTATTACTAGGACTTTTATCCCTACCAGCCATTTGGTGGTTGTTACGGATAACACCTCCATCCCCGCGTAAAGAGCTCTTTCCTCCTTTGCGCTTTCTACCAAAACCAACAAATCAGCAAGAAACCGCAAATCATACACCTTGGTGGTTACTGGTATTACGGTTAATCATAGCGGCGCTCATTATTATCGCTTTGGCACAACCAACTTGGAATCAAAAGCCAATTACACTCTCTGGGTCTCATCCCCTTGCACTCATTATCGACAATGGATGGGCGTCAGCGAGAGAATGGGAAAAACGCATTTCTATTGCCAAAACTCTCCTTGCACAAGCAGAAAAACATCAAAAAGATATTTATTTACTTGCAACTGCTGAAAATGATAGCCCCAATATAGTCCCCTTGCCCGCAAAAACTATAAAACAACATTTAATGCATTTACAGCCTCACCCTTGGCCTGTCAATCGTATGTCAGCTCTAAAAAAACTCATTGAAATAAGCAAAGGTAAACCCCTTGATATTGCTTACTTAAGTGATGGATTACAAATAAGTGAAGATGATCAAACTTTCGCTCTTATTAAACAATTAAAACCCAAAACACTCTTATGGTACTCAGCTGATATTTCGGATTTGATCGGCATAGCGGCCATAGAAAATAACAATGGAAACATGGTAGCGCGCATCATCCGTCCAACGACACGTGGCAAAACTCCAGCTACTCTAAGTCTTTACGATGCAAACAATAAATTGCTCGGACAATTTACAACAAACTTTCTTGAGGGAGAAACAACAGCGCTTGTTTCATTTAATGTACCACTTGAACTCCACAATGATATTGCTTGGATAAAAATCAATAACCAAGCACATGCTGCTGCTACTTTCTTAGTAGACAGCCACAATAGAGTAAACCGTGTTGCTCTCCTCTCACTAGGTACCAATGAAATGGTACAGCCTCTGCTCTCTCCATTTTACTACATTATCAAAGCCTTACAAAGCCACACACAGCTTATAACAGCCGGTGGAAGAGAACTTTCTACTGATATTGATCACTTACTCAAACAAAGTCCTTCTGTTTTCATTATGGGGGATATTGTGAACATGTCGGAAGGAGCAGAAAAAAAGCTGTCTAATTTTGTAAATAAAGGAGGAACACTCATTCGCTTTGCAGGGGAGAATCTGAGTACTGCAGAACACTACGATAGCCTACTACCAGTATCACTGCGTCCTGGAAAACGTTCACTTGGGAGTATTATGTCTTGGACTAAACCGCAAAAACTTGCGCCTTTTGCAAAAAATAGCTTCTTCTTCGATCTCCCTTTTCCAGAAGATGTCACTGTCACTCGCCAAATTCTAGCAGAACCAAGCTCAGATCTTTTTGAAAAAACATGGCTCAGTCTTTCTGATGGAACACCCCTTATTACAGCAACGCGTCGTGGCAAAGGAACACTCATTCTTATTCATATCGCTCCCGATCCCACATGGTCAAATCTTCCACTTTCTGGCTTTTTTGCACAAATGTTGCAAAAACTGATCACATTGAGCGCCTATGAAAACACAAACCCATCACACATAAAAAACATAAAAAAAGGAACAACAATACAAAATCCTTGGCGAACAGTGAATACCGACGGGCAATTACAAATGCCCCCTCCTCATGTTGTTCCATTAGTCCTTGATGGCCAAGAGCCGCCTCTTCCTTCTTATTATACCCCACCTGGACTCTACGGCATAAAAAATAATTTTTATGCACTTAATCTCTTAAATCATTCATCATACTTGATGAAGCAATCATCATTACCATCCCCTTTAAGCAAGAGTCCTTTATCTTACAATACAAAAGAAAAACATCTTACTGGCCCACTTTTAGGATTGGCTCTCTTATTATTCGCCTTTGACAATTTTCTCATGTTATGGATGGGAGGTGCTTTTTTTCTAAACCGGCGGCGCAATATACTCCTTTTCCTCCCCCTTACAATAGGTATCATCGCCTTATTTTCATATAATCCAACAGTTCATGCACAAGGTACAGAAAATAATAATGAAACCATAGTACAAGCAGCTGGTTCTACACATCTTGCTTACGTGATAACGAATAATCATGAAATTGATAAAACGAGTAAAAGTGGTCTAGAAGCCTTAAGCCAATTTATTGCAGAACGTACAATGCTCTTGCCAAGCTCTGTGATAGCACTTGATCTCGATAAAGATGAACTCTCCTTCTATCCTCTCATTTACTGGCCAATTGATGCTAACAGTCCTGTACCAACTCCAAAAAGCCTTGAAAAAATAAATAACTTTATGAAACACGGAGGCACTATTTTATTTGACACACGTGATCAGATAAATACCGACCTTAATCTTGAAGGAGCTGCCACCCCTGCTACACAAAGATTACGAACCATCTTAAAGGGATTGAACATTCCAGCCATTGAACCAGCATCAACCGATCATGTTATTGCGCGTTCTTTTTATATTATGCCTGATTTTCCCGGACTCTATCGTGGTTCACCTTTGTGGGTTGAATCATCATCAACAAGTAAAAAAAACAAAAGCTTTCTTGCTACGGGTGATAATGTAAGTTCCCTTCTGATCACCGCGAATAACTTTGCTGGTGCTTGGGCACTAAATGAAAAAGGCATGTGGAAATATCCTCTTATTCCTAATGATCCAATGCAACGCCTATGGGCATTTCGTGCAGGATTAAATATTGTTATCTATGTGCTTACAGGAAATTATAAAGCTGACCAAATTCATGTTCCGGCACTCTTAGAACGCTTTAAAAGAGAAAGAAGGTAATGATAGCATTCATCACTTTTCAACCTTTTTTACCACTCTCTTGGATTCTCCTCTTAAGTGGATTATCCATATTTTTCGTCATTATTGGCCTTATTACACAACGTCAAGGCTCTTTATTCCGCTTTATAGCATTAACCGCACTCATCCTTGCTCTGCTTAATCCCATGATCATAAAAGAGCAGCGTGAACCAGTTAAAAGCACTGTAGGCATTGTTATTGACCGCAGCAAAAGCCAAACGTTTGGCACACGCACAAGTGATAGTGATGCAGCACGCGCACAATTAACCAATGTATTGGCGCAGTATCCGCAATTTGAGCCACGCTTTATTGAAGCAGGAAAACTCGCTGATAATCAATATGCGCACTCAACAAATTTATTTAGTACTTTAACACAAGCACTATCTGATGTCCCACCATCTCGTTATGCAGGTACAATCTTCATCACTGATGGGCAAGTCCATGACATTCCATTACTCTCAGAACTTCACCATCAAGCACCTGTCAATGCTCTTATAACAGGAAGATCAGATGAATTTGACCGCCAAATCAAAATTGTTTCTCCTCCCCGCTTTGCCCTTATTAATAAACCACAAATGCTCTCCATCTTGGTAGAAGATAAAGGACAATCCCAAGAATCTCTACCAACGCAAGCAAACATTACTATAAGTATCAATGGACAAGAAGTTGGCCATTATTCTGTAACTCCTGGCGTTATTTTTCAAACTGAAATCACTCTTCTTCATGCTAAAAAAAATATCATCCAAGTTACCACCGATGCGCACAAAGGTGAATTAAGCTTTGAAAACAACCGTGCTATAGCTATTATTGAAGGAATCAGAGAAAATTTGCGTGTCCTTCTTATTTCAGGTGCACCTTACAATGGTGAACGAACATGGCGTGATCTTTTGAAGGGTGACTCCAATATTGATCTTGTTCATTTTACTATTTTGCGTCCCCCCAACAAAGCAGATAATACACCATCAAGCCAATTATCACTTGTAGTCTTCCCTACAAGAAAACTCTTTGTTGAAGAGATCGGTAATTTTGATCTCATCATCTTTGACGGCTACCAACACTCTGCTGTTTTTCCATTAATTTATTATGATTATATTGCCCAATATGTACAAAAGGGTGGTGCGTTGCTGATGGTAACAGGGCCTGAGTTTACCCAACAAAACTCGCTTGCAAAAACACCTTTAATAAGCATCTTACCCGCACGACCAAATGGTGCTATTATTCAAAAACCTTTTCGTCCTCAATTAACAAAGGAAGGTGAACGTCATCCTGTCACAAGAGGACTTGCAACACTTAATTATCCAACCTCTCAGTGGGGAAAATGGCTACGACAAATTGCCATTCAAAACAGATACAAAGGCACTGCTCTCATGAAAGGAGCTGATGAGCAACCACTTTTACTTCTTTCCCATGTTGGTAAAGGACGTGTAGGCATGTTGCTTTCCGACGAAAGTTGGCTTTGGGCAAGAGGTTTCGATGGAGGAGGTCCTTATGCAGCTCTTTATCGCCGAATTGCTCATTGGCTTATGAAAGAACCAGAACTTGAAGAAGAAAAGTTAAGTACCACCAGCGACCAACATCGTTTAATGATTCACCGCCAAACGCTCAAAGATCACCCCGAGCCAGCTGAAATAACTTTTCCTTCTGGAAAAAAAGAAAATGTTACCCTTACAAAAGAACAGGAAGGTGTCTTTACAGCAGCTATTAATACTGATGAAATAGGCATTTTTACCATCAAAAATGGCAATTTAACAGCGCTTTCTTCTGTAGGGATATTTGATAATCTCGAATTGTTTGACTTAATTTCAACGGAAGAAAAATTAGCCCCCATCAGTAAACAGACTGGCGGGCACATTACACGTTTATATAATAAACAAAGGAAAAGCATTCATCTTCCCCCCCTCAAGGTAATTCGATCACAAACAAGCCCAACATCCTCCTCTGCTCATTCAATTGTTCTGAAAGAAGCAACGGAGACCCGTTTAATCAATACCTTCTATTTTTCGATCTTTTCTGGTTTTTTTGCGCTCCTTGCTTGTCTTTTACTGTTGAACAGCATGTGGTATCGCGAAAGCCGTTAAAAAACTGAGTATTTATACCAAAATCTAAAAGTGCAATGCTTCTTACAAAAAAATATACGCCGATGAGATGAAGAATAACATGGAGTATCATACTCCCTTTTTGTCATTCAAAAACCAATGAAGCATAAATTCCCCAAAGTTTTTTGACATTTATGACAAACTGTTTTTTATTTCACAATCCCATCTTACTTCCCAAATGCACTGGATTGTTTTACAATCTTTTTTATTGCCTAACTTGTTTTCAACGCTATGCTAACACCTATGTTTTATCTTGCCCATATATCGGATGTGCATCTTTCACCTCTACCGCAACCTTCCTTATTTGAACTTTTTGGCAAGCGGCTTACTGGCTATCTTAATTGGCAAAGAAAACGTAAGAGCCAAATGGCAACAAATGTCCTAGAAACTTTGATGGACACCTTAAAAAAAACAAATCCTGATCATCTTGTAATCTCTGGAGATCTTGTCAATCTTGCTCTCGACAAAGAATTTGAACAAGCACACAATTGGTTGCTTAAGCAAGGACAGCCTCAAAATATTTCTTTAACATTTGGTAATCATGACGCCTATGTCCGTGGAGCATTCCTAAAAGCCTGTACTCTCTTCCAACCTTGGATCAAAGATGATTTTCCTCCTCAAAATGCCTTTCCCTTTCCTTATATGCGCATTCGCAAAAATATTGCTATTATAGGGGCCTCCTCAGCCATAGCTACACCACCTTTTCAAGCTTTTGGTTATTTTGGTAAAATGCAAGCGCAAGCTTTATCGCAACTTTTAAACGAAGCAACAGCACGCAATCTGTTTCGTGTTGTCATGATACATCATCCTCCCTTTCATCATGCAACCTCTTGGCATAAAAAATTATGGGGCATCGAACGTTTTCTAGATGTTATCAAACATCATGGCTGTGAACTTGTTCTTCACGGACATACCCATTTACCCACACTAAAGACCGTTGAAGGAACAATAGGAAAAATTCCTATTGTTGGTGTTGCTTCCGCATCGCAAGCTTTTGGTGATAAAAAACCACCAGCAGGTTTTAATTTATTTGCCATTGAGCGTTTTCACCATCGTTGGAACTGCCAGTTGCAACGCTATAATCTTATCAATAAAAAAAATGAAATAACGTGTACTGAAATAATTAATCTTTAAACACTCTGTAAGAATAGCCAAAAAGTTGTAAAAAAAGCAAAAAACGAAAATATCTTTTTGTTCATATCCCTCTAAATAATAGTTCAGCCTCTTCCTCACTCTAAAAGAAAGAAATTTTTAACTACCCATCTGATTATAGATTAATTCCTTTCGAGTCTGTTCCATCAGGCTTTATATCACTATCCTGAAACTCAATATTTTACGTTACTACAGATAATTGGGAAAAATCTTTTTTATATAAAAGGAATCACCGTTGTACCTAAAGGCAACTTAGCTTCATCTTCAGGCTCGACATGAATAGAAATACGCACATTATCAAATTCTTTTTGAAGAACCCCTTCAATTTTATCGCAAATTTGATGAGCTTCTCCCACCGACATTGCAGCTGGGACAACCAAATGAAACTCTATAAAAGTGACTCTACCAGAGACACGCGTAAGCAAATCATGCACTTCAAGTGCACCATGTGCATTTGCAGAAATAAGCTCACGAATTCGCATCGTTTCATTCAATTCAACTCCAACATCCATTAAGCCTTGAATAGCACTCCTAATCACCTTCCAGCCTTGTAAAAGAATATTAACGGCAACAATTATCGCTAAAATCGGGTCCAAAACACTCCATCCACCCACAAAACCAGCAACCAGACCAATTAAAATAGCAAGTGACGTAAAAACATCTGTTATGAAATGTATTCCATCAGCTTTAAGAGCTGGTGAACGGTGAATTTTTCCCTGCTTCATTAAAATCCAACCCCACATATAGTTTATAACACTTGCAACAAGATGAATAACAAGCCATATCCCAGGCTTTTGCAATAATTTCACGGTTGAAAGAGCAACCCATGCTTCTCTTAAAATAATAATTGCTGCGATAATGATTAGGATTCCTTCAAGAATCGCAGAAAAATATTCGGCTTTATGATGTCCAAAAGGATGATCATGATCTGCTGGCTTCATACTGATTTTAACAGCCCACCATGCTGCCAATGCAGCAAGTATATTTACAATGGATTCTAAGGCATCAGAATAAAGTGCAACAGAATCAGTAATGTAATATGCCCAATATTTCAAAGCAAAAACGATACAAGCGACGAAAATAGAGTATAAGGTCAAGCTTTGTATATTGATTTTTACATCCATAACCACACCCTCTTCTTCACGCAATAAAACCTAACACTTCTCACAATATCCCTATGATATTTTTGACATGACACCAATATTTCTTCAATATCACAGAAGTTTTACAATACAATAAATGACTCTCTCAACCTACCATTGTTATTGCAATAACTGTCCTATGATTATACAATATAACGCGAGGAACGGAAGTAACATGGATATAACTCAAACCAACAGCCCTTAAGAAAAATCACCTGTTATTTTTCTCAAATGCATCATTTGTACGCATCATCATTCAATTTTTTATGATCATAAAACCATTTAACAAATCGACATAATCGCGCGAAGCATAAAAAGACCGCTTAGCGTTCTGTTGCAATTTTATACTTCAACTGTATCAAAAAAATATGACTGCTAAAACAACTTAAAAACCATTTTCAGGAACGAAAAAAGAATACCAAAAAAAAAGAATCTGGGCATTGGGGACCCAGATTCTTTTCCCTTAGAAATTAAGGGTATGCAGAGCTCAGGAAATAGCGGGGACCTAAAACCCTGCACCCGATGCGAAAACAAAACACATTGTACCGCCCTCGGTGTTTTCTGTATATATCAATGGTTGCACCATGTCAACATAAATTCTACCCTAGGTTTAAAATAATGTTTTTTTCGTCTTTCTCTTCAAAAATAAAGCAAATATTTAACATCCGGCAATTTAGAAAAAAGAACTTTTAAAGCCCCATACGCATTTGAATATCACCACAATCTATGAAACTGATGGTCCACGTTTGAGAGACTACCACAATATCCGTGAAAAAGATCTTGTTGGACGACAAAATCAATTTATTGCTGAAGGCAAAATAATATTGTCGGTATTGTTGCATTCGAAAGAGTTTTCAGCTCTCTCTCTGCTTATTGTGACAGAATGTCTTCCTAGATTTATACCCCTTTTAGGAAAAACATAGCCAACATGTCTCATTTATTGCATTCCACAAAAAGTTATGGATAATATCGTGGGATTCCATGTTCATCGTGGTGTGCTCGGTATCGGTAAACGCAAAACGCTACTATCATTACAAAATTTTTTACAAGATCTCCCAGAAAAAGTCTTGATTCTGGTTTTGTGTGGCATCTCTAATCACGATAATATGGGTGCTATTTTTCGCAATGCAGCTGCCTTTGCCAGTAATGGCATTATCGTTGATAAAACTTCATGCGATCCACTTTACCGCGAATCAATCAGAGTTTCTGCTGGTGCAGCTCTCAAGACGCCCTACGCACAAGGCGCCGATATTAATGACATTATAACAGCTTTACAGGATGTAGATTTTCATATTTATGCGCTTTCTCCCTCTAGCCCATACACTCTCAAGCAAGCAAAAATAACAAACAGAACAGCCATTATTTTGAGAACAGAAGGGAATGGCTTACCAAACCATGTACTACAAAAATCAGACACCTTACATATTCCGATGGCTCATGACTTCGACAGCCTCAATGTTGCCACAGAATCAGGTATTGCACTCGCCCATTTTAGTGATTCTGATAAACTCTCTTAAAGATTGATAACACTTTAATTTGTAAAAAATACCCGATGAAAATGCCACTTTTATTTATAAGAAATGGTAGTTTAAATTTTGGAAGAGACAGTAGCTTTTGTTTCTAGATTGCACAAAACGCGCTTCAACATCCCTTCAGCACCGGCAGCACGTTCTGAATGAGTAACAAATCCACCTCCAAGAACACGTGCTCCATCACCTTTTCCATTATAAAAAACACAAGCTTGCCCTGGTGCCACACCGTTTTCACGCTCCAACAATTCAACGGAAAAAACACCGTCTTGATAATATACGCGAGCAAGATGGGGTGGACGTGTTGAACGAACTTTTACAGCAACCTCAACACCATCAGAAGGGAAATTATCTAATTGCTCATCACCAAGCCAATTTACATCACGCAAAAAAAGCTTATATGTTTCCAACATTTCACGCGGTCCAACAACAACACGCGCATTTTCTACATCGAGATAAATCACATAAAGCGCTTCACCCGTTGCAACACCAATACCACGACGCTGACCAACAGTATAATTAACAATCCCCGAATGTTTTCCTAAAACCTGTCCATTAATATGCACAATAACCCCAGGATTAGCGGCTTCTGGACGTAATTTTGTGATAACATCAGAATATTTTCCTTGTGGAACAAAACAAATATCTTGGCTGTCATGCTTATTAGCAACAACAAACCCCATTTCTGCTGCTATTTCACGAACACGTGCTTTCGGAAGATCACCAAGGGGAAAACGCAAATAATCAATCTGCTCTTGTGTCGTTGCAAAAAGAAAATAACTCTGATCGCGATCAATATCGAGAGGACGAAAGAGTGCCCGATGTATTCCATTGGGACGCGAGCGAATATAATGCCCTGTTGCCAAAGCATCCGCACCTAATTGGCGCGCAGTTGCTAATAAATCAGCAAACTTGACAGTCTGATTGCATGCCACGCAGGGTATGGGCGTTTCTCCATGTGCATAACTTTCTGCAAAAGGATTAATCACAGCTTCGCGAAATCGCTCTTCATAATCAAGAACATAATGAGGTATTCCCAGTGTCTCTGCCACGCGACGCGCATCTTCAATATCTTGTCCGGCACAACATGCCCCCACACGATGTGTTACAGCACCATAATCATAAAGCTGCAAAGTAATCCCAACGACATCATACCCTTCCTTTTTTAGAAGACCTGCAACAACAGATGAATCAACCCCACCAGACATTGCCACAACAATGCGGGAATTTTCAGGTTTGCTTGGCAAATCAAGACTGTTCAAAAACATGTTTCATTCTCTATTGAAATGCGCATCTTTTTGCTCATTTTCCTATGTGCACTCTGTCACTTGTCCTTTTTTATAGCTTTTTTATACTCTCCACAACCAGTAGTGTAAACTTTACTTTAAAGCAGCTGCAAACGAAAAAAGAGTGATAAAAATAAGGCACAATAAAAATCCTTTTTGTTTTTTAAAAAATGCAACAAAAACATGGTAATAGACCATTCTATGCACCTCACTCTGCACCATATTTTGACCTACTGGCTTAATTTATTAATTTTTTTTCAAGGTGTTTAGCTCTTTTTTAAATTTCATGTTTTACAAACGAATCAAGTCCTTGACTAAAGTAGAGGATACAATGACTACTTTGATAAAAGCACAAATGAAATATGTTATTGGGCCAGATGGAAGTCCACTTACAATCGCCGATCTACCGCCGAAAACAACACGGCGTTGGGTAATTCGTCGCAAAGCTGAAGTTGTTGCGGCTGTCAGGGGTGGATTGTTAAGTCTTGATGAAGCGTGTCAACGCTATACTTTGACCGTAGAAGAATTTCTTTCATGGCAAAGTTTGATAGATGAACACGGTTTAGCTGGATTACGAACGACCAGAATCCAACATTACAGGCATTAGTTACTACTGATAATGATTCAATATCGGCTCTATAATACCCTTAAAACAGCCAAGCTTTTATCAAGTTTGGCTGTTTTTATCTTTTCAGCGCATAAACATCTTAACAAATTTATTTTCAAACAAAAATTTCTATCATCCAGCCATTGAATTAGATTGAATTAAAATACAATCATCATCGATTTTTGCCTTCTTTTCCCGCGTCTCCAAAAGCTGTGCGCGTTGCAACTCTGTTTTAACTTCATGGAGAGCAATTTCAGCATTTGTTTTTTGAAGCTGCAAATCACGAATCGAATTTATAAGATTATCACGCCTCTGTCGTGCTGCACGAGCAAAAGCAGAATAAGCAAAATGGTGAACATCATTATTTCCAGATTTACGTTCTTCGTTAATAATTTGCGCTTCCAATTCTAACACCATTTGCTCAAACTCTGCGATCATCATCTCAAGCTGTGCAACTTCACGATGCTTCCCACGCATTTGAAACATCCTCAATTGCACCATACTTTCCCGTGGCTTCATACTTTCTACTCCTTGATTGCGCCAACCCAAAATTTGCTTCCACACTCTTACATATATTTCTCATTACACTCGTTCTGATGAAAACTGTGTATTTCTTAACTCAAAATTATAATTTTTCTCCTCCCAAAGCACCTGCAAACACAATCTGCCTTAAAGTGAAATAACTATTTCTTTACTTTTCACCCCCATTGTAGAATGCAGAGACTTAAAGCTCCGTAAATAAACACTGAAATTGTAAAAAAGTAATTCAAAATAATCTTTTATAAATTTTTTTAAGCCAAAGTTATCGGAAAAAGCACTTGATTTTTTTATTAAATTAAAAAATGTGCGATTTTTCTAAAATAATTTTATAGCCTCTTTCAAAAATAAAAATATTTTGTTAACCACTATAATAGATAGTGGGGAATTCAGTGGTGATTTGTTGCGCGTACTACTGAAATGTTCATAAACACTTGTATTGTAAGTGTTTGATTTTATGAATTGTTTTTTATAAACAGTGGTTTTACCAACTGTTATAAAATAAAAACGCTCCTTTTGATTCGGAGGAGCAAAGTGAGGGATCTAAGATGCGCGTATTACTAATTGAAGATGATAAAGCAACTACTCAAAGCATTGAGTTAATGCTAAAGTCAGCAAACTTTAATGTCTATATCACTGATCTAGGTGAAGAAGGAGTCGATTTAGGTAAACTTTATGATTATGATATCATTTTGCTTGATTTGAATCTCCCTGATATGTCAGGGTATGATGTTTTGCGGACCTTAAGATTAGCAAAAATAAAAACTCCTGTTCTCATCCTTTCCGGCATGAATGCCATTGAAGACAAGGTACGTGGTTTTGGCTTTGGTGCAGATGATTATATGACAAAGCCCTTCCATAAAGATGAGCTCGTTGCGCGTATTCATGCAGTTGTTCGTCGCTCTAAAGGGCATGCACAATCGGTTATTGTTACCGGCGATCTTACCGTTAACCTTGATGCAAAAACGGTCGAAGTCGCTGGGCGTCCCGTTCATTTAACTGGTAAAGAGTATCAAATGCTAGAGCTTCTCTCTCTACGCAAAGGTACTACACTTACCAAAGAAATGTTTCTCAATCATCTCTACGGTGGGATGGATGAACCAGAACTTAAAATTATCGATGTCTTTATCTGTAAATTGCGAAAGAAATTGGAAGCGGTCTCTTCTCATGTGAACTACATCGATACAGTTTGGGGACGTGGTTACGTGTTACGTGATCCAGTTGAAGAAAACGTACGTCAAACCGCTTAAACAGTGAAAATGCACATTGTAAAATCTCGGAGTGTAGCGGGCCGGGATTTTTCTCTATGACAATAAAGGCTCGCACACTAATACAATCTAAACCCTCTTTTTACATGGCTTAAGTAGTTTTATTTTGTTTAAAGCTTTTTCACACTTTCCAAAATAACACAACTGTCAGTTTCTTCGATATTTATTTTCATATCTGTCATCTCAGCAAGTAACATTGTGTAATAAAATTGGATGACATGAGCATCGATAAGTTCTTCCTGAATGTTCCCATTATATAACGCAATAAAATGAGAAGGAATACGTAAAGTTTTCCCGCAAATCTCAAATCGAAAAAAACGCTCATTTTCATCTTGCAAAATCATAACCACAATTTCTCCCCCACGAGAAATCGTTGCGTTTGCAATCAATAACAAATTAAGCAAAAGTTTAATTTCATTTTTTGGTAAAAGTAGAGCAGGAGCTTGCCATTTTAAAATTGCTTTTTCTTCCTTCATATATTGTTGAACAACTTTTTCAGCAGAACGTGTATCTATTTGTCCCCCACTTGCTCCTGCAAAACCAAAAGCCAATCGCGCAAATTGTAGACGTGCAGAAGCACTCGCAACGGACCAACGCACCAATTGCAAAGCATCTTCTTCAGCTCCCCCTTCATCATAGAGCTCCATTGCATTTTGAATAGCACCAACGGGTGAAATCAAATCATGGCAAATACGGCTACAAAGCAAAGCAGCAAGATCCATAGGCTTCAAAGCAACAGCTAACGTCATAATTATTGAGAACTCCTAGATTAAAATAAGCTTCCTTTTAAAGCAAAATTCTTAACATCCAATGCATACATATGAGATGCTTTAACAATTACGCTAAAAATTTTTTTCAGAAACAAATTCAAGAATTTAAATAACCTTACATCTTATTTTTTGTTTGAATAGAATGAAAATCCTAATATTATCTTTTTGTTTGTAACTAATAAAAGGGAAAAACTCTATGACTCTCTTTCTTCTAACGCGCAGATACAAAAGTATTGTATCTATGATCTTCCTTTTATTCGTAATCATAAACACTGCAAATGCCCAACTCCGACCAATAGAACAAAACCAACTCCATTATTCGCTACAAGAAATTATCGATTCTGGTCATACTTTTTTTGGAAAAACTACCAGCGGTATAGCAGTAGCAATTCAAAATATCTTTTCACAATACGGTCATCCAAATGCCTATATTTTAGGGGAAGAAGCTTCTGGTGCTTTCTTTGCTGGATTAACCTATGGCGAAGGAAAGCTTTTTACCAAAAACTACGGTCAGCATAAAGTTTTTTGGCAAGGACCTTCTGTAGGATGGGATTTTGGCGGACAAGGTTCCCGTTTAATGATCTTAGTTTACGACCTTAATAATATAAATAATTTATGGGGACGCTATGGTGGTATTTCAGGTTCGGCCTATTTAATTGCAGGTGTTGGCTTTCATGTCCTCAAGCGGCACAATGTCTTGCTAATTCCAGTACGTACAGGAATTGGCGCACGTCTTGGCATTAATATAGGATATTTAAAATTAACACCCAAACCGACATGGAATCCATTTTAAACGAACTCTCATTGAAAAGGAAATTTATGCTTATACAATCATTTCTTTTTTTTATTCTTGGAGTCGCTTCCACTTCTTGGTTGCTTGTGCTTCTTGCTCCTCTTATTTGGCGTAGAGCTCTGCATTTTGCACATAAAGTTGTTTCTGTACAAATTCCGTCATCACACACTGAGATACAAGCAAACTATGATTTTCTCTGTGCTCAACACGCTGTAGAACTAGTACGTTGTGAACAAAAATACGACTCTTTGCAAAAAAAATATGCTAGACAAAAAATACAACTTAGCCAAGTAACAGAACAACTTTATCAATTAAATCTCTCCACACAAAACACTTCGTCTTCCTCCAAAGAAACTGTTCCAATCGAATAAAATGTTATCACAACAAACACTTTCATAATGGAAATCAAAACTATGCGTGAAAAAATCGCCCATTATCAGCAACGTTTACAAAAAATTCAAACCAATGGACTTGACACCACAACGTGCCATCAACTCCTAGATGAACTGCGTGAAGAAACAAAAGAATTAGCAGCAACATTAGCTGCCCAAATAGCACTACAGGAGGGTGAATCATCACCCATCAACACATTGATCAAAAGCTCAAAAAGCAACAATGACCTAGCAGCACGTATTCGCAAAAAAATACACCGCATCTCCCAAAAAACTCTTACATAAGTTGCCTTTTAAAATGGCTTAAAAAATATTGGGATTAGTTAATATTGAAACAGTCTTTACAAGATATGAGCGCCCCTCTTAACAGAACTCTCGCTAATTTTAACTTTATTTTTTAATTAAAACACAAAGGGCACCTTTTAAAGCATAACTGAAATAAAACTCACCGTTAAAATAATAACTTTAAAGATAAAAATCTCTGATTCGCTGAATAACCATATCTTGATCAGTTTTCGTCAAATAAGGGTGCATTGGTAAACTTAAAACACAATTTCCAAGAGATTCAGAAACTGAAAGAGAACCTTTTACATAAGGAAAGTGTTTATAAGCTAACTGTTTATGTAATGGAGTTTTATAATAAATCATTGTAGGAATAGAATTTTCCTGTAAATAATCCTTTAATTTGTCGCGATCTTCCACCCTAATAGTATATTGTGCATAGGCACAACGCTCTTCCTCTTCCACTTCTGGAACTGTGACAATATCTCTTAAATTATTAGAATAGTATTGAGCAATGTCCACACGCTTTTCTATCTCATCTTCAAAGATAACAAACTTTTCTAGCAAAATTGCAGCCTGAATGGTATCTAGACGTGAATTCATACCAATACGCACATTGTCATATTGTGTTTCACCTTTACCATGAAACAGAATAGAACGTAAAAGTACTGCTAAATTATCATCATTTGTCATCATAGCACCCCCATCGCCATAACACCCTAATGGTTTAGCAGGATAAAAACTTGTCGCAGCCACATCACCAAAAGCTCCGCACATAATATTACCGCTTCTTCCCCCCATAGATTGCGCAGCATCTTCAATAACAAAAAGATTTTCCTCTGCTGCCACTTTAGAAATTTGCGTATAATCAGCAGGAAGCCCAAACAAATCAACAGCAATAATTGCCTTTGGTTTGAGACGCCCCTCTTTTTTGATCATCTTGATCGCTTCAGAAAGTTTACCAACGTCAATATTGAATGTATTAGGCAAAACATCAACAAAAACAGGTTCAGCACCTACCAAAGCAACCACTTCAGCAGTTGCCGAAAACGTGAAACTAGGACAAAAAACAGCATCACCTGAACCAATATTTTTAGCCATAAGAGGTATTTTCAACGCATCAGTGCCATTAGCGCACGCAACTACATGCTTGACACCAAGATAATCTGCCAAGCGATCTTCAAATTCCGTTACCTTCGGCCCTAAAATATATTGACCGCTGGAGACCACATGCGCAATTGCATTATTAATTTTATCTTCGATGCGCAAGCGTTGCGCTGCAAGGTCGATGAATTGCATATTAACTCCATTGATAGTTATACCCGTGTGAAATCACTACTCATCTCCTTTATCCATGATAATTAATATGAGCAGCAGTCAAAATTCTTAAAACAGCAACAGCTTCATTACCATTTGTACGAGGTGCTTGACGCGTCTCAATACAATGAAGAAAATGCTGCAATTCATAAGTTAATGGCAAACCTTCACAAAGTTCAATATAATTCAGCTCATCCGTGCTAAAATTCCACTCTTTACCTTCTTGCCAAACAATAAAAGGATGCAACGCTAATTTACTGCTCCACGGCTTCATATCATCAAAGACAAGCATAGCCTTTGTACCAACAATTGTTAAGCGCCTTTCACGATAGGGACTGAGACGTGAAGCAAAAAGGTGGCTACGTATACCATTGGGAAAGACCATATGAACATGTGCTAAATCAGAGAGCTTATCAACCACAGCAGCCCCCTCTCCGCGAACTTCAGAAGGTTCACAACCTGTCAAAGCCAAAATCATTGAAAGATCATGAGGAGCAAGATCCCATAAAGCATCACTTTGTGTATGAAATTTGCCAAAGCCTAATCGATGAGAATAAATATAACGCACATCCCCCAGTTCTCCCTTTGCCACCAACTCACATATTTTTTCAAAAGCAGGGTGAAATCGCAAAATATGCCCTACCATAAAAATGCGCCCATATTCACCGGCAACCTGCACTTGACGTTCAGCATCAGAAATATTCAAGGCTATTGGTTTTTCAACCAAGACATCTTTACCATTTTTAACAGCACGCAGAACATTTTCTGTATGAAATTGCGGAGGCAATGCCAACACCAGCGCATCAATATCTTTATGAGTAAAAAGATCTTTAGGCGCAATGGCTTTAACACCATACATAGAAGCAAACTGCGCAGAGCGCTCAACATCTATATCAGAAACTGCTACTAAAGCTCCAAGCTCTTGAAGTGTACGTATATGATTTTCACCCCAAGAACCGCATCCTAAAACCGCTACACGTGGCACCATTTTATGCCTTACCCTACTCATCATATAAAAAACATACTCCCATTCATTCCATATCGAGGATGAAACAGAATGACAAGAGAAAAGCTTAAAAACGACGCTTGACATCTCACTATTCTACCTCTTATATCCGCAAAGGATGATATAAGTTGCAATCATATCTCTCTATTTTGGCGGAGTAGCTCAGTAGGTTAGAGCAGAGGAATCATAATCCTTGTGTCGGGGGTTCAAATCCCTCCTCCGCTACCATCTTCTTTTCAGTGTGTAGTGTAGCTGTATGTAGCTTGTTGTATGTAGTGTAGCTTGACGGCTGTAGCTTGACTGTAGCTTGACGGCAGGTTTTGTATATTTTGCCACTAGGTTTTGTACCAATTTATTTTTTTTCAAAAAGTTTTTTAGGGGTTCTCAAAGGGTCTTCAAAGGTCTTTCAAAGGGTATTTAAAGAGCCTTTAATGCATATTTTTCTCTTCTCCTAAAAAGTGCAAACTTTACACTTTGAATCTAAGAGTGCTTCACAACCAATCGAAGGTTGAACTTGCCCCTTTGGTGATCTGTTTCCAACAACTTCTATTCTTTGTTGCTTTGTTTTCCCTTGTTTGGAGCTTCGAGGGTGATTTCTGTTGTGTAACCGCTTTGCTTGTCATAGCGGTGGGTAACGGTTGCGGCTTTCCATGAACCATTGATTTCGCCACGAAACCCTTGCAATAAAAGAGGTTGGTCGGCCATGATTTCTGGACGCCCCGCAAGGGACAAAGAACCACTGCCTACAGCACGGCATAATCGGTCTGATTCTGAGGCAGCAGCAGCCAGAGCTTCTTCCTCACAGGTGTAGCAATTGCGCAAGCGACGCATGGGACCGCTAAAACCTGTCTGATGTTTGACTTGCCATTGCTGCCCTTGGGAGCGGTCAAAATAAAAAGCTTCAATGCTGCCATATTGCGTGCGCGGCTCAAGGGTAAATTCCCAGCTGGAACAGTCATGTTTATGGATGTCGAGGGCTGGTAAATTCTCTCCGCTTAAAAATAAAAACTTATTATCCTTGATTAAAAAACGCGCCTGCATCCGATCGGCAAGGCGGGTTAAAAAATCAACAGCCGATTGATCTGTACGAATCACATAAGGCAAAGTTTGTTGAGTGAACTGAGGACTAATCTTTGCTTGATAGCCATGGCGTTTGGCTAATGTCTCAACAATCTCGCCAACAGTTTTGTGGTCAAAATGTTCGCTTGTTTGTTCTTTGAGTTCTTTACGCATCGAAGCGCTTTTGCCACAAAGGCGCAATATCTCTCCCTCACTGCCACCGGAACTGATCACCGATTCGACAACAAAAC
This sequence comes from Bartonella sp. DB5-6, assembly GCF_000278115.1. GTDB lineage: Bacteria > Pseudomonadota > Alphaproteobacteria > Rhizobiales > Rhizobiaceae > Bartonella > Bartonella refiksaydamii. The sequence continues at coordinate 154,617 of NZ_JH725120.1, forward strand.
GCCCCATAGAAGCACTGATGCTGTTCTCATAGCCAAAGATCACTTGCAGTGCACTGTTGCTTTGCGGAACCTCTAAATCATTGCCACTATCGTCAAACTCTGCTTCAAAGCTATCAGCTTCATTGCCGGCATGATCTGTGATGGTTGCCGTTAAAAGACGCTGGTAAAAAACCTCATGAACAGGTTTGTCTCCCACTTTGACCACAATAAAAGGGTGTGTGCGCATTAATCCCATAGCCGCTTCACCATGCTTTGGGGATTGTGAAGTGCAAATTCAGGCAAGAGAACGGTTAAGCCCCGCGGCAAAAGAGCACCATATTTAGCAATCTCTGGATTGGCTTCCAAGGTAGATTCTAAGTAGCCGCTTACAGCTCCAACTTGGATGTGCTCCCCTAACACAGCCATGGCATGTTGAAAGCAGATCAGGTCTAAGCTCATATCCTCTAGCTCTACAACAACGCGCTTTTCTGGTATCTTCATTGCATATATCCTTGCGGTTTTCCCCCATTAAAAAAAGGCAAAAGACTAATGGAATAGCGAATGCGCTGGGATTGACCAGAGCGGGCGATAAAGTCGTGATCTTGACTGATGCTGGTGATCACCACGGGGCCATGGAGAATGGCACTATAGGTCGTATCATTGATCCAACGCAGCATCTGAACCGGCTTTGCGGCACGAATAGTTCTGGTGATGGCATCAATGGCTATACGATCACCAAATTCTTCTGGAAACAACACGCCATGAATGGTTTTGGGGTCATTGCCATAGCCGGTAAATTGCAAACTGGGTGCCTTGCCAAAACGCTCCATAGGAACCCATGAGGCAGAAAACTCTTCTTCAAAGGATTGGAAATTCAGCCAGTCCACATAAAATTGATGCGGACCTAACATCATCAAAGGATCTCTCATAGGCTCCCTCCCCTCATTCTGTTTCTGCCATTATTCACTCCCCGCTCTCATTCTGTTCCCCCATGTAGGGCATTGGCGCGTGCACGTTGCAAAGCGTGACTTACCGCACGACCGGTAGCAACGGGATCACGGGCACCATTGATATGCACTGTGACATTTTGATTGTGGGTGGTGGGAGAGCGGTCTTTCTCTCTTTGCTCTGGACCAGATGGATTTGCATGACCAGCACCCGCAAATTGTGCTATGGGTTGAATGGCTGTTTTGCCCCCAAGCCAACTGGGTAAATGAAACAGATCGGATAAATCAACGCTGCCAATCCATTCTCTGATGCGGCTTGGCAAAGATTTAAAAAAATCACTCAACTTTGTGATGGGTGCCATAAAGCCATCGACAATCCAATTGGCCAAGTCCTCCCCTGCTTGTTCCATACCGGCTTTGGCATCATCAGAAAGTTTTTCTTGGGCAAAAAAACTTCCCAACCAGCCCCAAAATTTAGTGATACTGTGCTTAAAACCCTCCCACACATTGCCAAACCCTTGAGAAACAGCGCCAAGACCCTGTTTGAACTTTTGCCAATGTTCAGAAAAGTCAAAAGCAGCAGTAATGGCGTTTTTCCATTTGGTGATGGTTGCGGTATCAGCACCAAAAAAGCGCATGACGGCTTCAAAGGCACGCCCAAGAGCGTGTGCTATTCCCCGTGCAAAGCCTTTAACAAAAGAAGAGAAACGATCCCAATATTTCCACAAAGCAAAACCAGCAGCAAGGATGACAGCCACAACAGTGGTAATCAGAGCCCCTATGGGGGTAAAAACAGTACCAACAACAGAGGCAATGCCAACCCCAACCACTTCTATCGCTGTCCCTACCCAAGCAAAAGAAGCGGCGAATGCACTGCTTGAGACCATAATCCCCCGAAACGCAGCCACTAAGAGAGTCATCGGTCGCAATAACCGTGCAAAACTGCCACCAAGACTTGCCGTCATTATTCCCAACGAGCGCCCTGAAGCGATAAGCGTGCCCCAGCTTGTTTTAAGATTGCCGCTCACACCACCAAGCTTGATAAAAGGGCCTACCAATTGAAGAAGCCCAAGCCGTGTACCAGCAAGGGTAAAGCGCAACACCCGCAGAGCAATATTAAAAGCCATCAGAGAAGCAATGGTTTTGATAATGGCGCTTGTTAAAGCTGGATGCGCATTGGCCCATGCCATAAGAACATTGATAAACCCACCAACACTTTCCATCAAACTGTTGACAGGGGGCAATAAGACTTCACCAATGGTAATTCCCAAAGCTATGATGCGGTTTTGCAAAAGTTCAAACTGCCTGATAGCACCGGTTGCTTGTTTGTCTGCTTCTTGCTCTACCGAGCCTTTAAAGACTTTTGGGTCTTCAACATATTTTAAAGCTTGCCCTAACAATTCAGGATTGCCAACCAATTTGGCAAAATCACCGGTAAAATCACGACCAGCAATGGCTATCAGGGAACGCATGCCCTGTTCGGATTTGGCTAAAACATCAAAAAAGTGCACCAAAGTGCCGGTGGCATCTTTGTCCAGATCTTGCATAAATTTTTGGCGGGAAAGCCCGATATTGGCAAAAGCATCTTCAATATGCTTGCCTCCTGCCTGTATGCGGGCACTCATGGCATTAAAACCACGCGCTGCACTCTCAGGTACAATACCAGCAGAAATCATTGCCGTACCAAAAGCAGCGGTTTCGCGGGCAGTGAGTTTAAACATAGTTGCTGCACCGGTGGCGCGATTGGTAAAGTCAGATACTTCGCTTGCCTTGGCGGCCATGTGGTTAGAGAGATGATTGATGGCATCACCTAAATCTTCAATCCCTGCTTGATTAAGCTTAAAGACATTGCGCAATTTGGCAAAACGCTCCCCAATCTGATCCCCCGTCATATCAAAGGCGACAGCTGCTTTAGCGGCGTAAATGCTAAAAGCTTCCAGATCTTGTTCGCCAATTCCTGCTTGGCTGGCACTGGTCATCAGTTCCAAAACTTCACGTGCTGCTAGCGGAATCTTGGTGGAGGTTTCCAAAGCAAAACGGCGCAATTCTTTTAAGCGATGAAGAGGAGCATCCAGAACCTTTTCCAAGCCTTTCATGGATTGATCAAATTGCATGGCTTTATAGAGGGGTGCAATCAAAGTTGCTGTTTGCGCAAGCGCACCCACCATGCGCCCACGCGCATGGTTGAAAGCATTTTCCGCATTCTTTGTCGCATCCTCAAGATGCTCAGGGTCAAACCAATTTTTAAAGTGCTGTCGTGTCTTGCTTTGGAAATGCGCAACATCTGAACTAAAGGCTGCAAGATCACGCTTGGCAGAAGCTATCCCCTCTTGCAGATGATTAACAAAACGCACAACAAGGGAAACATCCATAACAGCTCCTTATTCTAACCTATGGCTTTCATATTCTAGGTTTTTCAGGCGTGCTAATTCACTGCGATAGAAAATCACATCCAGCCAATCCATCTGATTGATCTCTGTAGCAGACCAGCGAAAGTAGAGCGCTAATTCTGCTCCAAATTGACCGGCAGACAGGATTGGCGTGGCGTAAAAAAAGCAAAAAAAGCCTTGAAGACAGCAATAATGTCAACAACATCCACACGATCAATCAATTCAACGGTTTCATGAGACATATCCGCCAAAAGCGCTGTAATCCCTTCTGTTGCCTCACTTGTGAACAAAATTTGAGAAAGCTTAGAGATAAGCACATCATTGGTGAATGTTTTTTGCTCTCCAAATTCAGGAAGCAGCAACTCTGTTAACTGTGGTCCAATCAACACGGCTAATTGCTTAGCTTGTTTGAAAGTGGGGCGATAAAAGGTCAGTTTCTTGCAGAGAGATTCTTTGCCACCTTTATCCTGATAAAGAAGTGGAACCTGCAATTCCACATCAATGCTGGTTTGTAAACTTGTCATGATCAATTCCTATGAATGAGAGCTTATAGATTGAGAATAGAGCGTCGACGCAAACCGATCTCTTGCCCGTTGCGCACAAGCCAACCGCCCCGTTTGAACGAAAAGCGGTGCAAAACAGCGCCATCCCAAAACTCCGTATAGTCCCAAACATTTTTGATCTCGCAATCATAGCCTGTTGCCTTGCCAGCCGTTAAGCCTTCACTATCGACTTTGACCAAGCGTCCTGTGACATCAATGGAATGTTCATGCTCTTGCCCATCTTCTTCAGAGATCACATGTTTTTTGCCGGTAAATTTATGACGAAGACCAGGGGGACCTCCAAAGATACCAATAATTTCGGGGGTGTGGCTACGGATTTTCATTTGCAAACCGAGAGCTTTCACACCAAGACCAGCAACATCAATTTGCATATCAGAACCGCCTGGTTGATAGGTTTCGGTGATTTCTTCCAGTGTGGGCAATTTAAGCGTTTCAAGATCGAGGTGAAGATTCACATCATCATCAACAATCAGCGTAAAACCGCGTACAATGCGTAAAGTCATGCTTCACTCCTTGCTGCTTTGCGATAAGTTTCAAGCGTATCGCCAAATTGATAGGTCATTTTCTTTTGGATATCTTGCGCCAACCGATCAAAATAAGCGCTATTGCGCCGGCTGGAGAAACTTAAATCTTCTAAAGGAGGCACTTCTTCGGCATCAAATTCCACCCGTAACTTTCCAAGCTGTAAAGTGCTGTTGGAATTTAAATCACGGTCAAACCAGACACGTCCTCCCAACAGCGCTCCACGGGCAATCATATCATCAAGAAAGCTGGTCAAAGAGCGGGTAATGGCAATGACATGTTGACCGGTCAGATTCTCATCATTGGCCCAAGGGCGGAAATTGTTGATGATGGTTTTTTCGAGTGCTGCACGGGTGCGCACCACATTGACAAAACGCCACAGTGGATCACTGGAGGTGGTATGGTTGCCCCATAAAATGCGTCCATTGGCAGCCATTTTCCCCTCAGATAACAAATGCGCATTTTGGCTAAGCCGTGCTGGTATAAAGGTAGCAATATCAGCTTGATTAAGACGATTTGCCTCATGATCGATTTCGCCATCAAAATAGCTAATGGGGCGTGCGGTTCCTAAAATGCCTTTAACATCTTGGTTAGAGGGAGACCAAAAAACACCTCCCCTTTGCTTATCACGTTTGATAAACATCGCCGCTGCAAAAGGACTTGCCGGTTTAACACTCCAACCACCCTCACTATTTGCCACCCGCACAAAGGGGTCAATCAGATAACAAAAGCGTGAAGAAAAATCTGCACGAAAGGCAAGGCTTTCTTCCGTGTTTTTACCTCCCGTATCAAAAACCGCAATCGCTTGCAGCTTTTCGGCAACCTGTTCAAGCGCATCTGCCACGGGGTTTTTACCATTATCAAGGCGCCCTGCACTATAAGCTGGTGCCAGTAAAATCCCAGGCTCTACCCCTAAATGACCCCTAGCGTGCGCTAAAGCCTGTACACCGGTCAAGGCGACGTTTGAGCCCACCATTTCAGCTTGTGTCTCAGCAATGGTTGATTTTTCTTCCACACGCACAAGGATAATTTGTGCCTCAATCCCTTGCACACATACAGCATTAATAATATCAAGAGCTGTACCTCTTTGCCCAAGCTTTTGGATTTTTTCACCCTCATGCGTAAAGAGAAGCACGGGCTCGTTGAGGGGGAAAATTTGGTTGTCAGCATCAGGGGCTGTAACAACCGCACCAATGGCGGTCTGATCAAATGTTGCTAAAGGACGGGAAACCTCACCAGCCTCTACAATGCGTATCCCATGATTAAATTCTGTTGCCATCTTGCTCTCCAAATCAATGAAGAAACAATAACAACAAGTGCACTCTCTCATAAGCCTGACACTGTCAGTCAAAAAGTCCCTTTAAAGGGCTTTAAAATGGTTTTATAAAGGGACTTTAAAGAAAGAAAATCATACAAGCCTTTAAGCTTTTGTACAATAAGCATCCCTCTATAACCTAGACTTGTTTTTCTTTCTCTTGCGGTTCTTTTAGGGGCTCTACGGATGTGTCTATCTCTACTTGTTCAGTAGATGAGAGCTGTTTTGTGTTTTCGTCCACCACGGGGGGAG
>NZ_JH725121.1:0-601 GCF_000278115.1 Bartonella sp. DB5-6
TCGGTTGTCACCAAATCAATCACCAGATCATGGTTTTGATTACCGATTTTGCAAAGATGAAAGTCAATACCTGTGATTTGCCGTGTTTCATCAGGGGTAAAGACCTGCGCTTGTGGGTCAAATTTCGTCCATATCTTCACCGCTGTGGTGTGTCGCATAACTTTCACATCAATCACACCTTGACCGGTAAAAAGCCCCGTCGCAATGGTTCCACCTTTTCCCCGTGCCACCACGTTTTTTGTGCCAGCAGGAATGTTTTCAGGAATCTTAAAAGTGCCTTCAAGGGTACCTTTGGCGTTAGCAACAAGCTTTGTTTTTGGCAAAACATTCACACCATCAAAGCTAAGACTTTCCAAGATTTCCCCCTTGCCAAAACCTTCAATTTTAAAGTGAAGAGTAATTTGCCTTAAAAAGTCGATTTGCTCTCGAGTCGCACTGATGAGATCATCATTCACCTCTGTGTTACGTATGGTACTGCCACGGTGTTTTCCCATAATGATCTGATTGGTGACACTCGAGAGCCAATCGGTGCGCTGTTCATGCCAAAAATCTGTTGCGGGGGTGAGTGTTACTGTACCAGGCAGGGGTGCAAAATTTTGAT
>NZ_JH725121.1:701-19225 GCF_000278115.1 Bartonella sp. DB5-6
GGTGCAAAATTTTGATAGGGGTTGATTTTTTCGCAAGCCGTTGTCAATTCTTGCGCAATGATCACTTCATTTGTCCAGTCAAGGGTGACAGGCGCTTTTAAAGGAGCCGTATAGAATGTTGGGTCAATGGCAAGTTGCAAAATACCACTGCCTACAGCCCCCGTTTGTTGAAAGCCTTCATCTCTGTAAGAGTCATCTAGAAAAGGGTCTGCAAACATGCCTTTTTTGGCGACAGGTTCTTTAGAGTCAACATTGCTTTTAATGCGCTCTAACTGCATCAACCGGTCAAGGGAGAGCACCCGTTGAAAATAGCGCCACATCTCATCATAGGGGGCAACACGCGTGCCATCATTGACCACAAGAGGAGTATCAAGCCAATTGTTGGTGATGGTTGCAAGGGACAACACATCATCAGGGACAGTTGGAGCCATGGGTTGGTCTGCTGCAATGCCTTTGATGTAAATCACATTGCCCCCTGTATTCAGTCCTATACGGTCAATACGCGGTAATTTGTAAGTGTAACTTACAATAATATCACCACCTTGCGCTCCACCTGAGACGGTAATTTCCTGTGCTGTTACTTTATCGGCGGTAACTTGCGCACGATAGCGATAAGTCACCTTATAGGTACTTCCCACTAAAGGCTCGTCTCCTACAAGTGCCCAATCAATGGTGTCTCCTGTTTTTTTAAAATCTGTGCCTTCTTTAAATTCCTTGCTTCCTTGAACGACTTTAATAAAAGAAGTGATGCTCTTATCAGGAACACCATCACGCCCAGCGGCAACTGCACCACGGGTGACGTTAACGGTTTTTTCTTTTGTCAACAAAAGAGACTGAATATCGGCAATGGGAGCGTAATAGGTTTTAAAGGTAAAGCTCGTTTTCCCTTTTTGGGGTGAAAAAATATGCGTTTCTTCGGGAGTGGCATGAATGGTGGCACTCGGATTAAAATCAGTCAAGAAGGTGATGGTGTTAGCAGGAGCAGAGTGAATGTCAGATTGAGAGCTTGTTTCCCCTGTTTGAGGAGCAAAGATATGGGTTTCGCTTGGAACAACATTTGTCGAAAAATCTTCTGGTTCTTCATGGCGTAAAGCAGCAAGGCGTTTGCGTTTAAAACCATTGATATTGGCTTCTCCTTCTTGAATGCTAAACACTTGGCAGCCGTTGTTTTGTCCTAAAGCGCTTACACGGCATCCGCTCACGATATAATGCCCATGGGCACGGTCATAAGTAGCAATAGCTTGCATGGCCGGTTCAAGTAATGAGGGTGATTTTTGATCAATCAAAACACCATCTTGCAAAATGTAAACCGGAAAGAAAGTCCCTTGCTGCGCATCCTCTTTCAGTGCCCAAACAAGCTGTGCTGTTTCTCGTGCGGCACCAGGCTCTCCTTCTGCCAAGGTGCCAGGGACTTGCCCCAACAGCTCTGGATCATCCTCATATGTCACCCATTTTTTTTGCAGCTTCACACCAATTTCCAAGCGCCCAATCATGGAAACATTCTCTAAGACGGCATTTGAAACTGGAAAGATATCACCGGCAATATAAATCTTGCCGTCTGTTAACGTGACAGTTTGCGTGTCTTTGTTGACAAAAGCATCAGCCCGTTCAACGCGGTCTCCTTCTTGTGCCACAAGGCGCCCCAAACGGTTATGGCGTCCCCTTATGATGGTTTGAACCTCGTTGAGTTCACCACTTTGAATAAAGGGTCGTTGTCCATAAAAGACAACGCTTTGTTGTTCCTCTTTGCCGCGAGATCTGTCAATTGCAAAGGGCAAACCACTTTCATGCTTCATGTTAAAACCTCAATAAAATCTTGAATTGTTCGCGAACATCGGCACGCAAAGGAATATTAATGGGCGTTTTGAGTATCTCCACACCACCATTCAGTTCATCAGGCTCACACCAAAGCTTGCCAAAGGGGATATCTTGTTTGGGAGAAGCATGAACGAGAACAGAAACAAATGCTGCTTGTTTGCCATCAACGTCGCGAAAGTCTGTGCGTGCTGCCACAAGAAGCGCCGTGCCCATCGGGGAGGGCTGGAATCTGCCACCACAATGGCTATAAACACCATTCAAAGCCTGTTCTACCGGCGCTACAGCATAGCATCTGCGATACCCAATCACGCCATCTTGGGTGTCTCTTAACACGAGATAAAGTGTGCGGCTGCGAAACCACTCTGCCATCAGCATATCGCGTTCATGTTTTTTGACCGAACACCACGGAAAGTTTGCCATGTCCCATGGGTAATCGATCTGATCGAAGCTTAATTCCTCATCCCCACCATCCATCCAATTGCCAATCAGTATGCCTTCTTCTCTTGTGAGAACGCGCTCTATCTCTGTTGTGCGTCCAAAGGAAAACAAAGTATTCCCAGCTATGAGGCTTACACCGCTCTCATACTCCAGCAGACTGTCATCAAGGCGTGACATATTGCATTCAACAGCTTGCACATCATAACCCATGACACCACGGCGAAAATCAGAGCGCAAACTTTTGGAAAGGTCGGTAATTGCTTCAATGGCTTCAAGGCTTTTCCGTTCAGGCAATTGATCAAAGTAGAGTTGAAAGGAGTTCCACCAAGCACGCCCCGTCCATGCGGGTTGAAAGCGTGCTGTAACCCCCAGCCATGCAAGCCCCATCTCAATGGCAGCAAGGGAGCCACGTATCCTCTGCCAGGCAAGACCAGAATCAATCAAATCATAAGGATTAGAGAAATAAGGGCTTAATTCTTGTAGACCATATTCATCAATTAAAAAGGGTAACCAAGAAGGCGGACGCGTGATAAATTTAGCACGGGGTATTTCTTCGAGTGCCGTTTTAACGTGAGGCTCAAAAGCCATTGCTTCTGCAAAACAACGTTCAAATAAGCTAGAATTTGGGGGCAAAAGGGAGGAGATCATCAATAAGCGCGCCCCCGTTCAGACAAGACAATATTCCCTAGTGCAACCGCTTCATCCGGTGCGACCAAAATATCCTCACAAGGTTGCGTTATGTTCACATGGTGAACGCCCTCAACCATCAAGCGGCTTAGTATCCAACTTAAAGACAGATCACGCCCAAGCCTTTGCGCACGCGCCCATTCTGCTGTTAAATTCTGCTCCGCTCTTTCCAAAACAAAAGATCCTTCATCCGATAACAACCAAAAATCAGCAGAAATATCGATCATCCGCTGCACTGCACTTTTTACAAAGATGTTGTCATTGGTCATTTTAACATGGGGCGCATCAAGGGCTGCTTGCACCTTGGCAATCAAAGCTTCATCAGCGATACCGGATGGGCTATCACTAAAAAGTGCAACATGAATAAGCGGGCTTTTAGCCACACGATAAACAAAAGCATCTTTGACATGGATATCGCTTGAGAGGGCAAAATATTGATACCGTGGTACCGTGCCACCTGTCGAATGTCCCTGCCTCTCCAAGCGAATACGGCGGCGAAAACGCGCATCATCTTCATCCAAAAGCCGTGTCACGCCATGAAAATCCCCCAAATGATCTAGACTTGTTCCATGCGCAAATGTGAGTAAATTATCTCGCGCCACTTCATTAATCCGCTGGCGCAACAGCAACTCTTCATAAGCTGCCGCTTGCAATTGAATGACTACCGGATCATAAGCGGTCTTTTCCACATTATAAGGGATATGATGCGCTGCAAAAAGCTCAGTTAAACGCGTGATCTTTTGCTCTAAAATTGCTTCAACAGAAAGCTCTTCAATAATTTGTGGCAAGGGCACTTGTAAATGGGGCACTTGTAAATGGGGCACTTGTAAATGGGGCACTTGTAAATGGGGCACTTGTGGAGGGAGAACTTGTGGGAGAGGAAAAGGTTCAAGCTCTGTCATCACCAACCTCTAAATTGATGCTCATTGGCTCTTTGTGTGACCAATCCCCCAAATGCCCATCGGGATAAAAAACACCCGTTAAAACAAAATGGAAAGTGCCTTCACGCGTTGCTTTTGTCAGATCAATCCTCTGCAACGAAAACCCAGGCTCTCCACACTCTGGATCATCCAAAGCTTCAACAATGGCTTGATAAAGCTGCAATATCGTCGCAGGATCGGCATTGGCATCTTGGAACTTTCCAACATCACACCCATAATGACGACGCAAAACCCGTGACCCAATCTTTGTCGTCAAACATTTACGAAGTGACTGTTGGCAATGATCCCAACCATATAAGAGAGAGCCATCCTTTTCGCTTACCCCGCACCGCATGCTTTAAGCACCCTTTGTTGTCTTTGTGGAAGAAACAGTTGGGGACGAAGAAACCGTTGGGGACGCAGAAACAACAGGGGCTGGTTTTTCAGCAATCTGACCAAGCAGCAAGGGATATTTTGCCGCCTCTGCGCTTAAACAAATTTCTTCACCTTTGCCCGGTGAACGCTTGCCTGCAACAAAATCGGCATTGGTTAAAATAACATAACTGTTTTCACGCATGATAAACTCCTTTAAAGGGGGCTAAAGGTTGTGGAGGGACCCATTTTGACCCCACCGTGCTTGTGGCTTGCGCCAACAGATTTTTGATTGTGCTGTAAGTCGTCCGCTTGAATCTGCACGCTGTCATTCAGCGCAACACGAGTTGCTTGATGAGAAAGCACCAAACCTTTTTCACTCAAATGGATTTGGTTTTCCCCATGGGAGAGAATGAGTTCATCTTTTGTGATGCGCAAAGCGCCACCGGCATAACACAAAGCAAATTCTTTGAAAGAGCGTGCGCAATTAGGCGCATCCCCACTATAGCTATCGCGCACCACCAGAGAGGCAGAACCAATTTCGCCATGGGGGTTTAACAAACGCACCCGATCACCAATATTTAACGGCATATTGCTTGAAACAGTACCTGCTGCTTCTTGCGCTTGCAGCCAAGGCAATAAAACCGCTTGCCCATTGGAACCCTGTTCGGAAAGTTTCACCCGCACCCTATGACCATCAATTTCTGCAACCCGCCCGATCATGTGCTGGTTGGCAAGACAGCGTTCAAGCGCATCAAGACGCTTCATTATTTGCCGAAAGGTGTCGCTCAAAAGATGCGCATCATTCATGCCAACACCTCATTGTCTAAAGAGATTAACCCAGCTTTGAGTTGTCCTTCATCACAAAAAATATCTTGTCCCAACTGATGCAAATCTTGGTGCCATTCCACCACGCTTATCGATACACCACGCTGCTTAATCGCCGCAGAAATAATCGGTTCGATCTCGACATCCCGCGGGCTACTTAAATGCGTTAGTCCCCACAATTGCCCGCTATGACAAAGCACCGCAATGGCTTCTGCCAAAAGCCAACTAGAAACATCACGCTCTTTGCCCGTGGTGATAATAAAAGCCCCTAAATGAAGATCAGCACTCATGTACCCACTTGCTACAGGACTCATACGGCTTTCTAACACTGCAACGCGTATGGCTGGTGCCACAAGCATCTGTGTCTCAAGCTCTTCTAAATTAAAGCGCCCAAATTGACAGCCGCAATCGCGCACATCTGGCAAAGCCCCTTTAAGGTTTTTAATCACCGCTTCACGAAACGCATTAATGCGCCCTACATTTTTAACAGCTTGACTCATGAAAATATCCTTTCCAGCCAATCTTCTGCCGCTTTGACAATTTCCACTTTATTGCGCTCTGAAAGCCCTAAATAAGGGCGCGCAGGCATGGTCACTTGGCGCACACAAACAAAGCGGTGTGCATTGCCGCTTGTGAGACAAAAACGAAGGGTTTTGCCATTTTTCGGACGAATAACCCCACCCAATTGATGAATCCGCGCATAAACCAACCCAGAACCCACAATCACCTGTTCTGGTGATGCTTTCATATCAATGGAGCGTGAAAGCGCCCCACTGGCAAAAAGAATAGAGGTGCGGGCATGATTGTTTTTCCACTTCTCTCCTTGGGCAGACGTTTTTTCGCTTTGAATCCGCCGCCTTGTGCTCTCTTGAATGAGGCGCCCAACCCCTTGTGCCAAAGTCCCCATCGAGCTATCAGCGCCCTTTTGTAAAAAGGATAAAGCCGCTTCAAGCCCTGTCTCTTTAATCTCAATATGGGTTGAAACAGACATGTTACCTTCCCATCAAACGCGGCTTGGCAGTAAAGAAAGCCCCATCACGCACGGGACCATCTTCGCTCATAATTTTAGGTTCATCGACCCCCAAACCCGCCTTGCCTTCCGCAATGCGTTTCAAGAGTTCAACCGCCTGTTTGTAACGATCTTCAATGGTCGTGGTCAGTGCCGTATGGCGTATGGCTAAATTATAAACAGCAATATTGACACAAATCATGCCCAGAGCCGCCGGATGTCCGGCAATCGGGACGCAATAGCGATGAGACAAATGCACATCAATCTCACCACTTGCCTGTTCGAGCGCGCGGGCTATGGCTTGCTCTGAAAAAACTGGATCAGAATTCTCATTCATACCGCATAAATCGTCCAAGAAGTCATCACCCCAGAGCTCTTCAATCAATGTTTTGCTTGCATAAGCCATGTTTCAAAGTTTCCCTTAGACAACTTCTTGCAACAAAACGCCGGCATCTTTGGCTGCCACCAATTCACACACACGTTCCCCCACACGCACCCGTTTACCACCTGACAAGCCGATATCGGGATCATTGATTACTCCAGACAAACGTTCACCCAACTGGGCGCTAAAGCCCCAACTGATGACCGATCCATCCGCCTGTTGTTTGGTGGGGTCAATATAAAGCAGTGCAATCTTATTGCCCCAAACACGTGCCAATTGTGCCGAACGCCCTTTGCGTGCCAAATTCACTTGCGATTCACCAATGAGTAAACGTTCGGGGTGTATTTCCATCAGATCAGCAAATTGCGCCTTGGTGACAAAACCATCAGCGCTGCCACCCCCTTTAACGGCTTTAATGATTTTGGGATGGCGTTTGAGTTTTGACCAAACAACTTTGCCCATCACAATGGTGTTGGGCGTATAGACGAGAGCTTTATCCATCGCCTCATCTAAAGTGGCATAAGGATCAGATTTCTCATAATCGCTAAATTTATTTTCTCCTTTGAGAGTAATCACCCGCTCTGGTGCGTAATTTTCACTCTTTTGCACAAGAGCTGCAACACGCACTTCACGCCCCAATTCCAGCAAATTAGCAAGTCCCTCTACAGCTGTCTTTTCGGGGTTATAACGAGAGCGCCGCTCCGCCCTGGCGCGTGCCGCTGCTTCAATATCTGAATTGGGAAGCAAATCATCAAGTCCATAATCTTTGACACTGGCTTCCCGTTCAAAGGCAGAAAACTCCACCACATTCGGGCGCCCTTTCCGCCCAACCTCAAGTTCAGGCACCGTAAAATTTTCCGCTAAAGGAAATTCACTATATTTAAATACCTCACTTAAAACAGAAACGCGTGGCAAAACTTTGTCGCCAATAAGAGAACCTGCTGGATTGCGATAACCAATAGCAATAGCAGTGAGTGTTGGATCAACGGGAAAAGGTCTGTTCATTTTAAGCCTCGATTAATTAATTTTAAAAGAAATAACATCACCAGCAGAACCATCACTCATGGCAATACCAATGGTGCGATCTACTGCTTCAGCCTTAATGGCGTGCCCCTTTGGGTCAGAGGTCAAAAAATCACCAAAGGAAACATTGCCCCCACAAACCACTTCGCCCCAACCACATTGGCCAACATCAATCATCTCACCAGCCTTTGCGCCAAGAGAGCCAGCAGTCCCTAATAATTTATCACCCTTACCAGAAGCCGTTGCCACCATTCCCTCACCGCGGGCTGCAACAATGCAATAAGGTGAGATCACATCTCCAGCGCGAAAAGATTTAATTAAAATCATCGTACTCATGATTGGCGCTCCTTTTGCTCGCTAATATACTCAACCGCTTGGCTAATGGTGATGTCGAAGCCTTTTTGCTTCTGCTCTTCCTTATAATGGCGTGCCGCAAGAGCAACCTCTTCTGGAGCAAGTTTTGGTTCTTGTGCTAAGGCACACACTTCTAAAGGACTTGTTAAGGCAAGCGCCGGCAGCTTCTCGACCAAATTTTTAAAATGCTCCATGCCCCCTTCAAGGCTACACAATGCACGATATTCCTCGCGCGCAGCCGGCAAAATCTTGCCCTCTTCAATTGCCTTGTCTAAAAGACTCTCAATGGCACTGTTTTTTTGCTCTTCTTGCAAAAGCGCCAAATCTTCTCGCGCTTTTGTTAATTGGGCATTTAATTCCACGCGTTCCTTTTCGCGCGCTTTAAGCGTTGCTAAAACCTCATCCGCTTTAGCATCTTCTGCCAGCGATAATGCACTGGCAATGGCTGTCAAATCCATCATTTTCTCCGTCAAAGTTATAGGGGAAGGCTGTTCACGGCTTAAAGCCGTCATGACAAGGGCTGGACGGTTCACCAAACCAGCACCTGCTAAATGCAAAATTTCACCTTTCTTGGAATGGCGAAACTCAGGCGAAAGATAGCGATATTCTCGGGAAATAATTTTTTTGGTAGCCATATCGGTCCATTTAACGCGCCCCCAAATCGCACCATCCCGCTCTGCTAATTCTTCAATCCAGCCACTGGCAGGCGCTTCTAAACCATTTCTCGCACGGTGATGTTGCCCATGCTCATAATCAATCACAAGCGGTCCTTTATTGGCTGCAAAAGCTTTTAAAATGGTTTGCGGGTTATAATGCCATTGTCGTCCATCACGTGCCTTCACATGGGGCGCTTTGGGCAAAAGCTCTACCCATTCAGGCGCTTGACTAACGGTGGCGTCTTCACATGAAATGTCTTCACATAAAACGTCTGGACAAAGATCTATTAACGCGGCATGAAATATCTCAGCATGCTCATCTTCGCCATTTTCGTGAAATTTTTGTTCCATCATTGCCTATTGCTTTACAATTGTTATTGGCAATACAATGCATGAAACTTACTCACACTATAAGTCTGACACTGTCAGTCAAAAGAGCATTTCTCAAAAAAGCACTCTTTTCCCTATTATTCTCCTTGTGAGAAAAACCTCCGTGCCAAACCATCCCATAAAATCGTTTTCAAAGGCACTTCAAAGGCGATAGAGCGCCGTTGTGAAGTGAGAGGTACAATTTATCGTCTTATACAAAAGAAGCCTCTCTCGAGCCATTTTTTCAAAGATTGCTTTTTGGCTTTAAAACATTATATCATGGGATGTAAGGCGTGAGCCAGTTTTGCCAGGACGGTTTTACCGGATCTGCGAGGAGTTGACCGCCCTCCACGCCTTCTCGTTTTCTCACGTATCGACCCTTCTCTTCAAAGCCAACAGAGCCGTTTTTTAAACGATTGCTTTTAAACTGTTAAACTGTTACTTCTATCCACGAGGCGTGAGCCAGTTATACCAGGACGGTTTTACCGGATCTGCGAGGAGTTGACCGCCCTCCACGCCTTCTCATTTTCCTCGCCTCTTTTCCGTTAAGAACACAAGACTTTCTTCCTGTTATTTTCTTTACAACAACCTCTCGCCCTTTTTTTCAGCCGCATCCAATAAGCGTTCAATTTCTTTAAGATTCTTTTTATGCATGGAGGTCAACCACCATTCTTGTTTGCTTGCCACAAATTTAACCGCTAAGCGCCACCATACCCCATCATTTTCACCCAAAAACACAACGCTCGGTACACCTTTTCGCCTGATAATTCCATGGGGGCGGATGAGTGTTTGAATGGCGCCCCGAAAATCATCCAAGTGAAGAGCTCGCACTTGATGCTCTAACAAAATATGTTTCACACTGTCTGAGGATAAGCGAATAAGAGAATTTTCCGCTGCAAAAACATCACCCACCTTTTGTGGTATAGGTGCAATGGGTATAAACCCACGCGGCAAACGTCCTTCAAACATGGCTTCCAAAAGCGGCGAACCCACAATATCTTCAATGGCAATGCGCTTGTCATTGTCCCCCATCACAGAGACTTTATCACTTAAAAAACTGCTTAAATTTTGCGCCCTATGTTTCCCAGGGTTCAAATGCCATCCAGGATCAATCCCCTTTGGTATCTTTTCAACTTGTCCCGTTCGCTTATTGTGCCAAACCTTCTGTTCCACTTGAAGTGGCTCCGCCCCCTCTTCATAGCCTAAATCTTCTGCTTCATAACGGCTTACCTGTCGCACACTGCATTTACACCGCCAGCCATTCGGTGGATAAAGCCAATCCCAAACCGGATCATCAACGGGTGCGGTAAACCCCACCCAACTTTCATGTTCTAAACGCTTATGTTCTGAACTGGACAAAGCATAGGTGAGATAGGGCAAAAATTCTTTATTATTTTGCGTACGCTCCCATTCACCTGCCGCATGGGCACTCATGGTATTAGCCCAATAGACCGTTTCTAAACGCCGTGGGCTGCCCAATTGCACCACGCTCTTTTCACCAGTTTTCGGATCAATGTTGGTCTTTTTCCCCCACCAACCCTTTTCCTGTAAAATCGGCATCAAATTTTTTTGAAAATCTTGCAAAGGAACTTGATGTTTTATGGCTTCTCCAACCGCTCGCTTAAAATCATCCAAAATGTCATAGCCCACCGATTTTGCTACCGTAAAGGAAAAAGCATGTTCTTCCGGTGCCACATCACGCCAATCAAAGCTTGGAACAAGTGCCTTGGCTTCAAAATAACGGGTGACCTCTTTGGGAGCAGTTTTAAAAAGTTCATCAGCCATGGTGCCCAAGCCCACGTGCAATCATTTGTACTTTTGCCAAACGTGCTGCTAATGCGTGATGATCCATCTCACCCAACAATTCATCTAAGCCTTTGAGGATATCCTCATAACTTTTTGCTTCTCTTACAAGCTTTTTAAAAGGCTCTAAAAGGGGTTCTAAATCCTCTTCCCAGTCACTTAAAGCTTCTTCAGAAAGGCGGTCCAATTCGTCGTGATGTTTCCCACCCTGCTCTTTTCCACCCTTTCCCTCTCTTGTTACAGAAACATCAAAAGCACCCCCACAATCAGCACAAACATGAGCCTTTTGTTTACCCTCACCATCCTCTGGTCCCCTCTCATCATCAGGCGCATTATCAGGAGCCTTTAAAACATCTTCTTCCTTTTTTGGTTGCGAAAAACCAATCTTATTGCGCACCTCTTGCGCACCAACACGCAAACCCAAGGGCACGAGTTTTTCCAGCGCATCGCTAATGGCTTTAATATCTTCATTTTCAGAAATCGGCCAATAGACAAGGGGGGTGCGCTCTTGGCGCCCAAAATTAATCTCAACAAAGGGGACGATCAAATCACGGTTAGCCGTCAACGCCAATTGCCGTGCATCAGCTCTGGCAATATCATGGCGCACATTTTCATGAATGCGCGCTTGCGAAAAGGACGAACCATCATCCGTCGTCATCGTTTGTCCCAACACACCCTTGGAGATCTGCCGATCTAAATATTCAGCCTTTGCGGCAAAAACCGCATTGCCACTGCCCCCTGCCGCTTCAATAAATTCAATCTCCATCTCTTTGGGAATTATCGCTGCCGCATCACTGGATAAATCACGCACCGCCTGAATGAGAACCCGCCGTTCCTCATGAGAAGAGCTCGCACCATATTTGCCCACGCGCAACGGCATGCCGTAAACTTCTAAGAAGGCCATCCAATCTTTCAGTGTATAAGACTTAAACAAAAACGCCCAAGCCGCAAGTCTGGCAAGTCCCGTGCGGATAGGCAAACCACTTTTCAGCTTTGGTCGATGAATGGAAAATTTATAAGCAGGCAACTCAATACCATAGTGAGACCCCTCTTCTTTTAAACGCAAATGAAAACCATCCCGTCGATCCAATTGAAAAAACCGCTGGTCACGCCATTTCCAAGCAACCGGCCACCATTCTTTGGCACTCTTGTCCCACAAGGTTTCAACAACCGCATAGCCTTTTCCCAAAGCATCTAACAAATCCGTCACATAATCATCAACAAAGGTAGGTGAACTAATCACTTCTCGCACCGCATCCGCAATCTTTTTGTCCTGTGCACTGTTGCTTGCTGCAATCACTCCAGGCTCCACCCCTGTGAGAGCATTCTTACGCATGCCAAGCACAGCACGATAATGCAAATCACGCTCTTCCATATCATCGGCAAGTTGGAAAAACTGTTCTGGATGACCCCGTGCTGCCTGTTGTAAAATATCAGCAAGTTGCGCAGGGGTGAGACCACTTACAATGGTTTGTGACCACACATCACGAACACCGCCAATGGTAGGACTTGCTACTTCTCGCTCCAACCCTTTGATATTAAGCGCCCTGCCCCACTGATCTAAAAGTTTTACCATCTCATCATCCCATCAATAAATCTTTGATCGCATTGTTGAAAAAAAAGGGGTTGAAAAGAGCGGGCTTTCATCAAAACCATAAGCCTCTCTCACAGCTGTATAATCATAAATTTCAGGAGTTTGACGGCTGGCGAAATAAGCCAAAGCACAAGCAATCGCGCTATCACCATGGCGCATAAAACCATCACTGCCTTTAAAACGATGATTGTCTGGAATTTTGACAATGCCATTGACATAAGCAAGCGCTTGATGATCCGCAACAATATCGCTATCGCGCGGCAAAACAATGGACCCATCCCCAAAAGCTTCTAAATAAGCCGGCATTTCTTTACCATACCAACTTTGCGACAATTGTACTTCCCTCACACAAGCCCCATAACGCTGCGCCGCCTTTTCCGCTAAATAAGCCCCATTGCCCCGTGCATCCAAAGCGCCCCCCAACAAACGCGGCAAGCCATTCACCACATAAAATAAAATCTCTCTTTGTTGATCAAACGGCGTATTGCGCAATTCCACCATAAACCGCACACGCCGTACCAGATCTTGCCCAATTTCCATCACCACAATAGATGTCGCATCGCCCGATCTGGCAAAATCAACGCCAAAAACATGTTGGCGCCGTCGGTCAAGCCCAATATGAAGAGGCTTTAAGCGCCCCTCACACCAATGAAGAGCAACTTGACTTCGTTGATCATCCGATTGATTTTTAAAATCATCCACACAAGCAAAACGCAACACCGCAATATCAGGCGCACAACAATTTTCAATCTGTAAGCGTGTTAAAGACGCCCCTTCTTGATCGGCCGGTATGGCATCTAATTCTTGGCGCATAGCAGCCAAACGCACCCCATAAGAGGCACGGATTTGCTTTTCCCATTGTTGTTCAGAAGCTAAACTCCACACCTCCCCCTTCATGACACAAACCCGTTTAAACAAGCCATTTTTAACAGCGACACCAAAGGGGTAACAATGCACCGAAAAAGGCACTTTGCCTGCACGCGCCTCACGGATTAATTCATTGAAAGGGTTTAAAACACCGTTATGGGTGGAGATCACACGGATCTTGCCTCCCCAAATCAACAAAGCATTGACCGCATCCAAAACAGAGCGCACATCTTGATGAAAAGCCGCCTCGTCAATCACCACAATGCCCTGTAGCCCCCGAATGTTTTCAGGGCGGCTAGAAAGCGCTTCAATGCGAAATCCTGAAGCAAAACGCACGCGGTAAGCAGAGATATATTTTGTTGAACCATCCGCCCTTTGATCAGAGAATAAAAACTCCTCCACATCCCCACTATTACTGGTTATAGCCCTTGCAAAATTGCTCACATAACCAATAAATTCACGTCCCTTTTCTTTGGTGTCTCCAATGTAAAAAACATTATCGCCACCAGCCTTAGGCGTCGCTGCAGCAATAAGGGTATCATCCAAAGCTTCCGCAAAAGTAATGCCGGTCCGCCGCCCCTTTTCAACCAATTTTAATGGAGACTTATCTTCAATCCATGCCCGTTGATGCGCCATCAAAACACCTTCCTCCAAAGGATCTTGCTCTTGAGGGAAAGTACTCGTCTGCCAAATATCAAAACTACTTTGATGATCAAAGACATGACTTTTTGAGAGGGGCTGTTCAGCCATTTTTAACCCCCAACACTTGCGCACGAATAGCACGCGCTGTCTCTTGTGAGAGCCCCGCCGCTACTGCTGCCATCTCAACCGCTTTATTTGCTTTAGAGGCAAAATCCTTTTCCAACTTTTGCCGCCTCGTGGTCGACAAATGTTCAGCCGCCAATACCCCTTTGAGCGCATTAGCCAATTCTTGTGCCGCTTTTGGCGAAAGGTTTTTCCCGCTGCTTAACGTGGAAAAAATCAGTTCTTTAATCGCTGCCGCTGTCAAAAGAGTGATGTTATCAGAAGCTTTAGCATCAAAGCGCTGGGAGAGACTTGCGGCAATTTCCCGCGTCTGTTCTAAGCGCCGTGACATTACAGCTAGCCGCAAAGAATAACGATTAAAACTGGAAAAAGAGGGTATAGAAAAGCTTAAGCCCGTTTCCTTTTGTAAAGCCTTCAAAGCCACTTTAAACTCACCATAAATAGCCATTTGTGTCTTCTCACGCCCATTTAAAGCCTCAGCAGCCGCAGCAATAATTTGATCACAAGCTTGCGGCAATAAATCAATCGCCGTTAAACGTCCACGCCCGACCTTGCGCATCCTTCACCTCGTCTTTTATTGAAGAACGTTTCGGGCGCTTAATCCCCTCAATGGAAAAGCTCCGATCTAAATGACGCGCCCCCCGTTCTGTTAACACCGCAATCAAAACGCAATCTACCTGTTTTAATGTGACAGCACCTTGCTCTTCCATAAAAGCTAATTCATTATGCACAAAATCGCGATCACGCCTGATGCCATAACTGTATAAAAGCCGCTCAATCATCGCACTCGATAAGGTTTCACTGCGCTCACAAGCAAGTCCTTTTAAAATAATCAACCGCGCTTCTTCACGGATGATTTTATCCATATCTGCTTTCATTTTTTGGCATTCTCCAGTAAAAACTCTTGCAAGCGCTCACCTATCGCCGCCACCGGTTGCAATTGGGCAGAAAGCGTATTGAGGCGACCATTCAATTTCTCCATATTCACTTCCAACCTTTGCAGCGCATCGCGATCAGGCAAAAAATCCATCTCCGTTTCTAACTTTTGCACACGCTCTTTAAGCGCCGTGATGTCTTTCAGCATTTCCTTAGCGCCAGAAGAAAAATAAGCTCTCAAAACGCCAGAAATCGCCACAACCGATAAAAGCAAAGACAACCAGCCATTCGCAACACTGATATCTAAATTCACTTGAAATCCCCCTCCCTCTTGCTTAGAATTGCTTGAACTGCAGCTCCTCTACGCTGTTCACAAATCAATAAAGCAGCACGATCACGCCCCCAATAATGCACCACTTCGCGCGCATTCAAAGCACGCTGCGGCAATAAAGCTGGGCGGGCACATGCCATGCCAACAACAGGTGGCAATTCAACCGATAAAAACTGATAAGAAAGACTATCCACCGGCTTGCTTGTTGAGCAAGCGCACACGCTCAACCCCAAGACCGCAGTAAGTAACCGGCAATATCCCATTTACTTTCTCCATTTTCACAAGCTCTTGTTTCAAAGCAGAAATGGTCATTTGTGCCTGATGCTCTGATGCCCATGCTGCTTTCCTCTGGCGCTCCTGCTCAAATTTCGCCTTTAACGAAACCTTGGCAATCTCAAGCTGCCAATACAAATCACGCGCTTTTTCCGCCTTTAAAATTTGCGCTTTCATCAAGCCAAATTCAGATAAAATAACACCCACAAAAAAAAGCAGCCCAAAAGACAATTTTGAAACAGGACTAAACATTGCGCTTATTCCCCCGTGGAGAAAGTGCCAATGCACCATATTTGGGTTTATTGCTTCTCTTTGCATGCTTCCTATTGGAAAAATCCAAAGAGCCAAAACCGCGGTGCACACCCAAATTGCCAACGATAATTGCTACCATCGAAGGAATAGAAATGCCCGCCATATCAACAATGTGTGGTGCACCCCACAAACCACCACAAATGAGCAAAAAAATAACCCCCCAAGAAAACCAAAAAGACCACCATAAATAGAGTTTAGAACCTCGATAAGACGGCTTCATGCTTCCACCTCGCCTCCAAGCCCCAAAAGCTTTTTGGCGCGGTTTAAATAGGTCAAACGTTGCACAAGTCCATTCTTACCACCATTAATCGCCTTGGTAATTCTGAGACAATCATCTTGATCTGCTAACCTATTCAAGCCTTTCATCTGCCAAAACCAGATAGCAGACCAAAGCGCTGCTGGAAATTGTTCCACCTCTTGCGGGAAAGCTTCACAATCGGGCGCTTTAGCATCCACTAACCGCCAAAACTGCGTAAAGCGTTGATAATTCTTGCGCCCCGTTAATTGGATTAAACCACGCCCCTTAAAGCGTACACCATCCCCAGGCTTAACATTGCCTAAATCACGCCGCCCCTCATAAGCACGCCCAGAGGCATATTCACAAATCGTAAAAAAGCCATCACTCTCATGGGCACATTGGCTTAAAAAATGCGCAATACGCAAACCTGTCGTGATCGCCCCATAAGACAAAGCTTCAGGCAGAGCCCGTGCCATTTCAACAATAATAAAATCTTGGCGCGCGTGATGCGCCAATTTAGGGGCAAGCTTATGAAGAAAAGAGGTATCTATTGAAACCATAACAAACCAATGAATGAATAAAAATCCATCCACAGTTTATTGGATTTCTGCTCCCTCATATAAGTCTGACACTGTCAGTCAAAACTCTCAATACTCATAAAGCTCTGGAAATAATAAACCTTGTGGTTCTTTCGAAGAAATTCTCTTTTTCAAGCGATAAGCCGTGCGCACATGCATACCAGAAACAGCAGACGCTGCATCTACCGACCAACCTTTTTGCAGCGCTTTTAGCATTTTTTGCCGCCGTTCAGCATCTCTACCAAGGGGGATAAGAAGGCGCACACCAGAACCATTAAAACAAAAATGCTTGATCAATTGTTGCGCCTCTTCAAACCCAACAATTTCAATCAACCAATCCGCATTCTCAAGACGCCCAGGTATATAAACTTCTCGTCCACCAAAAGCCCGCATCATATTCCATGCTGCCTCCCCGCCCGCAACATCAGCTATTTCACGCAATAAGGCAGGAAAATCGCTATAGATTTCCTCTTGCATGCATGCTTACCCCTCGCTTTTAACACTTTTACGGATTTTCCGCCCCCAAATATTCATTACTTGGCGAAAATCGCCCCCATCCATCTCGCCCAAAGCTTTACCACTTAACGCCATAACACTTTGATGAAAAGCTTCCACATCAAACACAACATCGGGATTTAAACACTTCCATTGGGCATACAAAATGGAAATACTTGGTTTATTTCCCCATGAATCTTGAAGCTTTTTCCCTCTCCAGTCAACCCCGCCATCACGCTGTAACCAGCTTTTCAACGCCTCAATAGCTCTGCCCGCATCATCGCTATCGCGTAAAAAACGGATATGATCAATCCCCGTCTGTCTTTTCACAAAGCCAAGCAATGCTTTGTCTGAACGATCACGAATAATGCCAAGATTCCAGCCAGCTATCCAGAGCGCCTGTAGCTTCTTGGCATATTTGCCCTCTAAACGCTTCACACTCGGCGTAAAACCATAAGCTTTCATTTCATCGACAACCAAGTGCCTTTCTGAAACACTCAAATCTTTCGCCGATTGCTTCCCCGTCAAGCGGAACAGCAGTGCGCGATAGGTCTCATCATCAAGACCTAAAGCTTTTTTTCCCATATGAATAGCGGCTAAAGACATGTCACCCCTCACGTCTTCGCCAGATCAATGGTCACAGCACGCCAAGCGCTTTCCAAACTATCGCGCTCATAAAAACGCACATATTCCTTGGATGTCGTCACACGGATCGCTTCACGAATAGCACGCATAGCTTGGCTCCAGCGTGGATCATCAATATCCAAACGCAACAACATAAAGATTTCTCCCCGATTCACCTTGCCTTCTTTATCCGTATTAAAAGCACGCGTAATAATGGCACGGATTTCAGGGCGCGCATCGGCAGACCACTCATTCAAACATTCATCAAGAAGGCTTTTGGCAATTTGCAATTGTGGTCCAAAATCAAAACTCTCCTGCACTTGCACTTTAATGCGCTGCAAACCATCAAAGCTTGTATAAGTACAATTGCCCTTTTTGCCACGCCGCTCCACACCATATTCTTGTGCAAGCAAGCTATCAAAAGCACTCAAATCCGCAATCGTATGGCTGTTAAAACGTGCAATCCTTGCCGATAATTCTTTCGCAAAACTCATAATTTTGCGCACCGTTTCATCTTCTAACAAATCCGCAGGACGGATCAGGCTTACCGGCACCAAAGCCCCTTTCGCATCCTTCATATAATGCGTGCCTTCAAGTTCAATTTGTGGATTCATCACCAACTTCCTCCTGTGTTTTTTGAAACCGACGAAATGGCACAACATCCCCTGAAGAAGGCGCACATCCCGCTTTTATTTGCCAACGACACCGCAAAAGTTCATGTCCTAAAATGTGGTTATAGCCTGCCAAGCGGCGCAAATAATCATTCAATTCTCGAACATCTTTCGCACTAAAAAAAATCCCCTCCAGTTCATGTTTTAACAAAGCAGAGCGCAAAGCAACCAAGCAATCTCTTACCATATAAGGGTTCCGTTCCATCATTTTCCGCCTCCAAAATCCATATGAATAACTGTA
>NZ_JH725121.1:19405-24192 GCF_000278115.1 Bartonella sp. DB5-6
TTCCTTATTGCTTATCCGCGTCATGCCAATTCCTCCACGTCACGGTTTTTCCATGCCGCTTTGACATGTTTCAGGCTCACCTCACACCCATCTCCAAGCGCTGCCATACGTGCCAACATCATGGTTTTGTCAATTTGCCGCAAAGCACCAGCCTTTAAGCCAATCCCTGTCAGAAACTTTATCGCCCCTGAATCTTCAATGCCCCAATCATGAATGCGCGCTGCAATATCCTCACACTATAGGGCTTGCGCCGTTTCAGATGCATCGCCAATCGGCTTTTAATTTGCGCATAAGAGGGACCATTTTGACGATGAACCAAACGTCCAGAAATCTCATCATTGCCAACCAAAGCTAACCCTGTGCCATTAATATCAACAAAATGGCGCAACTGATTAATCGCTTCATCCGTTAAATTTTGCGCCTCATCAACGATCAACAACGTGCCACTGCCCACACGCTCTAATTTCTTACCAATGGCACGCGTTAAGCGGGTGGGATTATATTCCACCACTTCCAATTCTGCTGCCATATCATTCAAAATACCGTGAACACTGCGTGTATGCGGGCTTGCTGTCACCAGATAAACATGCGGGCGGGTAGAGCGATAATGGCGACAGGTTTCCGTCTTGCCACTACCCGCATCAAGCGTAATCATCACCATATCCCCCGTGCTTTGCGCCAGTGTTAAAGTGTCAATAATCTCACCCGCTATACGATTCCTCTGAAACGGCGGCTTTTCTGGGATCTTCTCTAAAAACCCCGCCGTTTCCTTTAAAACCTCAACCCATTGTTGAACCTTCGCATTTTGTTTACCCAATTGCCCCGCATAACTGCCAGCATACCATTGCGAAAACGTCCCATCCGGCATGCCAATGCGTCGCGCCACCTCTGCTTTCGACCAATCATTCATTTGCCCCAAAGCTCTCACCGAATCCACAAGTTCATTCCATAAAGCAATGTCATCACTGTTGCGGTTTTGTGCTGTTCCACTGGGCTGGATTTTTGGTCGCGCCCAAGGATTTTTATCGACCGTTGCATTTATCGCGTTTTTCATCTATAATCTCCCTCTCGTATTGATCTAGATTCGTATTGATTTTAGATTTTATTGAATGGGTAGGCCCCCACCTACCCATTTTTGTTACTCTAAAGCCGTACGCGATACTAAAACGGCTAACCTTATAAATTCCCCTCCCTTTCTCACACATCCGCGAACTTGCTAACTTCACGCTCCTCACCCGATTAAGGCAAAGACACATGAAAATTTGCCTGAAAATTTAATTGTATTGATTTAAACTTTTAAAGGATTAAGATTTCTCCCCCCTTTCTTTGTTAAATCTTCAAGCTGGTACGCGATACAAAACCAGCTCCCCTTGTAGGCACTCTTCTAAGCACCCTTATAAATCCCCCCTCTTTCCTTTCCTATCGTTTAGGAAACTTGATCACCTCACGCCCCTCATCAGAGGCGGAAAGCTTTCTCAAAGCTTTGTGCAAGTGCGTGCTAAATTCTTGGGCGTCCAAAACCTCATCATCCTCTGCTGTCAAAGCTAAATTCCCCACATGATTTGGCATCAAGCGCCTCACCTTTGGCTTTATCGGAAGCTTAGATTTAAACGCTTCATCCTTTTTCTCAAGGCGCCCATAAACATCTGCCAAGTGATCAGGCGCAAGCTTTGCTGCCAATTGTTTTTCTGCTTTAACAGCCTTCACATATTCTTTACGCAAACGCCCATTGAGACGCGCCGCATGCTGGTCGTAAAAGCCAACATCCGCAAGACATGGCGCCAAACAAAGCAACCGATTGTTCAAATCATAAACCCGTAAATCCTGATGCAAATTATCCGGATCAAAGCGTACAATCACCTTTTGCCCCGCATGCTCATTCAACGCCCGCGCCCAATAACGATTGCCATAAAAATGTATCTCGCCCGTACCCTTTTGCGCACGCAATGCCTCAGAGGTTAAAAGCCATAAAGCCCGTTGTGCTGCCGTTGCTTGCCTAATAATCGTCCCCTCGGCTTGCAAACTCTCAGTAAAGGTCTCATCAAAACTGCGACCCGCACATGTCAGCGCCTTGCGCCCTGCTTGCGCATTGTGTGCACAAATTTGCGCACCAACATGGGCTTTGAATTCATCAAACCCTATCGCGCGCTTGCCATAATCTTCAGGCTTGGCATCCGGCTTATTGCCCGTATATGCCCCCGCACAAAAGGGATGTTTGGAAATCGCTTCTGCCAAATCACGCCATGCCCGCTCAATCGGTTTAGACTGTCCGCTATAAGGTGTCGTCCATTGCAATTGCACACCCAAACTCGTCAAAAGCCCCTGCGGATCATCCGGCTTAATTTTAAAACGAAAGCGGTTTTGCACACCGCCAGAAATCCACTTGCTGGTAAAGGCACGCCCATTATCCAAGGTCATACGCTCTGGTATTCCATAAGCCTCCACCATGTCCCCAATCACCAAACGCACGATTTCCCAACTCTCAGCATCCGACAAGCGCCACGATAAAATCTTGCCCGAATAAAGATCTTGTATGGCAATCAGATAAAGCCGCACAGGCTTTTGCCCCCAAGGAACATTCACAAAAACATCCAGTTTATGCCCGTCCATATTCACCGCTTGCAATGCATGCAGGCTCGAGCGATCACGCCGTTGTGCCGGATAAAGCTTCTTTGCCTTTTCTTCTCCCTCACGCGCTAAAACCACAACCGCTTTGGAAACTTGCGCTTCAAAACGACGCCGCAAAGCCCGCTCTGAAGGGACAGGCGCCCAACCACGCTCCTGCGCAACCGAAACCATCCGCCGATAACACGCCGAAAAAGCAGGGCGAGAGGGGCGCAAATAATCCGAACAAAAAACCTCCCACGCTCCCTCATGACACGGCGCAAATTGCGAAACAGTCTCCTCACCATAACAAGGCGCAAGCGCTGCCAACCAATCAGGGCGCTCATACCCTTCAACCATCTGCCGCCAATTAAAAAGCGACGTCCGGCTCACACCAAATTGCACCGCACTCAAACTTGCCGCATCATGCACACCCATACCGGAAACCATCAAATTATCCATAAAGCAAAGTGCCTTCAAACGCTCTTCACAGCGCCTTTTATGCGCCTTTGAAAGCCCCTCATAACGCACCCAAATACTTGTCTTTTGATCGCTTTTCTCTGTCTTTTCTTCTACACAAACCCCACCAGAGCGCACCAACAATGCAGCCCGCGCAACTTCAGGCAATAAAGAGATGTGAACTTCTACAATAGGTCGAGAAACCCCTTTAACTTTACGTGTCAAACCACTTTGATGACGCCATGTGGACGCCAAAATCTTACGCAATCCACCTTTACTTTTCGGCAACCCTGGCAAAGCTGCCTCAGCCAATTCAGCAATACGAAACCATTCTTTCATGGCTGCCCCCTTTTAATGCGAACCGGCACAGCCCGCATGGCTTTCAATCGCGCTGCAATCTCCCGCTGTTCCTGCTGGAGCCGTGCAATTTCTGCTAACCGCGCCTCATCCCCTTGCAACAACAACAATCCATCTTCACTCACCACCTCATCCCAGAGCCAAAATGCCTCTGTCGCCCGCACAAATGCCTTAAAACGCGGCAGGGAAATATCAACCTGCTTACTTTCCGCAACATAAGCATCCAAACTGGCCTTACTTAAACACCCAATCCCTAAATAATGCGCCATACGCTCCGCAATTACACTGCGTTCAACTCGGCATTCGCGCAAAGCCAGCGCCATGGCACGCTTCATGCGTGAACGAAACCGCCCTAAATCAATCTGCGTAACTGGTTCGCGACAGGGAAAAACCGGCTTTTGGAAAAAATCAAGCTGTTGGGAACCATGCCTCTTCATGCCTGCTCCTCCCCACGTTCTCTTGCAAGATAATCACAAAACCGCGCCCGTGTCTGCGCATCCGCCCTTTGCCACACTCCTAACAATTGGGCAAAAATCCGTTCCTGTTCATTAATTTGTGGAGGTGTATTAATCCCATTGACCAAATCAACAGCCCGCCGTAAATCCCCCTCAACCTGTTGCAAAGCAATTGCCACCCGCCGCTGCGCAACCGGCTCCATCTTCGCTAATTTTAACAACTGCGCTTGATTATCTGCCAACGCCGTCCCCCGTAAAACAGAGCGCAACTCCGGCTGTAAATGCTGAGCAATACTGTTGAGACGTCTTACTGATTTTGAAGACAAACCAATGCGGTCCGCCACATGTTTGGCAAAGTGCAAACTTTGCACTTTGCCATTTAAGTCACCATCATTTGGCAAAGGGTCAATTTGACCCTTTGCCACTTTGTCCCCTTCACACCCGATTTTATTGTGATCTGAAGTTGCATTGCTGTCCCTTTGAGCAATTGGGACAACTTGTCCCAATTGCTCTTTTTTGACTTTATGTTGATTACTACCGTCCCCACCACGCTTAATCTCCCCATATTTCTTTTCCCACAATTCGCGGTAAGTCTGGACAAAAAGCGCACGGTCAATAACAGACAATTCATTGCGAAAGAGGTTTTCAGCCACTTCTAAAAGCGCAGCATTGTCCTTATCAGCCTGCACCACAACGGCATCAATGTCACTATAGCCCAAAAGCTCAGCAGCACGAAGCCGGTGCGCACCAGCAATAAGCGTGTAATTACCCTATTTAGCATTGGGGGTATGGCGCACCGTAATCGGATTCATCAATTCCTCCCGCGCCATCGATTGCGCAAGTGCCTTGGCATGCTCATCATCTACAGGGCGTATACGCTCCGGTACCACAATCACATCAAGAGCAAGCTTT
>NZ_JH725121.1:25167-80933 GCF_000278115.1 Bartonella sp. DB5-6
ACGACACGGAAGAAATAGAGCTTACTTTGCCTCTGCTAAAATTGCATTTAAAGCGTCAAATAGAGGCTGAAAGAGTACATCTAGAAACTACACAAAATTCGGCTTAATGCTACTATAATATAAAAAATACAGGCGCGTTTCTTTTTACATTAAGAAATTACAATAACACATTGTTTTTTTTAAAGAATTATATACAATAAAAATAGAAACGCGCCATATGGCGCATATCTTTTTTGCTTTTTTGGTCATTTTTGGCTGATTTTGAAGTGAACTTCACTTTTTGTTTTATTTTTTTCAAAGGGTCTTCAAAGATCTTTCAAAGGGTATTTAAAACCCCTTTAATGAATCTTTTTCTCTTCATCCTAAAGATCGCAATTTAAGATGATGAGCTCTTGAGCTGCAGCCGGATTATTTGAACCACATGTATAAGTGGTTGTTAGATGCACCCTTTTGGATTCAATCTGACGTTTTAAATGCAATTTTATCAGAAGCAAAATAAGCTCTATTTCTTCGCTATCGTTGATGTTTTTAACAAGTTCTTTCAGCTTTCCATAAAGTAACGGATTAATTCTTAACAAAGCATTTCATTTTAAAGCACCATTTCACACGTCTCTCAAAGCAAACAAAAAACTTTCAACACATGGCTTCCAGTCACTTAATATAAACTACGAGAATATAACGAATATAATAAAAACTTCACAGGTACACCGCAGCATATATATCATCCATAAGAGAAGAAAAATATGGCAGCTTTATAACAAGATACGCACGACAAAGTGTCCAACACTTTTAATGCATTTCTGAAACTTTCTGAAACATTCCCCTCACTTTTAAAATTTGTAATATAGCACACTTTTCCTCTTATGCTTTTAAAGTAAGAAAAAATATCACTATAACTGACTACAACTTGCGGAAAACTGGGTATCTTCTCCTATAATGCCGAGATCTTTGATTAAAAGAGGTTTTCCTATCTCTCCATTATAGGCTTTAACGTGAATAGCCTTCCCTTTCACATCTATAAGGTAATAATCTCCATTGAAAAGCGCACCAGCTGTATAGACAGGAACATTGCCAAAGACTTTATCATTTTTTGCACGGCAATAAAATTGATAATGTGTGTGCCCCACAAATATTGCTTTGACATTATGAGAAGTGATGATCGACTTAAATATCGACAAATCTTTAACATTTTTATTACGAATAAAAAAGGATTCACCATCAATGGAAACTGGGCGAGCATCATGAAAATTGATGATTGTAATTTTACCTCTAGCATCAGCAGCAACTAAATCTTTTTTAAGCCAATCAAAAGACTTATTGATTTGCACCTCCATAGACTGTCCTTTCAAACGCACCGTATAACTTGGATAATTATGAAGCTGCACATAGTGAACATCCCCATAATCCCACGAATAACTCAAACTCCCCTTGATTACGTGAATATTGCCACCCGAAATGGGAAGGAAACTTTCAGCAATATCTGCATTGAAATAAGATAACTGGCTGCGATATTTTTTGATTTCCGACACCATTCTTGAAACAGCACTAAGAGCACACGCATCTTTATAAAAATTGAATGCTTCAGGAATTGTACAATTTCCAACATTATTGGCATAATCGTGATTGCCTAACCCCTCATAGACTGGAGAACCAAAACTTTTATAGATATTTTTATAATCGTCATAATTTTTTTGTTGGCCAAACTCTGTCAAATCACCATTAACAATGTAGAATGCAGCCTTTTGCGCTTTTATGGCACCAGCAACCTGCTCGTTTATCTTCAACCATGGTTCCCTGTTCGACACACCATTAGGCTCACCAGAATTTAAGCGCCATGGTTGCGGATCAGCCATGATGATCGCAGTATAATTTTTGGCAAGGGACTTTTCTTTCATAGACCAATCCATGAAAGCAGTATGGAACCTTTCGTCTTTTTTTATTTTTTCAGAAGCGAGATTAAAACAAGCAGAAAGAGCAAAAGCAATCATGGTGATTACTATATATCCAATTTTATATCTCATAAACACATCACCAACAAACGTTACGTATTTTATTGTATTATAAAAATCTGAAAAACAATTTTTCAGATTTTTTTGTTAAGAATGTGTCAAAAATTCAAAATAATGAAAGTATGATTTTAATAATATATTTCAATCTTTCCTCTTAAAGAACTTTAATTAGTTAAGACTTATTAGCTTTGGATATACCCAAATCACCAATATGAAAACAGCTTATCAAAAAGCGAATCTTTATCAGAAATCAGAAGATATTAGTGTGCTATAAAATGCCCCAAATTAAAATAAAACAATAAATATTACAAAAACTATTATTATTTTATAATACTTACATTATCAAATATATTTTACCATAAGTACATTATGTTGTAAACATAAATACATATACTGTTTTAATATCGCTTATTTTTAATTTTGACAAAAAAGTTAAAATACATTACTTAAAGTTACAAATTATCAATACTAATAGGTTCAAGACAATTATCCATTTTCTACTCTTCTTATGAAGTTCGCGGGGGAATGAATATTGGGGACTTTTATAAGGAGAGTACTAATGTATAAAAAATCCCTTTTATCATATACAACAGCAGCAGCTATCATACTGTTTAACATCCAATTCAATGCACATGCCGAAACCCTTGAAGTTTCTCAAGGAGAGAAAAAAGTTGCCAACGAAACCTATGAAATTATTCATGCAAAAGACGGCGGTCAAATTATCGGCGACCATTTAACTGTGGTTGGAAATAAAGATACAAACCAAAGCATAGCCCCAAACCAAAATATAAATGAAAGCGCTTTTGCTGTAACCGCTGAAGGCAATAACAGTACGATTAAATTAAATAACACGACCATTCAAGGCTCTGATTCTGTCATTTCCCTAGGTATTATGGCAAAAGACGGCGCTACACTTCAAATGACTGGAGGAACCATTACGGTTTCTGGGGGTGGTGCTGTCTTCTCTAACAGCAAATCTAACGGCAAAAACAATGAAAACAAGCTGGAAGATGTGACAATATCGAGCGGTAAAGATGATGCGCCGCTAATCAATGCAATAATAGTCTCCAACAGTACCGTCGCTTTAAAAGATGTAATTGTCAAACAAGCAACCAGTGCTATAATTGCACATCGTGATTCAAAAATAACAGTCTCGGGAGGATCATTTGAAGCAGAACAAGCAACAATATTTGCTCAAAACGGCGGGACTGTCACTTTAACCAACAGTGCAAACATTACATCATCTAATGACGTTGGACTCCATGCAAAAGGTTCAAAAAACCAAAAAGCCACCATCAACATGACTGGGGGAACCGTCACGGGGAAAAATGGTGCATTGATTGCTCAAGACAGTGGGCATATTGTTGTCGAAAATGTGTCTCTAAAAACAACAGATAGTGATAAATCGTTTGGTGTACTTTCTAGTGGCGAAGGCAGTGTAGTTGAATTGCTTGGGGAAAAAACAAATATTAGTGACAGTACCATCGGGCTTACAACAAACAACGGTGGTACGATCAAGATGACTGGGGGAACCATTAAAGCTTCTCTAGTCGGTGCTGGCTTCTTAAACAGTAGCAGCAAAAACACCCCAAATCAGCTGAAAGATGTGAAGATATCGAGTGGTAAAGACGATGAGTTACTGAAATTTGGAATAAGAGCAGACAAAAGTACCGTCATTTTAGATAATGTAGAAGTGACTCAAGCAGCTACCGGTATAGTTGCAGATAATAATTCGAAAATAACAGTCTCAGAAGGGTCATTTAATGCACAAATGGCGGCAATATCTGCTTACAACAGCAGCACCATCACTTTATCCGACAATGTAAACGTTACATCATCTAATGACGTTGGACTCTATGCAAACGGTTCAAAATCTACCATCAACATGACTGGGGGAACCGTCACGGGGAAAAATGGTGCATTGAATGCTCAAGACAGTGGGCATATTGTTGTCAAAAATGTGTCTCTAAAAACAACAGATAGTGATGTATCGTTTGGTGCATTTTCTAGTGGCGAAGGCAGTGTAGTTGAATTGCTTGGGGAAAAAACAAATATTAGTGATAGTACAGTCGGGCTTATCGCAAACGAGGGTGGCGCGATCAAGATGACTGGGGGAACCATTACAACTTCTATAGTTGGTGCTAACTCTTCAAACAGTAACAGCAATAAAAACAAACCTGAAGATGTGCCGATATTAAATGGTAAAGGCGATGCACAGCAAAGCTTGGGGGCAATAGCAAACAAAAACAGTACCATCATTTTAAAAGATGTAACCGTCACGCAAGCAACCAATGCTTTAGTTGCAGATGATCACTCGACAATAACAGCCTCAGGAGGATCATTTAATGCACAAATGACGACAATATCTGCTCACAACAGCAGTACCATCACTTTAACCGACAGTGCAAACGTTACATCATCTAATGACGTTGGACTCTATGCAAACGGTTCAAAATCTACCATCAACATGACTGGGGGAACCGTCACGGGAAAAAATAGTGCATTAGCTGCTAGCGACGGTGGCCATGTTACGGTCAAAGATGTTGCTCTAAAAGCAACAGGCGACGTGGCGGCAGTTAGATCGGTTGTAGTTTCTGTTGGCGCGAGCAGTGTGGTTGAATTACTTGGAAAGACAACAATTAATGATAGCGAAATCGGGCTTGCAACAAACGACAGTGGCGCAATCAAGATGACAGGAGGAACAATTAAAACTTCTATTGTTGGTGCTAGCTTCTTAAACAGTAACAGCAATGAAAACAATCTAGAAGATGTAAAAATATCGAGTAGTGAAGACGATTCGTTACTGGAGGTTGGAATAGCAGCAGAAAAAAGTACCGTCGTTTTAAAAGATGTAACCGTCACGCAAGCAGAGACTGGTATCTTTGCAGATGATCACTCGACAATAACAGTCTCCGGAGGATCATTTGATGCACAAGGTACAACAATATTTGCTCAAAACGGCAGCACAGTCACCTTAACGGACAATGCTAAAATTGCATCATCCGATGGTGATGGACTCGTTGCAGAAGGTTCAGGATCTAAGATCATAATGCTAGGAGGAACAGCAACAGCAAAGAATAAATATGCTGCATTGTATGCAAAAGACCGTGGACAGATTGATGCCACAGCTGTTACCCTAACAACAGACGGTAAGGGAGCTGGTGCAGTTGCATTGGGCCCTAAGAGCATAATAAAATTGCAGGGACATACAACAATTAACAATACTTTCAACGGTCTTGGAGCGATTGCTGGGGGCAAAATTACCAGTGAAGATTTAACAGTAATCGGTGGTGAAGCAATCAATTCAGCCCCCGATAAAGAACGCACTGGTGTATGGACAGAGGATGCTGGTAGTGAGATTCACTTAACGGGCAAAACAACCATTAAAAATGTTGATGAAGGTCTCTATGCAAACGGTGGGAGCAAAATTGTTAGTGGAGATTTAACGATAACCGGTAGTGAGTCCGAAAAAAACACCGGTGTGGGCGCCTATGGACTTAACACTTCAATTGAATTAAATGGTAAGACAGTCCTTCGAAACTTTGATGTTGGTCTTGTTGCAGCCAATAATAGCACAATTAGGATGATCAATGGTGCTATTAATACAAACAAGATAGAAGCAAAAAAAGTTGCACTATTAGCAGGAGCTAACGGACACATTAATCTCGCAAATGCTTCTGTAACAGCGGGAGTGGCTGGTTTGCAATTCATATATCTCTTTAAAGATGATCTACAAAAAGATCAAAACAATGAAATCAATTTAACCAATGCAGATATTCACATTGAAAATGGCGCTGGAATTTTCGTTGAAACTATTGTTGAAAAAAGCATTGAAAATAATGCTACTCCATCAATCGGTACAGCTAATCTTAAAAATTCAAAGATCCATGCCGATGTTTTATTAGATGACGGTATTTTGTGGAACAAAATTTGGGAGGAAGATAAAAATTGGTGGGGCGGTAAAGACGTTAAGAAAATATCCAACGGTACCTTCACATTAAGCGCAGATCATTCCACTTTAGAGGGCAGAGCAAAAATTGCACAAGAGAGAAATGTACTCTTTGATCTAAAAAATAAGACAACATGGACATTAAAGACCAGCACAAAAGAAAAAGATGATGAAGGTAATCTGCTTGATATTGCTCAAAGATCACGTTCTGATATTTCTGTACTTAATCTCAATGATAGTTCGATTGTTTTTGATGCACTGGTCGATGGTCATTATCATACATTGCATATAGGATCTGGAAAACCAGATACCAAAGCAGTCTATAACGCCTCTGGGGATGCAAAGATTTATTTCAATACTACATGGAGTGATGGTGTTGCCATTGCTGATCAAAAAACCAATAGATTGCTGATCCATGGTAATGTCTCGGGCAACACAACAGTTTATATCAAAAGCGATTTAGGGAATAAAAATAGTGTAGTAAATGCTTCTGATCCTTCGAATATGGGTGGTCTTTCACTCATCCAAGTTTCTGGAGAAGCAAAAGAGGATTCTTTCAAATTAGCCCAGGGCTATACCACAATAAGGGGAGAACCTTATAAATACACACTAACTGGCTATGGGCCAACATCAAGCCATGGTAACGCCGATATTGCGCAAAACCTCTTTGATGAAAAGAACGAAAATTTCTGGGATTTCCGTTTACACAAAGCATTTCTTGACACTGGTTCAGACTCTGTTATCGTACCTGCTCCCGTCCCACAAATGGCAAGCTATTTGGTCATGCCAAATGCTCTCTTCACTACGGGATTAACCGATATGGCTAAGCAAAACACGCTTTTAGCCAATATGAGAACATCAGTTGTGGGAAATAAAGAGAATAACGGCTTCTTCTTATACACCTATGGAAGTACAGGAACCTTATCCTCTGAACGCGGTCCTCTCGAATATGGTTATGGTGCTGATATCCGCTATGCTGCTATCCAAGCCGGTCTTGCATTACCTGCACTGGAAAGGCAAAATACCACAACACATTTCGGTTTTGTAGGAACCTATGGGCAGATGTCTTTCACCCCAAAAGATATGCAAGATGCGAGTAAAACCTCATTGGATAAATGGTCACTTGCAGCCTATGGCAGCGTACAGCATGACAATGGTTTCTACATCGATACACTTTTATCCTACGGGATAATAAAGGGAGATATTACCAATGCCATCATTGGCAAAACTGCAAAATTGAAAAATGCCAAAATGTTGAGCATCTCCACCACCGTTGGCAAACAGTTTGCAACGAGAATGGAAGGTTTAACCTTCGAACCCCAAGCACAACTGGCTTATCAACATTTGTTGTTTGATACCATTTCAGATGTCGATAATTTCACCATTGATATGAACAATCCCCATCAATGGTTAATCCGTGTCGGTGGTCGTTTAACAAAAACTGTCGTCACAGCTGAAAATGGTCGTTCTATTTCCTTCTATGGAAAAGTAAATGCAGTCAAAACTCTTGGAGACAATGAAGCAATCCATATTGATAAAAATTATCAACGTGATTCTGTAGGCTCTTTTATTGAAGGTGGGCTTGGTATCAGTGCGCAACTGTCACCAAACATTTCTCTTCATGGGGATGTCAGCGCTCAACAAAAACTTCAAAAAACCGGTATAACTGGAGCAAGTTTTTCAGGCGGAATACGTTATCAGTTTTAAAACACAAGGCTATAAAAAAGCGGTAATGTTATTTTATTCGTTTTAACATAAAAGGCAGCACATTGTGCTGCCTTTTCAGTTTATAAACCCGAATTGCCTCATCAAAACCTCCTTCGCCTTTATCAATAAAGGATGCAAAATATTTTTTGCTTTCTTAATTTATTTTTAAAAGCACATAATCGTCCTCCCTCTTTGTTCTATGCTATGGAAAATTTGCTAAAAACTTTTGGCAATGCTCATGAAAAAATTTCTTCTATCTCAACTCTATAAAGCTTTAATAATAACAAGCTTTGATCAGGGCGCAATATTTCAACATATCGCGCTTCATAGAGACTCAATTTATGGATAGAGATTCACCAAGATAATTTTTTGGAATCTGTTTTTCCACTGATTTGCATTACTATTTTAAAAGATTTTCTGAAGCAAATCTTCAAACTATAGAGAATACCACCATATAATACGCTTTGTTCTTTACAAGAAAAACATAGTGATATAAAAGTACCTCGGAACTTGCGCCATCAGGGGAATGAAGTAAGCATCAAAGGCATACCAATAATAAAGGCATATCTATGTGTAAGAAATCTATTTATAAGAAAAGTTTTTTGTTATATACAATTGCTGGAACTTTGCTTTTCCCTAATTTCTGTCCGACTCATGCAGATACACTAACTCCTGAAGTTGTTAATCAGCTTAATTTGAATAATGGAGAAAGTGAAACTTTTGATAATGTTCTTATCCGTCATAGGGGTCCTGGAGTGTCTGCTCATGATAAATCAGTTCTCACAATTAAAAACTCAACAATACAAACAGAATTAGCTGCACTTTCTGTATCAACAAGTGGGCGCATCGATGCTAAAAGACTTGAAGCAAATACAAGGTACATAGGTTTAGAAACTAGAAATGGTATAATCAACGTCGAAGATTCGAATATAATTGTCAAAAAAGGAGGAAGCGGTGGTATTGTTTTTTATGAAACCCCAAAAAATAAAATAAAAGAGGGAGAACACGTTGTAAACCGAGTAAATCTTACTAATACAAAGCTTATTGTAGAAGATGGCGTCGGTATTCGGGGACCTTACGGTTCAAAGGCTATTGCAGAAGTTCATCTTAAAAATTCAGAAATTCGTGCCGATATGTTATTGAGAAATAAAACAAGGCGTGTATATCATGATGAAGACACCCTTCCCGTTTCTCTTACATTAACTGCTAAAAATTCGATTCTAGAAGGAAGAGCAAGAACATTAAAAGTAAATACAACAGTTCTTACTCTAAGTAATAATAGCAAGTGGTACTTAAAGGTCAGTCAAGAAGATGTAGATACTGATTTTAGTACCTTTAATTTCGATCTCAGTGACATTAAACAACGAGCACTTTCTACCGTTTCAGTACTGAACCTTGATAATAGCTCTATCGTATTTAATGTACCACCTGCTCTAGCAAAGAGCCAATATCAAACTTTGAGTGTAGGACGAACCGCTGAGGTTTATAAATCAAGAGACAATATGGTCCCTACTGTAGCAACTGCTTACCATGCAACAGGCGATGCAAAAATTTATTTCAATACTGAATGGAGTGATGGCCTAACCAAAGAACAACAAAAAACAGACCGCCTTCTTGTTCATGGGAATGTATCAGGTACCACAACAATCTATTTCAATAGTCTTTCGAAGAATGAGAAAACAAACGCAGCAGATTCCGTTGCGTTAAATATGCGTGGTATTTCACTCATTCAAGTCTCTGGAAAAACGGATGAAACCGCTTTCAAATTAGCACATGGTTACATCACAATGGATGGATTGCCTTATAAATATACACTGAATGCTTATGGACCAACATCGAGTCGTGGAAAAGCCAATGGGCAGCAAAGCTACTTGGGAGAAATCTCTCAAGAATCAGAAGAAAATGCCCTCAAAGACTACACGAGCTATGTTATAAAAGGGAACATTATTGAGGGAATTTCAAAAAATGACAAAGGTGAATCAGCGCCAAATCACGGGGGAAAAGGCAGCATTCAAAGGCATTTGAAAAAAGATGATAATTTCTGGGATTTCCGTTTGCAAAGTGCTACTCTCGATGGTGAAGAAAAGGTCAAAGCTCTTGTGCCTCAAGTGGCGAGCTATTTGGTAATGCCTCAAGCTCTATTCTCTGCTGGACTTTCTGATGTCAATAATCAAAACACTCTGCTAGATACAATGCAAACCAAAACCCTTGAGATAAAAAATAATAAAAACAATGGGATCTTTGTATCTACTTATGGCAACAGAGTTACATTATCTTCCAGCCGTAGTCCATTACAATATGGCTATGGTGCTGATGTAAACTATGCTGCCTTACAAGCAGGTATCAGATTAGCAGCGCTAGAAGATCAAGATATTACCACAAATTTTGGTCTTTTAGGCACATACGGAAAGCTGGCTTTCACTCCAAAGGATATAGAAGGTGCTGACAAGAGTACACTGGATAAATGGTTGCTTGCTGCATATGGGAGTATCCGCCATAACTATGGCTTCTATGTCAATGCCCTCTTCTCCTACGGAATTCTGAAGGGAAACATCACCACGATCCCCAGAGGAAATACTGCGGAATTGAATAATACAAATACATTGAATGTATCAGCCATCATCGGGCAAAAACTCACAAGCAGTGCTAAAGGATTAGTCTTCGAACCACAGGCACAGCTCATCTATCAACGTCTCATGCTTGGCACCCTCTCAGATGTTGATGGCTTTAACGTGAACATGGGCTCCCCTCACCAATGGTTAGTTCGCGTT
This sequence comes from Bartonella sp. DB5-6, assembly GCF_000278115.1. Taxonomy (GTDB): domain Bacteria; phylum Pseudomonadota; class Alphaproteobacteria; order Rhizobiales; family Rhizobiaceae; genus Bartonella; species Bartonella refiksaydamii. The sequence goes on from NZ_JH725121.1 coordinate 35,604, forward strand.
GGGGGTCGTTTAACACAAGATATATCTACAACGAAAGAAGGAAGTACTGTTTCTCTCCACGGAAAATTGAATTTTATCAGAGCATTTGGTGATAAGGGTACAATACAGATCGGCGATACTTTCCACCTTAATTATATGAAAAGTTCGATTGAAGGTGGACTTGGTGTGAATGCACAACTATCTCAAAATATCGTGCTTCATGCTGATGTTAATTATCAACAAAAACTCCAAAAAGATGGTCTATCTGGGATGTATCTTTCCGGTGGAATGCGCTATCGCTTCTAAAATAAAGCAAATAAAAGCGCAATATACCTTTTTATATTAAAGTGTATATTGTGCTTTTTTTCGATTTATAAAAATTGGAATTATTTTATTACAGTCTCTCTTTCCCTTTGATTAAGTAAAAAATATAAAATATTTCGACTTTTTCATTTTACGTCTAAAATATAGAATACATATTGCATATTTCTTCTCTTCTTCGTTGCACAAAAGAATTGATTGAAAGCTTTTGAAGAGTATATAAATATCTTTTGCCTTAACCGCAAAAGCTTTCATGACAACAAACTTTAGTTAATAACGTATATTCTAAATACCCTGTTTCATAAGGGTTTTTGCGTATAAATTTACTAGGTAAATTTTCCGGAATTCATTTTTCACTGATTACTATAACCGTTTTAAAATGGTTTTTTGAAGCGAACGGTCTAGTTACAGAAAGCAATGCTTAATAATTCTCTTTGTTCTTTACAATAAAAACATAATGATATAAAACTGCCTCGGTACTTGCACTATCAGGGGAATGAAGTAAGCATCCAAGACATACCAATAATAAAGGCATATCCATGTGTAAGAAATCTATCTATAAGAAAAGTTTTTTGTTATTTACAATTGCGGGAACTTTGGTTTTCTCTCATTTCCGTCCAACCCATGCAGATACACCACCTTCTGAAATGATTATGCTTCGTGCGGATAAGAGAGGAGAAGAAAAGATTTTTGATAATGTTTTTGTCCGCTCTAACTATACTACAGGGGTTGCTGATGACGAAGCCTTTATTATCATTAAAAACTCAACAATGCGCTCAGATTCGGCTTTACTTTCTGCATCAACAGGTGGACGCATTTATGCTAAAAAAATTGTTGGAAAAGCAGGTACTCGGGGTTTACTAGTTGCAAATGGTACAATCCATGTTGATGATTCCATCATAACCGTCTCTGAACAACATAAAAGCTATGGTATCCTTTTTGATCATATCATAAGTTCCAATCTCAAAGAGGGTGAAAAAGTTATCAATAAAGCAACCCTTACCAATACAAAACTTCTTGTAAAAGATGGTATTGGAATTGTAGGGCCGTACTATTCAGGCGCTGTTGCTGAAGTTTATCTTAAAGATTCAGAGCTTCGTGCCGATATGTTATTAAAAAATAAAACCGAAACAGAGGGTGATAAGCCTGGTACTATTACATTAACCACTGATAATTCAATTATAGAAGGAAGAGTAAAAGCTTTTCCCCAAAATACAGCAGTTTTTACTCTGAACAATAACAGCAAATGGTACTTAAAGATTAGTAAATTTGAAGTAGATGTGGGGAAAGAGCATGAACTATATTATGCAAACAAGCTCTCTAATATTAATCAAAAAGCGCTTTCTATTGTTTCAGTACTAAATCTTAATGATAGCTCTATCGCTTTTAATGCTCCACACACACTGGTAAAGGGACAGTATCAAACCCTCTATGTAGGACGAGCAGCTGATGTATCTGAACCCCAACAAAATAGACGCTCTAATGTAGGGGCAGTTTACAATGCAACGGGTGATGCAAAAATTTATTTCAATACTGAGTGGAGTGATGGTGCTGTAAAAGAACAACAAAAAACAGACCGTCTTCTTGTTTATGGTGATGTAACAGGCACTACAACAATTCATTTCAACAGCCTTTCGAAGAATAAGACATCAGAATCAGAAATTTCTGTTCCAGACAACTCTATTCCCTCGAATACACGTGGTCTTTCGCTCGTGCAAGTTTATGGAAAAGCAGATGAAAATTCTTTCAGACTATCAAATAACTACATCACGATGGGCCGTTTACCTTATAAATATACGCTGAATGCTTACGGACCAACATCAAGTCATGACAAAGCTAATGGAGAACAAAGCTTCTTGGGAGAGAATAAGAATTTTTGGGATTTCCGCCTGCAAAGTGCCACTCTTGATAGTGACGCAAAAATCAGAGCTCTTGTTCCTCAAGTAGCAAGCTATTTGGTAATGCCTAATGCTGTATTCTCCTCTGAATTAGCTGATGTAAACAATCAAAACACGTTGTTAGACAATATGCGAACAGCAGCAGTTGGAGTAAAGGAGAGTAAAAAGAAAGGTATTTTCCTGTCTACTTATGGAAATAAGAGCAAATTATTTTCTAGCCGCAGTCCATTGCAATACGGCTATGGTGCTGATGTTCACTATGCTGCATTACAAGCAGGCATTATGTTAAAATCGCTAGAAGATAAAGACATGATCACGAGCTTTGGTCTTTTAGGTACGTACGGAAAACTGGCTTTCACCCCAAAGGATATAGACGGCGCTGACAAGAGTACACTGGATAAGTGGTCTCTCGCTGCATATGGTAGCCTCCATCATAACAATGGCGTCTATGTCAATGTGCTTTTCTCCTATGGAATTCTGAGAGGAAATATCACCACAGCTCTCATTGGAAATACTGCAGAATTGCATAACACTGACATAATGAATGCATCGTCTACTGTCGGACAAAAATTAGCAACTGGTGTTGAAGGATTGGTTTTTGAACCCCAAGCACAGCTTGTTTATCAGCATCTTACTCTTGGTACTCTCTCAGATGTTGATGGTTTTGACGTGAATATGGGCAGCCCTCATCAATGGTTGGTACGCATTGGTGGGCGTTTAACGCAAACGACGATGCCTACTGAAAAAGGGTGTGCTATTTCTTTCTACGGCAAATTGAATGTGATGAAAGCTTTTGGTAATAATAGGACAATACAGATTGGTGATACTTTCCAACTTGATTCTATGGGATATTTGATTGAAGGTGGACTTGGTGTTAATGCGCACCTCTCTGAAAATATCGCCCTTCATGCTGATGTTAATTATCAACATAAATTGCAAAAAGCTGGCATATCTGGAGTGAGTTTTTCTGGTGGAATGCAATATCGGTTTTGAAAATCTTTGATTTCTATTTCTGAAACAGATGCAACGCTGAAATGTAAGCAGCGTTGCATAAATTTTAAATGTTATGAAAAAGTGTCATGCATCAAAAAGTTATTCTGTTTTTATCAAAAAGAAGAAAAATATATCAAGAGCATCTTTATGTATAAGAAGCATTTATTATTATGTACAGCCGTTTGTGCTTTGTGTTTTTCTTATTTTAATTTAACTTATATAAGTAATGCCTCTGGTGGTATTTTTATCAGTAGATAAAGCCACTTCCTCAACACTGAAAGCCACTTTTGACGCGTCACCGGAAGCTCATGTGAACTTGCCCTCAAAGGTTGATGCTACCGCCAAACCTGCTGCAGATACTGAGAAACCATCTAAGCTTGTAGATGATAAAGAGATTGCAGCTTTATCTCATGCCTCTCTTGAGCTTAAAGCAAAAACCAAAACTCTCACGCTACAAGTAACAAGCTATTTGGCAATATCTCCTGCGATGTTCGCCATTTGACTTGCTGATGTAGCAATCAAAATGCACTGTTAGACAACGTACAAATAACAATGTTTGAACCAAAAAATAATAAAGAAAGGGGGATTTTTTCTACTTATGGCAACAGATGCCTACTATTTTCCAGCTCTAAACCATCACAAGATAGTGCTAATGCAGATATTCGCTATGCTGCATTGCAAACAGATCTTACATTAATAACACTAGAAGATCAAAATGTCAGCACAGATTTCGTCTTTTTGGGACATATGGGAAATTAGCTTTCACCCCAAAGAACATAGAAGGCGCTGAAAAGAATATGCTTGATAAATAGTCACTCACCGCATACAGAAACATTCAGCATGACAGTGGTATCTACGCAAGTACATTCCTCTCTTACAGAATTTTCGAAGGAAATCTCACAACCGCTCTTATCAAAAACACTAAAAAAGTAAATAATATAAAAACATTAGGAGCTTTTGCTGCCATCGGCCAGAAATTGCCAACGGGTGTTGAAGGCATAACACTTGAACTCCAAGCACAACTTGTTTATCAATGTCTGCTGCTTGGCACTCTCTCGGATAGCAATAATTTTAAAGTGAACCTAGGCAATTCTTACCAATGGTTGCTCCGTATTGGCAGACGTTTTACACAAAATAAAGGGCGTGCTGTTTCTTTCTATAGCAAACTGAACTTTATTAAAACTTTTGATAAAAAGAAAACTATACAGATTGGTCAAAATTTTAAGCTTGCTTCTATGAGAACCTCTGTCGAAGGTGGTTTTGGTGTTAACGCGCATTTATCACAAAATATCGCGCTTCATGGCGATATCAGCTATCAACATACACTCAAAAAAAAACCGACATACCTAGAATGCATGCTTCCGGCGGAATACGCTACCGCTTTTAAAAAACTTTGATTCACATCTTGAAATACAACCAGCGCTATATATATTTCGTTTTGCATTTTATAAAAAGTACGTACTGCATTAAAAGTGTATAATTTTTTTATTAAAGAGCGAGAATAAGTGTTTAGGAATATATCTATATGAAAAAAAGTTTATTATTATGTACAGTTTCTGGAGTTCTATTGTGCTCTTATTCCAGCCTGTCTTATGCCCATGATGCAGCGACTCCTCTACCAACAACTGTAAACTCTTCATCTACACAATCTAGACCTGCGAATCCTGTATCTACAATCGCAACAACTACAGAGCAAAACAATCCGACAAGCCCTTCTCCAACTGTAACCCCTCCAACTGTAACCCCTAAATCTAAAACACCTGAAAAACCTGCAGTTCTTACAAAGCAAACTTCTGAAAGTTCTACATCTAAGCAAGAAAATTCTAGTGCTTCAAAGCCTGACGAAAATGCAACTATAGATATGCTTTCTTCCTCTGGAGAATCGCTGCAATTTACTCGAGCAGATATAGAACCTACAGCGACAGAAACAAGAGGCGAATCGAGAAGAAGACAAGGTAAAGAAAAATCCTCTTCGACAACCCCTTCTAACAAAGAAAATCTACCTAATCTTGCTGTATCAGCGCCATCAATACCTGCAAAACCAGCACCACAAACACCATCAATGAAGATACAATCAGAGCCTGTAAAACCAATATCCACACAGCCATTATCTTCAAAACCAGTACAAATGGAAAATCTACACTCTGCAATAGAAGTTGTGAACGGCGATACTGTAACGCGACATAATGTTAAAGTTTACGACAAGTTTGTTGCTGTAGATGCGCAAGGAAAAAACTCGATAATAAAGATAATAGGAGGAACAGTTTCATCAGAATTCATTGCTTTAAGTGCGTCGAAAGGTGGAATTGTTAATGGCACAGATATAACTGTAACAGCATCATCGGTTGGCTTACTGGGCACAGATGGTGGTACAATTAATCTTAAAAATTCGACTGTAAATGTCGAGGGTAGGAGTCAAACGCATGGTATCGTTTTCCGAAACACCCTCAGTATACCTATGCACAACATCGCCATGAATCGAAATGCACGCAATGCCGAAGAAAGAAGTAATTTTGCCTCTCTAAAAGCTGTTCCTAATAATGTGGTGTTAACTGATACAAAACTTTTTGTTGAACGTGGTGTTGGTATTGGTGTTTATGGAGGATCTGCGAACGCTGAAGTTGTTCTCAAAGATTCAGAAATCCACGCCGATCTTTTATTAAAGAATGAGGAAGTTCTTTCCCACAATCTTACATTGACGACAGAGCATTCTCTATTAGAAGGACGGGTAAGAACATTAGGAGAAAATAGAACAGCTCTTGATCTGAAAAATAACACAAAATGGTTTTTAAAAACCAATAAAAACGTAGCTAATAATGATAAAGATCTGTCTGATAATGCGCGGCTTGGTGTCGATGAAAAATCATACTCTAACCTTTCTGCACTGAGCCTCACAGACAGTATTGTAGTGTTTGAAAAACCCACAGAGGGACATTATCAAACTTTGTTTGTAGGCTCTAAACCGCAGCAAAGAGTTGAAGATTCCAATACATATGTAACTTATAGTGCAACAGGTACAGCGGAGATTCATTTAAACACTAAATGGAGCAGTCATTCTCCGGTGAAGAAACAAGAAACCGATCGTGTCGTAATCGATGGCGATGTATCAGGGAACACCGTTGTCCACATCAATCTCTTAGAAAAAGATCAAAAAATAACTGATAACAGTTCTGGTTGGGGAGAGCACATGGCTTCACTTCCTTCAGAGACACATGGAATTTCAATCATTCAAGTTTCTGGGAAAGCTAACGAAAACTCCTTCAACTTAGCAGGCAAGTATATGACAATGGGTGGTTTGCCTTATAAGTATGTACTCACGGCCTATGCACCAGGGACATCCCATGCTAGCCAAAATCTCTTTGGTAAGAATGATAAAAATTTCTGGGACTTCCGGTTACAAAATGCCTACGTTGATAGAAATAAGAAGATCAGAGCCCTTTTACCACAGGTAGCAAATTATTTAGTCATGCCCAATGCTTTGTTATCTGCTGGCTTTTCTGATGTGAACAATCAAAACGTACTGTTAGACAGTATGAGTGCAACAGTGTTTGGAACACAGAGTAATAAAAAGAAAGGTATTTTCTTCTCTTCCTATGGTGAAAAAGCCACTTTATTTTCCAACCGTGACCCGCTGCATTACGGCTATGGTGCTGATGTGAACTATACTGCTTTGCAACTAGGTGTGATATTAGCAACTCTAGAAAATAAAGATATCAGCACACATTTTGGTCTTTTAGGAACCTACGGAAAGCTTGCTTTTACTCCAAAGGATATGGAAGATGCTGAAAAGACAACATTTGATAAATGGTCACTCACAGCTTATAGCGGCATTCAACATAGCAATGGTCTATACGTAAACACACTTCTTTCCTACGGACAACTGAAGGGAGATATCACCACAGCCCTCATTGGAGATGTTGCAAAACTGGATGGTACTGAGACACTAAGTGTATCTGCTACCGTTGGTCAAAAAGTAGTAACCAGTTCTAAGGGGCTAATGTTTGAACCACAAGCGCAATTGATTTATCAAAATCTCTTATTCAATGTTTTCTCAGATGCTAATAATTTGGAAGTTGATATGGGCAATCCACATCAATGGCTAATGCGTATTGGTGGACGTTTGACACAAACTTTCACCACCACGGAAGAAAACAATGTTGTTTCCTTTTACGGTAAACTAAATGTACTCAAAACTTTTGGTGATGGCGGAACAATAAAAATTGGTGACACGTTTTATCTTGATCCTACCGGATCTTCAATTGAGGGCGGCATTGGTGTTAATGCTTATCTCTCTCAGAAGATCGCACTCCATGGCGATATTAGCTATCGGAAAAAACTTCAAAGAGCCGGTATATCAGGAACCAATTTTTCTGGTGGAATACGTTATCATTTTTAAAATAGAACCAGTGTCGATTTTAATAAAGGCAGCCTAAAATGCTGCCTTTATTAATTAAATCTCTATTTTCAAAATATTACAACACCCAGAAGAGGTGAAAATGCGCACCCTCGCTAAAAAAACACTATACTAGGATAATTGTTTAATCACTTAGACGTCCAATGTGGACTGAAATTACATCACCAGTTTCCCTCTGTTTCTTTTGTCCGCTCAGCAATTTGAACAGCTTGCGAAAGATCATTTACTGCACTTAAATGCGTTTGAAGCAATTCACTATTACGCTGTAATTTTTCTTGTAAATCTGATAATAAGCTTTCAACCTCATTTTCAATATCTTCGTTCATGTAGCGCTTTACATCGCTCACAGATTTATTAAGGTCACGTAAGCCACGTATTTTACATAAATTGATTTCTTCATAATCTGGAATACTACTGCTTTCTAGCATATTGCTTTCATAATCAACCACCTGCGCCAACCCTTTAACAGCAGCTACAAACTTCGTCATCGCCCAATCACGATCAATAAGATTGTTATCAAGAATTTTTGCTTTTGATGCAAAACTATCATCACCATATGACACTACAGACATTTTTTCCCCTTCAACGGTATTGTTCAATCTTGCTCTCAAATCAAATAAGGGAGATTAAACAGCTTCTCTTCAATGCTGATACACTCAATTGAGCTTATTGTGCGAATATTGCTCCGACAACAGCACGACAATACTTAAAAGCGTATACCTGTTCACTTTCAACACATTATATGGAAGATTTTTTTGCTCCAAAATTACCATTGGCATAATACCAATTCCAATTCACCAAAACACCGCAAACTCTCAAGCTAATGCGCAATGGAGTAATACAGAGCAAATATCAAAATTTCCAAATTTGTTTTGCCTATCTTCGACCAGAAACCATAATGTATTGACAATAACATATGCCAACAAAAACTCGTAACATATAAAGATTCAAATTCTTTAAAGATTTCAGCATGTTATCCTCCATAGCATTTGGCTTTTTACGCACCTGAATTTTGCATGACATTTGGCACTACACAGGGTCAACCCGCACCACTTCAAAAAACCCCCTCTTTTCACATGCTACCTTCTGCACACAAAACAAGAAGAACATTTTCTGAATACAGCCATGCTATAATATCCAAAAGACAACTTAAAAAGGCTATAGATCTCCTTTTTTAATTATCATTCGCTTTTCTTTGCAATGAGCGACTATATAGGATTTTTAAAATCCTTTCAAGAGTTATCCCCAAAACATACAATCCTATAATCTTTCAAGATCATACGCCTTTAAAGCTATCCCCACTGATGTTTTCAACCTTTTCTGTACAACATAATCTTCTCACAGATCATTTCATTAAATAACGCACCGTTAGTTCACTATTAATATTACTCTATCTGTACACTCACTTCATACGTAAAAGAAAAATTATAGAAACAATAATTTCCTCTTCACAAAGAAAACTTTTGTTGTAAATGTCATTTTTATATCAAACCTTCTGGAAGAAGCTGTACGTGTTGCTCTTTTCTTTCAAGGATCATATTTGATATTTTTTCATAAACAGCTTTAGTCGATCTCGTTATGGATAAAATCAATCAAAAAACCTATATAAAAAAAGCTTCACTTTTCCCCTGCTCGACAATACTAAAACACCTCAACTCTCCATAAGAAAAAAGAAAGACTTTATGCTTGCTGCGTATATTGTATCAGCGTATATTACAAACTGTAACATATTGTTATTCACAAAATTGATACCACAAAGAACAGAAAGAGGTTCTTATGGCTGATATAATAAAAACCGCTCTGTTTTATTCCACATTGATTGTCATCATCAATGCTTTTATCGTTACCTTAGCTCTCATAATAGAGACATATTAGATATACTCTCCTAGCTTTTTCGTGATCTTTGCAAATGAGCGCCAAAAATTCTTATAAAATCTTCAAACTTTTATAAAATCAAAGAAAGATTTTAAGGCTGCCGATAAATCACGTGCCAGTTCCAACTGTTACTTCCAACTATTTTCGTTTTAATCTTTGATTTTTATATATACTTTTAACAATCAGGCTTAATATTTTTATTCATACCTTGAATCATAATATTCCTCAGAATGATTTTTTCATCCTCCCTCTATTGAAAAACAGAAAACAACAAAGCCTAACCCTCATTGGCTTTTAATGAAATAGATGAATGTAATACAGCTTGTGCTTATACTATTTTAAACGCAAGGCTATTGTTTTCATAAGGAGAGCTCCTTGCATCTAAAAAAGAAAACCTCCCAAAATAGGAGATTTCTCATTTACTGAAGTCTATATCTTTGATGTGCAAGATAAAATTCACGGTTTCTTATTCTTGAAAGAGAACAAAAAACAATATGGTCATGATTACTTTTGTTTATAACTTCACTGCTATACTACACTTTTTCAGATTCAGAAGATTTTAAACACTGTTTTTTAGCGCCCCATAAAAAGTTCCATATAAGCTTGCCGAACGTTTTTACAATTTTGAGATGACGTTATAGGTGAATCTTCCTTGTCACATTTTTTTGCCCATTCTTCGAATAACTTTTCATCTTTCTTAAACTCTGCCACGCTATAGTTTTTTTCACAACCAACAACGACAAGTCCAGTACAAAGCAGCAATGCTGTTATAATGACTTTATTCATGATTAAACTCCCCTTCTGTCTTTCAATTTAGTAATAATAATGTGTGTCACGTGATCTCTGTATTACGCTTGAAACACTTTCTTTTGACGAATATTTACAGCTTCAACACAAACATGTTGAAGCATGATAGTAACTTGCGTTTGTAACATTGCCTACACAGCTGCTCATTGTGTTTGAAGTTCTTGAAATTCAGCAACAATTTCAACATTTTGGCACTTTTCAAAGAGCTTTTTAAGCACTTCACTTCTTTCATAAACCACTTCGTAATGAGATATGAAGCAACACGTATATGTAATTATAAGCACTTGTAATGCCTGTAATCATTGCAATTTGCCAGCAAACAAAAACAACACACATTTAATGAACGAATTGCACTCTCATCATTCTTAAATCACCAGAAAAATGAAGAAAGCTTTGATATAATTTGCCGTACACTTAAAACAATGCCGATGGAAATACTCAAAAAAACAACTCTTCACATCCCAGCAAAAAAATGGGGACAGCCCTCTTAAGAATGACCACAATTACATCAAATAATGTGAGAGCATAAAACAGCACAAAAGAAAGAAGCAATATCAATGGAATAATAAAGGATTCCTTCTACTCACTTGCAAAAGAGTAAATTTTATAAAGCACCAATATCAGTAAACGCGTGATTTATTTCTACCTCCCCCTTTCAACATGAGTATAATTTAATAAAATAAAACAACGCATAGCTGAAAAAACAACCAGCGCTATTATTCGGCTATAATAGTTGCTTTTTTATAATAAAATAATCAAGAAGAAATTTTATATTTAGATGAAATATCAACACAGTTTTATAAAAAAGTTTATCAGTCTATTCAGCTCTATACAAATAACAATCGATATTACTTTTAGGCAAATACATATCATGAAAGTACCTTAATTATACGCAATGTTTTATTGATGAAATTCATCTTGTACACTTGAAACTTGCAGAAAGCATAATAATCTTGGCAAAAAGTCAATACCCTTTTTCCTCACCAGCAGAAATACAATAGCAGATATTTTGTCCTCTCTTCGCTTCATAAGAAGAAAATTCTTCCCCTCCCCAATTTGTAATCAGATTGATTTCTCTCAAGTACGTCCCAATTACTGCCCCTTTCTTTTTCATTTTCACGAAAATATATCATACAACAATATCTACGTTCATTTACACCACTCACTATTTATCCTCTCACAACAATAGAATTATATGATAGTTCTTATCCAACCTAAAAATGACTAGCCAACACTAGATTTACTGAATTCAACTTTTTGAAAAGATGCAAATAAACAGAAAAAATTCGGCACAATGCATGGTCATAATATATCCTACCAGAATTTTATATTTATGATATCTGTTCTCTAGGAGGAGGCCAAATCAATGAAAACTTATTATCGTATATCATTTTTTACACTTTTCCGTATTTCTGTGAAAGCAATTCGCGCACTTCATCTGCTATTTTTGTTCCACGACTTGCGCAACTCATCTTAATTAAGCGATGCAAACTTTCCGGTACATCAATGGTGAGCCGCTTCATAGCTCCATCCATGCTTTCTTTGCGGCTTCCTACCCATGCATCAGCTGTTAAAGGAATTGATTTATTGGTTGGCTTCGTACCAATCTTAATTTTTTTATTCATAGTTCTAACTCCTTAATTTCCGCTGCAACAGCTTCAATCTCTGCTGCTGCTGGTCCTTGCTTATCAACTTCATAAACAGCCTTTCCTTGTGCTACAGCTTCCGCAAAAATCACGCGCTGCGCAACGCTGGCAGAAAGAACATGTACTGGATATACTCCAAGAGCCTCGCCTACATCACGCCCTATCGCTGTATTGACTATTTTACGATTAATAACAAAAGCAGATTTTAGATTTTCTTTATAAACACGCGCTTCAGCAATAAGCTTTACAATCCCATCAGCTGCCCAAATATCATATGGGCTAGGCTGCACAGGAATAAGCACCAAATCCGAAGCCATAAGAGCACTGCGAGCAAGATCCGTCACGCGTGGAGGGCCATCAATAACAATATGATCATAATTATGACCAATCTGTGTAATCTCTCTGTGAACCGTTGCACGCGGCAAACCAACAACTGAAAACAAAGGAGCATCTTTACGAGCAGCTGCCCAATCCAATGCACTCCCCTGCGGATCAACATCAATAAGCAACACACGTGCTCCGGTACGTGCGAAGCTAGCGGCAAGATTCACGCTCAACGTAGTTTTCCCTACACCACCCTTTTGATTCAGGACTCCAATGATCATTAATTACGCCTTTCAGTTTTATCGTTTTTACGATAATACAGAAAATATCAAAGGAGGCAAGAATCTAACACACGCAAAATAATCACCACTCTTTTTTCACGAGAAAAGCTACAACCACGTACTATAATACAGCATCCATGGAATGCTTGAAGCACCTTTCCCCTTCGCACACAGCTTATACAATTAAGAAAAATCACATTTTTTAGGCACGAGTACATTAACCAGATTTTGTGAATTTAAATCCACAATTGTGCATCCTACGCAAAACACTCTTGTTAAAAAATCTGCAGCTACATGACACACCGTAAAAATTGAGAAAAATCGTTTAGAGCCGAACAATCTCTTTTGTTTCAGCATTCTCATCAAAAAAATCAATCCTTCCCAAACAACCTCCGGCAGAAATACCACCACACAGTACAAAAAAATAATGCCAACATAACCAGATACGAAAAAGCATCTTTATATTAGCTACCCTGCATGTTGTACCTCCTTTGCATTAAAACAATTCACCAAGAAGCATATGGAATGCTTTTAAAACGGTTTTTGTTCACGTCCACATCTCTTTTTTACGTAGCAAGTAAAGAGTTTTTTATTGATATAAGGGAGATAAAATATCTTAATAACTGTAGTTCATTTTTCCTCAATGAGATCTATTTTTCTCGACAAATAGAACATTTTTGTTATCATCAAGGGGTTTCACCTTCATAATATAGCATAGCAGAAAGCATCACGCAGCTATAGCTACGGGGATAAATAAAGATGAACTTACAACAAATTGACCCTGATATTTTTATCAGCGCCCAAATCAACCTCGAAAATATCAAAACATTAGCACAAGCTGGCTTTAAAACGATTATCTGTAACCGCCCTGATCAAGAAGATCCTCATCAACCTGATTTTTCCACCATTAAAGCAGCAGCACACGAATATGGCATAAAAGCACATCATATTCCTATCGTACCACCTACCATAAAAAAATCGGATATTGAAACCATGAAAACAATTTTAAAAGCAGCATCTGTACCTCTTCTTGCTTATTGTCACCATGGAACACGTTCAATGCATCTTTATCGTTTAGCCTGTCTTTAATCACTTATCTTAACCGATCAGAAAGCAATAAAGGGTAAATTTTAAAACTATAATAAAAGCCACAGAATTCCATAAGTTTCTGAAAAAGATAAAGATCATGCTTAAATCAGATCTCCAGACATTTGTTTCCCCCTCAAAACAAAGAAAAACACACATCTTCCATGATGTCTTAGAGTATATTTTCGTGATTATAATCAGTTTAAGTGCTATTATTGCCGCTCTTATATCTTTTTCAGATCAATTGAAGGCATATTTTTAAAAGTAAGCAGTCGATCTAACTGCGACAATGGCTGTACTGCGTCCAAAATTGCTTTTGCTGCTTCTTCATCGCGTTGCATTTGCGCAATCAAAGGCTCAAGACCATCAAATTTTTCTTGCCCTCGTAAAAACTGTAAGAAAGAAACGGTGCAACTTTCTCCATAAAGGTCATCATTAAAATCAAACAAATAAGTTTCCAGAAGCGGGACGCCATCTTTAACAACCGTTGGACGACAACCAAAACTTGCAACTCCATCATGCAAAACACCGTTGGCACGACGCAATCGTACTGCATAAACCCCATGCGCCAAACTAGCTTGAGGGGATAACATCTGATTAGCAGTAGGAAACCCTAAAAGGCGGCCGAGTTTTTCTCCTTGGATAACATTTGAGCGAACCCGATAATGATACCCCAATAAATGAGCCGCTGTTCCCACCCGACCTTGTGAAAGAAACTTACGAATGGAACTAGAGGAAATGACCAATGGCTGGAGATTTTGTGTATTAGAGACGCAAGGAACTTGCACAACCTCAAATCCATACTCTTGTCCCCTTTGACAAAGAAGGTGTAGATTTCCACTTCTCTGATGACCAAATTGAAAATTTTCACCTGTTACCACAACGGAAACATCAAAAGTTTGTTTTAAAATCACGTGGATAAATTCATCCGCTGAAAGAGCCGCAAAATGCACATCAAACGGCTGTTCAATCACCCCATTAAACCCGAGAATTTTAAAAATTTCTGCTTTTTCAGCTGCTTCTGTCAAGCGATCAACAGGGACTGAGGAGCAAAAAAAACTCCTTGGATGGGGTTCAAAGGTTAAAACAATAGCTGCCCTATTTTTTATGCGCGCTAAATCAAGTGCTTTTTGGAGCACCGCTTGATGCCCGCAATGAACACCATCAAAGTTTCCAAGTGCCAACACCGCTCCCCGCCAAGCCAAAGGAAGCATATCTGTCCCCTGAAGACGCAAAAAATCAGACATCACTGCAGAGCCCACATTACCGCTTGTGGCTTATAGCCATGACGTTCAAGAAAAGAGTGCAACGCTTGCTTATCCACCACACCATTTTGCATATAATCATAACGATGAATGCCCCCCATGATATAAAGCGCATCAAGTCCAAAATGAAATGCACCTTTGATATCTGTCAAAAGACCGTCACCAATAGCTAAAACTTGACTTTTTTCCACTTTTCCACGAATTTTTTGAAGTTTTTCAAAGGCACACTCATAAATGGGTGCATGAGGTTTTCCGGCAATGCGCACCTCACCTCCCAATTGTTGGTAAAATCGAGCCAATGCACCCGCGCACCAAAACTCTTGATTTCCATAATGTACAGTCACATCGGGATTAGCACAAATAAAAGGCAAATTGCGCGCTCGCATACGAAGGAACATTTTCTCATAAGCAGATGGTTTTTCATCAAGATCTTCAAGAAAACCACTACAAACCACGACAGAGGCTTCCCATTCTTCAACCAGTTCACAATCTAACCCTTCAAACAATATCAAATCACGTTGCGGGCCAATGAAAAAAACTTTACGCGAAGCAGCGCGAATAAGATCGCGCGTCACATCCCCTGAAGTAATAAGTGCATCATAATAATCGCTATGAACATTCATACTTTGTAATTGAACAATGACATCTTCACGTGGTCGAGGTGAATTGGTCAAAAAAATGACATTTTTTCCCATCTGTCGAATTTTGTGCAAAACATTCAATGCGGGTTCAAATGCATGCACACCGTTGTGCACAACACCCCAAACATCGCAAAAAACAGCATCATAATGCGCTATAACAGTATCAATATGGGTAAGTTCATTCATGTTGCACCTGTTTATATCTTTGCCATTTTATAAAACTGTCTTTACTTCAAAATTACTTAATCGAAAGAGTCTTTTTCTGTCATCTGCTTTCCCAACCCTATGTTTCCTCTCTTAATCGCTTTGCATCACGTATAGAGATCATGAGAAATGATAAAACAAAAAGCTATCGTTAAGGGGGGCAAAATTCTGAAACGCCTCATATCAAAAGTTTACAATTCTACAATGTTCCTTCACCCCATAAAAATTTTAATTTTAAACACTACTGTATTGATACAGTTTCTTACCTGAAATACTCAAGTTCTTATTTTGAAAACACACGAAAATAAATCTTTTAATAAAGACAATTCAAAAGAAAAAGTCTCACTTTTCTGAGAGAAAATTAGCTTAAATGCAAACGAAAAATATACAGAACACACAGTATACGTCATTGTCTATACAATGCATTGACTTTAAATCTTAACAATCAGCCATTAGATTGTAAGCGCTATTTCTCTTCTCGAATCTTCTGATGAAGAAAAAGAAAATGGGGAAAACCACTAAAAGAAGAAGCTGGAGTATCAACCGCAAACTTTGCAGTTATTATGACTTTTAGCAGCACATATCTCGATTAATTAATTGACATACTCTTATTGCATCTCATATCACCTGATATTAAGCTTACACTTTTTGATTAATGTTACACAAGAAAGCACACTATCATTACAGAGTTTGTGTAAAGCACAGCTAAAAAGCTAGAAAACTGTTTAACTACATTGATGCTTTACTTACTCTTTCAGTTTTTATAAATTTTTTTAAGGATCAATGGGATTATAACTGCCATTATCTCTTCTCCATTCTTCTGGTTGTTCAAATTCGCTAGACCACAATCCCATTTGTGCTTTTTGCGCTGCAAATTGTAAATTTTTGTAATCTGCTGGTGAAGGAAAATGATGCTGATCTTTTGTCAAAACCATTACACCCTCTGCAAGCCCCGCGCGCGCCAGATCAACCCCATCAACAAAACACTGAGCATAATGGACTTGTTTTATCACACGCGCTTGCCGACAAGTAACATTTTTATCGATTGTTTTTGTCACAAGCCATGCCGTAACAAAAGCACCGCATGGCCACTTGATTCCATTTCGTGAAGCAAATTGCCGTGTTTCACAGGTTTCAACACCATATAATCGGATATTGCGAATAATTCTTTTTCTCCACCCCTCATCTATGGGCGTGATCATTTTAAAAGTGACACCGCTTGTCACCTGTATAGCACCTGAATAAACTGGCACGTTTTCTTCATAAAATTGTGTAGATAATGATTCTGAATGCGAAGGCACTTCACCTTGGTTAGCTTGATCCGTCAATTTTAAATCCAGTTCTTGAAACTGTTTTTCCACTGTCTTTTTTACTTTTTGCACAAAAGAATTTTGGATAAAATTTTCAGAATTTTGACTAAAATAAAAAACACAAGCAATAATAATATAAATGAAAATCAAATATTTAAATGATGATCGAAGAGATTTTTTAAAAAGTATCATTTTGAATATTACAAATATTTTTGTTTATTTCACTAATATAAATAAAATACTATAAATTAAACAGTAGCGCTTGTCATTTTTTTGAGTTATGTACCATTTTTATCTTCTATGAATTTTATTTCATAAATAAATAGAAGAGATCAGGAAGTATTTTTATTTGATTAAACGCGGGGACATTTCCATGCTAAAAATAAACAATCAATTTAACAACAGTCGTACTTTACAAAAATTAACCTTTTCAACTACACAAAAGAAATGGTTAACAACAATACTTATGTTATTCATTGCCTTTATAGCACTTAGTGAGCCAGCATTTGCAGCAGGTGACTTCGGAAAAATTGAAAATGCTCTTAATAAATTAATCAGTGCTTTAACAGGTCCCATTGCAAAATCAATTGCAACTCTTGCTGTTGCTGGTATTGGGCTTGCGTGGATTGCTGGTTATGTCGAAATGCGCAAAGCATTTTTTGTTTGTGTTGGCATCGGCATTGTTATGGGTGCATCGCAAATTGTATCAATGCTTTCCTAATTAAACTTTGTCTTTCAAAGTCATGAAAGAGCACGACAAGCTAACAGAAGATACGTTATTTCTTGCTTGCACGCGCCCTGCAATGATTGCAGGCGTGACGGTGGAAGCTATGGGGTTAAATGCGATAGGAACGATGATATTGTTCATTATGGCAGGCAATATTTTTCTCATAACCTTTGGTGTGATGACGCATTTCATATTCAAGGAAATCCTAAAGCATGACCATAACAAATTTCGTATTCTTCTTACTTGGCAAAAAACACGTCTTTTTGCCAGAAACGCTCATTTATGGGGTGGGGGCAGTCTTTCTCCATTACGATTAGTTCGTAATTATGAGGAATTGAAATGAAAACACTAGAGCGCAAGCGTGAGAAGCAGCCGGAATCTATTATTCCCTATGTGCGCCATGTCAACAAACATGTCATCGCACTGGAGTCACGCGCGCTCATGACCGTTGTTAAACTTGAAGGACTTAACTTTGAAACGGCTGATATTATTGATTTAAACGTGCTTCACGAACAGTTAAACAACCTGTTTAAAAACATTGCTGATGAACGTATAGCGCTTTATAGCCATATTATCAGAAAGCGTGAAACGGTCTATCCGGATGGCACTTTTAGATCAGAATTTGCCAAGCAGTTGGATGACAAATACCGTGAACGAATGGTTTCTCAAGAACTATATCGTAATGATCTTTATCTTTCCATTTTGTGGAATCCCCATGTTGATCAAGCGGATAAATTGGTTGATTTTTTCAGGCGTCTGGGGAAAGCCAAAGAAACAAAAACAGAAGTTGATGCAGAGTCCATTCGCAAGCTTGAAGATATCACCACAGATATTATTCAAAATTTAGAGCGTTATGGTGCAAAAAGGCTTGGACTTTATGAACATGAAGGCAATATTTTTTCGCAGCAAAGTGAATTTATTCACCAATTGGTAGGAGGAAGACGTGAACGTGTTCCTCTCACTTGGGGCACGATAGCATCCTCTGTTTATTCAGACCGTCTTATTTTCGGGAAAGAAATCATAGAAATACGCTATGAGTCGGGACGGCGGTTTGCTGGAATGTTTGGTTGGAAAGAATATCCAGCAAAAACCAAAACAGGCATGACAGATGGTCTGCTCACCCTCCCCTTTGAATTTATTTTCACGCAATCTTTTATTTTCAAAAGTAAAAACATTGCCAAGCAGATTATGGGGCGCAAACAAAACCAAATGGTCAATGCTGGAGACCGTGCAGGCTCACAAATTATGGAACTGGATGATGCGCTTGATGATCTTGAATCCAATCGTTTTGTTTTAGGTGAACATCACTTATCATTGGCAGTCTTTGCTGATACGCCGCAAGAGCTTAATGATAATCTTGCCAAAGCCCGTTCTCGTCTTACTGATGGTGGTGCAGTTATTGCACGGGAAGATCTAGGTCTTGCCGCTGCTTGGTGGGCACAGCTGCCTGGAAATTATGCTTATCGCATACGCTCTGGTGCCATTACAAGCCGCAACTACGCAGCCCTTTCTCCTTTTCATTCTTTTCCGGTTGGGAAAATAGATGGCAATGTGTGGGGACCAGCGGTAGCCTTGATGAAAACCTCTGCCGGCTCACCCTTTTATTTTAACTTTCACTTTGGTGATTTAGGCAACACTTTTGTGTGTGGACCGTCGGGTTCTGGGAAAACGGTTATTGTCAATTTTCTTTTAGCACAACTTCAAAAGCATGATCCGAATATGGTCTTTTTTGACAAAGATCGGGGGGCAGAACTTTTTGTCAGAGCGGGCGGTGGCACCTATATGCCGCTGAAGAATGGTAAGCCGACAGGGATAGCCCCCCTAAAAGGCTTAGATTATGACAATCCAGCAGATAGAGTGTTTTTACGGCAATGGATTACCAAACTTGTTTCTGCTGAAGGACAAAAAATTAGTGAATCAGAAAGGCAAGATATTGCTGCGGCAGTTGACCAACTTGCCTTATTACCTAAGGAACAACGGACAATTTCTGCCTTGCAAATGTTTTTTGATACCACCCATAGAGAAGGCATCTCTGGGCGTTTAGAGAGATGGTGTAAAGGCAATGCTTTGGGGTGGGTTTTTGACAATCCTGATGATGATATTGGCATTGATGCAAAATTTATCGGTTATGATATGACCGACTTTTTGGACAATGACGAAATTCGTCCCCCCTTAATGATGTATCTCTTTCATAGAATTCTTTCTCTCATTGACGGGCGTCGCATTATCATTGTCATTGATGAATTCTGGAAAGCCTTAGAAGACGATTCCTTTAAAGCCTTTGCACAAGATAGGCTGAAAACAATTCGTAAACAAAATGGTTTGATGCTCTTTGCTACGCAAAGCCCCAAAGATGCGATCAACTCGACAATTGCCCACACCATTATAGAACAATGCCCAACACAGATTTATTTTCCCAATCAAAAGGGCAATCATGGGGATTATGTAGAGGGGTTTAAATTATCAGACAGAGAATTTAACCTGATACAAACAGAATTAAGCCGAGAGTCACGGCGTTTTCTTGTCAAACAAGGTCAAAGTTCTGTTGTAGCAGAACTGAACCTACGTGGTTTTGATGATGAAATAGCCATTTTAAGCGGCACCACCAAGAATATTGAACTTTTAGAGACCATTATGGATGAAGTTGGTGAATCTCCAGAAAAATGGCTTCCTCTTTTTCAAGAAAGGTCAAAACAATGAAAAAACTTTTATTGGCAACAGCCCTTTGCGCAATTTCTTTTGGCTTAACAACAAATACCTTCGCCATTGTGGTATTTGATCCTACAGCTGCTGCAAAATTGACCCAGCAATATCAACAAGCATTAAAACAATTCCAACAAGGTGCAGAGCAACTCAATCAATTAAAAGGTCAGCTTGATCAAATGAAGAATCTTTATAACTCTTTAAATGTCAAGCCTGACATCTCAGGATTGAAAGAAATGTTTAACAAGCAAGGGAGCAATGGCGCCCTCCCCTCTGATTTTAACCACTTTCAACAATCGATGGGCGGCGGCGGCGGTGGCGGCAGCAAAAACACGCAAAAATGGCAAGAAGAGCTCGTATACAAAGAGCCCTCAGGCGGAGCAGGCTCAAAAGAGGCGGTAGATGCTTTTTACGCACAGGAAGTCAAAAAAGCACAACAGAACACGGTAGGACAAGCGGCAAAAGGCCAAGACGTCTACGAAGAAGCGAGTGAAACACAAAAAAGCATTAACAAGCTCCTTGACGAACTTGGAAGTACTGAAGATTCTGGTAAAATTCAAGGCATTCAAGCAAAATTAGCAGCGGTACAAGCAGACCTCCAAACAAAAATACTACAAATGCAAGCCGCCATGATGATCCAACAAGCAGAAGAAAAAGCAGCAAAACAACGAGCTTACGAAGAATTTGCAGCGCGATATGCAGATTATGCAAAAAAACTCCGTGGTCATTAAACTAAAAAACACAAAAGGGATTAAATCATGAAAAAAATCATTATCACCACACTGCTGCTTTGCACGGGAATCATCACTGCTGGCTGCGAAAAAACCTATAGCGTAGCGGAATTTAAAAAAGATAAAAAATTATTTGAAGAATGGGCTGTGAGATGCGGATGGTCAGGAACTTCAAAAAATTGTGAAAATATACGAGTAGCCGATCACGAACTTGCGGAAGAACGTCGAAAAAAAGCAGAAGAAGAAAATCGTAAACGTATGGAAGAGTATGAGAAAAAGCAAAAAGAAGAAGAAGCGAAAAGAAAAGCTGAATATGAAAAATGGAAAGCTAAACAAAAACAGGATAACAATTTTGACCCATAAATGAAATCATTGTCACACCCAGAAATAACTACATTTGCAAAATTAGATAGAACAGACATATAATGTCTAAAAGTATAGACCCGTTTACCACAATAGACAACGGATTGATGTATTCCCTTACAATGACAATGGATAGTACCATCACACATCTCTATTGCGCTTTAGCTGCTAAACTTAAAGTATCTTGCGCATTCTATAATACATTTATGGCAAGATTATGTCTGTGCTCTAGATTTATCATCACTGGTTGTGAAAAAACCAGAACATAGCAGAATTTAAAGATTGTGCTCAAACCTCAAAAACTGAAAGAAAGAAGGGGAAATACCTATGAATAAAATTCTCATAACAACATTGCTGCTTTGCACTGCAATTGTCACTGCTGGATGTGAAAAAACCCATAGCGTTGCAGAATTTAAAAAAAATCCAACGTTGATGGAAGAGTGGATTGCTAAATGTGGATTAGCAGGAACTTCAAAAAATTGTGAAACCCTAAGATTAGCACAACTTGAACTTGAAAAGGAATATGAAGCAAAAGCTGAAGAAAGAGCCCGTCAAGATGATGAGAAGTTTCAAAAGATGATTAGAGATTCCGAAGCTAAAATGAAGGCCGATCTTGAAAAAATGGAGGCTAAGACTAAAAAAATACTAGCTGAACAAGAAGCAAAAGAGCGCGCAGCAGAAGAACAACAAAATAACCATTAAGACACAATGAATAGCGGAGCATCTAAATGGCAATAGAAAGCAAAGGCATATTTACTAAAATAGACAATACGCTGATGGACCCCCTTACAACGACAATGGATAACCCCATCACATATCTTTATTGCGCTTTAGCTGCTCAACTCAAAGCACTTTGCTTACTTTATAATACATTTATGGCAAGATTATGTCTGTGCTCTAGATTTATCATCACTGGTTGTGAAAAAACCAGAACATAGCAGAATTTAAAGATTGTGCTCAAACCTCAAAAACTGAAAGAAGGAAAATTAATCATGAAAAAAATCATTATCACCACATTGCTGCTTTGCACTGCAATTGTCACTGCTGGATGTGAAAAAACCTATAGCGTCGCAGAATTTAAAAAAGATAAAAAATTGATGGAAGAGTGGAATGCTAAATGTGGATTCGCAGGAACTGCCAAAAATTGTGAAAATCTAAGATTAGCACAACTTGAACTTCAAAAGGAATATGAAGCAAATGCTGAAGAGAGAATTAAGAGACATAACGAAAACATGCGTAAAGCGAAGGAAGAATTTTTCGCCGAAATGGAAGCTGAACATAAAAGAAGACAAGCTGAAATAAAAAAACTAAAAGCTGAAGAAAAAGCAAAAGAACAAGCCGAACGAGAAGCTAAAGAACGAGCTGAACAGAACCAAAATAATAATTGAATCAGAAATGATCATATTTGCAAAAATTTGATAGAATGGACGTGCAATGGCATTCGACAAAATAGATTTCTTTACCACAGCAGAAGATATGTTAATGAAGCCTATCATGCAAATAATGAATGATACCGTTGAACATCTCTCATCGGCTTTAGGTACTCCACTTAAGCTGTCTTGTACAATCTACATTATATTTATGGGGTACAATATTATCTCAGGGCGTTCTTCCATGCCACTGTGGGAATTTATAACGACAGCTTTCAAACTTGGCATCATTGTTTCACTCGCCACAAATGCTGCTCTTTATAATGAGTGGGTCGGAGATATATTTTTCAATAGTCTGCCTAATGCCATTGCACATGCCACACAAGGTACAATACACTCAGATAAAAATATATGGGACGATATGTTAAGCAAAGCTGTTGCACATGTTTTTGATGCAGCAAAATCTGCATCATCATGGCTTGCAGTGGGTGCGTATCTTGTTGCTTGGATAGTTGGTTTTGCCTGTTACGTGATTGCTGCTGTTTTTTGCATAATTGGTTTTTACGTCACAATGTTTGCTAAGCTGGGTTTATTTCTAGTCTTATCAGTAGGACCGCTCTTCATAAGCCTCTATATGTTTTCCTCAACAAGGCGTTTTACAGAGGCATGGTTAGGACAAGTTGCAAACTTCATCATACTTCAGATATTAGTCATCTTGCTTGGTGGTATGTATATCAAACTTGCAATGAAAATCTTTACAACAAACATTGTAGATATCATGTTTTCCTATGGCGCATTTATGGTGGTTGGCCTTGGTGGTATTTTTCTTTTCTTCAATTTACCTGGCATTGCTTCCGCTTTAGCCTCTGGGGGAGCATCCCTTACAGGCTCAGGAGGAGCTAAAACGATAACGAATGGTGTAAAAAAATTAGCATCACTAATAGCAAAATTAGCAAAGGCCTAAGTTAAAATGCGGAAATTTAAAAAAATTGGGGTAATTTTATCGCTTATCCTCTTGAGTGGTTGTATGTCTTCACCAAACACACTGAAGTCATTACCAAAATGCAATGGATATTCTAAGCGACCATTAAACAAATCAATGTGGAATTGGGAAGGGAAAACACCCTCTCCCACTCCCATCATTATCAGTAACAATAAAGACATAAAAGCATCAGTCAAAGAGGGCAAATTCGAAACGCTTCTCGCACAAAAATTAACTGATGAAGAAATGAAATCCTACAAAGATTGCGGGCAAAAAGCATGAAAGAAAAAGACGTAGAACAATACATCGCTGAAGCGCGTTTGTTTGATCAAGACCGCATGATAGCCTCACGCCGCATCACCCGCGCTTCTCTGGTCATCGCTGGCATAGCCGTCACAGCGGCTATCCTCTCATCCTTAGCTGTCATAACGCTCACCCCACTTAAAACCGTTGAACCTTTTGTCATCCGCGTCGACAATTCAACAGGCATTGTCGAAGTTGTCGAAGCCTTAAAAGAAGGTCCGACAAATGTCGACGAAGCGATCACCCGCTATTTCGCCGCGAAATACGTCCGCTCCCGTGAGGGCTTTGAAGCCGAAGAGATACAAAATAATTTCCAAACCGTCTCTCTTCTCTCCTCTTCTGAAGAGCAAGAGAGATTTGCAGGGTGGTATGGAGCAAAAAATCCACAAAGCCCACAAATTTTATACAAAAACGCTAGCGTCACGGTCACGATAAAATCAATCTCCTTTATCAATCAAGATGTAGCACAGGTGCGTTATTACAGAACCGTTCGTGACAACGATAATAACAAAGAATTTATCACCCACTGGGTTTCAACACTTACCTTTGAATATATCAACGCCCCCATCTCTGTACAAAATCGTTTGGTAAATCCTCTTGGGTTTATTGTTAGTGAATATAGAACAGATCCAGAAGTGGTCAACTGATCATGAGAAAAATTTTTCTTTTTCTGAGTGCTATCGCCTTTTCTTCTGCGCCTTTGAGTTATGCGAGTGTTTTTCCCACCCGCGCTCCCAGCGATAGCCGCATTCGCTTTGTCAATTATGATGCTTATAATGTCACAAAAATTATTGGCTCTATACGTTCATCAGTACAAATAGAATTTTCTGCCAATGAAGAAATTGCCCATGTTGCCATTGGAAACAGCGTAGCATGGGAAGTTGCTCCTGCGGGCAATATTCTTTTCCTCAAAGCACGAGAAGTTCAACCTATTACTAATCTCCAAGTTGTCACCACACGCCGTGATGGCTCAAAGCGCTCTTATCAATTCGAACTAACAGTGAAAGATGGAGACATCTCAACGGGACAAGAAACATATTTCCTTGTGAAATTTCGCTATCCACAAGACGAAGCAGAACAAAGAAGGCTTGAAGCACTCCTAAGGCAAGCAAAAAAACAAGCACAACGTATTGATGGTGTCTTTGATACTTATGAAACCTACGGACCACGCAATTGGGCTTATACCGCTCAAGGTTCTGTAACTCTTGAACCATCATCCGTGTATGACAATGGAAAAACAACAACATTTACTTTTCCCAATAATCAAGAAATTCCAGCCATTTACATTGTAAGCAGTGACGGTACAGAATCTCTCGTTCCAAAAACCACAAAGGGCAATATGGTCATTGTCCATGCCATTAGCTCCAAATTCACTCTAAGACATGGAAGAAATGTTTTATGCATTTTCAATGAAGCCTACCAACAACAAGGTATAAATCCAAACACGGGAACAACCTCACCATCTGTTGAGCGCAAAATCGCATCAGATCTTTAAATAAGCGGGAATGAAGGGGAATTCACATATGAGTGATAAAACAGTTACAGAAGACCGCGGTGCCATTGGAGATGGCAGCAATAACGTAGCAAAAACACTTGGCAAAAAAATATTTGTCATGATAGCCTGTATAGGATTTTGTGGCTATGCGCTTTGGAATATTCTCTCAACCCCTACAACAACAAAAGACACAGCAAAGCCTCATAAAAAACAAACAAAAAACTTTCATAATTCACTCGCACCTTTAGAATTAGCACCCTCTAACCCTCACGCAAAAATTGGTAAAATTCTTTTACCGCCACCCCCTCCTATCGTAGAAGCTCCTAAAAATGATCCCTTACTTGATGCTGCAAGACGCGCTCCTGTTTTAGCTTTTGCCAAAGGCTCAAAATCTCAGCTAAAAGACCTCGTAAACAATGGTTTTACTAACGCACTTGACAAATTTAATGCACTTGAAAATCTTGCCAATACGCAAAATTTTCCTGCTCTTCAAAACACACAAAACTTTACTGCTCTTTTAAAACCCACAAAAACAGAAGAGACAAAAGCAAGTTTCATAGGCAATAGAAACTTTATCATCGCCATGGGAACATCTATCCCCTGTACATTAGAAACAGCATTAAACAGTGATCAACCTGGCTTTGCAAGTTGCGTGATTAACCGTGATATCCTCTCAGACAATGGGCGCGTTGTTTTACTTGATAAGGGAACACAAGTTGTTGGTGAATACCGAGGAGGTATAAAACAAGGACAATCCCGCCTCTTTGTCCTTTGGACAAGAGCAAAAACACCAAACGGTGTCATCATTCCCCTTGCCTCACCAGCAACCGATAGTTTAGGCAGAGCCGGTTTTGATGGCAACATCAACACACATTGGTGGGAACGCTTTGGCTCTTCCCTTTTACTCACCGTTATTGACGGCGCCACAACAGCTCTAACAAATAAAATGAAAGGCAACTCCAACGCAGGCGGCAACAACTCTGGAGGCGGAGGTTTCGGGGATGGAGATCTTGGCGGTGCAAACAACATAGGAAAAGATACCGCCAGTATTGCCCTTGAAAATCAAATCAACATTCCTCCTACCTTAGAAAAATTTCAAGGGGAACTCGTCAATATTTTTGTAGCAAGAGATTTGGATTTTTCATCCGTCTACAAACTCGCAGTCAAAGAAAGAAGAAACAAAATTTTCCCACGCTCTATCCAAAGAAATTTCTTTCACCACTCTCAAATTCGGCAAAAATAAATTATGACAACAACAAAAAATTCAGAACGAGCCTCCATCGTCTTAACGAAATTAAAAATATTAGATAAATATCTCAATGACGACAATTTATTTGAAATTGTTATCAATCGCCCTAACGAAGTTATCGTTGAAGGCCCCACGGGTTGGCAAACCCATATCCTTAAAGAATTAACATATGGTGAGTTAGAAGGAATCGCAAAAGTTGTTGCGGCTTATACAACACAGAAAATTAGCGTAGAAAACCCTGTTCTTTCAGCAACACTGCCCAATAATGAACGCATACAAATTGTTATGCCTCCAGCAGTTGCACCAAATACAATCAGTATGACAATTCGTAAACCTTCATCACGCACCTTTTCTCTTGAAAGCTTACACGAAAACAATCTGTTTTCTGTCACCCAAAACACCAGTTTCACACCCACAAAACAAATGGCTGAACGCATAGCCGAACTCTCTGATACCGATAAAGAGCTAACAGATTTGTTTATAGCCAAAGACTTTTGCACCTTTTTAGAAAGAGCTGTTATTACACAACAAAATATTTTAATATCGGGAAAAACCGGTTCAGGTAAAACAACACTCTCTAAAGCTTTAATTGCAAAAATCCCAGAATATGAACGAATTCTCACCATCGAAGACACACCTGAGCTTGTTGTTCCCCATTCAAACAAAGTGCAACTCTTTTACTCAAAAGATAATCAAGGACTAGCAAAAGCAGGCGCAAAAGAACTGCTTGAATCTGGCTTACGCATGCGCCCCGACAGAATCCTTCTACAAGAGCTGCGTGATGGTACAGCCTTTTACTATATCCGCAATGTTAATTCTGGTCACCCAGGTTCAATCACCACCGTCCACGCCTCAACAGCACTTGCAGCCTTTGAACAAATGACCCTTTTAGTCAAAGAAAGTGAAGGGGGCGGGAATTTAGCACGAGACGATATTCGTGGCTTATTAATTTCGATGATTGATGTTATCATTCAATGTAAACGTCTTGAAGGAAAGTTCCGCGTCACAGAAATTTACTACGACCCCTTTAAGCGCCGTGATGCTTTCTAAAGCATATAATCCAACAAATCCACATACATCTCTGTTCTATAAAAATGGATATGTGCACCACTAACATAAATTAACAGCAGTCCGATTCTGTAGGAAGATCACAGTATAGCTCCCAATTTCTCTATAATGCACACTTGGTTTAATACAGCCGATAATTTCTTTTTATTGATCAATAAGTTACAGAATCGCCATTAATTTCTGCATATTCCTAACCGCCGCTTTTAAAGCCCTTTTTAAACTCACAAGAAGTGCTAACTGAATGCACAATGAAATACCTAGCTGCTTAAACAAATCCTCTACATCTTTTGCATAAAAAATATCTTCACCCAAGCTTTCTCAAAAGTTTCAAACATCTTTGCATGAAAGACATAGATATCAAACAGCAGCCCTTTTCATGAACAATTTCAGTTAAAACAATTCGTATGCAATCAAACACCACAAACCTAGAGATGCTCATATTTCAATTGTCCTGATAGGATATCTAAAATAATTTCCAGAAAACTTTACCCCTTTCAAATGATCAAAATCAATCAATTCAACTTCATTATATTTGATATTTCGCAGCTTTTTGCTACCCACTGATAATATTCTGAAATATACTGTTCTTGGAATGTCCATTGAACCATACCTTCAAGCTATTATTCTATAAAATAATAATGTATATTTCTTCCAAGCATAAACGATGAAAAATCTTTTACCACCAACAATTACACCCCTTTTACAAGACATATCTTAAAAATAAAAAAACTTTTAAGAACGGACATATCTTAAAAATAATGCCAATCAGTCCCTCTATACGCAATATACATAAAGATTCTCGTAGCTTATTTCATTTTTCCTATGATACATTTCAATTCGCTTTGCAAAATTCTCGAGATAAATAGCAAGTAACTATGTCAGTCAAAGCCAATTACGAAGGTGCAAAAGGATTATAAGATCCATTATCCCTTCGCCATTGTGAAGGTTCAGTGAAACCACTTGACCAAAGACCAATTTTATTGTTGCGTGCTGTTTTTTCAGCATGACGATACTGTATTGGAATAGGGTTTTTACTCTCTTTTGAAAGCACTAACATACCCTCTGCAAGACCTGCTTCAGCTAAATCAACCCCTTGAACAAAACATTGAGCATAATAAACACCCTTATGCGTAAGAGTCTGCTTACAGGATAAATTTTGACCCAGTGTTTTGGTGACAAGCCAAGCTGTCGCAACAGCACCACAGGGCCATTCTTGATCGTTTAATTTCGCTTTTTGACGCGGTGCACAAGTATCCACACCATATAAATGGATATCACGGACAATATGTTTACGCCAAGATTGCGCAACAGGAGTAACCAATTTAAATGTAACACCACTGGTAACCGACGCCATACCTTGAAAAACAGCAGCATCACTTAGTGAAACATTCTTCTGTAAATGAAAAACTGGATCAGATTTTGCTAAATGCTGTTTAGTGATAGGTTGCGTTAACTTTCCCTCTTCTAAATGCATATCAACAATGTCTTGAATATCTCGCATTGTAAACGTCTTGAGAACACCCAAATCTATTTTATCTTTATATTGGCTCACTCCCCATACAATAGACCCCATAATGTAAACAATAACGATAAATTTAAATCGCACTCGTTTCATACATTCTCTCAAAAAGTTCATTGTTTCTCTACCATTTTTTACATTTTTACCAACAACTCTCCTTGCTCTTGAAGGGAAAACTCTCAGCAGGATGAGTTGAGCATTAAGTACATTTTGTAAAGAAAAATATTATTTCTTTACGGTGGTGGATATTGTCATCTCAGGAAAGAGATACAACTTAAAATTGCCATTTTTATGTAGCACAATTTTAAAACGAAATTCTTCTGTCTCTTGAGAAGAACATTTTGAAAGCAAGACAACTATCAAAGCTTTTAGAACACAATTGAGGGATGATTAAGGCTGTAAGATTAAAGCAAGGGCGTTCTTTGGTTGTTTAGAGACAAGAAGATGTCAAAAGACAATTCTTTTTTAGAGAGGTAAAATGACAAACACTGTATCGAAGAACATCATGTTTATCGTTATTATGCTGCTTTTAACTGCATTCGTTATATCAAATCCTTCTTACGCTGCTTCTTCTGCTGGTGCTAGTGGGCTGGGAAATATTGATGATGTTTTAAAGAATATTGTTAGTATGATGACAGGTACAACGGCAAAGCTCATTGCGATTATATGTGTTGCTGCCGTGGGTATTGGCTGGATGTATGGCTTTATTGATTTACGCAAGGCAGCTTACTGCATTATTGGCATTGGTATTGTTTTTGGGGCTCCCGCTCTTGTTGGGAAGTTGGCAGGTACTACGACATAAATGAACGAAGATCCTCTTTTCCTTGCTTGTACAAGGCCGGCTATGTTTGCCGGTGTCACAATGGAAGCGATGGCGCTTAATATTATGGCAACAACCATTCTCTTTGTTGTGACAAGCGGTTTTACAATGATTGGTCTTGGTGTTGGTATGCACTTTGTTTTGCGTGAAGTAACAAAATACGACCACAATCAATTCCGCGTATTATTTGCTTGGCTTAACACCCGAGGAAAACAAAAAAATCTTAGCAGATGGGGAGGTGCATCTGTGTCCCCATTGCGTCTTATCCGTACTTATAAGGAGCTAAGCAAGTGAATCAGATGTCCGTCATGAAACGGGATGCTCAGTCTGAAGATTATATTCCTTACATACGCCATGTCAATCAACACGTCATTGCGTTAAACTCGCGCTGCTTGATGACTGTGATGACTGTTGAGGGTATAAATTTTGACACTGCAGATATCGATCAATTAAATTCCTTGCATAACCAATTAAACACTCTCTTGAAAAATATAGCGGATGAACGTGTTGCTTTATATTCTCATATCATCCGTCGACGTGAAATGATTTATCCAGAGAGTCGTTTTTCTTCATCTTTTGCAGCAACATTAGATGAAAAATACAAAAATAAGATGGTTTCTCAAGAGCTTTATAGAAACGATCTCTTCATTTCACTTCTCTGGAATCCGGCATCCGATAAAACGGAACAACTTGCCTCATTTTTCCAGCGATTAGCAAAGGCGAAGAAAACACAATCTGAACCAGATATAGAAGCTATTCGTAAACTCGAAGAGTTAAGCCAAGATTTCATGCAAGGTTTGGAGGAATATGGAGCGCGTCTCTTGTCAATTTATGAACATGATGGCATTTTATTTTCTGAACAAAGTGAATTTCTACACCAATTGGTGGGAGGAAGACGTGAACGCGTTCCTCTCACATTTGGTACTATCGCCTCAACGATTTACTCAGATCGTGTTATTTTTGGCAAAGAAATTATTGAAATTCGTCATGAAAGTAATGAGCGCTTTGCTGGCATGTTTGGGTGGAAAGAATATCCCTCTAAAACACGTCCAGGTATGACAGATGGTTTGCTTACAACACCGTTTGAATTTATTTTAACACAATCTTTTGTCTTTAAGAGCAAAGCAGCTGCCGGTACCATTATGGGCCGCAAACAAAATCAAATGATTAATGTGGCTGATCGTGCCAGCTCACAAATTGAAGCGCTGGATGAAGCGCTGGATGATTTAGAGTCAAATCGTTTTGTTTTAGGTGAGCATCATCTCTCTCTAACAGTTTTTGCCGATCATCCAAAAATATTGGCTGAAAATCTCTCAAAAGCACGTTCCCATTTAACCAATGGTGGAGCAGTTATCGCCAGAGAAGATTTAGGATTGGAGGCAGCATGGTGGGCACAACTGCCTGGAAACTTCAGTTATCGTGCGCGCTCTGGAGCTATTACCAGCAGAAATTTTGCAGCTTTATCGCCTTTCCATTCCTTTCCCGTTGGCAAACTCGAAGGCAATGTTTGGGGAACTGCTGTAGCATTGCTAAAGACACAAGCTTGTTCACCTTATTATTTTAATTTTCATTACGGTGATCTTGGCAACACCTTTGTGTGCGGCCCATCTGGATCTGGCAAAACTGTTATTGTTAATTTCCTTCTCGCACAATTGCAAAAACACAATCCAACAATGGTCTTTTTTGACAAGGATCAGGGTGCAGAGATTTTTGTACGGGCTGGAGGAGGAAAATATAAACCTTTGAAAAATGGGAAGCCCACAGGGATTGCGCCTTTAAAGGGCATAAAATATACGGAAAAAAACAAAATCTTTCTTCGCAATTGGATCTTGAAGCTTGTCACCACTGAAGGACAAATGGTAACAGAACAAGAGCGACAAGATATCGCTAAAGCTATCGATGCCTTGGAAAGCTTTCCCCACGCACAACGCTCTCTTGGCGCTCTTCAACTGTTTTTTGATAACACATCAAAAGAAGGCATTGCTATACGGTTACAACGCTGGATCAAAGGCAATGACTTAGGTTGGGTTTTTGATAATGATCAAGATGATCTCAATTTAGATTCCCAATTTATTGGTTATGACATGACGGATTTCCTAGACAATGAAGAAATTCGGCGCCCCTTGATGATGTATCTGTTTCACCGCATTCTTGATCTTATTGATGGGCGGCGCATTATTATTGTCGTTGATGAATTCTGGAAAGCGCTTGAAGACGATTCATTCAAAGCTTTTGCGCAAGATCGCCTCAAAACGATCCGTAAACAAAATGGCATGATGCTATTTGCAACACAAAGCCCCAAGGATGCTTTAAACTCAACAATCGCACACACGATTATTGAGCAATGCCCTACTCAAATATTTTTTCCAAATCAAAAAGCAAATTACCACGATTATGTTGAAGACTTCAAACTGACTGAACGTGAATTTGAACTCATACAGTCAGAATTAAGCAGAGAATCCCGACGTTTTCTCATTAAGCAGGGAAACAATTCCGTCGTTGCCGAACTTAATTTACGCGGAATGAACGATGAGATCGCTGTCTTAAGTGGCACAACCAAGAATATTGAACTCATGAATCAAATTATCGACGAATATGGAGCAGACCCAGAAAAGTGGTTGCCCATATTCCATCAAAGGAGAGAAAAACAATGAAAAAATATGGCTTAATCACACTGTTATCTTTATCTTTTATCTCTCATGCAACGTCACAAACGACTTCAAATGTAGATGAATATTATCAAAATGCGTTAGCAAGCATCCAAAGACTAGACACTAAGCAATCAAGCGCAGCTGAAACCATTTACGAAAATACAACAACAACTGAAGCAAAAATCAAGCAAATAAGTGATGCATTGGCATCAAAAGAAAATCTTAAACCCGAAGAGTTGCAAGATCTTCAAATAAAGTTGTCTCTTATTCAAGCAAATCTTCAAACGGATGCTTTAAAACTTCAATCTTTGTCTATGATTCAAACAAAAGATATAAAAACAAAAGAAGAAATATATGAAGAAGAAGCAAAGAAAAAAAACAACGCGTTTAAAGAAAAATTAAAAGAAGAAATTGCGAAGTCTGATGTACGGTTCTAGTTTTTCCCCATTTCTAAGCATTTCTGCGTATATTTTTCAACCTCTCGATGAGGCGATGAATGCAACTGTGAGTGGTTTGTCTTCTGCTATTGCAAAACCACTCAATCTTGCCTCGATCATTTTTATCTTTCTGTATGGCTATAATGTTATGACTGGCCGCGTTGCCCTTTCCATGCATAGTCTTCTCAATAATGTTGTTAAAATCGTTGTTGTAACGACAATGGCAACGAATGCGAGCGTATTTAATATCTATGTTAAAGACGTTTTTTTCAATGATTTAGTGAACGCTATTGGGAATGCGCTCAACAGCAATCCTACTAAATCTAATGTCTTTGATTATATTTTGTTACAGGCAAATAGGTGTTATCAAGAAGTCTTATATAACGCTTGGTTTCTTGAAAAAATCGTGGTTGGCCTTCTTGGCTCTCTAATGATGCTGGCTGTTATCATCTTTTGTATAGCTGGTTTTGTTGTCCAAATGTTTGCACAAGTTGCACTTATAATGATTATAGGTCTAGGACCACTCTTTATTAGCTTCTATTTATTCAATACAACCAGAAAATTCACTGATGCATGGATTGCGACATTGGCTAATTTTACCATTTTGCAAGTTCTAGTGATCATGCTGGGAACGATTATGTGCAAAATTATTATATACGTTCTTAGAGGTTCATATGATTCGATTTATGTCCTCTTCCCCCCTGTCGTTGTCATTTCGATGGTAGGAGCTATTCTCTTCCGTGCCCTTCCTGGCATTGCCTCTGCGCTGTCCTCTGGTGGACCATACTTTAACGCAGGAGTATCTTCAGGCGGACAGATTTTCACCATGCTTACCGGTGGCGCTAAAGCAGGTGGGAATGCGGCAAAAAATACAATTTCAAGACTCTCTGGTACTGCAAGTGCGGCAGCCAAAGTTGCCCAAACAGGAGCACGAAGTCGTGGTCGATTTTAATGTCAGACACCTCTAAAAAAAAACAGAGATCTTATTTTTGTGGCGCGTGTGCTAAAGAGTGCACGCCCCACACATATATTGCATGAAATATTTGATATTCTTGGTTCCACAAGATCAGTTAAAATTTTTCATCGTTTGCTTTTGTAAAATTGTTCAAAGCAAAAAAAAACACGCATTATATTCAAAAATATATTTGTGAGTTCAAAAAATGAAACGAAAATTAACCTTTTTTATGATTCTTACAATTGCCCTTACCGGCTGTGCCTCCCTGAATGGCCCCAAAAAACCACCACGATGTAATGGCAAACATACCCGCATTTTAAATAGAGATAAATGGGATTGGGACAATAAAAACTTCATCCTACAAGAAAAAATCGTAAGGCCTGTTACGACACCTATCATCCTCAACACATTGGAAAGTGAAAAAGCAACAGCGGACGTGATTCTTAAGGAAGCTCCATTAAATCCCATAAACCATAAAACACTCTTTGATAAAACTGTGGAGGACACGCGTGAAAAGTGACGCATTTGATGAATATGTAAAAGAAGCACGCTCATTCGATATTGATCGCATGCATGGTATGCGCGTGCGGATGAAAATTACCATGGCACTGACCGTGCTTTTGGGCTTAATAACAATCGCTCTAGCTTTAGCTGTAGCAGCATTAACACCCTTAAAAACCGTAGAACCCTTTGTAATCCGTGTTGATAATTCAACAGGTATTGTTGAAACGGTGAGTGCTCTAAAAGAAACTCCCAACGACTATGATGAAGCAATAACACGCTATTTTTCTGGCAAATATGTTCGTGCGCGTGAAGGATTTCAAGCATCAGAGGCAGAAAACAATTTTCGCTTAATTTCTCTTTTATCTTCTCCAAAAGAACAGAGTCGTTTTGCACAATGGTATGCGGGAAATAATCCAGAAAGTCCGCAAAATATCTATCAAAACACAACTGCTACAGTTACAATCAAATCAATCTCCTTTTTAAGCAAAAATCTTGTTCAAGTGCGTTACTATAAAACGGTCAGAGATCCCAATGGAAAAGAAAATATTTCCCATTGGGTTTCTATTTTAAACTTTTCCTACATTAATGCACAGATTTCAACAACGGACCGCTTAATCAATCCCCTTGGCTTCCAAGTATCGGAATATAGATCCGACCCAGAGGTGATAAAATGATCCAATTTCTAAAAATAATCTTTTTTGCTTTTATTGTAGCAATAAGCTGTCGTACAATTCCATCATTTGCGGAAACAGCCCCTGTGAGTGCACGCAAAGACAATCGCATTAGATTTGTCAATTATGACCCCTATAATGTCGTACAAGTGATTGGCTCTATTCGTTCTTCAGTCCAGATTGAATTTGCCGATGATGAAGAAGTGTCCTATGTAGGGATTGGCAATTCCGTTGCTTGGCAAGTAGCCCCAGCTGGCCACTTTGTCTTTCTAAAACCGCGCGAAATTCAACCCATTACCAATTTACAAATCGTAACAAGCCGCCAAGATGGAACAAAACGCTCTTATCAATTTGAACTTCAAGTGCGTGAAGGCGATGTTTCAGCGGGAAATGATACATATTTTCTGGTCAAGTTTCGTTATCCAGAAGATGAAGCCTTGCGAAAAAAATTAGCCGAAGCAGAAAAAGCTGCACAGCGCGAAGAAAACTTTGTCAATGATATTTTAAACACTCATGAAGATTTTGGACCACGCAATTGGGCTTATGAAGCGCAAGGTTCAACTCTCATTGAACCAAGCTCTGTCTATGACAACGGTAAAACCACAACCTTTACATTTTTGGGCAATACTGAAATCCCCGCCATTTACCTTGTCTCACTTGATGGGCAAGAATCTCTCGTTCCAAAATCGATTAAAGGCAACAAGGTTATTGTGCATGCTACAGCTGCGCAATTTACTTTGCGCCGCGGCAATGACGTGCTGTGTATTTTCAATAAAAGGTTCTCACCTGAAGGAATTAATCCTGAAACTGGAACAACATCACCCTCTGTACAACGTAAAGTGAACATAGGAAACCAGCCATGAACGACACAATGGATGAAAAAAACATCAATGATCGCGATACGATAAAGGACACTCAAGGGAAAAAACAACAGACCAATGTAGGCAAAGTGGCTGCTCTTGTTATTCTTTTCAGTGTCTGTCTTTATTTAGCATA
Organism: Bartonella sp. DB5-6; assembly: GCF_000278115.1. GTDB lineage: Bacteria > Pseudomonadota > Alphaproteobacteria > Rhizobiales > Rhizobiaceae > Bartonella > Bartonella refiksaydamii. The sequence continues at coordinate 72,192 of NZ_JH725121.1, forward strand.
TTCAACGCTTGTTACAGACAAAAAACAATCTGTTGAACTACCAAAAGAAGGAGTTATTAAACAAATAGAACTTTTCCGACCTGCACAGCTAAAGCCTATATCCTCTGAAGTAACCGAGAAAAATAACGCTCTTTTGCCAAAAGTTGAGCTACCAACGCCCACAATAAATCAATCAAAGCCTGATGATTCACTCTTGGAAGCAGCACAACGTGCTCCCGTATTAGCCTATGCAAACACACAAAAAAGCAAAACAAATACAGCAATCAATAATATCGCTGCGCTTCAACTAGAAACTAAACCCGACGAAACAGCACAACGCTTTAACCATCTTCTCAAGCCAACAACCCTTGAAGGTGTTCGCGCTTCAACACTTGGCAATCGAAACTACATTATCGCGATGGGTACTTCCATTCCCTGTATCTTAGAGACAGCAATCAACAGTGACCAACAAGGATTCACCAGTTGTATCGTCTCCAGAGATATTTTGTCAGACAATGGGCGGGTTGTCCTTCTTGATAAAGGCACACAAATTATTGGCGAATATCGCGCTGGATTAAAAAGAGGGCAAAATCGCCTTTTTGTACTATGGAATAGAGCTAAAACACCAAGTGGCGTCATCATAACATTAGCTTCACCAGCAACAGATTCCTTAGGACGTTCTGGTATGGATGGAGATATTGATAATCATTGGTTCGAACGAATTGGATCTGCGCTTCTTGTATCCATTGTCAAAGATGCAACAAATTATGCGAGAGAGCGTTTTTTAAAAAGCTCAGACAAAAAAAACTCTGAAACAAAAGACTCTGAAACAGTCTCTTCGGGACAAAATATTGCAAATATTATCACCGAAAATTATGCCAATATTCCTCCGACATTGTCCAAAAACCAAGGAGAAATGGTTAATGTTTTTGTTGCCCGCGATTTAGATTTTTCCAGTGTTTATAAATTGAAAATCGTCGAAAACAAAAAACAAATTGTTAATCGGGCTCTTTCAAGAAACTTTTATAAAAACCCTACAGTGACTTTGAAATGAACCAAAACGTACACCCGCTGAATGATGAAACCGTCGCAATTGTTCTAACAAAACTTGCACCGATCAGTGCTTTTCTAAAAGATGAAAGTCTTTTTGAAATTGTTATCAATCGTCCTTATCAAGTGATGACGGAAGGACTTGAAGGATGGAAAACAATAGAAGTGCCAGCCCTCTCATTTAATGAACTTATGGGAATTGCTAAAGTTATCGCTTCCTATTCTAAGCAAAACATATCAGACAAAAATCCCATATTATCGGCTACCCTGCCAGGGAATGAACGTATTCAAATTGTCATTCCTCCGGCAGTGGAAAAAGGCACGATCAGTATGACAATTCGCAAACCATCATCGCAGAGTTTCTCCCTCGAAGATCTTGCAAACAAAGGTCTTTTTTCGCTGTGTGAGCAAGTATCATTTACACCCTTAAATGATTATCAAGCGCGTTTTAGCGAACTCAAAAGCACTGAGCATGACTTGGTAACCGCTTACTGTAATAAGGATTTTGTCTCTTTCTTAAATCAAGCTGTACAGTGTCAAAAAAATATTTTGATTTCAGGGAAAACCGGCTCTGGTAAAACAACGTTGTCAAAAGCATTAATCGCTAAAATTCCCAAGAATGAGCGTGTTATTACCATTGAAGATACACAAGAACTGGTTGTGTCACAACCCAATCATGTTTCTATGATTTATTCAAAAGATGGACAAGGTTTAGCCTCTGTTGGCCCCAAAGAATTGCTTGAATCTGCTTTACGCATGCGTCCAGACCGTATTCTTTTACAAGAACTTCGAGATGGTACAGCTTTTTATTATATCCGCAATGTCAATTCAGGCCATCCAGGTTCGATTACAACAGTTCATGCGTCAACAGCGCTTGCTGCCTTTGAACAAATGACCCTTTTAGTAAAAGAAAGTGAAGGTGGAGGCGATTTAGAGCGTGATGACATTCGGGGTCTATTGATTTCAATGATTGATATCATCATCCAGTGCAAACGGGTTGAAGGAAAATTCAAAGTCACAGAAATGTATTATGACCCGTTCAAACAACGAAACATCTTTGGGGGAAACTAAAAAATTCTCCCCTGCACCAAAAGGCTTATTTAATGCAACTGTTGAAAAACAGACAAGGAAAAATAAATGGAAACAAAAACGACAGAAAATTTCTTATCAATAACGCTAGAAGAATTAAAAAAGCGCCGCGAAGCAGTTAATGCAGCCATCAGCAGCCATGCGCTTGAAGGAATAACACTTCATCCTACAACACTCAAAATTTTAGAAGAATACGCAAGGGGGAATATTTCACTAGAAGAATTTAACACTCTCATGGACAGCGCTATATTATAAGGAGGTCATCATGCCAAAAGCAAAGTCAAAAACAAAAAATATATCGTCCATCTCTCCCCATAACTACACCTATCCTAATAGTAACACGTTGAAAAATAAATATGGAATAAAAAACTTAAAATTATTTCTGGAGAAATGTTCCCATGATACAACAAAAGCGATGATCAATCTGCGCACAGAGCCCCTACCAGAACAGTTTGATGCCTCTTATTTATGCCATATTCACAAAAGTTTGTTTTCTAATACATTTGAATGGGCTGGACAGCTCCGTAATATTCCCTTCACATTTGAAGATGGAACCATCGCTGTCATGCCAGAAATGAAAAGAACGGGCTGGGAAAGTGCTTTTGCGATTGGGGATAAAATTCAAGAAGGCTTACAAAGATTAGATCAAACGCTTCGCGAAAAGAACAATTTGCAAGGCTTAACGCGTGAAGATTTTATTTCTGAAACAATGGAAATGTTCAACTCTCTCAACCATATACATCCTTTCAGAGAAGGTAATGGACGCACACAACGATTCTTTTTTGAAAATCTCGCCAAAGCAGCAGGACATCAACTTAACTTTTCACTTGTAACAAAAGAACGCATGATGGTTGCAAGTGTTGCAGTAACAGAAGATGGTAATCTAGAACCTATGAAACATCTGTTTGAGGATATCTCTAACCCAGAAAAAATACGTGTTTTAAAGGAATTCATGGACAACATGAAAAAAAGCGGTCGCGATATTAATAATCGTCCCGTTATGGTTGCAAAGGAAGGTGAGACTTACACCGGCATCTATAGAGGTGCTGGTCATGAAGGCTTTGCACTCAACATCAAAGGTGCTTACATCATCGGCAACAAAGAACATCTCACACCAGAACAAATGAAGACATTAAAACCTGGTGACAAATTCACCTTTACAGCCCCAAAAGCCGAAGAACTTGAAAAAGTGCTCATCCCAAAAGAACAACTAGCCCCTTTGACAAAAAGTGAGCTTTCCGAAAAGATTGCAGAAGATGCTCGTGTCCACACATGCCGCGAACAAATCCAGAAATGCACAAAAATTGTTTATGGCAGCTCAAAAGTATTAAACGAACAAATGGTGGAGATTATTAAAAATCCAAGCTTTGGGGAACAGCTCGCCAATCAGATTGAAAGGGCACCTAGCTCTGTTTCTCGTCTTGCAGGGTTTGATCTCCTTTGCTTAAAAAATCAAGTGCGCACAAATGCTGAAGAACATGTGGATTTACTTTGTAACGCAGTTGCAAATTACGCGTACGCTGTAAAACAAGCTGGGAAAAGTATCACTCAAGAACATGAAATCGAACAAGAACGCCGCGGAAAAGCAATAGAGAAACCGAGTAAAGACTTGCAAAATCTCCTTTGCTTATCACCAGAAACACAAAGAGAAGTCTTGTCTCAATTTCCTCTGTTGTACAAAGAACTCCGCACGTTTGTACGCAATTTAGAGCATCGTCTCTCACCAGACGAGTATAGAGCGATAAAAAACAATGATTATGAAACACTCGCGAAAAGTATTGGTGTATCAGAACAAAAAGCACGAAAAATTACCAACACTGTTCAGAAGGCTAAAGAAACACATACTCGAGCCTACACATCCACACTAAATCGCTCGAATGCGCTCGCTATGGCCAGCTAGAAAATTTGAAATCTTGTTCCTTTATTAAAACATCCATGGCTGGGAAAGTTTTGATATCTCCCACTCATGAAAAAAAGGGGGGGGGGGAGATATCTCACATCCTAGCACTAATTTTGAAAGCATCGTTTTGTGGCATAATCAGAAAAAATCGAAAGTAAGAAGCAATGAAATACACAAAGACACAATTGGCGCTCATTTTAATGCCAATCGTTTTAGGAAGTTTAACGATATTCGTTGTTCCTCATTTGTTGTTGTTTATCACAAATGGATTAGACAACAATCAAATTTATTGGTATCTTCGTTCAAAACCTTTATTAGTGTTGGTGCTGGTTGTTGCTGTCTCATTGCTTTATACCCTATCGCAAAAGCTATACCTGCGCAAAAAAATCACGCTTGTTTCAGCTATCTTTTTTGGGATCACTGCTCTTTACTATATTGGAGGTGAAATAAAGCGCTTAAGCCCCTATGTTGGTCAACAAGGAATAACTTGGAACTATGCTCTCAAGTTCATGGATTCTATGGTTGTTTTTGGTGTCATCATCGGCATTGTTCTTTTAGCAATTCAAATCATGACAACCTCTCCACGGAACAACAAAGTCAAGCGTGCAAAAAAAGGAATTTTTGGTGACGCCTCATGGATGAGTTTAAAAGAAGCGGCAAAAATTTTTCCTGCTAATGGCCAAATTGTTGTTGGTGAAAGATACCGTGTTGATCAAGATAGCGTGTGCAATATTCCCTTTTCACCTAGCAATAAAACCACATGGGGTAAAGGTGGGACGGCACCTTTGCTTACCTTTAATCTTGATTTTGGTTCAACCCATATGATCTTTTTTGCCGGTTCTGGTGGATATAAAACAACAAGTACAGTCGTTCCAACATGTTTAACATATCCAGGCTCTATCGTTTGCCTCGATCCTTCAACCGAAGTTGCACCTATGGTCAGATTTGCGCGGAAAAAGATGGGCAACAGAAACGTTATTGTTCTAGATCCCAATTCGGTCTTAACAAGAAATTTTAATGTGCTCGATTGGCTTTTAGACGACAGCGTACCACGCACACAACGTGAAGCCAATATTGTGGGTTTTGCCAAATTGCTTCTCACGGATAAAAAATCAGATAATTCTTCAGCAGAATATTTTTCGACGCAAGCGCATAATCTTTTAACGGCTCTTCTTGCTCATGTCATATTTTCTGATGAATATGAATACCATGAACGTAATTTAAAAACACTGCGTGGAATTTTGTCTCAATCAGAAACAGCAGTTGTGGATCAATTGCGTATGATTCAAGAAACAACGCCTTCTCCTTTTATTCGTGAAATGGTTGGTATCTTTACAGAAATGGCGGATCAAACCTTTTCAGGGGTCTATACAACTGCATCAAAAGATACCCAGTGGCTTTCTTTATCCAATTACGCTGATCTTGTCTGTGGGAGTGATTTTGCATCCTCAGATATTACAAACGGGAATACCGATGTTTTTCTCAATCTTCCCGCAAGCATTTTAAATAGTTATCCAGCAATTGGACGGGTCATTATTGGTGCTTTTTTAAATGCAATGATTACAGCTGACGGAAACTACAAAAAACGTGTTTTGTTTGTCTTGGATGAAGTTGATCTTCTTGGTTATATGAATATTTTAGAAGAAGCCCGTGATCGCGGCCGTAAATACGGCACATCCTTAATGCTCTTTTATCAATCCTCTGGACAGTTGGTCAATCACTTTGGAGAAGCAGGAGCACGCTCATGGTTTGAAAGCTGTTCATTTGTGAGTTATGCCGCCATCAAAGACCTCCAAACAGCCAAAGACATTTCAGAACGTTGTGGTCAAATGACCATTGAAGTGACCGGAACAAGTAAATCAAGAGGTTTGTCTTTAGCAAAAGGCTCTCAAAACATCAATTATCAACAAAGAGCCCTGATTTTACCCCACGAAATTATCCAAAATATGCGTCAAGATGAACAAATTATTCTTATGCAAGGACAGCCACCTTTACGATGTGGTCGAGCGATCTATTTTAGGAGAAAAGAAATGTTAGCAGCTTCTGAAAAAAACCGTTTTGCTCCCCAAGCAAAGAAAAAGTAAAAAAATATCCTCTTAATGGATTGAACAACAAAATAACAACAACAGCATAAAAGGCAAAAAGCGTGCGTTTTACCTTACAAATGCCTATTAAAAAGGAATTTTCACATGATCCAACAAGAAAAATTCTTAATTGTTGCTTTTGCGCCTGTACTTACCAATGCTGACGCTCTTTATGAAGAACCCCAAAATAACCAAATAATTAATGGCGACCATAACCACAATTCCCATACTTTACATACCCATCAAAAAGCTTTTGAATACGGCTTTATTAAAAACAAAGCACCAAAAAACACACGCATTTGTGACAATGCTAAACAATGGCAGAAAATACACCTAAAAGACTTTCCAACAGCATTTTCAAAAAGAACTAAGAGCACATTCAAAAAAGAAATGTACATGACACTCATCTCAAAGGAACATTTTACGTTTCTCACTTCAAAAGAATTAAAAAAACACCACGAAGCCGTTGAGATCACCATCAACACCCACACATTTGAGGGAATGTAACTCCCTCCTAAAACACTCGAAATTTCAGAAGAATACGCGATGGGGGAACTTTTCAAACGAAGAGTTTAACACTCTCATGAACCACCCTATTCTCTAAGGAGATATCCTATGTTAGAGCAAAATTATCTGTATAAAAAAAGCAAAACATTGAAAAATAAATACGGCATCAAAAATCCACAAAAACTGTATGAACGCTGTGCCCATGAAGCAGCTAGAGCGGCTGTGAATTTTCGCCATGAACCATTACCACGAAAATTTGATGCAGACTACCTGAAATCAATTCACTGGAACCTCTTCTACAACACTTTTGAATGGGCCGGACAGACCCGTGATCAATCTTTTACATTTGCAGATGGCACCACAGCCCGTATGCCAGCAATGCGACCAAAAGGTTATGAGGTTCCCTTTGCTGTCGGTTCACAGATTCAAAGAGAGCTTAAACAATTAGGGCAAAAACTTACAGCGAAGAGCAATCTACAAGGTTTATCGCGGCAAGAATTTGCTCTAGAAGCCGCTGAGGTATTTATAGCTCTCGACCATGCTCATCCGTTCAGAAAAGGCAATGGACGCACACAACGCATGTTTATGGAAAAGCTTGGACAAGCAGCAGGGCATCCAATCGACTTTTCTTTTATCACAAAAGAACGCCTGACAAAGGCTAGTATTGCAGCAATGCAAAACGGCAACCCACAACCAATGAAGGATTTGTTTGAGGATATCACACATCCACAAAAAGCACTTATTTTAAAGGAATTCATCTCCCAAATGAGAAATGCTGGACTTGATGAAATCAACAATCATATTGTTATCGCAGCAAAAGAAGGTGTAACCTACGACGGCATCTTTAGAGGGATGAGCGCAGAAGGTTTTGTACTGGAAATGGATGGTACTTTCGTCGTCGGCCATAAAGATGACCTTTCACCAGAGCAAGTAAAAACATTACAGAACGGCGCCCTCATATCTTTCCAGAAAAGCAATGTTAAAAGCCTGAAAGAGCCGCTAATCCCAAAAGAAACATTAGCACCTCTCACCAATGAAGAACTCTTCGAAAGAGTTAAATATGATCCCTCTGTCGCAGCATGTCGAAAAAAAGTTGAGCATTTGTCAAAGCGTGTTTATGGCAACCTACAAGCTTTAAGCACAAAGATGGACATAATAAATGCAGATCCAAGCTTGGGCGAACAATTTACAGACCAAATAACTCAAAATCCTAAATCCGTCTGTAAATTTGCGGGAAGGAAAATATTGGGTATAAAAAGCCCGTCTCGCAGACATGCAGAAAAGAGTACTCCACAGCTAGGTGAAGCATTTAAAAATTATGCAACAGCAGTACAACAGACAAAGGATGAAATTCTAGAACAACACACAAGGGAACAAAATCGCTTGAGTCAATCTGTCGAAAAGCCTACGAAAAACCTGCAAAACCTTTTTTCTCTATCACCGGAACAACAAAGAGAAGCCTTGTCTCATTCCCCTGCGCTGCGACAAGAGCTGCATATTTACGGGCGTCAATTATATAATCGTTTATCATCACAAGAGCGTAAAGCCATACAAGAAAACGATACTACAAGACTTTCTTGCATGCTTGGTATATCGGAAAGCAAAGCAAAAAACATTGCTCAAACCATGAAACTCACCAAAGAAGCACATTGTCAAATGCGCGCTCTAAAAATTAGTCGTTCTTCATCGCTCGCCCTCACCGGCTAAAGACCGGTACAATTTTAGCTTTTCATCTGACCTCTTGGCGCCAATTATTGTATTTTAATTGTGCCAAGAGTTTTTATGAAATGTCAAAGAAAAATTTCATAAAAATAACCCCCGTAATTTTATTTAACTTATTGATAAAATTTCATAAAAAAACTGTATAAAAGACATAAATATCGATTACGATAACCACGAATAGCGGAGGATCGTTGGAGATCATTCAAATGGGCATCCTTCTTCGCAGTAAAGCGATAAAGGTGGAGAGTGCGCTAAAGAAGTTTTCCAAAACAATTCTTGAAAGGAAACATGCATGAAAAAAAATCATCCTTCCCCTTCTTCACAACCTAACCCAGAAGCCCTTTATGCAACGGTTAATAAACCAAACAGAGGGAGAAGCACCCAAGGAGCAGCAGAAGAAACTATTTATGC
>NZ_JH725121.1:81552-82650 GCF_000278115.1 Bartonella sp. DB5-6
GGGCATATGGGGGGCAAGACTCCATACAACAAGAAAATCCTATCTACGACGGATTGGGTACAGAAAATGCAACCCCTCCTAGATCCCCGAAAGATGAAGTTACTTCAAAGCTTTTACAAAATACAAACTTCCAATATGGTGTAACAGAAGTCCAAAAATGGTGCAAAGTTGTTTATGGTAACGAACATGCTTTGAATAACCAGCTTGCTCAGATTCTTGATAATCCTCAGAAAGGAGAACTAATCACATGGGAAGTTGCAGCAAATCCTGAAGGTGTAAATAAACTTGCGGGTCAAAAAGTACTTGGCGTGAAATCCTCACAACGCAGGGAAGCTGAAGAAGGTTTTATTTCCCTTTGTGCAGCTCTTGATAAGCATGTAGAAACTGTACAAAAACTACACAAAGATTTTACACGTGATCAAGCAAAACAACAAAGCCCTGAAAGAGGAGAATCTTCAGAAAGAGCACACAGACATCATCATCAACATGCCGGAGAAGAACGCCATACTTCCCCACAGCGCGAAGTGCAACCACGCAGCAGACATGAAAGCGGAAAAGGAATGGCTTTTGCGATGTAAGTTACATAAATTTTTATCTGATCTCTTAGCGCAATTCATTTTATAGGGATTGCGCTAAAATTTTTTGTGCAATGTTACGGAAAAGTTTCATCAAAATAGCCCCCATAATTTTATTTAACTTATTGATAAAATTTCATAAAAAAACTGTATAAAAGACATAAATATCGATTACGATAACCACGAATAGCGAAGGATCTTTGGAGATCATTCAAATGGACATCCTCCTTCGTATTAAAGCTATCGAAGCATAAAGGTGGAGAGGCGCCAAAGAAGTTCTCTAAAACAATTCTTGAAAGGAACATATATGAAAAAGAATTATCCATCCTCTTCTCCACAAGTTAACCAAGAAGCCCTTTATGCAACGGTTAATAAACAACACAAAGGGCAAAGCCCTCAACAACCAGCAGAAACTGTCTACGCAGAAGTTAACATGGGTGCACATGGTGGGCGCTCCCCCCAAAAAGCAGCAGAACCTGTCTATGCAGATATTAACATAGGAGGAAACAAAGGGCGAAACCAC
>NZ_JH725121.1:82750-85566 GCF_000278115.1 Bartonella sp. DB5-6
CCCAAAAAGCAGCAGAACCTGTCTATGCAGATATTAACATAGGAGGAAACAAAGGGCGAAACCACCAGCAATCAGCAGAAACTGTCTACGCAGATGTTAACACAGGAAGAACCTCTCCCTCTCCTAGGTCTCCGAAAGATGAAATTACTTCAAAGCTTTTACAAAACACAAACTTCCAATATGGTGTAAGAGAAGTCCAAGAATGGTGCCAAGTTGTTTATGGTAACCCGTATGCTTTGAATAGCCAACTTGCTCAGATTCTTGACAATCCTCAGAAAGGAGAACAGGTCGCACGGGGAGTTGCAGAAAATCCTGAGGGTATAGGTAAGCTTGCTGGTAGAACAGTACTTGGTGTCAAATCCCCACAACGCAGAGAGGCTGAAGATGGTTTTGGCCCCCTTTGTGCAGCTCTTGACAGGCATGTAGCAAATGCACAAAAGCTACACAAAGATTTTACCCGTGAGCAGGCAAGACAACAAGGACATGAAAGAGGAGAAAGTCCAGAAAGAGCACATAAGCATCACCACCATCATCGTGCAGGGGAAGAACGCCATACTTCCCCACAGCGCGAAGTGCAATCACGTAGCAGACATGAAGGTGGGAAAGGAATGGCTTTTGCAATGTAAGTTTACGTAAATTTTTGCCTTTTATCTGATCTTTTAGCGCAATTCATTTTATCGGGATTGCGCTAAAGTTTTTTGTGCCATGTTACGAACAAATTCCATCACAACAGTCCCCATATTTTGTATAACATATTGATAAAATTTCATAAAGAAGCTGTATAAAAAACATAAATATCTATTACGACAACCATAAGTAGCGCAGCGTCTTTAGAGGTCATTCAAATAGGCACCTTTTTTGTATAAAAATTATCAAAGCATAAAGATGGTGGGTGCACCAAAGAGGTTTTCTAAAATAATTTTTGAAAGGAAACATGCATGAAAAAAAATCAACCAACCCCTTCTTCGCACCCCTCAGTAAAAGAACTCATACAACGCTATAAACAAGCTGTCCCAACATCTTCTGCCCCTCAAGCCTTCTATACGCAGGTAGCTCCCCCAAAACCACCTCGCACACAAAAAAAGAATACCGTTACAACTGAAAAGGAGATTGTGTACGCAACGCTTGATTTTTCAACAACACCGCATCACTCCAAAGACAGAGATATTGTGAAGGAGAAAGGGAATGAAACCCTCTACGCAACGGTTGCTTCACAAAAGAAAACAGAAAGAGTGGCTAAAAGAAAGCAAAAAGAAGAAACTTTATATACAACGGTTGCTTCACAAAGAACAGTGAGGTCTCTTTCGGAAAAACAAATTACGCAGATAATTCCACACAATCCATTGGTTAGAATGTATCAAGAACAAATCCAATATTTGTGCCAAACGGTTTATGGAAACAGAAATATTTTGCAGGAAAAGATTGAGCAAATTCAAAAAAATCCCAGTGTATTAGACGGTCTCTCATGGCAAATTACAGCACACCCTGCGAGCATTTCTAAGCTTGCTGGTGTGAGTGTATGTGGCATAAAAAATAGCACCCGTCAACATGCTGAAGATAGCATTACTTCCCTAAGTGGCGCTGTTGATTGTTATATAGAAGCTGTACTATATGCAAGAAAGTGCTTGATGCAATCCCCAGACGCAGAACTAAAGCGTTATGAAAAATCAATGAGCAATGAAGCAATAGCAAAAATCCTGCAAACCCCATATAATTCTGAAAGGGAAAGAGACCCCCTCTCAAATACAGAACTTGCTAACTTAGTTCAAGGAGATCAAACAGTTCAAAGATACCACGCACAAATCCAATATTGGTGTAAAACCGTTTTTGGAAAGCCTCATGTTTTGCAAGAAAAAACTGAAGAGCTGCTTACAAACCCTTCTATGGGAGAAAAGCTAACATGGCAACTTGCAGCACATCCTCAATCTTTTCATAGATATGCCGGTGTCAGTATGTGCGGCTTTAAAAATAGTGCGCGCAAACATGCTGAAGAAGGTCTTTCTTCCCTGATTGAAGCCGTTGATAATTATGCAAATGCTGTAAAACAAATAAAAGAAAACATCGTGCAGCCCCATCAGACAAAACACCAATACCATGTGTCATCCGTCAAGCTAGATAAAAACGTGCAAAAACAGCAAGACTTATCACACCCCTCTAGAAGACATGAACACGTAGCAGAAAATAAGCATGAGGTTGCTGAAACCTCTAGATATGAACACCAAAGAGCAATAGATGTTCGACCACGCAAAACCGCAACACCAAAAGCAGTAGCTTTTGCTAGCTAAGTGCATATAAATTTGAGCTTTTAATCTAACTTCTTGGCGCAAAGCGTTTTATATAAATTGCACCAAGAAGTTTTGTCTAATGTCAAGAAAAAAAATTATCATAATTCTCCCTTTATTTGATACAATCGCCCCTCTTTTTACGCAAACCCCTCTAATTTTGCGCAATTTATTAATAAAATTTCATAAAAAAACTATACAAAAGACATAAAAGCCAATTACGATCCACGCAAGTAGCGAAAAATCTTTTAAAACCATTCAAATTGGCATCCTCCTTTACATAAAAAACTATAAAAAACATAAAGTTGGAGAGCGCACAAGAAAGAGATTTTCTAAAAAATATTGATATTGGGGCAAGCTTGAAAGGAAACATGCATGAAAAAAACACACTCCTCTCCTTCAGTATCTCGTATAGTGGAAGAATTTGAAAGACGCCTTGAACAATCTACTAGATCGTCTCCCTCAAAAAAATCCCCATCCACAATACCTTCTCCACAAAAATCACCCCGCGCAAAAGACAAAGAACAAAGCAAC
>NZ_JH725121.1:86030-97568 GCF_000278115.1 Bartonella sp. DB5-6
GACAAAGAACAAAGCAACACAGCCGCACAAGAGAATGAAACTATATATGCAGAGCTTGTGAGAAAGACACCGCCTCTTACAAAAAACAGAGAAAAAAGCAATATAGCCACTCAAAAAGATAAAACCATATATGCAACGGTTTCTTCATCAAGAGTAAGTACATCTATCCCGAAAGAGGAACTCATCCAGAAAATTAGAAACAATATGTTTGTCCAAGGCTGTAAAGACGAAATCAAAAGTTTGTCTCAAACTGTTTATGGGAACCCAGATATTTTTCAGAAAAAACTTGAGGAAATTGAAAAAAATCCTTTCCTTGGAGAAAGCATTTCATTGCAAATTGCAGCAAATCCTAAGCTTGTTGCTAATCTTGCTGGAAAAAAAGTTCTTGGCATAAAAAATCGAGCACGCAAAAAGGCTGAAGAAAATATTTCATCTCTGTGTCTCGCCATTGAAAATTATGCCGAGATTGTAAAACAGGCAAAAGAGAATGTTTTTCACGTCCATCTGGCAGAACAATCACTCCATAGAAAGTCAATAGACCTAAAGCAAATGGCTGAAGATCTACAAAAGCCACGCAAACCTGGACAAGAAAAGGCAGCCCTTTCGCAAAAGGAAATTGTACGCAGAGTTCAAAGCAATACAGCGGTCCAATATTGTCACACAGAAATCGTATATTGGTGCATAATTGCTTATGGCGACCCAAGCGTTTTGCAGCATAGGCTTGAAGAAGTTAACAAATCTCCTGCCATGGGAGAAGAGCTTGCATGGCAAGTTAAAACACACCCTCATATATTTGGTAGACTTGCTGGTTACAATGTCTATGGCTTTAAAAGTGATACACGCAAACAGGCTGAAAATGCTCTTACACGTCTAGGTGAAGCCATTGAAGGTTATGCTGAGGCTATAAAACACGCAAAAGAGCACCTTATACAAGGCCAAGAAGAAAAACACAAACGCCATACACAGCCTCCAGAGCAAGATAAAAGCATGCAAAAACAGCAAAGCTTATCGAAATCTCCTAAACTGCCTGAACGCTCACCAACGAACAGACACCAAGAAGCTGTTGAAACTGCCATGCAAACTGAATGGAACCGGCTTGGTGCTCGACCACGCACAGTGACAATACCAGAAAAACACAGACAAGAGAGTATTTTGCCTGCTTCTCACACAGAACAAAAAACACACAGAGAGCAAACCGCTAAAAATCAGCAACAGTCACTTACAGCTGAAAAAGAAAGAACCCCTCCTCTCTCGCATAAGGAAATTAGCGACAGAGTTCAAAATGATCACTCTGTTCAACGGGCTCGAATAGAAATTTACAATTGGTGTAACATTGTTTATAAAGACCCATTTATTTTTCAATATAACACTGAAGATGTGCAAAAAAATCCTGTTTTGGGAGAAGAACTCTCATGGCAAGTTGCAAATCAGCCTACAATGTTTTCTTCGCTTGCTGGCAAACAAGTGCTTGGCATAAAAAATAGTGCACGCAAACATGCTGAAGGCGCTGTTCCTTCTCTATGTGCTGCCATTGATGATTATACCAAAACTGTAAAAAAAGTCAGAGAAGAGATTGTAAAAACACATCAGGAACAATCTCCCGAGCAAGATAAAAGCATGCAAAAACAAAAAAGCCTCTCGCAATCTCCTCAATTGCCTGAACGCTCATCAATAAAAAGGCATCTAGAATCTGCTGAAAACTCCATGTCGATAAGCTCACCGGACGTTCAGTCGCGGAAAGTGGGCGCCTCAAAAGCAATGGCGTTAACCAGCTAAACTTCATAGCCTCTTGTTTTTAATATAATTTCTTTGTGCAGTCATTTTACGTAGATTGCACTAGGGAGTATTGCACCAAGGAGTATTGTGTAATGTTACAGACAGTATCACCCCCCCCCTCAATTTATCTAACTGACTGATAAAGTTGTACAATAAAATAACAGTTCATAATAATAAACATTGACTACGGACCCTACGAATAAAGCAAAATTTTTTGCGTCAAAAAGGACTTTTTCCTTTGGATAAAAACTACAAAGTAAAAGAGGGAAGAACCGTAAAGAGTCCTTCAAAACAAATGTTGGTCTAAAACGCGTGAAAGGAAATATTTATGAAAAATAACCAAACAAACCATTCTGCGTCTCACACACCAGAACAGCAAAAAATATCGAAAATTAGTGATACCCTCCCTTTTACGGAGCCAAGGGCTAAAAACCTGAGAGAAACACTTACTCCAAAAGAAGAAATAGCACCTCACCCCTTTAGAAAAAGGTCTTCATCTTTAGAAGTGCAAGAAGGGAATATATCACCACGTAATTTTATTTACCCAAATAGTATCACGCTGAAAAATAAATATGGAATAAAGAATTATAGCAAATTAAAAATGCAATGTGCCCACGATTCAGCAAAAGCAATCATTAATCTGCGCCAAGAAGAACCACCACAAAGGTTAACATCTGCATATCTCCTCTATATTCATCGCACTTTATTTAAAAACACCTTTGAATGGGCCGGACATACCCGCGAAAAAGCCTTTACCTTTGAAGATGGGAGCGTTGCCTGTATGCCAGAAATGAAAAAAGCAGGCATTTCTTTTGCAGCGGGGGAAAAGGTCCAGGAAGGTCTTAACAATTTAGATCAAATACTGAACGAGAAGAATAATTTAAAAGGCTTAACCCGCGAAGCATTTGTTGAAAATGCAACTGAAATGATGATACTGTTAAACTACACGCATCCTTTCCGAGAAGGGAATGGGCGCACACAACGGGTGTTTTTTGAAAAGCTTGGGCAAATTGCAGGTCACAAACTGGACTTTTCTCTTGTAACAGAAAAACGCATGAAGCTTGCCAGTATTGAGTCACTAAAATCAGGCGATTCAAAAGCGATAAAAGATCTGCTTGACGATATTTCCAATCCAGAAAAGACGCTTATTTTAAAGGAATTCATGGACCACATGAAAACTATCGGACTTGAAAGTATTAATCATCGCCTTGTTATGACAACCAAAGAAGGTGAAACCTATAGGGGCTTTTATAGAGGCAGTGGAGCAAATGGTTTCATGGTTGATGTTAATGGTTCTTTCATCATAGGAAATAAAAACAATCTCACACCAGAACAACTCAAAACATTAAAAATTGGTGATGCCCTCTCTTTTACAGTGCCAAGGGCTCAAGACTTTCAACAAACGCTAATCCCAAGAGAAAAAATAGCACCTCTTACAAGAGATGAAATTAATGAAAGGGTTCAAAACAGCGCATTAGTCCAAAAAAGCACAAGAAAAATCGAAGAATTGTGTAAGATTGTTTATGGTGATCCGTATATTTTGCAAAACAAAATGTCGGAAATTAAAATTCCAATGACAAGTGAAAATATTGTTGAAGGAGAAAAATTTGCACGACAAATTGAAAGTTTTCCTCAATCTATTCATAGACTGCGTGGTATCAATATATGTGGCATAAAAAGTGGTGCACGTGCGCATGCTGAAGAAAATATTTTGCCCTTAAGCCACGCCATTTTTGATTATGTATATACTGTAAGACAGGTGGGAAAAGACATTCTTGAAAACCATCAGCTAGAGCAAAAACGCTGTGAGAAATCAGTAAAAACGCCTAGTCAATGGATGAAAAATCTCTTTTCTCTGCCTAAAGAACAACAGCAAGAATTCTTAGCGCAATCTCCTGAACTGCGGATGCAAATAAATACCTATATGCTTCAATTACAAGAGCGTCTCTCACCGTGTGAACAAAAAGCTATAAGGGAAAAGAATTACCAAGAGCTCGCTAAAACTATTGGCACCTCAGTAAATAACGCAAAGGAAATTGCAAAAATTTTCCAACAGGGAAAAGAAATACAACTGAATATGCAACCAGAGCATTTTCTTCACCGCCAATCCAAGGAACGCGCAGCAGCAAGTTGGAGTAAATCTACACGAGAACATGCCCCAATTTCGGTCAATCCGTAATGAACAAAAAGAAATTGATAAAATCCATTAAGCAAAAAGAGTGCCGCAACAAAACATTCAACGGCATAAATCTGGAAGCATAAAATTAATGACTACATATCCATAAATTTTTAGCTCTTTTTTAAGTTGGATCATCATACTTTTAGATCACTCTCCTCTTTTGACCATTTTCTTTTAAGAGAGAAGATATGTGAGCATAATTTCAGGAAGCAAAACGGAAAACGCGAAAAACAAAAAGTCCTCTATTTTGTTTAAGTTATCTTGTACATATGAGGTATTCTTTAGAACTTCAAACGTTTTGAATTAGTATAAAAGTAAACAAACTTTTTAAACACTCTACGAAGCTGAATTTTTAGTTTATCAATCTGGTATGTAAAAAAACATTTAATAATAAGCGAGGATTTGGAACGCAAAGCGATATACTCCAGCAATAAACGGTAAAAAACACCTAAATGCCACGCGTATACTATTCAGAACCAATGCAACAAAGCACCAAATAAATAAGGCTTACCCATTTTCCCCGCTCTTTATCTCTTCGTGACATTGCCTCCTATCTCCAAAATTGTAAAAAGAGACTTTAATATTTTATGTAAGTAATCAAACGATAACATAGCAACAACAACTATAGCTCAAAGAGTATGAATACGCTCTTATTGACAGAAGGGTGAACACCATCGTAAAACGCTTTAGCTTTACAAAAGAATATTTATATTAACACACTAATTAGGTTTTTATGATCTAAAAAGGCTTTATTAATCACTTCTTCTTCATAACAAAGCTGATGTATCTTTATGACCTTGATTAAAAAGTTTGCAACTGTTGCTTCCGGAACCCTGATGAGTCGTATTTTTGGCTTTGTACGCGAAATGCTGATGGCAGCAGCGTTGGGTACTGGTCCTGTTTCTGACGCGTTCAACGCGGCTTTTCGTTTTCCCAATACATTCCGCCGTTTTTTTGCTGAAGGTGCCTTTAATGCAGCTTTTATTCCCCTTTTTTCAAAAAAAATTACCGAAGATGGTCAAGAAACCGCATGCAAATTTGCAGAAGAAGTGTTTGGCGTTCTCTTTTCGTTGCTGTTACTTTTAACCATTGTCATGGAATTAAGCATGCCTTTTTTAGTACGAACGGTTATTGCTCCAGGTTTTACAGAGGATACCACAAAATTTAACGCCACAGTCCATTTTACCGCGATCATGTTCCCCTATTTAACATGTATGTCTTTAGCAGCAATGATGGGAGGAATGTTAAATGCCTTACGGCGCTATTTTATTGCA
Source organism: Bartonella sp. DB5-6 (assembly GCF_000278115.1). GTDB lineage: Bacteria > Pseudomonadota > Alphaproteobacteria > Rhizobiales > Rhizobiaceae > Bartonella > Bartonella refiksaydamii. The sequence continues at coordinate 91,260 of NZ_JH725121.1, forward strand.
GCCATAGCTCCCCTTTTTTTGAATATTATTCTTATTGGTGTACTTGCCTATGCGTGGATCTATCAGCTTGACGCTTGGAATATCGGCTTAAATCTTTCTTGGGGGGTTTTAGCAGCGGGAATCCTGCAACTCACCTTGATCGCGGTTGCTTTGCGTCAAAGTGGCATGAAAATTTTTCTCCGTCATCCTCATTTTAGCCCCAATGTTCGCAAACTTCTCACTTTAGCATTCCCTGCTGCCATCACGGGAGGCATTACACAAATCAATTTGCTCATCAATACCAACATTGCTTCTAGCCAATCGGGTGCTGTATCTTCTTTGATGTATGCTGATCGTCTCTACCAATTACCCCTAGGCGTGATAGCAATTGCCATTGCAACAGTTCTTTTACCAGAATTAACAAGAGCTCTACGCAGCAAGCAGCACAAAGAAACACATGATTTACAAAACCGCTCTATTGAATTAACCCTGTTGTTAACACTACCCGCATCCGTTGCTTTTCTAATGCTCTCCACCCCCATTGTCAGTTTGCTTTTTGAGCGTGGACAATTTACCAGTGTTTCAACACACCATGTTGCACAGTTACTTGAACTTTACGGGCTAGGACTTCCAGCTTTTGTCCTGATCAAGGTATTTATTCCTAGTTTTTTTGCTCATGAAGATACAAAAACACCGATGATTGTCACCGGCATTTGCGTTTTCATCAATATTGGTCTTGCCTTAACATTATTTCCTTCTTTATCAGCACGAGGTATTGTCATTGCCGAAATTACCTCTGGATGGGTCAACACACTATTGCTTTGTGGCATTCTCATCAAACGCAGCTATTGGAAATACGATGCACAACTGATAAAACGCATTTCTTGTCTGATACTCATCACTGTTTTAAGCAGTGTAACCCTTCATTATCTGCTTAATATGCTTGGTTTTTTGTCTTTTCCTTTATCCTCACATGCGTCGTTTTTCTTGCGTGCCAGCACCTTTGCAGGGATAATGTTTGTCATATTCTTGGTATATTTGGGTGCTTATTTTTTACTTGACACGCGTTCCTTTTTCCGCACCCTCAAAAATTTCAAAAAATACCTCTAATATTTTATCTTGCTTTCATAAAAACGCTTTGACACAAAACACAAAATAAATAACCTGACTTAAGAAAGAACTTTTCTATGGACACCTTTACACCGCTTGTCTTTTCCGGCGTACAACCGAGTGGTAACTTACATCTTGGCAATTATCTTGGAGCCATAAAACATTGGGTTGAATTGCAAACATCTTATCACTGTCTATATTGCGTTGTTGATATGCATGCACTTACAGTGAACCCAGATCCACAAACTTTAAGTGAATCAACTAGAGCTGCCACAGCAGCTTTTTTAGCTGCGGGAATTGATCCTCAAAAACACATTATTTTCAACCAGTCTCAGGTTTTTCAACATGCCGAACTTGCATGGATTTTAAATTGTATCGCCCGTATCGGTTGGCTCCAACGCATGACACAATTTAAAGATAAAGCAGGAAAAGATCGTGAAAAAGCGTCCCTAGGACTTTTCGCTTATCCAAGTTTGATGGCTGCCGATATTTTGCTCTACCGTGCCACGCATGTTCCGGTGGGTGAAGATCAAAAACAGCACGTTGAACTCACGCGCGATATTGCGCAAAAATTCAATAACGACTACGCGCACCGCATTGCAGATTTGAATTTTGATATTTCAATGCAAATGAATGAGGAAAAAAGACAAGGCTTTTTCCCCATGCCAGAAGCGCTGATAGGAAAAACAGCCATGCGTGTAATGTCCTTGCGTGATGGTACAAAAAAAATGTCAAAATCAGATCCCTCAGATTTTTCACGCATTAATTTGACCGATGATGCTGATCTTATTGCAAAAAAAATACGCAAAGCAAAAACCGATTCCGCGCCTCTTCCCGACACATTGGAAGCTTTAGGAGGACGACCAGAGATTGACAATCTTCTTGGTATTTATGCGGCTTTTGCCCAAATAAGTAAAGAAAAGGCCCTTTTAGAGTTTTCTGGAAAACAATTTTCACTTTTCAAAACAGCCTTAGCTGACCTTGCCGTCCACAAGCTTGCACCCATCACAGGGGAACTGCGTCGACTGCATCAAGAAAGCGATTATATTGACTCTGTTTTGCACGATGGTGCACAACGTGCCAGTGTTCTAGCAGAAAAAAATATGAAAAAAATCCGTGAAATCGTTGGATTTTTGCATAAGACATGAGACAATGAAAATAGCTGTAAAAAATAAAAAAGAAGTTATACCCGAATTTTGAGGAAATATCTTTCCCTCTTACAAAAGACACCCCCTCACACGAGAGACCACCGTTATCTCTACTATGCCCATATCATTGCTATAAACAACGATATTTACAGAATAGGAGAAACAATTGATTTTCCTATTTCAAACCTTTTTGATGAATGATTCCATAACTCTTTTAACATCCATTGTTTCAAAACAAACATCACCATCCCTTATAAATTTAGCTAATTGTTTGAGTTTATGATCTTTTGAAATGCTCCCTTTAATTGCACCTTCGTATAAAATGTTATCCATACTGTAGGTAATATAATCTTTATTAAAACCTTTTTTAATGAACAACTTATCAGATGCAAAAAAGACAGCTAATTTTTGGCTTTGAATGATGAGGTTAAAATAAGGTGTTTTAGGTATTGATTTCATTTTATCAATGAATGAATAATCATCATTAGTCTTAAGAGCATTATTATCTAATACGAATGATCCATATGCTGTCTCTTTAATTGATTTAGCGAATTTTGTTTGCACTTTCTTCTCAACAAATTCTTTTCCGAAGGTATGACCTACTAAAATTAATTTTTTACGAAAGAATGAAAATTCATTAGTATGATGATTTCTTAAATCAAAAAAATCGAAATAAGGATTGTAATGTGATACGCTGTTACCAAGGCATATTACACGAACATCATCACGGAGCCTAAATACGGTTTCACATAGACTAATTAATTTTTCCGGTTCATTCTTTAAATATTTTCCTTGTTCACAAATATATTCATCAAAAATGATTGTTTTAACATTAGGGAAAGAACAGTGTTTGTATTGGTTAGCTAAAGATAGAGAGATTAAATACCCGCAAAGCATGTCATTTTTTGCTTTAAATAGAGGTGGTAGTCTGTACGATATTTTTGTACTGATTTTTGCTTCAGTTTCTTCTCTACCTTGAGAGAACTTTTCTAACTCATCTAAGTAAATTTCTGAATTATAAAGGATATGTTCACCTTTGCATCTAAATTCACATGGTTTAATAATGCCTTGTTTTTCTAAAGCAATAAACATTGCATCTTTTACACGTTGAATTTCTTTTTGTGTGCGACGTACGTATATGAATTGTTCATTTCTTTTTTTGTAAGCATTACAGACAAAACGTAACGCGCTAAATGTTTTTCCTAATCCTCTATTACTATCTAAAAAATTCCATAGTGCATTATAGGAAAGCGCTTTGTTTAAATCGTAGTACAACTCTTTGTCCCCCCGCCATTTTAAAAAATATTAACCATCAGTTCATAATATAATTTCACAGGAGCTTCTTTTAAACACACTCTTATTCAATTTTTCTCTAAAATTGCGCTATCTGAAAAATTCTATTGAAACTTTTTCAAAGTTACCTTTACTTAGATATTTGAACAAGGTTGATTTGAAATATTTTCACCAAAAAAGGAGGGGAGATACATGGTTTCTAAGCGAAAAAATGCAAAAACAGAGCATAAGCGAAAAATTTTAGTGATTATCGACGAAACACCAGAGTGTCGCCGTGCCGTTGCTTTTGCCGCACAACATGCTAAAAATACCAATAGAACATTGATATTGCTTTGTGTTGTTGACAGCGTAGAATTTCAACATTTTCTGGGTGTAAACAACGTGATGCGAACGGAATCAACGCAAAGTGCTCATAAAGTATTGGGAGAAATTGCCAATGATGTACACACCACGCATGGTCTTGAAACAGAGATTGTTATACGTGAAGGCAAGAAAATTGATGAAATTTCCAAACTAATCGACGAAGATAAGGAGATTTCGCTCATTGTTTTAGCGGCCAGTGCACATACAGAAGGACCAGGACCGCTTATCCAACTCATTGGTAATCGGGGAACAGCTTTTTCAATCCCTGTCACTGTCATTCCGAGCAATCTTGCGGATGAAGATATTGAATCTATTGCCTAAATGCATATTCTATATTCAATGACCATTTTCATCCCTAACCATAAAAGGAAAGTGTATGTTTATTCAAACTGAAACCACACCAAATCCTGCAACGTTGAAATTTTTGCCAGGGCGTGTGGTCCTTTCCGAGGGCGTATTAGAATTTCGTGATCGTGAAGAAGCGGCTAAAAATTCGCCTTTAGCTGCTAAACTGTTTAATATTCCAAATGTCAATGGTGTCTTTTTAGGCTATGATTTTATCACTGTAAGCAAAAAAGAGGGAGAATGGCAACATCTTAAACCAGTCATTTTAGGCACAATTATGGAACATTTTTTGTCCAATGACCCAGTTGTTACCACCAACGCGACAACACAAGCGCAAACCCACGCCCTTAATGAAGAGTTTTATGACGAAAAAGATGCTGATATCGTGCTAACAATTAAAGAGCTTCTTGAAACACGTATCCGCCCAGCCGTTGCCAACGATGGTGGAGATATCACTTTTCGCGGATTTGAAAATGGTATTGTTTACCTCAATATGCGAGGTGCTTGCGCTGGATGCCCCTCTTCAACCGCAACGCTAAAACATGGTATTGAAAATCTTTTACGGCACTTTATTCCAGAAGTTTTAGGTGTTGAAGCTATGCCACAATAAAAATGAAGCCCCACAAACATCGATAAAAAACAAACGAGACAGCGAAATACTACCCCTTAAGAGCCATTATAAAAACCAAGTCATATCCCCGAACACACCATATTACTCCATATAAAACACGCCGAAAAAAAAAGATGCCACGAGAACATTTTTTCATAAAGCAATACCATGCAAGAGTGAGGTATACGCAGCCCCCTAGGATTCACCTCATTACCAGAACATGTCTTTTTTAAAAAATCAAAAAATTGAAAAAACCTTCTCCAGCAGTAATCTCAAATGCATACAAATGCATTTCATCAAAGAAGAAAGCGCCTTACAAACTATATAACAACTAAATTTTCTTAACAAATTCTGACTTTAATCCAATCTGTCCAATCCCAGGGATCTTACAGTCAAGATTATGATCTCCATCCACGAGGCGAATATTTTTCACCTTAGTCCCACTTTTGAGAACGGATGCAGCGCCCTTTACTTTAAGGTCTTTTACCACCATAACACTATCCCCATTCGTCAAAACCTGACCATTAGCATCATAAACAATATCGGAAGGAACAGAATCTTCACTCTTTTGTGACCATTCATGTGCGCATTCAGGACACACAAAATTTTCACCTTCTTCATAAGTGTAAAGACCACCACAGTGAGGACATTTAGGGTATTGGTTCATACATTCCCTCTTTGGTTCAAAAAAGCATTTCTGTGGTCATAGAGCAAGAAATGCGCATTGTCTATTGTTTCACGAAAAACATCTAAACTTTTTCCATCTCATCCCTCCCCCTGAGATACAATATTATCAAAATCCCATTGAGCATCATCATCTTTACGTTTATGAAGGATGCTAGTCACCAGAACGATCACACTTCCTTGCTCGTCACAAGTGAGGTTGGTGTATGGAAAAAAAACTCTTCAAGAAAGTCATAAAAATGCTTTTTATGAATGCTCTCAAATGCAAGAGCTCTTGCAACATTGGGGGATATAAAAGTTTGAGAAACATTCCCCCTCATTTTTAAAAATTATAAGTTGAGAAAAACTATCTTAATTTTTACTACAATCCCCTGAAATTGCTTTATAATTTAAAAAATGTTTTGTTCGTGTCCACAACGACCAAAAGAGAACGCCCCCTCTAAAATCCAAACGTAAAAATTAACCTATTATAAATGCGCCCATACTATGGATATCTTGGGACTCTGGGAGATTTTTGCTATGTCTAGGTGCTTTAAGCACTAAAAGCAAAAAGGCTGACTAGAACTCAGTACTTCCAGACCTCGGAATACCAATGCGAGGGCGCTCGCAACCGGCGGGGGGCTCTAAAGTGCAAACCAAAACTCTCAACGACATTTTTGTAGGCAAGAGAATTCGTTTTAGGCGAAAAATGTTGAAAATGTCTCAAAAACAATTAGCGCATGCTTTAAGTGTAAGCTACCAACAAATTCAAAAATATGAAACAGGCTTAAATCGTGT
>NZ_JH725121.1:98933-99509 GCF_000278115.1 Bartonella sp. DB5-6
ATGACGAGCTAATATCGAGCAGAGAGGAATATCTGCTTTTAAAAAGATTTAGAGTTTTAACATCGGTAAAACAAAGAGCAATTTTACAACTCATCGCTGATCAGAATGAAAATTTTTAACATCATGCTAGAGATCTACACTCTCTGTTCATAAAAAACACTGCTTTCATTTTTATTGTAAATCCCCTGAAATTGCTTTATGACTTAAAAGGTGTTTTTGGTCGCATACGCAACGACCAATAGGGCCTGGAAGCCTGAAAAACTCAAACGCGAAAAATGAGCCCGTTTTGAGGGTATCCCGGAGTTCCGGGGGTTCTTGTTATGTCCAAGTGCTCTCAGCACTAAAAGCAAGAAACTGTTTGAGTTCAGTACTTCCAGACCCCGGAATACCAATGCGAGGGCGCTCGCAACCGGCGGGGGGCTCTAAAATGCAAACCAAAACTCTCAACGACGTTTTTGTAGGCAAGAGAATTCGTTTTAGACGAAAAATGTTGAAAATGTCTCAAAAACAATTAGCGCATGCTTTAAGTGTAAGCTACCAACAAATTCAAAAATATGAAACAGGCTTAAATCGTGT
>NZ_JH725121.1:99879-122379 GCF_000278115.1 Bartonella sp. DB5-6
ATGACGAGCTAATATCGAGCAGAGAGGAATATCTGCTTTTAAAAAGATTTAGAGTTTTAACATCGGTAAAACAAAGAGCAATTTTACAACTCATCACTGATCAAAATGAAAATTTTTAACATCATGAGACATGGTGCCACTCAACAGAGAGTGTAGTACAATGACTCTCTGTTCAGTAGCATTCATGAGAGTGTTTTTTAAAAAGCAACCCCTTATGCGTTGGGAACGCTTTTTATTTTAAACCATATTCACTTAAATAGTCCTATTATAAATACTTAGTATCTGTTCTAATTTTCCCCCACCTTAAAGGATGGAGATTCCTGCCACAACCGGTCTGTAAACAGCCCAGCTCTTCTTGAGCAGGTTCCCCTTGGCTTCTCACTCATGTGCTTCATTTTACAAGATTCTACGGGCAAGCACCACCCTGATATTCATCACACTCTTGAACAAAAAACACCACGTTGGTAAAATTAGCTTATATCACTACCCTAAACGACAGTATTTTACGGAAAAACAGGATAAAAACACTTCATTGCGGTAAAAAAAAGCATGAAGAAAAAGCAAAATCTTCTGACACAAACGATAAGACAGAGCAACCTTGTTTTCCAACAAAAACGCGAGCATTAACACGTCTGAGTAGAATTGCTTTATTTTGTGCATTAATAATCTATACCCTATCGAAACTTTCCTGCTTCAAGGCTTCTTTTCCAGCAGCTATCAGAAAAGAGAAAAACAGCAAAATTATCAAAAAAACAAAAAGAGAGATACAAAAAACGGGTCCAATGGACCCGTTTCTTTTTACCTTTATAAAAGGGCTTAGAAATCCATTCCGCCCATTCCACCCATTCCACCACCAGGCATTGGAGGCATTGGAGTATCTTTCTTTGGAACTTCAGCAACCATTGCTTCTGTTGTAATAAGAAGGCTAGCAATTGATGCAGCGTTCTGGAGAGCAGAACGCACAACCTTCACAGGATCAACAATTCCCAAAGCAATCAAATCACCAAACTCACCGGTTGCGGTATTGTAACCAAATGTATCCGCATTGTTTTCAAGCACTTTGCCAACAATAATCGCTGCTTCTTCACCAGCATTGCTTGCAATTTGGCGCGCTGGTGCTTGTAGAGCACGGCGGACAATACTAATACCAGCTTCTTGATCAGGGTTGCTACCTTTAACAGTCAACGCATTTGCAGCACGCAATAATGCGGTTCCACCACCAGCAACAATACCTTCTTCCACAGCAGCACGTGTTGCATTCAAGGCATCATCAACGCGGTCTTTCTTCTCTTTCACTTCAACTTCTGTTGCACCACCAACACGGATAACAGCAACACCACCAGCAAGCTTAGCAAGTCTTTCTTGCAATTTCTCACGATCATAGTCAGAAGTTGTCTCTTCAATTTGTGCTTTAATCTGATTTACGCGTGCACTAATTTCGCTCTTTTGTCCAGCACCATCAATAATCGTCGTATTTTCTTTAGAAATATTGACTTTCTTAGCACGTCCAAGCATATCCAAAGTGACATTTTCAAGCTTAATGCCCACATCTTCAGAAATAACCTGACCCGATGTCAAAATTGCAATATCTTCAAGCATTGCTTTACGACGGTCACCAAAGCCTGGAGCTTTCACAGCAGCAATTTTCAAACCACCACGCAACTTGTTGACAACCAGCGTTGCCAAGGCTTCACCTTCCACATCTTCAGCGATAATGAGAAGTGGTTTACCAGACTGAACAACAGCTTCAAGCACAGGAAGAAGAGATTGTAGATTAGACAATTTCTTTTCGTGAATGAGAATGTAAGGATCATCAAGATCTGCCACCATTTTCTCAGCATTGGTGACAAAGTAAGGGGAAAGGTATCCACGATCAAACTGCATCCCTTCCACAACTTCCAATTCCGTTTCAGCAGTTTTTGCTTCTTCCACGGTAATAACGCCTTCATTGCCGACTTTTTCCATGGCATCAGCGATCATTTTGCCGATTTCCTCAGCTCCATTAGCGGAAATTGTTCCCACTTGAGCGATTTCTGCTGAAGTTTGGATTTTTTTTGCTTTTTTGAAGAGATTTGCCACCACTTCTTCAACAGCAGCATCAATCCCACGCTTAAGATCCATTGGGTTCATGCCAGCAGCAACAGCTTTTACGCCTTCTTGCACAATAGCCTGTCCCAAAACAGTTGCAGTTGTTGTCCCATCACCAGCAATATCATTGGTTTTAGAAGCAACTTCGCGCAACATTTGCGCACCCATATTTTCGAACTTATCTTCCAGTTCGATTTCCTTTGCAACGGATACACCATCTTTTGTGATGCGAGGCGCACCAAATGATTTATCGATCACCACATTGCGACCTTTAGGGCCCAGCGTCACCTTTACAGCGTTAGCAAGGATATCAACACCGCGCAATAAACGCTCACGCGCTTCACGGCCAAATTTGACTTCTTTAGCAGCCATTTAATTTCTCCTTGGAGTTGTCTTAAATAAAGTACAAAATACCAAATAATACAAAATGAAAGAACGAAGAGACTGGATTATCCCAAAATCCCCATAATGTCAGATTCTTTCATAATGAGGAGGTCTTCACCATTAATCTTCACTTCGGTTCCAGACCATTTTCCAAACAAGATACGGTCTCCTGTTTTAACTTCTAAAGGCACACGCTTTCCGTTATCGTCAAGAGCGCCATTGCCAACAGCAATAACTTCACCTTCTTGCGGTTTCTCCTTTGCTGTATCAGGGATGATAATCCCACCAGCAGTCTTATTTTCAGATTCAACCCGACGGACAACGACACGATCGTGAAGTGGGCGGAATTGTATGTTAGCCATGTTTTAAATCCTTAAAACTTAGTATAACTGAATTAATCTTAAAGGGTTTGTTAGCACTCTTCAACCAAGAGTGCTAGTATCAACCCGAATATAAAATCGCCACTCTTCAATGTCAAGGATCAACTGTTAAAATAATTTACTTCAATAAGTCTTAAGAGTCTTGCCTCTTTTTTCACTTTTGCGTTATCTAGCTTTTTATTATACCTGTAAACATAAAGGATTTTATCATGGTTGAAACACGTCAAGAAACGGATAGCTTTGGAACGATTTCGGTACGTCAAGACCGTTATTGGGGTGCACAAACTGAACGTTCTCTGCATAATTTTAATATTGGCACGGAAAAGCAACCTCTCACCATCATCTATGCCTTAAGCCTTATCAAAAAGGCAGCAGCTGTTGTGAATATGGACAAAGGGAAACTCCCGCAAAACATCGGAAAAGCGATCATTACTGCTGCTGATGAAGTACTTGCAGGGACATTCGATACACATTTTCCCCTTTCCGTCTGGCAAACTGGCTCCGGCACACAGAGCAATATGAATGTCAATGAAGTCATCGCCAACCATGCCAGCATGCTTTTGGGAGGAAAACTTGGCACCAAATCTCCCGTTCACCCAAATGATCACGTGAATATGAGCCAATCATCAAACGATTCCTTTCCCACCGCGCTTCATATTGCTACCACGCTACAAACGCGCCAACACTTATTTCCCATTCTTGAAGCCCTTATTACAACTTTAAGAAAAAAAGAGGAAGAATTTGCCGACATTATCAAAATCGGGCGCACCCATACCCAAGATGCAACCCCCTTAACTTTAGCGCAAGAATTTTCAGGCTATCGTGCCGCACTGGAAGCCAATCTTCAGCGCATTGAAACAGCTCTTGCCGACGTCCAAACACTTGCCCAAGGAGGTACAGCTGTTGGAACAGGACTCAATGCACCAAAAGGTTTTGATGTTGCCTTTGCGCAAACAATAAGCACCCTTACAGGAATAACCTTTAAAACTGCCAGTAATAAATTTGAAGCCCTTGCTCACCATGGAGCCCTTGCACATTTCCATGGAAGTCTAAATGCTCTAGCTGCTGATCTGTTTAAAATTGCCAACGATATCCGATTCTTAGGTTCAGGTCCCCGCTCAGGCTTGGGTGAATTAAGCTTGCCCGAAAATGAACCAGGCTCTTCTATCATGCCAGGCAAGGTCAATCCCACACAGTGCGAAGCAATGACAATGGTTGCCTGCCAAATCTTTGGCAATCATACCAGTGTCACATTTGCCGCAAGCCAAGGGCATTTTGAACTAAACGTTTATAAACCTGTTATTGGTTATAATGTTTTACAATCGATTACGCTTCTTGGTGATTGCATGCGCTCTTTTGATCTCCATTGCATACAAGGTTTACGCGCCAATCGCATTCATATTCACTCTCTCATGGAACGCTCTTTGATGCTTGTAACAGCTCTTGCCCCAGAAATTGGCTATGAAAAAGCCGCTGAAATTGCCAAAGCCGCGCATAAAAATGATACAACTTTGCGTACTGAAGCCCTAAAAGCAGGCGTTTCTGTAGATGATTATGACCGTCTGGTTGATCCAAAAAAGATGATCGCCCCGCAATAAACAACAAGATACAATTTTCTTTAAGATAAACTTTCATGTAAAACTATCAGATCATAAATTATCCGATAGTTTTACATGTTTAGCAATCTATGTTTTAATCTTACAAAGATGCGTTAAAGGAACAATCCATTAAACACCACCTACGAAAAATTAAAAAACTCCCAGACCTTAGGTATATTCATGCCAAAAACTTTCATTTGCTTATATAACAAAACGCCTCCCCTCCTATCCCTGACCAATGCAATGCACCAATGTTCTCGAAAGCACCTATGCCTTGCCAGAGCTATTTTAAAGAAATACTGTTATAAAGATTAAGAAAATTCTTTACGCATAAAAACACAACTTTGCGTATCAAAGCACTAAAGACCAAGCGTTTTGGAGACAATTATAGCCGACCAATTGACCTAAAAAGTTGATCACCCCACAAGAAACAAATGGATGGAGACTTCCTTAAAACAGATCTGCCTGTAAGAACAAACCACTCACAATCCAATTTCTGTGACCAATAGCATTTAATTTTCAAAATCAGAACCACACGCGAGCTTGAATAAACCAAGCCTTCTAGAAAAATGAAAGCAGAATCCTTCACCATGAGTAATAAAACCCCATGCAAAAAAGCAACGCCCCAGAGAAGACACAAATCACTCATTTATAAATGATAATATATTTTCTTGCATATTAAATGAGAGCCTTAAATAAAATTCTATCATTTTCAAACTTGTTCATGATAAATCGTAACAAAACCATTGGCTTATACCTCAAAAGAGGAAACACCATGGGGATAAAACCGTTGAAAAAAGTAAGACGGCCTCAATGCAAGAGCAATCACAACATTTAAACTGGCAAAAAAATGATGGTGGCAACCCATACTTATACAACACAATACAGCACTCTCATGTGATAACATCGGGATGTTCTCGACCGAATTCTTGTTGCATATTCAACAATTGAAGTGCCGCTTGTTGCAAAGGTTGGAAAACTTTTTGTGGATCTTGATTGTGTTTGTGTGGGTTTCCTTCGTACTGTTCAAAATAAAGTCGTAAAGTAGCTCCCACCGTCCCTGTTCCTGATAAGCGTATCACTAATCGCGCACTGTTCTTGAAAAAAATACGTATGCCTTGCTTTGTGCTAACACTCTGATCAATGGGGTCATGATAAGTAAAATCGTCTGCTTTTTCGACCTGCAGTCCAGCAATTTCTGTTCCTGCCCGTGGTAAATGCGCACGCAACCGCTCTATGACCGCAAAAGCTTTATAGGCATCGACTTCTTCATAATCATGACGCAAAGTGTAAAAACGCCCATAAGTGTGCCAATGTTGTTGAACAATTTGTGCGACAGATTTCCCTGTCACCGCTAAAAGATTTAACCAAAATAATACAGCCCATAAACCGTCCTTTTCGCGAATATGATGAGAGCCCGTTCCAAAACTTTCTTCACCACAAAAGGTTACTTTCCCCACATCCAAAAGTGACGCAAAAAACTTCCACCCCGTTGGCGTCTCAAAACAATTCAATCCTTTTTTTTCAGCAACCAGATCAACAGCACGCCCCGTCGGCATAGAACGGGCAATCCCTACAATGCCTTGGCGATAACCTTTAATCAGATGTGCATTCTCAGCCATAATAGCCAAAGAATCAGAAGGCGTGACAAATTGCTTACGACCAATAATGAGATTACGATCTCCATCACCATCAGATGCCGCACCAAGATCAGGAGCTTGATCAGACATTAACAAATCATAAAGAGCCCTAGCATAAACCAAATTGGGATCTGGATGCCCTCCTCCAAAATCTGGTAAAGGAATACCATTGACCACCGTTTCTTCAGAAAAACCTAAACATTTCTCAAAAATTTCGTGCGCATAAGGACCTGTGACCGCATGCATTGCATCAAAGCGTAGGGTTAAACCTTTTTCTACTGCTCGAGCAATACAATCAAAATCAAAAATCTCCTGCATCAAAGCAACATAATCGGCTACCGGATCAAGTATTTCCACCCGCATAGACCCGATAAAAGTTGTTCCTTCTCTTTCTAAATCAACATCTGGAGCCTCAAAAATTTTATAAAAAGCAAGATTTTGTGACGCTAAAAAAATAGCTTCACACAAAGAATCAGGAGCAGGACCACCGTGAGAAATATTGTATTTGATGCCACAATCTCCCTCCAAACCACCAAGATTGTGACTTGCTGAGAGAATAAATCCACCATGGGCATGATATTTGCGAATAAGATGTGAAACAGCAGGAGTAGAAAGAATACCCCCTCTTCCAACTTTTACACAAGCAACACCGTGAGCCGCCGCCATTTTCAATACAATCTGAAGAAGGGTGAGGTTGAAATAGCGCCCATCACCACCAAGAATCAACAATTTTCCCTCAAGAGGTCCAATGCTGTTAAAAATGGCTTGGATAAAATTTTCAACATAATGCGGCTGTTGAAAAACCGATACCTTTTTACGCAAACCAGATGTTCCCAGTTTTTGATCATTAAAAGCCCTAGTCAAAACTGTGGTTATGCTCATAAACACGCCTTCATGTTATTTTGTTCGATTCTAGAGTGAACATCCACCAAAGTCGACCATTAATTCTGCTTGACGGAACAATGAAATACTTGCACACTTGCTACAACATTGAGAAATTTAAAATGCACTCTTAAATACACTTTAAAACACAACCCTCATAGAAGAATACAGGAGCATTATTATGACAAGAAAAAAAGTTCCCAACGTAACCTTTCACACACGTGTGCGTGATGAATCCGTGAGTGGCAACAATCCTTATCGGTGGCAAGAGGTTAACAGTGATGCGTACTTTAAAGGAAAGCGAGTTATTCTTTTTTCTCTTCCCGGCGCTTTTACGCCCACTTGCTCAACCTTTCAGCTCCCTGATTTTGAAAAACTCTATGATGAATTTAAAAAAATCGGTATTGATGAAATTTATTGTCTTTCCGTCAATGATGCTTTTGTCATGAACGCTTGGGGAAAAGCGCAAGATATTAAAAATATAAAATTAATCCCTGATGGCTCAGGCGAATTCACACGCAAAATGGGCATGCTGGTTGCTAAAGACAATATCGGTTTTGGAATGCGCTCATGGCGTTATGCTGCTGTTATTAATGATGGCATTATTGAACAATGGTTTGAAGAAGCAGGTTTTTCCGATAATTGTACAACAGACCCTTATGAAGTTTCTTCACCACAAAACGTTTTAAAAGCCTTGCAAGGCTAATTTCAAAGCAAATTCACAGCGTTTAAACAACACAAATTCTTTCGCAAAAAGGAGTTTGTGTCGTTTGTATTTTGACCTCCTCCCTTCTCTAAAGGACGAAGGTTCCTACCAGTTCTGATCTATAAACAGTCAAGCCTCTCTTGGCGAGTTCCTCCTGCTCACCACCCATGTAATTCAACTCATAAGCCCTACGGGCAAACACTACCCTAAAGACTTAGCACACACCTTAAAAACGTGTGTTTTACACACCTTATATCATCGCCCTAACCAACAGTGTTTTACAGCAAATCATGATAAATTTTCCATTGCCCCACCATCAAGCTACAACTGGAATATTTTTACCACAAAAGCCTACAACCACTCTATCATAATCATAGCTCCCGCTACCGTCTCCTAAAAACAACTTTTTCCATCATCATTAAGAACAGTAAAGAGCAACGCCGCCTCAAAAGCAGGATCTCATATCATACTTCAATCCACCCACCACAAAAGGGTCAATTTTGATACGGTTCTGAGTACTACCCACCCTAACCTTTTATTTCTTTAAGAGTGTTTGTTCTAGAGTATAAGGTCTCTATTTAAAGCATGAAAACTTTTGTGCCTTTTGCGTTGTCAAAATATCCTGTACCGCTTTAACCAATTGCTCTTCATCAACGGTTACTTGCGCTGGTCTGCTTTCACGCCAGGTTTGATTATCCTTAATTTCATGAGACAAACGCGCACCCTCAATCAAATCTTTGATCTGTATTTTTCCGCTCTCACGCTCCTGTGAACCTTGTATCACCACACAAGGGGATTGGCGCCGATCAGCATATTTCATCTGCGCTTTCATCCCCGATGCCCCCAAATAAAGTTCAGCACGAATTCCTGCATTGCGCAACTGCATCACCATTTTTTGATAACCAGCAACAGCTTCTGGCTCTTTATCCATCATCAGCACCACCACAGGTCCGATAATCTCTTTCACAGGCAATTTTCCAAGATTTTGCAAAGCAGCTATCAAGCGTGAGATACCAATTGAAAAACCCGTTGCTGGAATATTTTCCCCACGAAAGCGTGCGATCAACCCATCATAGCGTCCACCTCCACCAACAGACCCAAAAACGACTTTTTGTCCGTCATCATTGAGAACATCAAAAAGCAACGCAGCCTCAAAAACAGGTCCCGTGTAATACTCTAATCCACGCACCACAGAAGGATCAATTTTGATACGATTCTGATACCCATTCGCAGCAAAAATCACTTGCATTTCCTCAAGCTCACGAACTCCTTCAAGTCCTTGAGCACTTTGGGCAACAATTTTTCTAAGAGCATCAAGTGTTTCCTCTGCTGTTTCAGCCTGTACCGTAAGCAAAGCGAGAATACAATCAATGTCTTTATCTTTAAGCTCCGCGCCTTTTGTAAAATCACCACTTTCGTCCAAACGCCCTTTGCCCAAAAGCAAACGCACACCTTCAGTCCCAAATTTGTCAAGTTTATCAATTGCTCTTAAAACAGTGAGACGCTTTTCCGTTTGTTCACTTTCCCCCAAGCCAATCAATGCTAAAACACATTCCAAAATTTTTCGGTTATTAAGACGAATGGCATAATCATGATGCCCAATTCCTAATTTTTCCAAACTATCTGCTGCCATCATGCAAATCTCCGCATCCGCAGCAACGGTTGGTGTTCCAACAATATCGGCATCAAACTGCATAAATTGCCGAAACCGCCCAGGTCCGGGTTTTTCATTGCGGAAAACAAAACCAAGACGATAGCTCCGATAAGGTTTTGGCAAAGTTTCAAAATTTTCTGCAAAATAACGAGCAAGAGGGGCGGTAAGATCGTAACGCAAAGACATCCATTGCTCATCATCATCTTGTAGAGAGAAAACCCCCGCATTTGGACGATCTGAATCAGGTAAAAATTTGCCCAACACATCAGTATATTCAAAAATCGGTGTTTCAAGCGCTTCAAAACCGTAAAGTTCATACACTTCGCGAATCTGAGCTATCATGGTCTCAGTTGCATACAATTGCGCACTTGTACGATCAACAAAACCACGAGGTAAACGAGCTTTAGTTTTTTCTTGTTTCGATGACATATGATTCTCTAGCAACAATTTGTGTTTACGATTGTCTCGTGTCTTATCTTATAGAAACAAACGCTGCAATGCCTTTATAATCCCTAAACCTTTAAGCAATATGCGATCAGCGTTTGTTTTACAAAGATGATATCCCTCCCCTAGAGAGTATTCACTATGAAAGCACTTGCACTTTCAATATCAGAATATAAACAAACTCTCTTTGAATATTCTTCTCTTTATAATGAAAAATGATATGCCCTCACCCCAAACATTCTCCTAAGCTTTCTCCATCTCTCATCCCCAACGCGCCCTTTCCCCATTACTCGTTCTTGAAGGAATTTTCCCCTATTCCCACTATCTCTACATTCTCCTCTATTAGTCTTCTTTTCCTCCAAATGTCTTTTCGCGCTATATCTCTCTTCTAATATCAAACGCATGCTTGCTTCTTTAGAAACATCAAAAGCAATCTTTATTTTGAATAAATAGAAGCACACCCTAAAAAACACCTCTATAAGGGCTTTTCAGATTTATCACATATGCAAAAATTCTCAAAGCAAGAGAGTGTGTATAGCTTGCTGCGCAAAGTTATTGATGCATGTTTTTAAATCAACAATATTGGGACCAGCATCAGTGATCGACCTTGAAATGGAAGGAATAACATTCTGCCACGAACTTTGAGGAAACTGATGTGCTAATTGTGTTATTGTCCCTCCTTGAGCTCCAATACCTGGAACAAGAAACAAACAGTTTTTTAACTGTTCAATTGCCTTTTTCGATTCACTGCCTAATGTTGCTCCAACAACCGCACCGACAGGACCAACAGGATGATGCTCGCTCAAAGACTGACTATTATAGTCAAAAATACGCTGTGCCAAATGAACAGAAAGTGTCTGATCACCAATGCGCGCATTTCGAATTTGCTTACCCTCTGGATTAGAAGATTCAACAACCACAAAAACGCATGTCTCCGTTTCTTCTGCAATCTTTATCATAGGAATGAGAGCATCAAAACCAAGGAAAGCATTGACTGTAATGGCATCGGCTTTAAATGCACTGTTCGAACCAAGCCAAGCTTTCCCATAAGCTTCAACAGTAGAGCCAATATCCCCGCGTTTTGCATCAACGAGAACCAATAACCCTTGTTCATGGGCTGTTTCAATGAGTTCTTTGAGAACCTGAAGACCCTCCACACCATACAATTCAAAAAATGCCGCTTGCGGCTTTATAATGCCAACATTCCCCACAACCGCTGTTAAGAGGATATCACAAAATTCTTTTAACCCTTTATAATCACGGCTTAAATTCCATGATTGCAAAATCTTATGACTAGGGTCAAAACCAATACAAAGCGGCCCATATATTTCCCGATTTTTAAAAAAATTTGCACAAAACATTTTACACCTTAAGCTAGTTTTTCTTTAAATTTTCGATACAAAAGAGGAAGTTATTTATAAAAATGACCAGTAACATGTTTTAGTAGTGAAGAAAAAAATATTTTCAAATTTCATCGTAATACATTAACAAAACAAGTTCCCCACAGCATTTCACAAAACAACCTTTTGATACAAAGATATCCCTTCTGCTTGCTTTATTTCGCATAGAGCATCACTCTCATCACCAACGTAAACCCTCCATAAATTAGCACTCGATGCGTATTCCACAAAAAGCCTCCCACCACCATAATCTCAGTATACATCTCCAGAATAGTAATCCATACGCATCCCTATAATGATCATTGATAAATCATGATCTATTGTCACTATTTCCCCTCCATTTTCACGCATATTTGCCCATTTGGAACATAATGGTTCAGAAAGCATTGTATCTCCAGCATCATTCAAGGAGATAAACACATGGAAACTCGCATTCCTGAAGACACACCTTTCGATACCCATTTTTTAGGAGAAACATCCATAGAAACAGAGTATCCCTTTTTCCACACACCCATTTCATGGTCGGCAATCTTTGCTGGGGTAGTAACAGCACTGGCAACATCAATCTGCTTGTCTTTTCTGGTTACAGCTTTAGGCTTAAGTCAAATGGACTTCACCTCAACAGCACCTTTTGAAGGCACCTTTCTCTCCCTTGGAATTGGATCACTCGTTGTTATGCTTATCAGCATTGCTTTGGGAGGTTTTGTGGCTGGACGTTTTGCAGAGTCTTCAGGCGCACTTCACGGCTTTTTAACTTGGGCTCTCTTAACACTTCTTATGACAATCCAAGCCATCTGGTTGGTCTCAAATGCTGCAAGCTTAAGCGCTAAAGCCGCTATCGAAAACACTTCCATGATCCAACAATCCGTTGACAACCTCAAAACAAATCCTTCTCCCCTGTTTACAAAATTAAATGGCGAAAGTGTTGAGAACTTTTTGACAAAGAAAAAGGACAATGGCGTCGATTTTGACAAACTGCGCAATGAATTACGTACACTTCTCAATAAAAGTGACATTCCCGCCCTCAATCCGGAACACTTGAAGCAGTCCTATCAGGAAGCTCTCAAAGATATTGGTTCCACAATAACAGCGTTCAAAAACGACCCTTCTCACTATCGCACACATCTGAAAGATCTCAGTGAACGTCTTTCTGATCGCATCCAAACCATTACCACAAAGTTTGATCAAAGCGATATCATCAACAACCTTATGAACAACGGCATGACACGTGCAGATGCACAAACAAACGCCAACCGCGCAGTTTATGTTTATCAAACGGCAGAAGCAAAAACCGAAGAAGCACTTAAAGCCCTTGAAGAACAGGCTAAGACACTGTCTCACAAGCTAGACACATCCATAAAGGATGCGCGTCACATGGGGAATAAAGCCGCCAAAACAGCATCGCATATGGGCTGGTGGGGCTTTTTAGGAGGCTTGATTGGTGCCATTATTTCCAGTGTGTGTGGCTATTATGGCTACAAAAACCGTAAAGACTCTTTTATGCTTTAAAAACTTTTACCACATAAAGCATAAAACCAATAAAAAGCTGTACTATCCCTACAGCTTTTTTTGTAAAATTTTTTGATTTTTTCTCATGCGACAAAGGCGTTAAGAACAGAATTTAGCCTTTTATTATATATTATATTAGAAAACTGTATTCAAAATAAAAGTCAATTTTCCAATAATTCTGTTAGTTTCTTTCCTTTAAGGATTTTCAAGCAGATTTTTTGAATAAGTACTTAACTTTATTTATTGTCTATATACTTAACTCATCTCAAAAAACATTCTTCTACAAGAAACAACTTTTCTAAATATGGAATAAATATATCAATCCTGTTGATTAAAAAAATACATAGTGTTGATTATGACAAATAAAACGATACTCTATCATCTGATACTAATAGTTCAATTTTGAGTATACCATCATAATTTGTACTGTAGACAAGCATATTAACAAAACATCTGAATGGACAAAAGACCTACAGATAAACAACTTTTCAATCTTAATGTTCAAACGAAGTACAAGAAAATTTTCTGCAATCGTTAGCAATTAAAAATGTCTTTTGTAAATCTTTTTAGCTTATATACAAACGTCAAAACCTTACTATTACTTTTAATACGAGCAATCAAAATAAAACATTTTATAGTGTGTCATAAAAATGAGCTTGTACCAATTGCAGTATGAGAACAAAAACGCAACCTATTAATTGTGTGCAAAATAAATAAAGAAAACAGTAAAATTAACTCTTTTATGAAAAAATGTGAAAAAATCACCAAGCGCCTAGAACAAACTTTATAAGAGATAATGAAAAACACATGAGTAGTATGGAAAAGCTAGACAGCAAAAGCGTGGATATCGTAGAACAAAATATTCAACAGTTGAAGCAGCTGTTCCCTGAAGTGTTTTCAGAAGGAAAAATTAAATTCGACCATCTACAAGAGCTTTTAGGAAATTATGTAATTAAAGATGAAGATCACTATAACTTCACATGGCATGGTAAACGTGCAGCAAGCCGTCTTGCCCAAACACCAAGTACAGGAACACTACGCCCTTGTAAACAAGAAAGCGTAGATTGGGATACCACACAAAATCTGTTCATTGAAGGTGATAATCTTGAAGTTTTGAAACTTTTGCAAAAACCCTATCACCGTCAAGTAAAAATGATTTATATCGACCCCCCCTATAATACCGGCAATGATTTTGTTTATAAAGACGACTTCAAAGACAGTGTACAAAACTATCTTGCAACGACGGGGCAATTGGATAATGAAGGCAAAAAAATAGCAACAAATTCCAGCAGTGCAGGCCGCTACCATACCAACTGGCTAAATATGATGTACCCACGCCTCAAACTTGCGCGCAATCTGCTACGCGATGATGGTGTTATTTTTATCTCCATTGATGATAATGAAGCAGCCAACCTCAAAAAGCTTTGTGATGAAGTTTTTGGAGAAGAGAATTTTATTGCGCAATTGATTTGGCGTCGCCGAGTATCATCAGGAATGTCAGAACAGAACGTTTCCATAGATCATGAATACGTACTTTGCTATCAACGCAGTGCAATTTCTGAATTTATGGGCAAAAAAAAGAGTTTTAATGAATACAAAAATCCTGACAATGATCCCAGAGGTCCATGGATTGCTGATAATTTAACTGTTGGAATGAATGCCTCAATGCGCCCTAATCAAGCTTATGATCTCACTGATCCTAAGACTGGAAATGTCTTTCCTTATAATCCGAATAGGGTTTGGGCCTACGCTCCTGATAGCATGGAACGGCTAATAAAGGAAGGTAAAATCTTATTCCCGGCAGATACAAATAAACGACCAATGCTTAAACGGTTTCAAAATGAGCTTAAAAGCAATTACAACCCTTTCTCTAGCATTATGACAGATATAGTTGGGTTAAACACCGAAGCAACGCGCATGATACAAAAAATACTTCATGGGAACATATTTGATTACTCAAAACCAATGTCTCTTTTAACAACATTGTTAGGACAGATTGTAGCTAAAGATGATCTCATTCTCGACTTTTTTGCAGGGTCTGGCACTACAGCGCATGCGGTCATGCAGTTGAATGCCGAAGATGGTGGTAAGCGGCGTTGTATTTCTGTACAACTGCCCGAGCTTACAGATGCAAAATCGGAAGCTTTTAAGGCTGGCTATAAAAATATTGCAGAAATATCCAAAGAGCGTCTTCGCCGTGCTGGGAAAAAAATCAAAGAAGAGCAAAATGCTAAGCTGGATTTAAATACAAATAGTAGCATTGACATAGGCTTTAAAGTTTTTAAGCTTGATAGTTCGAACATTAAACGCTGGGAAGCAGATTTTGATACACTTGGAACAGACCTGATTGATGCCGTGGACTATCTCAAAAAGGATCGTTCCAATGAAGACCTACTTTATGAAATTCTTCTCAAATATGGAATTGATTTAACTGTTTCTATAGAAATGCGTCTCATTGCCGAAAAAAATGTCTACATTATTGGGCTTGGCACTTTAATTGTCTGTTTAGATACAGATATCGATATGAATGTTATCAATAGTATTGGTGCCCTTAAAGAAGAGCTACAACCAGAAATCATGCGTGTTATTTTCAAAGATGACAGTTTTAAGGATGATGTTGTTAAAACCAATGCTCTCATATACCTAAAACGCTATGGCATTTTTGACGTTAAAAGCTTGTAGAGAAGACAGCTATGAAAATTAAATTTGACCCTAACCAACACCACCAACGTCGCGCATGGGAAGCTGCTGTTGGCGTTTTTGAAGGACAAGAACTTGATAAAGCACTGTTCTCTATGCCTTCATTAAGCAAAAATGAAAATGAATTTGAAACTCACTTAACACGACAAAGCGATATATGTTTTGGCAACCGCTTACGTCTTTTGCCTGAAAAAATATTAGAAAACGTTCAAAATATTCAACTCCGTAATAGTTTAAAGCAAACAAAAGAGTTAAAAAGTCTTGATTTTACCATTGAAATGGAAACAGGAACGGGAAAAACTTACGTATATCTACGATCTATTTTTGAAATGAATAAACGCTATGGTTTTTCAAAATTTATTATTGTGGTTCCTAGCATTGCGATTAAAGAAGGCGTTTTCAAAACTTTAGAAATGGCAAGAACGCATTTCAAAGAGCAATATGATAATATCCCTTTTGACTATTTTGTTTATGACTCTAGCCGGTTGGAGAAAGTCCGCAGTTTTGCCAACAATGATTATATCCAAATCATGGTGATCAATATTGATGCTTTCCGCAAAAGCTTTACTGATCTGTCAAAAGAAACCAGTGCAAATATTATTCATCGCTGGAATGATAAAATGCAAGGTGTACCGATTGACTTCATAAAATCTACTCACCCCATTGTGATTATTGATGAACCGCAAAGTGTGGATACTACCACTAAATCAGGAGAGGCAATAAAATCTCTTAATCCACTTTGCACCTTCAGATACTCTGCAACACATATTAATAAACACAACATGCTGTATAAACTGGATTCCATCGATGCCTATGAGCAAAAATTAGTGAAGCAGATTGAGGTAGCTTCTATTCAAGTAAAGGATGGGCACAACAAAGCGTATATTAAGCTATTGGCTGTTGATAATAAGAAAGGCCACCGCGCTAAGATTGAACTAGATATTCAGAAAAAAAACACAATAAAACGTACTGAAAAATGGGTAAAACAAGGAGACGACTTGCTTCGTATATCAGGTGGTCGCTCTCTTTATGATGGCTACGTTGTAAATGATATTTATTGCGAAGAAGGCAATGAATATATCGACTTCACCAGCAAGCCAGATATTATTCGCCTACACCATGCGATTGGTGATGTAAATGAGGATGAGTATAAGAGACTACAAATCCGCAAAACTATCGAAGAGCATTTAGATAAAGAGCTGAAACTCACACCAATGGGAATTAAAGTTCTTAGTCTCTTTTTCATTGATAAAGTAGCAAATTATCGGGACTATGCTGCGTTGGAACAAAAAGGCAAATACGCTATTATTTTTGAAGAAGAATATGCAAAGGCAATTAAAAAACCGAAATACCATAGCCTTTTTTCTGAAATAGACACGGATAGCCTACCATCACAGGTTCACAATGGTTACTTTTCCTGTGATAAAAATGGGGTTAAAGATACTAACGGTTTTACAAAAGCTGATGAAGATACCTATAGCCTTATCATGAAAGATAAGGAGAAACTTCTTAGCTTTGATTCCAAGTTAAAGTTTATTTTCTCCCATTCCGCTCTAAAAGAAGGATGGGACAATCCTAACGTCTTCCAGATCTGTACACTTAATGAAACAAAATCCACTATAAAAAAACGCCAAGAAATTGGGCGCGGACTCCGTATTGCTGTTAATCAGGATGGAGAACGTGTCCACGGTTTTGAAGTCAACACACTAACGGTCATGGCTAACGAGTCCTATGAGACTTTTGTTGATGATCTTCAAAAGGAAATAGAAGAAGAAGAGGGTATATGCTTTGGCATTATTGAAGAGCATGCCTTTGCCAATATCGTCATAGAGAAAGAGACCGGAGAGCAAATGTTTTTGGGTGCAAAAGCCTCTGAAATCCTTTGGAATAATTTCTTGGAAAGACAATATATTGACCAACACGGTAAATTAACAGACAAACTAAAAAAAGCTCTGAAAGAAGAGTGTGTTGCGCTTCCAGAACAATTTGAAATGCAAAGAGATGTTATTACAGCCACTCTTAAAAAAGTTGCAGGCGGACTGAATATTAAAAACAATGAGGATAAGCGCACAATACACTTAAACAAAGCTGTTTTTGAAAGTCTTGAATTCAAAGAGCTATGGGATCGTATTAAATACAAAACCATCTATAATGTAGAATTTAATCCAAATAAGCTTATTGAAAAATGTGCCACGAGCATTCAAAACAACCTCATTGTCAGCAAAACAAAGTTCAATTACACTCGAGCCAAGACTGAAATCAGTAAAGCCGGAGTAAATATTACTGAAAGTAAGGAAAGCACGCACATATATGATGTGCGTGATTATCAAATTCCAGATATTTTAAGTTACCTCCAAAATGAAACTAATCTTAAGAGACGCTCTATTCTTGATATCTTACTCAAGAGTGGGCGCTTGAAAGACTTCAAAAACAATCCCCAAAAATTCATTGACGAAGTAAAAAAGCTTATCAAGCGTGAGATGCGGCGTTTTATAGTTGATGGTATCAAATACTACAAAATTGGTGATGAGCATTTTTATGCACAAGAGCTTTTTGAAAGTGAAGAGTTGATTGGATATTTGAACAAAAATATGATTGTGTCTGATAAATCAACCTATGATCATGTTGTCTATGATTCAGATATTGAATCTGACCTTGCACAATCGTTTGAAAAAAATGAGGAAGTAAAAGTTTACGCAAAACTACCTAGGTGGTTTAAAATTGATACCCCACTTGGGTCATATAGCCCCGATTGGGCTGTTTTATTCGAGCTAGATGGGCAAGAAAAGCTATATTTTGTAGTTGAAAGCAAAGGAACTGTTTTCGAGGACATGTTGCGAGATACAGAAAAAGCAAAAATCCATTGCGGACACAAACATTTCAAAGCTCTAGGGAAAAATATTCAATATATCGTTTCTGATAATTATAAGACTTTTATCGATCAAGCAATTCAAAAAGATAAAACAACGACTCGAGAAGCCATTTGATCTATGGAACTTATACTTCTTTCCGTTGTTTTCGATAAGACAAAGCCTCTCCGACCAAATGACATGGGAAACGTTTTAACTTATACTCCCAAAGCAAGATTATTCTGATATCTCCTCATGCTCTTCACGGTTAACTTTATAGTATAAAATTAACTTCTGAAGCATCCCAACACCTAAGTTATCAGTAGATGGATACCAGAGTAAATTAGCACTCCGTGAGAAGTACATCAATCAAGCGTAAGATGCTACATTCTACACGAATAACACCCTATTAATATATATGTGTAACACATTGATTTATAAAAATAAATTATTATTTTCAACTTGAATCATAACTCCGAATATTGTAAGATTCTTTCATCACGAATCCTCCCACATTGAATCAATGAAAATCACTTGTTTGCACATCACAAGCAGAGTTAATGTGTAGACAAAAAACTATAAAAAAAGGAATAAAATGCCTCTATAAATCGTCTAAATACAAGGGCTGTCGTAATATTGAGAGATGGCAAATATAACATGGCACCGGCTTGCTACACTTCATAAGCATAAAAATGTTGTGCTCAATAAGCTTACCATTATACCATTCACGAACGCCGTCGTGAAATGGGCTTGAGTGCCTTGAGAGATGTTTCTTTAAAAACAAGCGCACGAATATGCAATATAACGACGTTCTGTTTTGTGTAAAGGTCGTGCCCCCCTATTAAATAACGCGAAAAACAAAAATGTGAGGCAATGCACAATCTTCAATTATTAAAAAAATATCGCTCTAAACGCTTTTAAAAATCGTAAAGCTGAATTAGGAAATGATGATAAAATAGCTTCTGGTTTTCATTTTTCCGCCTTCATATTCTCTCCAAATTAAGCTGTATACCCGTTTCAGAAATAAATCAAACAGATATACGCAATGTTCTTTCTCCTATTTGACACACAAAAGCTGAAACTACTCCTAGATCTCTCATTACCTTAATATTTGTTTCAAATATGCTGCTGCATTCGGATTGTATGCACGATTTACAGGCAACAGAAAAAGCACGCGCTCTCCCAAGAAAACAACACCATAAAAAACAAAACTTACCTGCAATGGATTAGAGAGATGTGCTGGCTTTATCAAGACACGTTGCAAAACGCCTACAATAACACAATTAGCTTTGTGTTTACTTATTCTTACAGGCGTTCTTACACATCCTTTGTGTCATATGCATAAAGATCAAATTGATGGGAATGCCTATACCATCCCTGCCGAGAATAT
Organism: Bartonella sp. DB5-6; assembly: GCF_000278115.1. Lineage (GTDB taxonomy): Bacteria > Pseudomonadota > Alphaproteobacteria > Rhizobiales > Rhizobiaceae > Bartonella > Bartonella refiksaydamii. Next base: position 119,504 of record NZ_JH725121.1, read on the forward strand.
AAAAGAAAAGCGTGATACAACAACAGAGTTTCACGTGCCTTTATCATCAAAATCCTTAAAAGCGATTACCCCCCTCTTATCTCTTAATGAATTCCTTTTCTCATATTATTTTTTTAATGTTTTTAACTCCTTAAAAAGGATGTTTAGTTTACTGCCGATATTCCATAAAACCCACTCTTCTTATAGGAGAACAAAATTGATTTGTCACACCGCGCAGCTTCTGTCTCCCCTAGTTCTTCCGTCTCCCCTCTTGACGTCAGTTGCAATTGCTGCAAATGCAAAAGCCGCCCTAAGGTCAGCAAATGGAGATAGAGCAGAAGTTCAAGAGATGATGTGAAGATGTCCTTTTCAAAAAGGTAGTACCTTTGGGCTAAGAATGAGATACATGGCTTCTGGAGGCTTTTTCTCTTAGTGTTTTATGTATGTTAAGATAAGCGTAAGAAGCTTTTTCACTTCTCCAGATGCTTTTATAGTATGGGTTGGATTGCGCGATTTTGTCTCAACCATTTCCTTCTCACGTTTTTTCCCGACTGACATTCAGCCAAAGCTTCATCCTTCAATAAGGATAAAAACGCCCACTACCCATTCAAAGAGTTATGATAGTTTTTGTTTTCCAATATAAGGAAGGGCTTTTTGCTTTATCGGATTAGAGAGCAGAAAGCATTGTTGTTCATCTCACGAATGCGTCCCCTCTCCGTCTAGAGCGGTAAGAATGCCCGATCATTTATATGCCCATATCCTTTATAAGCTTTTTTAGACAGCAATCACACTATAGAGCACTATATAACCAGCATTGGTCAATACACTTGCTGTAAATGCAAGGGGCTCCACCGGAGCGCGTACATGGGAACAGTGTAGATAAGTGAAGGGATAATGCAAAAGTTTTACCTTGCAAGAAGTTAGCACATTGAGCTGCACATAGGATAATACGCAGGCTAACATAAAAGCAATAATTTTGCGCACCATTTCATCTGCTAACAACACCGCAAAAATTTATGCCCTAAAATGCAGTTATAGCGCAGTATTTCTTTCTGAATTTTCCTTTTTCTTTGTACTCCCTATTCTTAGAAGTTCTTCTATCATAACTACCGTGAATGGTGCGTTTTATCTCTCTGGATCAGTAATCCTTAAAAGCATTCTCATAGTAACCACAACGGATTTATTGGAAAGATTTTCTCGTAAATTCTTAATGGCTACCGCCTTTATTTTAAGGAGTGCCGCTTTTGTGTTCGTTATCATATCGGTCATGCCTTCTGCATGGCTAAGTTTTTTACCTTAACGGTTTTTTCGAAAGCAATTTCAAAACCATTTCTGAGAAAAGTTTTATTCGAACATCTCAATGGAAGAACTCTTAAACACGCATTAACTCTTTATTCTTTTTTCAAAACGCCGCGGTCGTTATCGCTCCCCTCGTTGCCACGATAACCATAAAATATAACGCATCAGCTTTTTTGATGGCTTTTTTGCAATCATTGGTTGGTACCTTTGTTTGGTATCCATCAAAATTGTTTATAATTACCCACATAAAAAAATTAAAACCCTCTTCGTTCTTCCTTAAAAACAATAATGCGAATGCGCAATCATTCCATTTCAGAGAATTATGATAGTTTTTATTTTCCGGTACAAGGAAGGTCTTTTGATTTATCGGTTTAGAGAGAAGCAAGATCAAAGTGCAAAGTTTACACTGTTGATTCCAAGGGACATCTCACGACCGATCGAAGAGACAACTTGACCCTCTCATTGTTTGTTTCCACCAGCTTCTATATTCCTCTCTGCTTTCCTTTGTTTGGAGCCTCTAGTGTAATTTCTGTGATATATCCGCTCGTTTTCTCATAGCGATGGATGGACGGTTATGGTTTTTCATGGACCATTGATTTCGCCACGCCCCCCTTGCAACAGAAGCGGTTGATCCGCCATAATTTCTGGTTGCCCTTCCAACATCAAAGAACCACTTCCTACAGCGCAGCATAGCTTATCCAATTCTGATGCAGCAGCAACCAGAACCTCTTCTAGTTCTTTCGCAAAAGCAATAATTTTGCGCACCATTTCATCTGCTAACAACACCGCAAAAATTTATGCCCTAAAATGCAGTTATAGCGCACAAATCTGCGCAGCAATATGGGCTTTGAATTCTTACAATCCTATCCGCGCGCTTTCCGTAATCTTCAGGCTTGGCATCAGGCTTATTGCCCGTATATGCTCCCGCAAAAGGATGTTTGGAAATCGCTTCTGACAGATTACACCATGCTCGCTCAATCGGTTTAGAGGAAAGAAGGCATTCCCCTACCCATCTTGCTTCAAAGGTGCATGATGTTTAGTAGCATGCCCTTATTAATCGCTATTGCGTTCTTTTACGCGGGGGGAGGACATCCTGAGCCATCACAGAGCGCTCACCATAGGTCTGCGCGTGTTTACGGGTTACTCGTTTTTTTCTGTTTCCATGACGTTTTTACAAGCAAAGTGCGAAGCGCAGAGGCAATGTGCCCATCTCAAAGCACATAGCTTGTCACCGGCATTTCCCCAAAGATCACAGGCATATCAGGTTTTGTATTATAGAGCATTGTATAAAAGAGGAATTTTCTGATGGTTGCGATACTTTTTCCTGTATCAATGCGTTACCACTTTCGTCTAGAGTTTTGTGATATGATTTGTAGATTTAATTCTTGAGAGGAGGATTTTTTCTATCCAGAATGAAGTATAATTTATGTGCTGAACTATAATATATGTCTCTAAGTTATCTTTAGAAGATGCGAAACAATTTTTTGAAGCTGTATTGAGCTGTATGAATACAGAGATATTAATCTGAACGGATAGCTTTTATCTTCAAATATTTTCAAACAGCTGTAAGTTTTTTGTTCAATTTTTTTGGTTGCGGG
>NZ_JH725122.1:0-1892 GCF_000278115.1 Bartonella sp. DB5-6
TACCGGATCACCTTCGTTATCCACACTGAGAGGATAGGCATCCACCTCATCTAAAATCAGATAACGAATAGGCATGGAACGCAAACCAGCAGCACTGTTTGCTCCTGTAAGCATCAATGCACCACCATCAAACTCTTTCGAAAACATTGTATTACCGCTGTCGCGTGCCCGCGCTGGGGCAATGCGTTCGCTTAAAGCAGGACTTGCCATAATCATTGGGTCAAGACGGGTTTTTGAAAGCTTCTTCGCTGTCTCAACCGTTGGCATCACATAAAGGGCAGGTCCCGGACTATAATGAATGGCATAACCGCAGAAGTTCAATCCTGCTTCAGACATGCCAACTTGCGCCCCTTTCATGACAATGGTTGTCTCTATAGGTTTGTAAGAGGAAAGGTTATCCATGATTTCGCGCAAATAAGGGGTGCGCTTTGTTCTCCAAAGCCCAGGCTCAGCACTTGCTACGGTGCTAAGGTATCTATTCTTGTCCGCCCATTGCGAAACCCTGTACGGTGGGTCTGGTTGTCGTGCATCATTGGCATTAGCGAAAAATTCTTCGACGGCATTGTCATCCATTATTCGTTTCTTGCAAGCTCTCTAACTCTGGAGAATGAGGGTCATGAAAAGGCACGGGAATGGTAACCGCCTCAAGCAAAGCGGTTCTCATAGTATAATCAATGGCACCAATAAGGCTGGCCGCATCACATCCAACTTGTGCGGCAATGCTTGCCCCGAAACGATGTGGAAAATTCAACATGGCATCACGGTGTGCTCTTCCAAACTCACGTGCCGCCTTTTTCATTTCTTCTCGATCAACGGTTGTTTCGCGTAGTCGTTCAAGGGCAATCTTTTCGCTTTCAAGCGCAACTTGCATTCTCTCCAGTTTTATCTTGTATTCATTGGCACCATCTGTGGAGGCTTGTTTGATCTTTGTCCGCCGTTGTCCATCCGGTGCTAAAAGTGGGGCAGGGCGCTTTGTTGGATTCTCATTCCAGATGCTTGTGGCAAGGGCTTCATTGACAGAACCATCTTCAAAAAGAGCCTTATCAAATTTGCCTGTCTTAAATCGAGAAATAACCGCATTATGTGAAACACCCATCTTCTTCGCAAACGCACGAACCGATATGCCCTCACGATGTTTCTTATTCATAGTTGCTCCTTGCCTTGATTTCTTTCTCACCTTGAGGAATGAGGTTTTCGGCGTATTAGGATAGAGAGAGTTTTACGTCACGAACTGAAAAACAGGATTCAACGCGATAAGGAGATATTTTACATATCGTACTGTACACACTGAAATCATTATTTATCAATGAGTTAAGTGTACAATGTACAGTCAATTTGAAAATTCTGTCACTAGCGATAGTTTGCGCTAGCCTGCCCCGCAACAGACCCAACCCGCTGGGAAGTACCTTTTGCATTGATTGCATTGAATTTTTTCTGGAAAAAACTAAAGCACAAGCGATAATCTGCTTTAAAAATTAAAACCGCGGTGTATAGCACGTAGGCATAGTTTAAAAACATTATTTAGCTTTCTTGTTAGCAGCGTATTCATGACGAGCAAGTTGGTACTGTATGTTGGCAATTAATCTCTCATTGGCTTTTTTTACAATAGAACTTGCAATTTCTGGTTTGGACATCACTCCAGCAATTGATGCTCCCTCTTGTTTTGCAATAGGGAATTGATCTCCATCCGCTCTTTGAAACACATTGTTTCCCATCTTTAATGTAACACGCTTAGGAAATTTTCCCCCGCAAATAAAAGCATGGGGTAAGATTTCTTTTTTCCCAAACATTTTGTAAGTTACACCCTGTTTTGTTTCTTGTGCTTGAAAAAATTTAAGAGGTATCGGTGTTCCAGAACCAATGATATCTGTCTCAAGAAACTTTGCTGTAGC
>NZ_JH725122.1:1992-6113 GCF_000278115.1 Bartonella sp. DB5-6
AAAATTAAAACCGCGGTGTATAGCACGTAGGCATAGTTTAAAAACATTATTTAGCTTTCTTGTTAGCAGCGTATTCATGACGAGCAAGTTGGTACTGTATGTTGGCAATTAATCTCTCATTGGCTTCTTTTACAATAGAACTTGCAATTTCTGGTTTGGACATCACTCCAGCAATTGATGCTCCCTCTTGTTTTGCAATAGGGAATTGATCTCCATCCGCTCTTTGAAACACATTGTTTCCCATCTTTAATGTAACACGCTTAGGAAATTTTCCCCCGCAAATAAAAGCATGGGGTAAGATTTCTTTTTTCCCAAACATTTTGTAAGTTACACCCTGTTTTGTTTCTTGTGCTTGAAAAAATTTAAGAGGTATCGGTGTTCCAGAACCAATGATATCTGTCTCAAGAAACTTTGCTGTAGCCTTTCCTTTAATATAAACGCCTTTTTTGACACGCTTTGGTTTGGCAGATGTAACATCGGCAATTTGTTTTTCTGCAAAGCGTTCGACTTGTTTTGCTGCGGTGTTTACAGCATTACGCAAAGCCCAATTAAGGCGTGGTGCTTGAAGACTGGTGAAGGTATCCTTCACCTGTTGAAGATACCATTTTTGGTGGATGATTAACTTCAACTTCTAAGCCTTTTTTGGGGTAGGTGTTGATGACTTAGAAACTTTAGATTCTTTTGGTTTTTCGAGTGGAATTTCCTCGGCTGCTGGTTCAGATGATGTTTGTACGGCTTCTTTTTCTATCTGCTTAATCTGTTCAACTGCCTTTTCAGGTTTTGTTGTTGTTTTAACGTCAACAAAAAGTTTTGCCGCATTGGCACGTTTGAGACGTGCGTAGACTTGATTGGAAACTTCAACAAATGGAATATTTGCTGTCGATGGTTCAAAACGAATAGTTCTTTTATTGTCGCCAACCACACACATTGGCTTAGTGATGACAGCTTTCATAGTCACTCCTTTTGAGGCATAATTGAGGCATAATTAATGACATCACCTGTCAATTAATGATTTTTGTTATTTGAAAAATGGATTAGCTAGAATTCCCTAGAAAACAGGGCTTTCTAGCGATATTAAAGGCTTGATATTTTACTAAATTTTAGGGGATATTTTTGAATTTTGGACACAAAAAAGCTAGTGCAGTGACGTTATTAAATACGATTTTTCACATATTGTCAACAGAAAAAATCATGATTTTGTGTTTTTTTATTTTTTTTACCTAAATCTGGTGTTTTAAAAAACAAAAAGGTATGTATTGACACAGCCAAAAAAGAAGAAAATCTAAATATTAAGCTCGTGACGCGCTGCTGTTGCCAAAAAAGCAGATCTTGTTAAACCTCTTTCTTGTGCACAATCATCAATTGCACGCAAAAGCCCTCTTTCAATAGATATATTCGTACGTACCACTTCTGCATCATTTTCAATAAAGGGGACTTGTATTAAAAAAGCTCCTTCTGCCAAAGCTGTTTTGACAGATCCCCGTTGTATGACTTCTTCAAATTTTGAAGGAATAGGCACTATATCTATATCTTCACAATAAAGTTGAAGTGCTTCTGTTGCATTTGCGATTAAATTTTCTTCCTCATCAGCAGCAGAAAAAAGCCCCTCAAAATCAGGAAACTGAACACCAAAAGCAGAATCTTCATCTTTATGAACAAGAGCAAAAAATCTTTTCATTTTTCTTCTCCTTTTTTTAACCAACCTGCTTGTTGTGCGATAGAACGTGCTGTACCAATCGGAAGATTTTTTTTAGGATGTGGAACAATAACAACCTTACCATCTTTTTTTAATTTATGATGAGAACCTTTTACTTTGACAAGTTCAAAGCCATCACGCTTTAATTTTGCAATGATTTTTCGGCTATCTTGTTCCATTACCTAAACTCATAATGTGTAAATACATACACATTTTAATGATTTTTCATCTGATGTCAATTTTTTTTAACGGCTAAAGTGCTTATGAAGCGCATTAAGAGCAATACGCAATGAAAGCACAAGATGTGGTAGTGATTGATCTTCTATAACAAGATACTGTAATGCGGCATGAAGGTTATATTGACGGTGTAAACACTGCGCTTCTTAAACAACACCTTTTACAGCTACAAGATGTTCTGTTGCTATCTGTACCCATTTCTCTCTTGCTCTGTTATCAGAAGTTGTAGGCATTTCATCATAAATAGCGCTAGGCAAGGCTTTTGCACATAGGTAATTATTTTTCACTTCAAGGTATTTTTGTGCCGCATCATATTGGTCTTGATTAAGTTCGCCTTGCAAATAAAGTCGCCCGATATAACTACCGGAGAGCGGATTTTTGGCATCTTCTATGGTCAAACCAAAGCGTTTTGCACGCATTTCAATTGCCAATTTATCCATGGGTTCACGTGGTGTTTTTGCTCTTGAGATGCGTCCATTTGGTTCTCTGATACATCCTTTAATCCGAGGACGACCACGTTTTGCACGTTTTTTTTCTTTTTGTCATATTTTTTTCAATCAGAATGGTATGCTATCATTATTAATGAGTGCGCTATAATCTTTAGCCCCTGAAGCGATAGCATAATTTGGGGCAGTGATGGGTGAGGGGGTAGGGGATGCCGATTGCTCTTTTTTGGCATCAAGCAAATACAACTCGCCTTTAAAGTGTGGTAAGACAATCTCTGTTGTATAACGGTCATGCCCATTTTTATCTTGCCATTTGCGTGTCTGTAATTTGCCTTCTATGTAAACCTTTGAACCTTTACTTAGATATTGAAGAGCAATTTTTGCCAAATGTGGATTAAAAATCACCACGGAATGCCATTCTGTTTTCTCTACTTTTTGATTGTTTTTTTATCTGTATAGCTCTCAGACGTTGCTATACTAAAATTGACTATCTCTGCACCAGAAGTCATTGTTTTGCTTTCGGGATTAGCACCAAGGCGCCCGATTAACATCACTTTATTTAGCATATTTGTAGCCCCATTAGATTTGCACTTTATACATGCAAAATCTTAGCATAATTTGCATATTTATTCAATTATTTCAAAAGGATATTATTGTTTTTTAACATATAAAATTATATTTAATATGCAAAAAAACATAAATAGTTCAGTGTTCATTTAAAACTCTTGATATACATACATAAATGTATTAACATAAGATATGAAAATAAGATTTGAATGGGATGAAACTAAATCAAAAAGTAATCTTAGAAAGCACCGTGTAAGTTTTGAAATTGCTGCTCGTGTTTTCGCAGAACCGTTCGCCATGGTTAAACAAGACCGTATTGAAAACGGGGAATATCGTTGGCAAACTTTGGGGCTTGTGGATGGCTTTTTACTGCTGCTCGTAGCGCATACTGTCCATGATGATAAAGATGGTATAGAAGTAATCCGTATTATTTCAGCGCGGCGAGCTAACTCGAAAGAAAGGAAACGTTATGAAGAAGAAAGTTCGTTATGAAATTGATGTAGGTAACTTATCACCTTTGACAGATAAACAGAGAGTTGAAGTTGATAAACTGGCTGCAATGCCAGACAGTGCAATTGATCATAGTGATATTCCAACACTAGATGATGCATTCTGGAAAAACGCCGTTCGCAATCCATTCTATAAACCAACCAAAACTGTCACAACAGTGCGTGTGGATTCAGACGTTCTAGCGTGGCTTAAGAGTCAAGGGAAAGGGTATCAAACGCGGATTAACGCCATTTTACGTGATGCTATGCTTCGTTCAATGCGTTAATTTTTTTCCGCTTAAAATATAGCTTAACTATCTCCCCGTCTGTGAAGACGAAGAGATGAATCATGTTTCTAAAGCTAAGCAACCTTTTTAATGGGGTGCTCCAAACTTGGTTCATAAGCTCGCAACAAAGAATCCATGCTATGCGGTAGTTTGGAAGTTCCAAAACCTGTACGAACAGCCAGAATCTTTGTCACATTTGGCGATTCCTCTTGAAGTTTTAAAATCAAAGCTTTTTCTACCATACCCATGATCTCAATCAGTGCACTGCAGTCTTTGTCTTCAATGTCTTCACAATTGACAAACTGAAACAAAGCCATCCACAAATCATATAAAAAATCGATACTGCTATTCATTGTACACCCCCAAAGATTTGTTCTCTCAAACAAGCCAATCCTCTAGA
>NZ_JH725122.1:6213-16186 GCF_000278115.1 Bartonella sp. DB5-6
CGCCCGATTAACATCACTTTATTTAGCATATTTGTAGCCCCATTAGATTTGCACTTTATACATGCAAAATCTTAGCATAATTTGCATATTTATTCAATTATTTCAAAAGGATATTATTGTTTTTTAACATATAAAATTATATTTAATATGCAAAAAAACATAAATAGTTCAGTGTTCATTTAAAACTCTTGATATACATACATAAATGTATTAACATAAGATATGAAAATAAGATTTGAATGGGATGAAACTAAATCAAAAAGTAATCTTAGAAAGCACCGTGTAAGTTTTGAAATTGCTGCTCGTGTTTTCGCAGAACCGTTCGCCATGGTTAAACAAGACCGTATTGAAAACGGGGAATATCGTTGGCAAACTTTGGGGCTTGTGGATGGCTTTTTACTGCTGCTCGTAGCGCATACTGTCCATGATGATAAAGATGGTATAGAAGTAATCCGTATTATTTCAGCGCGGCGAGCTAACTCGAAAGAAAGGAAACGTTATGAAGAAGAAAGTTCGTTATGAAATTGATGTAGGTAACTTATCACCTTTGACAGATAAACAGAGAGTTGAAGTTGATAAACTGGCTGCAATGCCAGACAGTGCAATTGATCATAGTGATATTCCAACACTAGATGATGCATTCTGGAAAAACGCCGTTCGCAATCCATTCTATAAACCAACCAAAACTGTCACAACAGTGCGTGTGGATTCAGACGTTCTAGCGTGGCTTAAGAGTCAAGGGAAAGGGTATCAAACGCGGATTAACGCCATTTTACGTGATGCTATGCTTCGTTCAATGCGTTAATTTTTTTCCGCTTAAAATATAGCTTAACTATCTCCCCGTCTGTGAAGACGAAGAGATGAATCATGTTTCTAAAGCTAAGCAACCTTTTTAATGGGGTGCTCCAAACTTGGTTCATAAGCTCGCAACAAAGAATCCATGCTATGCGGTAGTTTGGAAGTTCCAAAACCTGTACGAACAGCCAGAATCTTTGTCACATTTGGCGATTCCTCTTGAAGTTTTAAAATCAAAGCTTTTTCTACCATACCCATGATCTCAATCAGTGCACTGCAGTCTTTGTCTTCAATGTCTTCACAATTGACAAACTGAAACAAAGCCATCCACAAATCATATAAAAAATCGATACTGCTATTCATTGTACACCCCCAAAGATTTGTTCTCTCAAACAAGCCAATCCTCTAGATGTAATTTTTGTTGAAGGCAGCACCTTTTCTGTTCCATCCGGTCTTTGAATGGTAATAGCAGGGCAATCCATGAATCCTTTCTTGATTTTATCCTGATAAGGTAACAACGGACCACTTGGAGCCCGTCGATACACCCAATCATGTTTACGCAAGTAATCTGTTAAATCCTTTGGTCGTACTTCAAGCATTTTTGCTGCTTCAATAAGACCAAACAACCCATCAGAACGCTTTAAGCCCTCAAGTGTTTTTGCTTTGGGTGTTAACTCGGCAATTACATGATCTTTCTGCTCGATTTGGCTTTGTAGATGATTCAAGACTCCCAGCAATGCTTCTGGTTTGGAGTAGTCTATTTGTGGTGTTGCTACTTGTTTTAAAAGCCGTTCACATTTGATAAAGTATAAACGAGCTTCTCTACCTTTTTTATTATTCTCAAGCATAGAGAGTTCTTTGGCTACGCTTAGCGTGAGGTGATAGTCTTTACGATTGTGACCACCCCTGCCTTTGCTCCCCAAAATCGGGGAGCAGACAAAGTCTTGATTTTCTAATAAATTATATTTGTTGATACGGTCAGTAATCCAAGTAGAGAAATCTTTTCCTATTTCTAAAAACCCATGTAACTCGCGTGCGTTAACAGTTTGAACGATATCACCATTAATCGTAGTTTGATATATGTCGATTAAATACTGTGCCATGATTTGGCTCCTGTGTAATTAGACGTTTTTCATTGACACTCAAAAAGAGTGCCGGGTGCTGAAAAACACGGTACACAGTCCGTCGTTATGCTTTCCCTGTGAAGGTATTTTATAGCATAACTACACCCGACAAGGCTATTATACGCACGCAGCATATAATGAGTCAAAGTCTTTAATGTGCGGAAAAAGATTGTGTCGGCAATCCACCCGCTGTGTATTTAAGGCGTTTTTCAGGCACCTAATTGGATAATAGACACATTGTTGACATATTGTCAAGCGGTTTCCGATAGCTTTTTGATCTCATCTATAAGAGGTTCGTAATTGAGAACGCTTTTTGGAACATTACCTCCATAAACCCAAGCTTTCACTTGCGCTTTGGTACTGAAATCTGCTCCTTTTGGTGTATCGTAATACTGTCCGCCATCAAACTTTTCACACTCTCTTGTGCCATCAGGATATTCGTACAGGTTGTAAAAATACTCTGCCGCTCCGTCCCCCCATGGTACATAGCCAACAGCTGTTGCGATAAACTTTTTTTGCATTGGCTGTTTACGGTTTTTTTAAGAACAAATGTTTTAAAATCCTCATGCTTTTAGTCCATAATTTTACCAATGTGTCTATTTACCTCAAAATAGACCGTACAGAAGCGTTTTTAATTTCAATACGTTTTCTATCGTAAAATCTTAAAATCGCTCTCTACAGGGCCTTTTTTGTCGATTTAAATGCATGTCTATTCTCAAAACGATCAGCACTTTTCACTAGTTTGCTATGTGTTAAGAGCTGTGAGTACAAAATCAACATCTGAACAAAGATCTTCTTCCAAACCGCGACAATACGCTGCAAGATCAGCAGATGTTGGCACGAACGTTGTTGACATACCTTTGGCTTCACCACGTACAATCTGTTCGACAGCTTTGCATAGTGCCCATCGTGAAATACCTTGAAGCGCTACGGCATAAGCGCGAGCACAAGCATCTACATTCGCCATTTGTCTCATGATTAAGCCGCCTTCAAGTAGGCTAAAAGCCTTAGAAATATTATTGAGAGAAGATTTCACAGCAATCGTTTCTTTTAGCTTTTGACAAGCTTTGAGTGCTTTCTTTTCCTCTTCCCTCGTGATTTGTGCATGACCTTGTTTGATGCGCTCCGAAATCTTGGTCAAAAAGACTTTAAGTTCTAATGTTTCGTCAAAGTATTGTGTCATTTTTCTCTCATTTTTTTAAATCAAAAGTGTTTTAAAATTTACTCAAGCTGCTTCATCAGATTGATTCCCCAAAGCACTTAAACTAATCTTTGGTTTTTTAAGCATTTGCATCAGCTTAGCCCATTTTTCAGCAGAGACAGGTTCGCCTTTCGGCTTAATTTCTGGTCTATCGAGTGAGGTGAATATCCCTTTAACAGTAGTTCGAATATCGTTTTCAAGCTTCTCACAATAAAGCATAAGATCAGCAGAAGCGGGCATGAATGTTGTAGACAAACCTGCTGCTTTTCCTTTCATCACATCCCTTGTTGCGGTTTTGATTGCCCAACGGCTTAACCCATTGAGAGAAAAGAGATAAGCAACGGCTGTAGCTTTTTCGTCTTTTCTAGGCTGGCTTTTAAGCCCACCAGAAAGCATGAGAAACATAGCTTTGATTTCTTCCTCAGAAGCTTTTTCCTCAAGCTTTTGCAAAGCTTCATTACCCAACGAGATAATTCTCTTCGCTTCTGCAGGTAATGGCTTTTTGCTCGGTAGCCAGTGGAACGGTGCTTCTTGCATCATCCTCAAAGAGAAATTTGTATGGACTGTCTGCATTTTTGAAATCGGACATGTGCTGTGTAATTCTATAGGCACGACCGCGCTGTTGTCCTGTTTGTTCAATGCTTGCTTTTCCATAGTTTTTTCCTTTCTCTAAATTCTCGATAGCTTTTCGCACCCAGTTTCTCCATGTTGCTTGCCAATCGATTTTGCGTGCATCCTTACCTGCTCTAGCTTTCCAAAAATCTCGAAACTTTGCGATTTCGACTTTCACACGCTCTGGAGGCAACCCCTCTGCAATGGCAAAAGCGTAATCGGGTTCGAAATCATCAGGCAATCGACAACCGCGATTAGCTTGCGCTCGGTTTTGCTTTTTGGAAATGTTCTCTTGCTCGTGAATGGGAGGTTGGTTGTCTGATGAGGTTGTGATTTGCTCTGATTGGCTCTCGAGATCATGGACCTCCGTTGGCTCTTGAACCAAATCGATTGTTTCTAAATTTTCAGAACCAATTTCTTTTTTTGCTAAAACGTTAGTTTTAGTTTTTTTATATATATTCTTATTCTGGTTCTTTATAGCTTGATTTTGCTTAGCGTTTGCTTCAGCAAAAAAAACGTTTTGCTTGTCATTTGCTTCAGCAAAATTATTAACATGTTGTTTTGTATTATTTTTTGCTTGTGCACCTTTTTTACCAGCCTCACTACGAACTTGCGATATGTGCTCTTTTTTATCAGCAAAATCTTTCTGCTTCGTTGTCGTCTTTAGGCACATGTCCTTTGGAACATATCGCCCAGTCAGTCTTGGTGCCTAGATCAAGACAGAGAATAGTGTGTGTTAGCGGTCATGATACTTCCGCCTTTCTTTTGGACGGTTATCACAACCAATCTGTTGTGTTTCGCATTCCATTAAGAAAAGAAGACAGTAAGCTGCATGCGCTAAGTGTGGTAATCCGCTTTCAAGGTCCTTATCTTCTCCACTGAACCATGCTAATAAATGACGTAAAGCAGCTCCATACAAACGGCTCCAATTCATGCCATGACGCCAGTTGCTCGCACCGTATTTGTTTGCTCCAAACTCCAAAACACGACCAATATCAAGCAACGTGAGTGCTGGAATAAGATCAACACGCGGTTTCCCAATATCATTCTTATGTGCTTTAAAAACCATGATTATCCCCCTTAAGGCTATTGTGCGTTTATATGTGCGCTATGACCGAGCGTGTTGTGATTGCCTGTCTTGCAAAAATGTTTGTGAAAAAGGAACCTCGCAATGATTCATTGTTAATTAACAATCCTCATTTTTGGCTCAAATGACGCAAGTTAAAAAACTTCTCCTGCAAAAATAAAATCGATCAATCTTGGTTCTTCTTTTTTGTTAATTAAGCAAATGATTTTATTATTTAATTTATCAATTAGCTCCATTTGTGAAGCCAACTTTAATCTTTGTTCATACAGTGTCTTATTTTTTTGCTTAATTAAAGAGGATAGGTTTTCAAGTACTACTTGCTGTTGTTCAATTGACTTATCTCGCTCTGCAAGAGTTGCTTTATGCCATCTCACCCAACTATCAAATTTTGACTTATGCCATTCTTCTCGTTTTTTAAGAATTGTTGTGTGAGTTTCGTGTCGTTTCACAAGATCTTCTACGCTACAGTCACGATATGGTACTTTTCTCCATTCTTCCACCAATCTATCTCCATTCTCGATTTTCATATTGCAACCTATTAATCTGCAGGTCCGTGTGTAGATCTTCTTCAATATTCCGTTTCTCATGATCTTTCTTCTTTAAGAGTGTGAATGCTGCTGTTGATGTTCATTCTTTTCTTCATATTGAAGCTTCGTCATTTCATTTTGTTCACATGGCTTTATGCAAACAGTGGAACCCTTGACAAAAGAAGGCGTTGAGAGCGTTGCTTTTTCTTGTATTGCAGTAGTAAAATTTTCTTGATACCAATCACTAGGACTTACATAATTATCCGTAATCTTTGCTATTTGCTTTATTATCCTAGGCTGAGAAAATCTCTTCTTATTTATGTAACGCGCTATTGATGTCTGTGTAACACCTATAGAGGCTGCAAACTCAGCGTAAGTAATATTATTCTTCAATAAATATGATTTTAGCTTAAACATTCCCAAATCATACCATACTGGTATTTTTAATGCAAGAGAATTTTACCGTATTGGTATTTGAAAGATAAATTTTTTTTTATAGGATAAGAATCATGAATAACTTGAAATTTTTCAGAGAAAAAATGGGCTTAAGCTCTAAAAAGTTAGCTGAATTAGCAGGCACGAGTCAACCACAGATTTTTCGCTTAGAAAATGGACATCGAAAATTAACAAAAGAATGGGCTATACGTTTAGCGCCTCACTTATCCGTTACCCCTAAGCAATTGATGTTTTCAGAACAAGAGACAAATAACTTAGATGCACAAATAGAAGATATGCTCGAACATCTAAGCTATGATAACAAAGTTAAACTTCTTGATCTTCTTGCTTCATTTTATCAAGAAAAGAAATAATAAATTTCTTTTTTTCATCCTTTGTTAATTTTTTCCAAAACGCTAATATTTTCTCATTAATCAATAGATTTTTATCCATTATTTCGCCCCTTCCAAATATAAAATAAAAAAATAACCATTTTGGCATTGACTCAATATTACCATAATGGTATAGATATCTCATAAACCGCAAACAAACAATTGCCAAGAGGCGTTAGGGAGGAGAAATTATGGATAAGCCAATTCTTATTAATTCCAATGAAATTTTATTAGTTGTCTACGGTGATAATCAACACATTGGAGAGTCAGGTCCACTTGATGAAAACCAAGTTTTAGAGATTGTTGATGAAGCAGATGATACCGTACAAATCTTTCGTGTGAATCCTTCTGAGAAAAGTTGCGAAGATATCTCTGAAGATATCGCAGAACTTTATCTTAGAGAACGTGAAGAACAGTGTTTTAATGGAAAAATACCTCACGAATTTATTGAACATAGCGCAGCATACGGTTTTTTTTTAGACGATATAAAACAGCGCGAATATGATGACGCAATGTATGGTTCTTATGAACAGCAACACCGCTTGCGTCCATGTGATGTGCTTTAAACTCTAAGGGCGTTTGAGAAAGCGCCCCTCTCAATCCCACCAATATGAGGTCTGTAATGGAAAAGCTTCTTGCTACTCAATACAATATTATTCAGCATCAAAAGGTTCAAACTATTAGTGCTCGTGATTTACATGCCTTTTTAGAGGTAAAAACCGAGTTTAGAAAGTGGATAACAAACTGTATTAAAGAACTTAGCTTTAGAGAAGATGTAGACTTTGTACTTTCTACTAAAAAATTATCAAACTCCTCACGTGGAAATCCTTTTAAAGATTATGCTCTCACTTTAGACACAGCAAAACACATTGCCATTTGTGAACCTAGTCTCAAAGGTAAACAAGTGCGTGAATATTTTCTGAAATGCGAAAAAAAGGAAAATTCAAAAATCGATTATTCAAATCCTGAAACATTAGAAGATTTCTTAAGACATCTAAGACAGCAAATTAAGCACAATGACAATGTTGTCACAACGAACGGAGTGAAGCATGCATAATTTTATCACAACATCTGAAAGCGATTTTCAAAACACAACAGTTCAAACGATGTCTAGTCGTGAAATTGCAGAGTTATGCGGTAAAAGACATGACCATGTCATGCGTGATATTAAAAAAATACTTGAAGAATTATACACTGAAGGAGGTCTCCCCAAATTTGGGGGCACCTATTTAGATAAACAAGGCAAATCTCAAAACTGCTATCATCTCCCCAAGCGTGAATGTTTAATTCTCGTATCTGGTTACAACATGACATTACGAGCAAAAATAATTGACCGCTGGCAAGAATTGGAAAAGCAAGCAGTAATACCACAAATCGACTACTCAAGCCCTCAAGTTATGCTTGGTGTTTTAACATATCTCAAAAATGAAAATGAACAAAAAGATAACATTATTGCAAATTTAAAACCAAAGGCAATGGCTCTTGAAAGCTTACAGCGTCATGACGGACTCTTCGGTCTTACAGAAGCTGCTAAAATACTAGAGATGCAACCAAAACAGTTCATTCTCTTCTTACAGCAAAAAGGTTGGGTTTACAGACGAGCAGCAGGTGGAAATTTGCTTCCTTATCAAGACAAAATCCAAAAGAAACTTATGGACTGCCCAACCATCACACTTCAAACCGCAAGTGGCATAGAAAAAGTCATTCCTTGCGCAAAAATCACAACAAAAGGCATGGGGCTGCTGTCTCAAGAGCTTAAAAGACAAAGCATGCATTAATTAAGGAATGCAATAATGGAAAAGAAATACGAACTTACTGATGAAACAACAGAGGTTTATGGCAAAACTCTCCACCGCATTCGCGCATTAAGAGATTTTGGAAAAGTAAAAAAAGGTGATTTAGGAGGCTATATCGAAAAAGAAGACAACCTATCGCATCATGGTAATTGCTGGATTGGCGGTTATGCTTGTGTTTATGATGATGCTAAGGTTTACGAACATGCACAAGTTTACGGTCATGCAGAAGTTTACGGTAATTCTCGTATTTATGGACATGCAGAAGTTTTCAATGAACCACGTATTTACGGTCATGCAGAAGTTTACGGTGATGCATATATTTGCGGTGAACCTAAAATTTTTGATAATGCACAAATTTACGCAGAAGCACAAGTTTACGGTAATGCACAAGTTTCCGATGATGCGCACATTTACGGTAATGTAAAAATTTACGGTAATGCAGATGTATGTTCGGATGAATGGATTGGCGGAGATAAGGTCATCTCAACTGGAGAAAAGACCAGATGAAAAATACGAACGACTAATCTTATAGTATCTCTATAAGCCGTTTCTAACCACACAAACAACTTTTAAACACAAGCGTGATTCACGCCACGGGTGAGTTGCGCGCAAATGGAGGAAATCAAGATGAGTGAACTAAGTACCATGCAAACGGAATTAGTGGAAAAAACGAATGATTGTGAAGTCAAGCCAACTGCTA
This sequence comes from Bartonella sp. DB5-6, assembly GCF_000278115.1. Lineage (GTDB taxonomy): Bacteria > Pseudomonadota > Alphaproteobacteria > Rhizobiales > Rhizobiaceae > Bartonella > Bartonella refiksaydamii. The sequence goes on from NZ_JH725122.1 coordinate 14,883, forward strand.
TGGAACGCATTTTAAACAGAGCCTTAGAAAATGACGTCGACATGGACCGCTTAGAGCGTCTTCTTGCTTTAAGAGAAAAAGAAATAGAACGACAAAACTATCAAAACTTTGTCTCTGATCTTTCCGCTATGCAAACGGAATATCAAAAGATTGAAAAAACTGTTAAGAATAACCATACAAACAGCAAATACGCTACGCTTGATCAGTATATTGACGCTGTAAAGGACACACTTGCAAAACACAACTTTGCTTTGTTTTCTCATATTAAGCATCAAACAGAAAAAAACATTACCATAGAAATGACACTGTCTCATCCTTCAGGCAAGCAAATCTCAACACAAGGAACATTTCCCATTGACGGTACAGGCTCTAAAAATAGCATACAATCCGTTGGTTCTACACTTACCTACGCACGAAGATACCTGTTAGGCATGCTTCTTAATGTAGCAAGCAAAGAAGACGATACAGATGGAAATATGCCGACTAAACCTGCTTTGCCGCGCCAGATCAATGAAATCAGAAGACTTATAGTACAAACGCAAACAGAAGAAGCAAAGATACTTTCTTATGCAAACGTTGAAAAGCTTGATGATATCTCTGATCAGAGCGCACAAACCGTTTTGCATCTTTTGAAAGATAAACAAAACAAGCAAATGGCACCAACACAACAACAAACGGCGGTGTGAGATGGAACAAAGAACAGCAGAGTGGTTTCAAGCGCGCTTGGGTAAAGTCACTGCTTCAAACGTTTACAACGTACTCAGTAAGACAGCCAAAGGATTGCCCACAAGCAAATATGAAGATTACAAAATGAAACTCATGACAGAGCGCTTAACAGGAGAAATAAGCCAATCTTATACAACAGCGGCTATGCAATGGGGTGTTGTATATGAAGAGAATGCACTGAAAGAATATGAATTCATTTATGACACCAATGTTACAAAATGCGGGTTTATCCAACACCCCAAAATAGAAATGGCGGGGGCTAGTCCTGATGGGTTCATTGGAGAGGACGGTTTAGTTGAAGTCAAATGCCCACGATCAACGACCCATCTTCGCTTTTTTATGGATGGCGAAATCAAGCCTGAATATTACGCACAAATGCAATTCCAAATGGCGTGTACAGGACGCAAATGGTGTCATTTTATTAGCTATAATCCAAACTTTGTAGGCAGATCTACTGGTTTGAGAATGAAAATCAAACGCGTTCACCGTGACGAGGAACAAATTGAAGAGATCAATAAAGCTGTTGAAGCCTTTTTAGCAGAAATAGATCAAGACATGAAGCAAATCTTGACAAAAGC
>NZ_JH725122.1:18001-87736 GCF_000278115.1 Bartonella sp. DB5-6
ATGATATTTGATGATGGCGATAGATATGTAACGACACGTGAGTGTGCACAGCTTTTTAGTGTATCCACAACAACGATTCGCAATTGGGTGCTTCAGGGGTTATTTCCGGAGCCCTATAAGCTAGGAAGAGCAGTGAGGTGGAGAAAGAAAGAGATCTTAGCATTCACTCCAAAGAAAAATAAGGAGCAAATAGGAGTAAATTAGATAAAGTTGTATAAACTGTAAAGAGTGGTCTAAAAGGTGGTCTAAAAACAGCTCTTTAAAGAAAAAATCTATATATTCAAATATGTTAAAGAAATAAAATGGTGCCGCATGCCGGATTCGAACCAGCGACCCCATCATTACGAATGATGTGCTCTACCAACTGAGCTAATGCGGCAAAGGCTTATACATTAATTGAACAAAAGTTGTTTTGAGGGTAATAGCCAAAAGTATATATAAAAGCAAGTAAGCATTTTGTTCAATGATTTATAAGTTTCAGTTGTCATTGAAGTAAGGGGAGAACTTTAGGAAGTGAGGAGCTGTTTTTGATTTTTATGCTATAAAGTTCTGATAGATCTTTTCAATTCGTGATCATGTTTTAATTTTGGAGTGATATAAAAACGCATCTTTGCGATGGGAGTTGGTTCAGATATTCTTGTAAAAATGAAAGTATCTATGCTTTTTGTGGGAAAGAAAAAATTGTTGAACAAGCTATATAGAGAATAAAAATATCATTGGTTTTTATGATATGAAGACAAAATCAGCAGAATTGATAAGAGGCGATTTCTCATTTTTATAGGAATAGGAGTAAGAGGGCGGTTTGATAAATTTAAGGTGGAGTAAGAACTATGTTGGATGAAAATCGGTTAATAAAATTGGAAACAAAGCTAGCGTACCAAGAAAGACTCATCGAGGAACTTTCTTCTGTGGTAACTGATCAATGGAAAAATTTAGATGAAATATCTAAAAAATTTGATATTTTAGCGCAGCGATTTTCAAATTTAGAAGAACGAAGTTCCTTTTAAGAAGCTGTTGTATTGTCCTCTCATCAATAGAGGCATTTAATGCCTGTATTAAAGTTCTCAGTTTTTTTGAGATATTGAAGTGTAATGTGTAATATAATAAGTAGCAATGGGCAACAATATCTTTTACATAATTGCAGTTATTTGCTGTTCAGATTTTTTCTGATGTTTGTAGCAGACATATGAAGTGAATTTCATAATCAGACGCTTTTAATTTGTTTTTATTAACCAAATGATCTTCAGCTATCTCTATAGGATGAAGTTCTCTAGTGGGCGGTATATATGGCATTATAGGCTTGAGAGGTGTCCTCGTAATATCAAATGTATTTTTGGGTATATGAGATTTTGCGAAAAGGCTTTTTGGGGGCATAATCCAAGAGACAAAATATTATTGCTAAAGCGCTAAAGATAGACCATATTGGTAAATAGGTGAGAGTAATGCAAGTTGAGGACAGGAAAGACGGCATGATATTGCGTATAGACTGGTTAAAGCTATAGATATTTGTTTGCAAGAAATTTACTAACAATTTTATTGAGGGTGGCATCCGATGTGATGTACTTACAGAGTTTGCGCTATCAATGACTGATACTATAATTGTCAGCGTAACAAAAATGAAAGCCATTAATTTAAGTAAAGGACGGAGCATATTTCTTCTTATCATTTTTGCATAATATTCGCGTAACGCATAGAAAAATAAGGAGTTGTATTATGACAAGAAAAATAAGTTTGCGTTTATTTTTTATGATTTTTAAAAAAGATGCACAAAAATTATAGTTAGTTTTTTTTGATAAAGATTTAAATTCAATATGAGTAATAAGGGAAGATGTTTAAGGGCAAGAACGATGAATTGAAGCGTAGCCTTCAAAATCGCCATATCCAAATGATTGCTTTGGGTGGTGTTATTGGAACGGGTCTTTTTTATGGGGCAACGGAGGCGATTCAATTAGCTGGTCCTTCAACCATTTTAGCTTATCTTTTTGGGGGGCTTATTATCTATTTTATTATGCGGATGCTTGGTGAAATGTCTGCAGAAGAACCGACTTCAGGTGCTTTTAGTTTTTTTGCATATAAATATTGGGGACGCTTTGCCGGTTTTATAACAGGTTGGAATTATTGGTTTCTTTATGTTCTTGTGAGTATGACTGAACTTACTGTGATTGGATTTTACCTTGATCATTGGATTTCGTTTGATCATTGGAAATCATCTATCATTGTTCTTTTGGTTATGACACTAATTAATTTGTTTAATGTGCGTTTTTATGGAGAATTTGAATTTAGTTGTGCTTTGATCAAAGTTACTGCTGTTGTTGGCATGATTGTTTTCGGGATTTTTCTCATTGTTACTGGAATGAATGGTAGTCAAGCGAGTATTCACTATCTTTGGAATCATGGCGGTTTTTTTCCGTATGGGGCAACAGGGGTTATTTTGGCTACTTCTGTAGTGATGTTTTCTTTTGGTGGAACAGAACTTGTTGGTATTGCTGCTGGAGAGGCAGCTAATCCACAAAAAACAATTCCAACGGCTATTCGTCAAGTTATGTGGAGGATTATAATTTTTTATATTGGTTCTATCAGTGTTATCATGATGATAAGCCCATGGAACATGATCGGGAAAAGTGGTAGTCCCTTTGTTACAATTTTTGAGACCGTAGGAATTCCTGCAGCAGGTCATATTTTAAATTTTGTGGTCATTATGGCTGCTGTTTCAGTTTATAACAGTGGCATTTATTCTAATGGTCGTATGCTTTATAGTTTAGCTATACAGAAAAATGCACCGCATATTTTTAGTAAACTTAGCTCTGCTCGTGTTCCTTATGTTGCTATCCTTTTTTCTTCTCTCTGTACTGCGATAATTGTCGTTGTAAATTTTATTATTCCTGATAATAGTTTTATGCGGATCATGGCTCTTGCTACTGCAGCAGCGATCATTACTTGGGCTATCATTGTTATTGTTCATTTAAAATTTCGCAAAGCACATAAAAACAAAAAAGGATCGTTTATTTATGCGTTTGGTTTATATCCTTACGCCAACTATCTTTGCCTTTGTTTTCTTGCTTTATTATTTTGTATTATGTTTATCAGCGGCTTTGGGCAAGATGGATTAATGGCTCAACTCTTAGGCATGATGGGAATAAAAGCGTCTTTTATTGAGTCATATATCCCAGTGCAGATGTCTGATATGAGTTTGGCGGTTATTATCATTCCTCTATGGTGCTTATTTTTGCTTTTGGGCTATAAGATCAGTGATATTGGTAGACAAGGTAATAAAAGGGATTGATGGGAATAAATCTTGGGGATCATAAATTTTGATAAGGTGACACAAGTCTTTGGTGATTTGTGTGTTCTAAGAGATATTACTTTACAGCTTACTGAAAGACGAATCGCAGTTATTGGAGCAAATGGTTCTGGAAAGAGCACATTTGTCCGTCTTATTAATGGATTGCAAATTCCATCAAATGGTTTTGTGAGTGTTGATGGGCTTGATACAAAACGCGATGCAAAAGCAGTAAAGCGTAAAGTAGGATTTGTTTTCCAAAATCCTGATAATCAGATTGTATTGCCGTTAGTGGAAGAAGATTTATCTTTTGGTCTCAAAAACTTAAAACTTAGTAAGGATGAAATTAAGAAACGTGTGGATGAAATTTTACAGCGTTATGATCTTCAGTCCTTTAAAAATCATGCAGTTCATTTATTAAGTGGTGGACAAAAACAATTGGTTGCTATTTCGAGTGTAGTAGCAATGAGACCAGATTATATTGTTTTTGATGAGCCCACAACATTACTTGATTTGCGTAATAAGCGTCGTGTCACACAAGTTATAGAGGAATTATCACAAACAGCGATTGTTGTATCGCATGATTTGGAGTTTTTGAAAAAGTTTGATAGAGTGTTAGTTTTCGAGAAGGGCGAGATAGTTGTTGATGATGTGCCTTTTGTTGCGATCAAAGAGTATATAAGAAGAATGTCGTGATTGGTTTATATCTTCCGAGGGATACGTTTATTCATAAGCTACAACCAAGCATTAAGTTGTTATTTCTTGCACTATGTGGAACTACTCTATTAATGGTTTCATCTATACCGTTTTTAGTATTTTTTTTATTGTTAGAAACTTTATTATATAGAGTTGCCAAAATTCCCTTTAGCACTGTGATGCAGCAGTTTAAATCAATAGGATTTTTTTTAGTCGTTATATTTTTGTTTCAAGTTATTTTTGTTAATTGGCTTGAGGGCGTTGAGGTCGTATTGCGTCTTATTATCCTTTTTTCTTTATCATTACTTATTTCATTCACAACAAAAGTTTCAGATATGGTGGACTCGATTCAAGCAGGGCTTCAGCCCTTTCGTTGTTTTGGTATAAATTCATCAAAAGTGAGTATGGTTATCTCTATGGCGATCAGGTTTATTCCTCTTTTGAGTGAAAAGTTTAATGAAGTGCGTGAAGCACAGCGAGCACGCGGGCTTAATACCAATATTGCAGCTCTTGCAATACCTCTAATTATACGAACCATAAGGATGGCTGAAGAAGTTGCTGAAGCATTGGAGGCACGTTGTTATAATGCTGATGCTGTTGATAAAGTATCTAACGATCAAAAAAATCATTCATAATGAAAGAATTATCTAGTGAATACAAAAGATTTAACTTATATCGCCTTATTTTCTGCTATTTATGCCGTTTTAGGTCTTTTCCCTCCGATTTTTCTTCCTTTTTTTCTTGGAGTTCCTATTACAGCTCAATCTATGGGGCCGATGTTAGCAGGATCTATACTTGGGGCCAAAAGAGGGGCCTTAGCATCGCTTCTTTTCCTTGTTCTTATTGCGATTGGATTACCTCTCTTGCCTGGAGGTCGTGGTGGAATCAGTGTTTTTACAGGAGTTACGAGTGGTTATCTGATTAGTTTTCCATTTGCTGCATTTTTTATTGGTTTTATGGTGGAGCTATTTTGGGCAAGATTGAATTTTATAACATTATTTGTGATAAACACTGTAGGTGGTATAGGAATTGTCTATGCTTTTGGCATACCGTGGATGGCTTATATTACTAGAGTTTCTTTATTAGAAGCTTTAACAGTTTCGTCAGGTTTTATGTTTGGTGGATTTGTGAAGGTATTTATTGCATCTTTTATTGCATTTGCGATTAAAAAATCTGTTCCTCTCATTACATCAAAGAAAGAGTAGTTTTTGCTTTGAATGAGGTTTTGTATCATATACCTCTGAAGCTAAAATAGAGAGGAGCTGATGACATTATAAAGCCATATTTTTAATTTTTTTGTCACTTTAATGAAGTAATCCATAAGATAAAAGAAACTTATATTATGTTATCTAAGTTATTATATCAAAGATAATAATTATATATTCTATATAAATTCTTATTAAGAACTGTAAACTTGAAAATTATTTTATCACTAAAAATTTGATAAATGCACTTTAACACAAATCGTGATGATGATTGTTCTTCTGTTGCAAAGTTTTGTGTTTTTTTCTACAAGAGAAATAAATAATTATCATTCTGAACGTATTTTATATAAATACTTTAATAATGATATAATAGTTTATTTTAATATAATATATTTTATATTATATTGATATAATAACGTTATGTTAAATTTACTATGTTAGTTCTATTAAAGAAGGTGATATTAAAACTATGAATATAAGGTATATATTTTCTATATGTATTTTTGTTTTATGTTTTTTTTCTACAGTACAAGCGTGTGATAGTGCAGTCATTCAAAGAGAAAAGTCTGTTATTACTTCTTATAATATTTCTGGTGCAGATTTATTTTCTAGGAAACAGATTGGCTCTTTATTCAATGAAGTTGTTATACTTTCTGTTCCAGAGAATCACGGTACATTTTGGAAAAGTGTGGTGCTAATGTTTCAGAAAGTGAAGCAAGTGTATGTTAATTTAGGACGATATTTATACGCTTCCATATTCTCCATATTTAATTGGTAGGGAGAGAGAATATATTATTTTAGCTCAGTTTTGCTGTAAAATTATGGAATGTACTTTACGGGATGGCATGAAAGGACTTCAAAAAGAAGTCCTTTTCCGTTAGTTATAGATTGTAGAGGCAAGTATGAAAATCTCATGCTCTTATTTTTATTTATACTCCCTCATTTTAAAAAAGATTAATAAGAATAAAGCGTTGTGTATGATAAAAAGGGATGTAATGTCTCGAGGCAACGGAGCTGAAGTATAGAATATACTTATCAAGTAAAGCTGCAATCTGATCCGAATGGAATGGTGATTTTATAGTAACCTTTCTGGATGTACCAGAAGCAATGCAGCAGGAGAAAATTGAGGGGAAGCTTTAGAACTCGCATTACATAGCTTATCTTATGCGTGCTCTATCTTTACTTTACCAATAGCACAAATAGTATAAGGCTCTTGTAACGATGACGGTAGATGCATGAAGTGCTCTCAAACTAGCAATGATAAAAGCTTTTAATGAAGCGGATATCACAGAAAGTTGGCTAATCGTCTTGGCAAGAAAGAAACAGAAGAACGATGTATCGTTGATCGAAACTATCCAATTAGGCTTTAAACACTGGTGCAAGCACTAACTGTGTTTGGTAGGGGAGGCGTTATCACAATCAAAGATGCAGCTTAATCTTGTCCCAATGTTTGGTAAGTCAAAGCGTATATTACAGTTATCATCGACAGGTTAGCTTCTTCGTTTCTTTCCGCACTCAATAAAATAACGCTGCCTTTTCTCATTGTGTTCAACCATTGAGAGCTCCTTTACCACGTCTCATGTAAGGTGATAATTAATTGCGGCAATAGCCCTAGATTTTGTGCTTGCTAATATTGTAAACTTTGTGTTTTTATAAAGTTTTTTCTTCTTCAAATTCATACTGATTAATACGATCTGTAATCCAAGTAGCAAAACACGTTTTTTATTCCCCAAAATGTATGTAATTCACGTGCATTTACTGTTTGAATAATTGCTTGTTCTATAGTTTTTTCTGTAATTTCTATGAGAGTGTTCATTGTGAACCCCTATCGATTAGAGGTTTGTTAATAACATTTCTAAAAGGTGCTTGGTACAAATAAACACAATCGATAGTTATTGCTATGCTCCTCTCAAAAGGGCATTTTTGGCATAGCACCCCCGAGAGAGCTGCTATATGCTACGCGCGTATATAATGAGTCAAAGTCTTTAATGTGCGAAAAAAGATTGTATCGACAATCTATCTGCTGTCAATTTAAGGCATTTGTTAGATATTCGATATCTCCACATGTATCTGATCCATATATATCTAACATTATCAAGCATTTTTCGATAGTTTTTTATGTTTTTTGTTGTTTTGTCTATGAGCGGTTCGTAATTCAGAACGCTTTTAGGAACACCACCGTCGTAAGTTTATGCTTTCACTTGTGCCTTGGTACTAAAATCTGCCTTTTCCGATATTGTATAACACTGTCTGCCATCAAATTTTTTAGACTCTTTTGTGCCATCTTCATATTATAGGCTCTTGTTCAGGTCTTGGAGGCTTGTTGGCGGGCAATGGTCCTATCTAATGGGCATTAGTGGGGATAATGGTTTTAGCGGCATGTGCAGGCATAGCGTTTGTAGTCAAGCGGTTTAGAGAGCAACTTTTGCGATTTTTTGGCTTAAGAAATATTTTCTCATGTTTACAGCGGCTTTAGCCGTTTTTTTTAATATCTTTAGCGAAAGCCTTTCACCTTGGCAAGAAAAGCGGATGGCATAAGCAAACAGAAAATGCGTTAAAGACAGCTATGACACGGCTTGAGGTTGAAAATGAAGTTAATCAGAAAAGTGATGTTGATGTGCGTACTGAACTTTCTTGTTGGGTGCGCGGCAAATAGGTCTGTTTCTTGTGGTGGCTGGTTGCCAATTTATCTGGATAATCAGGACGTTGCGGTCATCAGTTCTAACCTTGCAAGAGATATTTTAAAGCATAACAAGCAGGGAGCACATTTATGTGGTTGGAAAGATGGTCAAGAAACGAAGCAGCAAAGATAAAGATCTTACAGAAACAGAACAACAGCTGCTTCACGAGATGATAGAGACCTATCAAGGCTTAAAGATGATGTCACGCATCATGAAATGGTTAGCATTCATTGTCTTTATGTTTATTATTGATTTCGCCCGCATTATGGACGCACTAGACAATATCTTCTCACATCTCAAAAAGTGGATAATCAAAAGTTAGTGCACTAAAAATCTTTTCTTTAAAATATGATGACACAAGAATTTACACAAACACTGTTTGCGTGGATGGGTGGTAAACACTATCTGCGTAAGAAAATTATACCGATTTTAAATAATATTAACCATGAAACCTATGTTGAACCATTTTTAGGTTCAGGTGTTATTTTCCTGAACAAACGACCAGCGAAATATTCAATCATTAATGATTTGAATGGAGAGATCACGAACCTGTTTCAATGTGTTCAAAATAACTTTGATGAATTAGCCAAACGGCTGGAGTGGTTAGTTTGTTCGAGACAGTTGTTTTTTGAATTTGCTTCTATTGAAGCAGAGAGCCTCTCCAAGGTTGAAAGAGCCGCACGTTTTTTGTTTCTCCAACGTTGTGTCATGTATGGGAAAAAAGAGTATGTCTCTTTTGGTTTTGGAAGAAAAAAAACTACGACTTTTAATCCCGATAAGCTTTTAGCAAGAATGAGGCGTGTAAGGCAAAAGCTTCTTGATACGACAATCTTAAATTTATCATGGGAACGGGTTGTCGAGCTTTTTGATGCACCAGACAGTTTATTTTACCTAGACCCGCCTTATCTTGTGAAGAAGAAGTGTTACAGCTCTGGGAATTTTGTTGAAGATGATTTTGTAAAGATGGCAAGCATTCTTAAAGATCTCCAAGGCAAATTTGTCTTGAGTCTGAATGATTGTGATGCGGTTCGAGAGATCTTTAGGGATTTTGACTTTTTAGAATTAGAGACCATTTGGACAGCAGGTACGGCAAAAAAAACGCCCCGAAAAGAACTCTTGATTCGCAATAATTGAGGAAAATCATAAAAAGATTTGTTAGAATCAGAAGAAATATTTCTTCTCTAATAGGACTTTTTTGATGCTTACATCCTTTGGTAAAATTTTACGCAAACTTCGCATTGATCACTCAGAACGTCTCTTAGATATGGCTAAGAAATTAGACATATCTGTAGCATTTTTATCTTCTGTAGAAATTGGCAAAAGATCTGTTCCTGTAGGACTGGAGGAAAAGATCATAGAGCTCTATGGTTTAGATAAAGCTATGGCTTCTCTCTTAAAAAAAGCAGCCTATTCTTGTCGAAAAAGCATCATAATAAAGCCTTCTACTCCGTTGCAACGCGAAACTGTTGTTGCGTTTATGAGACTTTTAGATGGCTTACATCAAGAAGCGTTAGCAGACTTCAAAGAAACATTAGAAACATTGTGCGAAGCGTGCTTTATAGAGAAATGTTAGAAAATCCTATTCTCTCACTTTTATCTACGCATCCCTCACTTCAAAAAGGATAAGTAAAATCAATGCACTACCTGTAATAAAAACAACATGGTACGCCCAAGGGGAATTGAACCCCTGTTTCCGCCGTGAAAGGGCGGCGTCCTAACCGCTAGACGATGGGCGCAAACCAATGATGAGGCTTATAGAGAGGATCTTTTTACTTCGCAAGCCCTCTGCGTAATTTTTTTGAAAAAAACGCGTTTTATTGAATTATTTTCGAGTGTGTTTATGGCATTTTGGTCGAGATTGTTTTATTTTCCAGAATTGAAAATATAGAGAATAATTATAATGGTTGATAAAAAAGTTTCTATGTTAATCATAATAGTCGAATGATATTTTTTATGCTTACCGTTTTGAGGAATAAGTAAAAATGATAAAAGCAGCATTTTAAATGGATCGGAGCTTTTGTATCATTTTAATTGTTTTTTTTGAGAGGTTTGTTTGGTACTTCACTTTTTCCAAGATCTTCTATGAAAGAAAGAGGTCTTCTAAAGTTTTAGGTAAAACTATAAGCTGCTACAGAGCAGTTTTTTTTTAAATAGAACGATAAATACTCATTGATAAACTGAAAGATGATACGAATCATGCAAAAGCTGTCTTTACATTATAGATTGTAGATTCATTTCATTTGATAGAATGGAAAAAGTGCGCACCGTAAAATGAAAAAAATATTGCATCACATCAAAAGCAGAAGGGAAGTTAATTATCGCTTTTTTTCATTTTCATTTTTATGTGATTGAATGAGAAATTTTTGGAAAACGTGAAAGTTTACCGCTTATTTTTACATATCTGACACGTTTTTTAAAAAAACTGTTATACATGTGGAGAAACGATGCAGGTGCATCTAACTGGAGTGCGCAAATATTTTCAAGGTGTTGACGATAAGGTGATCTGAAATTTTTGATTTGTAAATGTTATTGTTATGCTATTCCGCGTAACGTTCTAGAGTTGAGTTGTGTACAACCATATTTTCTGATTTCTGCTTTGGTGTAAAGTTTCACTTAGATATATAGGATATTAAGGCTTTTTTATTAAAGAAAAGATATTTTTAATATAGTTTAAGCTGTGCAACGCTAGAAAGAGATATGATATCCTTTGCTCATCCAGTTTGTTCTGTTCTCTTAATTTTTCATATGTAAGAGTGTTGTTTGTTCAATATGTGTTAAATTGGAGGAGGTATTTTTGCGTGCACTCTACAAAGTCTTCAATAGCCATTTGTTAATTGTTTTTTAATTTTTTTGTTTCTGCTAAAAATAAAGCTATCCTTATAATTTGTTGATGACAATCAGATCTATAAATTTTGAAAATTCTCACAGAAAGAATCTGCAATAATTTAGTTTATATGTGAAACATCTTTAATGTTAGGAGAGTAGATAAGTTTTTTTATTAGAAATGGATGATTGATAGTTTTTAATGCATATAAAGTCTTGATGAGATTATGGTGCACTTCTATTTTCATAAAAGTTATCGTTGCGAACGTTTACAAAATAATATTTCTGTATGTTGCTATTGTTTGAAAGATGTATAAAAAGCAATGTGTCGTTTGTAATTGAAAATTTTTAGTGTGTTTATTAGCCATCTTTAGTATCTGAAGAAGTATTTTTATGAAGGCTAATATTCTTTGAAAGAGATAAACATTTGTATTTTTAGGGGGGATTGAATGAGCTGTGTTGTTGTATTAGAGGAAAAATTGAATTGAAGAGAGTTGGAGATTTCTCTAGATTGTACTTAGTTGTAAGCATCATCTGCGTTGATTTGTGCGTTTTGTAAGTATTTTTCAGAAGATAGGGATGAGCGGTTAGATAATGGCAGAAGCTTTAAAAGTTGGCATTGCCGGTCTTGGTACGGTTGGTACTTCGGTTATTAGAATTCTACGCGAAAAAGCTAGTGATTTGGCTTACCAATGTGGACGACCAATCGAAATTGCTGCTGTTAGTGCGCGTGATCAGGGTCGTAATCGTGGAATTGATTTGAGTGATGTGAAATGGTTTGATTCACCTGTAGATCTGGCGGCTTCTGATGAGATTGATGTTTTTATTGAATTAATTGGTGGTGAATTAGATGTCGTATATGAAGCTGTTAAAAAGGCGCTTGAGGTCGGACATCATGTGGTTACTGCTAATAAAGCGCTTCTCGCTCGACATGGGGTGGAGTTTGCTTTAAGTGCAGAAAAAAAAGGCATTTTTCTTCATTTTGAAGCTGCTGTTGCAGGAGGAATCCCTATCATCAAAGCGATGAGAGAATCACTTATCGGTAATCGCGTATCGCGGATTTATGGCATTCTCAATGGAACTTGCAATTATATATTAACACGCATGTTTACTGAAAGTCTTTCCTTTAAAGATTGTTTGGCAGATGCACAGAAACTTGGTTATGCTGAAGTTGATCCCACTTTTGATATTGGAGGCCATGATACCGCTCATAAATTAGCTTTATTAACAAGTTTAGCGTTTGGAACGGCGGTTTCATTAGATGACGTTTATGTTGAGGGAATTAGCAATATTTCGCAGATTGATATCCGTGCCGCTGATGAATTGGGTTATCGGATTAAGCTTTTAGGGGTTGCATTAGAAACCGATTCTGGAATCGAGCAACGTGTTCATCCGACAATGGTACCGACATCATCAATGATTGCGCAGATTCATGGTGTAACAAATGCTCTTTCTATTCAAAGTGATCTATTAGGTGAATTACTGTTTTCTGGTCCCGGTGCTGGAGGAGCAGCAACAGCATCAGCGGTTATTGGTGATTTGGCTGACATAGCAAAAGCACGTCCTGGTTTTCAATATGCACCTGTTTTAAGAAGTCCTGCATTGGGGCTTTCTCCTCATAAAAAAGCACGTATTTCTCAACATGCAGGTGGTTATTTTATTCGTTTAAATGTTCATGATCGTGCTGGTGTTTTTGCGGCAGTTGCAAGACATATGGCTGATAATCATATTTCATTAGAGTCGATTGTTCAAAGGTCTTTTGTAGAGAGTCAGATTGTAAAAACAATCATTTTAATAACGCATGAAACAACGGAAGTGAATGTACGACAAGCACTTGCCGCAATTGAAAAAGATGGTCATCTTATTGCAAAATCTCAGTTTATTCGTATCGAACCTATGGCGTAAAATTGATAATTTGATTTATAATGGCAAAGGGAGAAGCTTGAGTGTTTTTTTTCTTGTGGAAAGTTCTTATCTTTGCCAAAAGCTTTTTTCTTATTGCTTAGTAATAAATACTAGCGTTTTTCGTTAGTGCTCATTCGGTAGGATTTTTATATGCCCACAACCCAAAAGATTTTAAATGGACTTGATCGTATTCTAACACTTGAATTGGTACGTGTAACTGAACGCGCTGCTGTTGCAGCTGCACGCTGGCGCGGGCGTGGTGATGAAAAGGCTGCTGATCAAGCTGCTGTAGATGCTATGCGTCGCGAGCTTAATCGGTTACCTATAGATGGTACAGTGGTGATTGGCGAAGGTGAGCGCGATGAAGCTCCTATGCTTTATATTGGAGAAAAAGTAGGTCTTCAAAATGGACTGGCAATTGATATTGCACTTGATCCACTTGAGGGGACCACAATTTGTGCTAAAAATCTTGCTAATTCCCTAGCAGTAGTTGCAATTGCTGAAAAGGGGAATTTACTCTATGCTCCTGATGTTTATATGGAAAAAATTGCTATTGGTTCTGGTTATCCGAAGGGGATAGTTGATATAGATACCTCTCCTACGGATAATATTCATGCTCTTGCAAAAGCTAAAGGAGTTGCTGTTAATCAGGTAACTGTTTGTATTATGGATCGGCCTCGCCATGAAAAACTAATTAATGAAGTGCGAAAAACGGGGGCATCAATTCGTTTAATTGGTGATGGAGATGTTGCAGCCGTTATTGATACGACCCATCCAGATGAAACGGGTATTGATATCTACATGGGGATTGGTGGAGCACCAGAGGGTGTACTAGCGGCTGCAGCCTTACGCTGTATTGGTGGACAGATGCAAGGGCGTTTGCAGCTTGATACAGAAGAAAAAATTGCACGTGCAATTAAAATGGGGATAGATAATCCCAATAAAGTTTATACAATGGAAGAAATGGCAAAGGGTGATGTGTTGTTTTCTGCAACGGGTGTAACGGATGGCAATATGCTTTCTGGTGTTAAATTTACTCCTCGTTATATTCAGACGGAGACTCTCGTGATGCGTTCACATACTGGCACAATTCGTAATATTAAAGCACAGCACAGGGATTATTCAAAATTTGATTAGCGCTTTTTCCCCTTGTCATTACTTAAGAAATAAAAGAAATACCGTTTTTGGAGAGTCCGCTTTTATAAAAATTTTAAGAGATGCCTTCATGGAAACATTGATTATGGTTTAGAAATATCTTTTATTGTTATGAGAGTTTGACAGAGTGCACCCAGCCATTTTTATCTTCTATATTGCCTTTTTGAAGGTCAACCAGTTGTGTGCGAAGTCTTTTTGTGACCTCACCAATCATTTCATTTCCGATGATTAATTCTCCACCTTTGTATTTGAAACGGCCAATCGCTGTAATAACGGCCGCTGTACCACAAGCAAAAACTTCTTTAAGGTGACCACTTTGTGCATCCTCCTTGAGCGTTTCAAAAGAATAAGGACGCTCTTCTATCGTTAGTTCCATTTGTTGCGCTAACTGTAAAATTGAATGACGTGTTATTCCTGGAAGGATAGTGCCATTAAGTGCAGGTGTTACAAGTGTATTATTTGCCATAATAAAGCAAATATTCATGCCGCCGAGTTCTTCAATCCACTCATGTTCAACCATATCAAGGAAAAGCACTTGGCTGCAATTATTTTGCGCTGCACTGTTTTGTGCAAGTAAGCTTGCTGCATAGTTGCCACCGCATTTGGCAGATCCTGTACCTCCCGGACCAGCACGGCTATAAACTGTTTCGATCCATACGCTAACAGATTTTTCTTCTTCCTTAAAATATGACCCAACAGGAGATGCTATTATACAGAAAATATATTCTTTAGAAGGGCGAACTCCTAAAAAGTTTTCATTGCCAAACATGAAAGGGCGTATGTAAAGGCTTGCATTTGGACGATCAGAAACCCATTTTTGATCAACTTTTACCAATTGGTTGACTGCATCCAAAAAGATATCCTGTGGTAATTCCGGCATAGCTAAACGCTTCGCCGATTCTATAAAACGTTGTGCATTGGCATCAGGGCGGAATAACAAAATGCGTCCATCTTTCGCGCGATATGCTTTTAACCCCTCAAAAATTTCCTGCCCGTAATGCAAAACGGTACTTGCTGGGTTAATCTCTAAAGATTTGTATGGAGAAATAACGGCGTTATACCAACCTTTGGCTTCAGACCATTGGATGGTACACATGTGATCTGTAAAAAATTGACCAAAACCAGGACTTTTTAGAATTTCTTCACGGTTTCCGTCTGGCAAAGGTGATGGATGTTTTTCTATTTTAAACGGAAACGATGATGTAAGAGATTTCATAAGTAAAACCTTTTTGGGTGTGCTCTATTTCTATGTGTTTTTTCATTATAAAAAATAATGGGATACGTTTATTAAAACTTTATTACTAGCGAGTCATTTATGTCAATGATCTTATTATGGAATTAAAAAGAAAGGCTATTAAGAGATATTTTTGTTTCTATTTTCATAATATTTTCTTCTCAAATTTATCACGTAATCTGGAACCTTTATACGTAGTTATCGTTTTTCAAAACAAGTATCTGAATAATTTTATATGCATATCTTATAGCTTAAAGGTAGGGGCATTGAGAAAAGGAACTTACTATGATTGATAAAAACTACCACATATACGAGGAACGTATGGCGGCAGAAAAGAAAGATCGTGAACAGCATAATTCGATTGGTAAAGCTATTCTTGCTATTCTTCTTGGACTCGTTATTATCTGGTTCATTTTTGGCTTTTTAGGATCTTTTTTTGAAAAATCTCCTGAGCGTATCTCTCACTATAATACGACAGAATCAAATCAAACAGTAACAAATCCGAGGCAAGATTTAAATCCAACATCTCCAGTACCTTATACTTATAAGGGCACGAGCTCACCTTTATCTCATGAAAAAAAATCTTCAGAGGAAAGAATCTAACTTACCGCGGTTCAAGGTGTAAAATTACTTCAAATGTATGAATTAGAAACGTATAATAGGATTTTAATTCCTGAAGTTAATCGATGAATTAATTAATGGGCATCACAATAAATAATGTAGCGGTTGTTAAAGCCGTCTCATTATTTATTTAGCGTGTGATGAAGCAACTTCCTCCAGATTTTTTTATATTTTCACAAAGGTTTAAGGCATCATTCCGATTTTGTGTTTGAATACGAACACGATAATAAATTCCTTTTCCTGGGATGAGAGCAGAATGAATACTTAAAGGAAGAGTGCCTATAAGGAATCCAAATCTGGACTTCATGTTTTTCAAAGAATCTTTCGCTAGTGCTTGGGTCGGTTGGGATGCAAGCTGTACGTAATAACTTTCTGAATCTTGTGTAGCTATTTGGCTTGGTGATGTTGGGCGAGAAGCAGTATGTTTTTGTAGTTCTGAGTTTCTCTCTGTATGTGAAGGAAGTGGTATAACTTTTCCTTTAATATCGGAGGTGGAAGTGTGTTCAGCTATTATTCTATCGATATCATTCGTGAGATGATCTTCTATTTTTTTGTTGTCTATATCAGAATCATGTGAAGAAACAAGGGGAGTATCTTGAAGCTGGTCTACAATAGTTTGATCAGTTGTTTCTTCTGGCTCATCAGAATTTTTACTTTCTGTATGATGCATTGGCGCCAGTACAACTGTACCGTCTTGGTTTACAACAACAGTTTGAACTTCTCGCGTTGGAATGGTGTGATTGATGGCTTCTGTCACTGCATCTTCAACGTCAGATTCATCGAGAGAAGAGGATGAAAAATTTGTAGATTCTTGTTGGTTTAATTCTGCTAACTTTTCAGGTCGTTCAGAATTATCAATAAGAGATTGTTGTATGTTTTCTTGTTTTTCATTTTCTCCAGTTGTTTGTTTATAAATATCTAAATTATGTGTAACATCATTCTTCGTTTCCGTTGTTTCATGTTTGAATTTGAAAGGCGTATTGTCAGCATGGATAATGGGGGTGCTTTCATTTTTTTGTGGCGGTATAAAGAAATAGGAATAACCGGCAAAACCAATTGCTATTAAAATAAGAAGAACGACACTTTTGGTAAGAGTTTTACTAACAATAAAACTTTTTAATGGAGGGGTGGTTGATGCATGAGTGGGGATTTTATTTCTACCTTTGTATAACGAATCTTCAGGACAAGAGGAGGAATCATATCCGATACTGCCGGCGGGAAAATAGTTAGCATTTTGATCTTGGGAATTTGTATATGCATCTTCTCTTCGATTTTGCATGGTTTGATGAAAGATTTCATTGAAGATTTCATTTTGCTGTTGTTGGGAAAAATCTTCTTCTGGGATATTTCCTACATTGAATACATCAGCAAATTCTTCTTTTAAATTATCTGTCGGTACATCATATTCTGGGGCTTCATACGGAACTTCAGGAACCATAATTGGTCCAGTTTTTTCTACGATTTCCTCTGCAAATTTATAAGTATCGACATTCGGAGGGGGAGTATCTCTATGTGTGTAGTTATGAGAAAAAAAACTATTCTTTTGTGTTGTACTAAGGATTTCCGATGAGGGGGACATGCTATTTAAATTGTTTTGATCAGAGATGTTTTCAGCATTATTGACGTATTGGGCTTGAGCGTCACGGTATTCTAAAATTTCTGCAGCATCAATTTTTTGTTCTGAAAATTTTTCTTCGTAAAACTGTGGATAATCAGGAGTATAAACTCTTTGCGAAAAGCTTTTTGAATCAAACTGCTTGTCGATGTGCGCTGAATCTAAAGATGATGGAATATCACTTGTTGTTTCATTTCTTGCTGTGTTTTGTCTCTCTGAAATAATATCAGAAGATGAGAAAGACATATTTGTATCCATAGGAGGAAAAGAGACGTCAGTATAATGTTCGTTAACCAAATTCTGTTGATTAGCTGAAACTTTATACGGATGATTTACAGGAGTATCGTAGAAGTTGTTATTATCGTCATAATTTCGTTGTATGTGAGGGATATTCGCTTGTTGTGAGGCTGTTTGTGAAAAATGGTCGGATTGTTCAGCGGGTTCTGTAGTAACGCCTTTATTATTGCGTTTATCAGCTTCATCAAAAAAGAGATTTTCTGATTGGGTACTAAAATCACTTTCTTCAAAAAAAGGGTCCCTGCTAATTGGTGTAGCACTATTTTGAGGTGATTGATTCTTTTGAATGGGTAATGGGGAAAGCGAATCTAAAATTTTTTCTTCATCGTGACTTATAGGTAAAGAATGTACCCCTTCAGACAAAAAGCTATTTTGTTCTGGATAGTTAAAAGAAGTAGTTCGAGCAATATTTGAAGTTAGTTCATTGCTGCTTGTGTGTAAATTCTGTTGCTTTTTTTGATCATCAAAGGGCAAGTCATGCGTTAAACTATTTTCAAGTTCTGCCTCTAGAAAGGATAAATCAAAATTATCATCATGATATGAAGTTTTAGGAGGATGAGGTACTGATCGATCAGTTTGTAGAGAAGATTGATCGTTTTGGTCTTTGCTCTGTTTGTACGGATTAAAAATTCGCGTAAGCCTCTCTAAAGGATCATGGTGTTCATGATCTTTTTTTATTTCACGTGGATTCTTGCGATTGTTATCGCTCATAGCTTTTCTCACATAATGATTTGCATTTGCGTGCAATAAATGGTTAATTTTGATTTATTATTATCTTAAAATTATAAATTCCCTCCCTCCTATGACAGGGATATATGAAAAAGTTTATTAATAAGGTACTTATTTTATGTATTTAGAGAACTTTTTCAACGCATTTCTGTTGATGCTTCTATTCCTATAATTGTAAGCCCTGATGATAAAATATTCATGATAGCTTGTATCAATCCCAGTCTGGCAAGTGATAGTTCCGTATCATCAGGCTGAATAAAGCGTAAGTAGAGATTATCACTTCCTTTATTCCAATGAGCATGAAAATTGGAAGCAAGGTCATAGAGATAAAACGCTAATCGATGTGGTTCTTTATGAATTACAGCTTGTTCAATGATGCGTGGATATTCAGCAAGTTTGCGTATTAGGGATATTTCATTATCATCTGTTAATCTGTTAAGGTGGAGGATCATGGTCTCTTTTGAAAAATTTTTAATATGAAGGACTTCTTGTGCTTGACGAAAGATTGAGTGACAACGTGCACTGGCATATTGCACATAAAAAATAGGGTTATCTTTTGATTGTTCTGTTACTTTCTCAAAATCAAAATCAAGAGGTGCTTCATATTTACGGTATAGCATCATAAAACGCACAGGATCACGGCCGACTTCTTCTACAACATCACGCAAAGTGACAAATGATCCTGCTCTTTTGGACATACGCACAGGTTGATCGTTACGAAAGAGCCTTACTAATTGACATAAGAAAACGCTCAATTTGGCTTTATCACCAGAAATCGCTTTTGCCATCGCTTCTAGCCGCCTTACATAACCAGCATGATCTGCACCTAAAATATAAATCATTTCATCAAAGTGGCGATTAAATTTATCACGAAAATAAGCAACATCAGCAGCAAAATAAGTGTAAGAACCGTCAGACTTAATTAAAACACGATCTTGATCATCTCCAACATCCGTTGAACGGAACAAAGTTTGTTCGCTTGGTTCCCAGTCTTCTGTATTTTGTCCTTTTGGTGGTGGAAGCTTTCCTTTGTAAATATAACCATTTAAAGTAAGGTCATTAATTGTATTACGAATAGCCCGCGCATTATCTGCATAAAGCATACGCTCAGAAAAAAAGATATCATGATAAATATTAAGAGCAGCCAAATCTTCGCGAATCATTGACATCATTGCATGAATAGCACGCTCTTTCACGATAGCTAAAGATTCATCTTTATCCATAGTGAGTAATTGATCACCAAATTCTTGAACAAGCGATTGTCCCAATGGGATAAGATATTCACCAGGATAGAGTCCTTCTGGAATTTCCTTAATTTTTTGTCCAAGAGCTTCGCGGTAACGCAACAGTACAGAATGGGCAAGTACTTCAATTTGTTTACCAGCGTCATTGATGTAATATTCTTTTGTAATATTGTAGCCAACAAATTGCAGCAAATTACAGAGAACATCTCCAACAACGGCACCTCGGCAATGCCCCACATGCATCGGTCCTGTCGGATTTGCTGATACATACTCAACATTGATGCGTTTTCCCTGTCCCATTGGCATACGACCGTAAGAGACACCTAATTCAAGCATGGATTTTATTGCATCTTGCCAAAATGATTTTGTAAGTTTGATGTTGATAAAACCAGGTCCGGCAACATCAATACAATCGATAGAAGGATCATTTTTAAGAAGTTCTACGATCTTCTCTGCAAGTATACGAGGACTCAGTCCAATAGACTTTGCAAGCACCATAGCAGCATTTGTTGATAAATGTCCGTGTGAAGAATCACGTGGGGGATCAACAGTGATTTTCGATAAATCTAAATCTCCCCCATTCTTTCCTTTTATATCAGATAGTTCAAGTGATTTTTTAATTTTTTTTTCGAATCTTTTAAAGATATTCATATTCAACTTCCATCATGGGACTTAAAAGAAATTAAATGAAATTACCTGCATGGTCAAATAAACGGTGATATTCGCGTAGAGCATAGTGATCGGTCATACCTGATAGAAAGTCAGCAATAAGACGTGCCAACTCCTGATTTGTTAAGTGAGCTGTTTTGCTGCACCAACTTTCAGGCATTGTATTCGGATTTTCATAATAACAGTCGAATAATTTTCGTACAATGCATTTTGCCGCATTGCGACGATTGAGGACTTGATCATGGTAATAAAGATTTTTAAACAGGAAATCCTTTAGTTCTTTTTCGTAAACGGTCATTGTGGGCGAAAAGGTAATAATGGTTTGTTTTGCTTGGTGAATATCTTCTATGCTTGTTGGTTGGAGACGAGTTAAGTTTTCTTGTGATTGTTTGATAACATCTTCAACCATGGTTGTTATCTGTCTTCGTACAAGTGTGTAACCGCGCCGATCTTGGTCAAGCTGTGGATGCTCGTCCGTTATATCTTTTAATAATGCCGCGGTCAGTGAAATATGTTCGAACTGATCGAGTGTTAAAAATTTCGAACGTAAACCATCATCGATATCATGCGCATTGTAAGCAATATCATCAGCAATAGCAGCACATTGTGCTTCTAGTCCAGCAAAACAGTTGAGCTCAAGATCCTGCTTTGTATTGTACTGTAGAATATCGACTGGAACATCTTTGCTGTTTGCATAGGGACCTAAAAGGGGACCATTGTGCTTTACAAGTCCTTCGAGTGTTTCCCAAGTAAGGTTAAGTCCATCAAAATTTGCATAACGCTGTTCCAGCTTTGTGACAATGCGTAACGTTTGTGCATTATGATCAAAACCGCCATAAGGTGCCATTGCTTCATTAAGGGCATCTTCTCCTGCGTGGCCGAAAGGTGTATGCCCAAAGTCGTGAACAAGAGCAATGGCTTCGGCAAGGTCTTCATCAAGACAGAGTGCACGAGCTAATGTCCGTGCAATTTGAGAAACCTCTATTGAATGTGTTAATCGTGTACGATAATGATCGCTTTCATCAGCGATAAATACTTGAGTTTTATGTTTAAGGCGCCGAAATGCATTAGAATGAATAATACGATCTCTGTCTCGTTGAAAAGGTGATCGCATAGTATTCATAGTTTCATGGAATAATCTACCACGGCTTGTTTGCGGGTTCGCACTATAGACCGCTCGAGATTGGTAATTTCTATTGCTTATATCCATTGCAAGCTGCCCATTCTCATCCTAAATTAGGACTGGTTACTACTTAATAAATTTTTCTTGAGTTTGGGATACTCTTTCTTGATAGTTTAATGCAAGGATATATAAAATGGGTGTGAATATTTCAGATGTTGCTGCCAAACGGATTGCACAGATACTTTTGAGTGAACCCGATAAAATAGGATTACGTATTTCTGTTGAAGGTGGTGGGTGTTCTGGTTTTTCTTATAAATACAATTTGGTTTCTGAAGTGGGCGAAGATGATCTCATTTTAAAAAAAGATGGGGCGGTTGTCTTTATTGATTCACTATCACTTCCCTTCATAGAAGGAGCTGAAATTGATTTTGTTGACGATCTTATGGGACAGTCTTTTCAAATTCATAATCCCAATGTTGTTTCATCATGCGGTTGCGGTGTGAGTTTTTCAATTTAAAATAGTGGTTTTGTGATATTGATTCTTGAAAAGATTATTACTTTGGTAAACAATGCAAAAATGGGCACTCTTACGAAAATATTAAGTCGGTGTTTGTGGTTATGCGTAACGCTTGTCCTATTGTTCTTTAACGATTGTGTATTTTCAGAAGAGGGAAAAGAGCAATATTATTCACCAAAACAATCAACAAATATTATTTTAAAATCTCAAGATCACGAAAAAGAGGATTTAGTTTCTCAGTCTAGCCTTATATTGCATGCTCGATTAAAAAATAGCAATGAAGATATTGTGAAAGGGCTCGTATGGCGGATTTATGCTCCTATCTTAGGGGTTGATAATAAATTACCGCTGATTGCAACTTATGAAGGAGGGAGCGCGCGTTTTGATTTAGAACCAGGGAGTTATCTTGTTCATCTCTCATTTGGTCACGTGGGTGCGGTGGATTATGTAAATTTAGAAAGTGGGCAAAGTCTTGTTAAAAACTTTAACCTTGATGCTGGGGGGGTTATTTTAAATACTACACTATTGAATGGCACAATCAATGAAAAGGAGCTCCGTTTCACTATCTATGAGGATGAAAAAGAAAATGATGATACTGGCGTAATTTTATCAAATGTTAAACCTCAGTCAATTGTGCGTTTGAAAGCAGGCCGCTATCATGTTGCTTCCCATTATGGTTCCATTAATGCTATTGTTCGTTCAGATATCCAAGTGGATGCGGGTAAAATTACAGAAGTTATTCTTGAACATCAAGCAGCTCAAATCGTTTTAAAGTTGGTACGGCAAGAAGGAGCGGAAGCGCTTGCAGATACAAGTTGGTCTATTACGAATGATTCTGGTGATATTATTTATGAAACAGTTGGTGCTTATGTTTCGCTTGTGTTAGCGGAGGGCGAGTATATTGCGATTGCTAAAAATAAAGATAAAATTTATCAAAAAGTTTTTTCAGTTGTCTCTGGACACGATGAAGATATAAGTGTGGTTGCGGATGCACAAAATATGCAACAAATTGATGAAGGAATGGATTGATAATTGTTCATTGATATGACTGGTAATGGGAAACGGATAGAGATTTGGTTGTAGAAATTTCAACAGTTGGTGTATTTTTTGCTGGTGCGTTATCTTTTTTATCACCATGTGTTTTGCCGTTAGTTCCTCCTTATTTGTGCTATATGGCAGGGATTGTTATTAACGATTTTTGTTCAGAAAAGCGTGAGGGAGAAGTGTTTGTACGGCGGGCACTTTTATCTTCTGTTATTGCTTTTGTGCTAGGTTTTACAACCGTTTTTGTTGTTTTAGGTGCTAGTGCAAGCACAATTGGTAGGTTCGTTGGTTATTATCGTGATTGGTTTGCGTTTGCTGCTGGTGTTACCATTATTATTTTGGGTTTAAATTTTTTGGGCCTTTTTAAGATTGCTTTTTTGTTTCGTGAAGCGCGTTTTCAAACACGCAATATGCCTGCTGGGCCTTTAGGAGCTTACGTTATTGGTTTAGCTTTTGCATTTGGTTGGACACCGTGTATTGGGCCGATTTTAGGACCTGTCATAACTCTTGCTGGAACAAAAGAAACTGTAGGCGAGGGGGCTGTCCTTTTAGGGATTTATGCGTTAGGTCTTGGTGTGCCTTTTGTTCTAGCGGCTTTATTTTCAAGCAGTTTTATGAAATTTTTAGGAGCTTTTCGTATTCATTTAGGAAAAGTTGAAAAAATTATTGGGATTTTTTTGGTTGTTACGGGTGTTTTGTTTTTGACAGGCTCTATGCAGGGGTTTTCATTTTGGCTTTTGGAACATTATCCTTCGTTGAATGATATTGAAGGCGTTCGTTGGCATGATATTGTGCATTTTTGGGGATTTTCTCGTTAGTTTTATGTGGTTTTATGGTTAGAAATTGTCTTTCTATTATTCTTGCAGCAGGTGAAGGGACGCGTATGAAGTCGTCTCTTCCTAAAGTGCTTCATAAAATTGCTGGACTGCCTCTTATATGCCATGTCATAAAACAAATAGAATTGGTAGGCATTTCACAATTAGCAGTCGTTGTAGGATTTGGTGCTAAAGATGTTATGGAAACTGTTCAATCATTTGTAAAAAATGCAATGATTTTTGAACAACAAGAACGTTTTGGAACTGCGCATGCTGTTCTTTCTGCACGTTTAGCTTTGCAAAAAGAGGTTGATGATATTCTTATTGTTTTTGGAGATACTCCTTTAATTGAAAAAGATTCATTGCTACAAATCCGTGCGCAACTTGCTGATGGAGCAGATGTTGTTGTTGCTGGTTTCCATGCTCCAGATCCAACGGGTTATGGTCGCCTTCTTGAGAAGAATGGGAAACTTATCGCGATTGTAGAAGAAAAAGATGCTAGCGATGAAGAAAAAAAGATCTCTTTTTGTAATGGTGGTATATTTGCTCTTCAGGGAAAGCATGCGCTTTCTCTGTTAGAGAAGGTTCGTAATGATAACATGAAGAGAGAATATTACTTGACAGATATTGTATCTATTGCAGCCCATGAAGGGCTGGATGTTCGTGTTGTTGAAGTACCTTTTGATAATGTTGTAGGAATTAATAATTGTTTTGAGCTTTTTGAAGCTGATTCTTTATGGCAAAAACGTAAGGCGCGCGATTTAATGTTGTCTGGTGTTACCATTCTTAAACCGGAAAGTGTTTATTTTTCTTATGATACAGAGATTCAACCAGGAGTAGTGATTGAGCCAAATGTTTATTTTGGGCTTGGAGTAAAAGTACAATCTGGTGCAGTTATTTATGCATTTAGTTATTTGGAGGGCGCTGTTGTTGGTATGAATGCGCGGATTGGGCCTTATGCGCGTTTGCGTCCTGGAACAGAGTTAGCATCCTCAGTAAAGATTGGAAATTTTTGTGAAATCAAAAAGGCGAAGATAGGAGTGTCCTCTAAAATTAATCATTTGAGCTATATTGGTGATGCGGAAATTGGTGCACATACCAATATTGGAGCTGGTACTATCACTTGTAATTATGATGGATTTCACAAATATAAAATTACAATTGGGGACCATGCTTTTATTGGATCTAATTCAGCACTTGTTTCTCCATTGATGATAGGAAGTGGTTCTTATATTGCTTCAGGAAGTGTTATCACTGAAAATGTTCCTACAAATAGTATGGCTTTGGGGCGTGCGCGACAAGTGATAAAAGAAAATTATGCAACAAAGTTTCGTGCACGTTTATCAGGACATGAAAAGAAAAAGTGATCATTTTTAGTTTATTTCCTCGCTTTATGTTGATCTAATAATTGAGTAGGCGACTTATTTTTAAGTATTGCCTTACTCTATATTTGGTTTATCTGATATCTTAATGTTTTGAATGAAAAGTTATTGAATGTTTTATGGGATATATAAATCTAGGATGTGAATTGGAGCTTTTTAATGTGCGGAATTATCGGAATTCTTGGAAATAGATGTGTTACATCCTCTTTGATTGATGGTTTGAAGCGCCTTGAGTATAGGGGGTATGATTCATCTGGTATAGCGACAGTGCATGAAGGGCGTCTTTATCGTATGCGTGCTGAGGGGAAGCTCATTCATTTAGAAGAAAAATTAAAAAAAATACCTCTAAAAGGAAATTTAGGGATTGGTCATACGCGTTGGGCTACGCACGGAGTTGCGGTAGAGCGGAATGCTCATCCTCATGTAACTGAACGACTTGCGATTGTTCATAATGGCATTATTGAAAACTTTGTAGAATTGCAACGAGAACTCGTTGAGGATGGTTATATTTTTGAAACAGAAACGGATACAGAGGTTATTGCACATTTAATTACGCGCGCATTAAAAAATGGTCTTTCTCCCCAAGATGCAGTGCGCACGAGTTGGAAAAGGTTGCAAGGTGCTTTTGCTCTTGCTCTTATTTTTGCAGGTGAAAACAATCTTATGATTGCTGCTTGTTCTGGTCCGCCGCTGGCAATTGGCTACGGAAAAGATGATTTTTTTGTCGGATCAGACGCTATTGCTTTGGCTCCATTCGTGACTCGAATTAGCTATATGAAAAATGGGGATTTGGCTGTTTTGACACGGGAAGGTGTAACAATTTACGATGCCAACAACAAACAGGTAAAACGTCCTTTTACAACATTGCTTGAAGGAGATTTATTGGTTTCTAAGGGGAATCACCGTCATTTTATGCACAAGGAAATGTTTGAACAACCTGAAGTGATCTCTTGTAATTTGGCACATTATCTTGATCTTGGAAATTGCACGGTTCGCCCACTTGAGAATTTGATTGATTGGAAAAATATTAATCGAATACTCTTTGCAAGTTGTGGAACGGCTTATTATTCGACTTTAGTTGCACGCTATTGGTTTGAGAGATTTGCTGCTTTAAGTGTTGATAATGATGTTGCTTCGGAGTTTCGTTATCGTGAACCACCCATGACATCCGATGTGTTATCAATGTTTGTTTCTCAATCTGGTGAAACAGCCGATACATTGGCTTCTTTGCGTTATTGTAGCGAGCATGGTGTGAAGACAGCAACAATTGTGAATGTTGAGCAATCGACAATAGCAAGGGAAGCTGATTTTGTTTTACCAACACTCGCTGGACCGGAAATAGGTGTTGCCTCGACAAAAGCGTTTACCTGTCAATTGGCAACGCTTGCTGTGTTGGCGCTTAATGCTGCTAAACAACGTGGGTATCTTTCTGAGACGGAAGAACATCAGTTTGTCCAACAATTGGCAGAAATTCCTCGGATTTTAAAAGAGGTTTTAAAACTAGATAACAAGATTGAAGGGATTTGTCGTAATTTAGTAAACGTAAAAAGTGTTCTTTATCTCGGGCGAGGGACCTCTTATCCAATTGCATTGGAGGGAGCGCTTAAATTGAAGGAGCTTTCTTATATTCATGCCGAGGGTTATGCGGCAGGTGAGTTAAAACATGGGCCTATCGCATTGGTGGATGAGACAATACCAGTGATTGTTGTAGCGCCTTATGATCGGTGGCTTGAAAAGACTTTTTCTAACATACAAGAAGTGGCAGCGCGCAATGGTCGTATTATTTTGATAACCGATAAACGAGGGGCAGAAGCAGTGCATTTTGATACTTTGTCAACTATTGTTTTGCCAGATGTTTCAGAATTTATTGCGCCTATTATTTATGCTTTACCTATTCAGTTAATCGCTTACCATACAGCTGTTTTATTAGGAACAGATGTTGATCAACCCCGTAATTTAGCAAAATCAGTTACTGTTGAATAAAATTCACCTAAGGATCTTAATTTTATTTGATTGCTTTTTTTTATTGTTATCCTGCTCGTAACAGACGTGTAGCGTCGTCGCGCCCAAAAAGATAGAGGAGTAAGCGTAAAGCTTTCCCTTGTTCTGAAGAAAAGTTAGGATCACGTTGCAAAAATAAACGTGCATCTCTTCTTGCCATTAACAGAAGATCGCTATGGACCGCAAGGTTTGCTATATGAAACTCAGGCATACCAGATTGTCGCGTTCCTAAAAGCTCTCCTTCTCCTCGTAAACGCCAGTCTTCTTCAGCAATTTTAAAACCATCTTCTGTATTGCGTATAATATTAAGGCGTTTTGCAGCCATTTTTGTTAGTGGATCTTTATAAAGCAAAATACAGGAAGATTTTTTTTCTCCTCGTCCTACACGTCCACGCAATTGGTGTAGTTGTGAAAGTCCAAAATGTTCGGCATGTTCGATAACGATGATTGAAGCATCCGGAATATCCACTCCTACTTCAATGACTGTAGTTGCAACTAAAATACCTATATTTCCGCATTTAAAGGATGCCATAGCTGATTCTTTTTCATCTGTTGACATTTTTCCATGTATCATACCAACATGTGCTCCAAAACGCTCTTGGAGAATAGCAAAACGGGACTCAATTGAAGTGAGCTTAAGGTTTTTTGATTCTTCCACTAACGGACAGATCCAATAGAGTTTTTCTCCTTTTTCTAATGCAATGGCAACTCGTTCTATGAGTTCATCAATACGTTTCAAAGAAAGCGTTGCTGTTGTAATTGGCTGGCGTCCCATTGGTTTTTCGGTAATTTTGGAAACATCCATGTCACCAAAAGCGGTTAGAACTAATGTGCGTGGAATCGGAGTGGCAGTCATAACCAGCATATCAGGTTTATAGCCTTTTGCTGTGAGGGTAAGACGTTGATGCACACCAAAACGATGTTGTTCATCGATAATGGCCAAAGCAAGATTATTGTAAATGACGGTATCTTGTATAAGAGCATGGGTTCCGATAATAATAGAAGCTTGGCCTGATAAAATATCGTTCAAGATATTTGTACGCAATTTTCCTTTTTCTCGTCCTGTTAAGAGAACTGTTTTTAATCCAACCTTTTCGGCAAGAGGTGCAATTGTAGCAAAATGCTGGCGGGCAAGAACTTCTGTTGGAGCCATTAATGCCGACTGTCCTGCATTTTCAGCAATCTGCGTCATCGCTATTAGCGCAACAACAGTTTTTCCTGCTCCTACATCACCTTGGAGAAGTCTTAACATTGGTTCTTGTGAAGCGAGATCATTAGCAATATCTTTTATTGCCTCTCTTTGTCCATTTGTAAGTTGAAATGGCAGGGTTTGCAGTAACTTTTTAGTGTATATTTCTGTTGGTGGACGAGAAGCACCTGAAAAAGATTTAGTCTTCAAGCGTACAAGTCCAAGTGCTAATTGGCTAGCGAGAAGTTCATCATAGGCAAGACGTTTACGTGCTAGACTTTCTAAGGTTAGATCATCGGGATTGATGGGGGTATGGATGCGGCGTAAAGCAACAGAAAAAGAAGAAAAGTTTTGTTGTTTTTTTACACTTTCCTCTATCCATTCTGGTAAGGGAGGAATATAATCGAGGGCGTTTTGTATTGCACGTCTTAGTGTTTTTGCTGATAACCCCGCAGTAGAGGGATAAATGGGTTCAATCAGCGGCATTTGATTTGATTGTTCGCTTGGTGTTATATAATCTGGATGCACCATTGAGAGTTGTCCATTAAACCGCTCAGCTTTACCTGATACAATGACTTTTTTTCCTTCCGGTAGTTGTTTTTTTAGCCAAGAAGGTTGAGCATGAAAGAAGACTAAATTCATTCTCCCTGTTGGATCATATGCAGCGACCCGATAAGGTAATCGGTTACGGCCAATTGGGGGCGGTTGATGGTGATCGATAACAATTTCGAGAGTGATCGTGACCCCTTCTTGTGCACAAGCAATGTTAGAACGCATTCTACGGTCTATAACAGAATAGGGCATTAATTGAAGAAGATCAATAAGGGTAAGCTCACGTTGCATAGGATTAATGTTTAAGACTTTGGCCAGTAAGCTATATACTTTAGGTGTTACCCCAGAAAGGGTTCTGATAGAATTAAAAAGAGAGGCAATAAGGCTTGGAGGCATGAGGAAATTTAGCCTGCTCTTTTTGTTTTTTCTAGTGCTTTAAAAGAGCTTTTTGGGGATAAGTCATAGAAGAGAAATTGCTTTATTTACACTTTGAGTTTTAGTAGAAAAGTAAATACTTAAAGAATGCATAAAATAAAAATAGTGCAAAAAAGAGTGTTAAGTTAATATGTGTAATACTTTATATAATTTGTTCCTTTTTTGTTGCTTATTTACTGTGAATAAAGATATTTTCTTGATGAGGGTCTTTTATAAATAGCAATAGGACAGGAATGCGCATCAATATGCGGGGGATAATAAATTTAATAGATTGAAAGGTACGATAAATTATATAGTTTTTTCTATTATAATACAGGTAAAGGTTGAGATCTGGTATTTATTTTGTAGTGGGAAATTGTGAGAGTGGTGGAAGATAAAAGTAAAATACGAGATAAAAAAAAATCTCTCCCTCGTTTTATTCATTTAAGGGTACATTCTGCTTACTCACTGCTCGAAGGAGCTTTAAAAATCCCACAAATTATTCAGCATGCGATTTCAGATCATACACCAGCGGTTGCTATTACTGATACTAATAATTTGTTTGGTGCTTTGGAGTTTTCTCAACATTGTTTTTTGCATGGGATTCAACCTATTATTGGTTGTCAGCTTACAGTTGATTTTTGTGATGAAAATAATAATCTGCCTTTTGTTAAAGGGCGCTCTTCTCCTGATTTTTGCTCTCTTGTTTTCTTAGCTGCTAGCGAAAGTGGTTATGCGCATTTGGTTCGTCTCGTTAGTCGTGCTTATCTTGATAAGTGTGATACTGATCCTCCTCATATCAAAGTCGATTGGCTGTTGTCACACAATGAAGGAATAATCGCTTTAACAGGTGGCAAGGGAGGGCCTATTAATTTTTCTTTGGTCGAAGGTAAAAAAGAACGTGCTGTTGAACGTTTAATTTATTTAAAAAAAATTTTTGGTGATCGTCTTTATGTGGAATTACAGCGACATGGCGCCTATAACCGAAAAATAGAGGCTGCACTTATTGAGTTGGCTTATACACATGAAATTCCTCTTGTTGCTACCAATGAGGCTTTTTTTCTGAATAGGCAAGGATATGAAGCGCATGATGCGCTGATGGCGGTTGCGGAAGGACAAATTGTTTCTAATCTAGAACGTAAACGTGTGACGCCGGAGCATTATTTAAAGTCACAAGATGAAATGGTTTCGTTGTTTTCTGATCTTCCTGAAGCTTTGGAAAACAGCGTTGAAATTGCATTACGTTGCCATGCTGCTACGCAGACTCACAAACCGATTTTGCCTCGTTTTATAGAGCAATCTGTTGATTCAAATTTTACTTTAGAGATAGAAGATAGTGAATTGTTAAATCAAGCTAAAGCTGGTTTAAAAATGAGGCTTGAAACAATTGGATTGGCTGAAGGATATACGATTGCAGATTACGAGCAGCGACTTGATTATGAAATTTCAGTTATTACACGTATGCAATTTTCTGGCTATTTTCTTATCGTTTCAGATTTCATAAAATGGGCGAAGTCCAATGGTATCTCTGTTGGTCCAGGGCGTGGTTCTGGTGCTGGCTCGCTTGTTGCTTATGCATTGACTATCACTGATATTGATCCATTGCGTTTTTCTCTTCTCTTTGAACGTTTCCTTAATCCAGATCGTGTTTCTATGCCGGATTTTGATATAGATTTTTGTCAGGAGCGACGCGAGGAAGTTATTCATTATGTTCAAAAAAAATATGGGCGTGATCAAGTTGCTCAAATTATTACGTTTGGTAAATTACAAGCGCGTGCGGTGCTACGTGACGTTGGACGTGTTTTAGAAGTGCCTTATCGTCAGGTGGATTATCTTACGAAATTAGTTCCTGCTACGCCTGGAAGTCAGGTTGAATTGGCTGATGCTATCAAGGATGAACCAAAATTTGAGGAAGAAAAGAAAAAGGATCCTGTCGTTGCACGCACATTAGATATAGCACTTCAGTTAGAGGGGCTTTATCGTCATGCATCGACCCATGCAGCAGGGATTGTTATAGGTGATCGACCACTCTCAGAGCTTGTTCCGATGTATCGTGACCCTCGTTCCGATATGCCTGTTACACAATTTAATATGAAATATGTTGAACAAGCTGGGTTGGTAAAGTTTGATTTCCTAGGGTTGAAAACGCTCACTGTTTTGAAAATGGCAGTAGATTTTGTTGCTCGAAAGGGTATCAAAATAGATTTGTCGAATATCCCCCTGAATGATGAAGCGACCTATGCTATGATGGCACGTGGTGAAACGGTTGGTGTATTTCAGGTGGAAAGTTCTGGGATGCGCAAGGCGCTGATTGGGATGAAGCCAGATCGTATTGAAGATATTATTGCTCTTGTCGCGCTTTATCGCCCTGGTCCGATGGAGAATATTCCAACCTATAATGCACGCAAACACGGGGAAGAGGAAATCGCTTCTATTCATCCTAAAATAGATCATCTGATTAAAGAAACACAAGGTGTTATTGTCTATCAGGAGCAGGTGATGCAGATTGCTCAGGTGCTTGCTGGTTATTCACTTGGGGAAGCGGACTTATTACGTCGCGCTATGGGTAAAAAGATTCACAAAGAAATGCAAAAACAGCGTACACGTTTTGTGAATGGGGCTGTTGCTGGTGGTGTTGATAAGGATCAGGCTGATATTATTTTTGATCTTTTAGCAAAATTCGCAGATTACGGTTTTAATAAGTCGCATGCCGCTGCTTACGCGATTGTTTCTTACCAAACAGCTTATATGAAAGCACATCATCCCGTTGAGTTTTTAGCTGCTTCAATGACGTGTGATATGGCGAATACGGATAAGTTAAATGATTTTCGGCGTGAGGCATTAAGATTGGGTATTAAAGTTATTGCACCTTGTGTGCAAACATCACATCGTGTTTTTGAGGTTGGTGATAATTGTATTTATTATTCTCTTGCTGCTATTAAAGGTGTTGGAGAAGCGGTAGTTGATCATATTGTAGCTTGTCGTGGAAATAAACTTTTTAAGGATCTGGAAGATTTTTGTGAGCGTATTGATCCTCGTATTGTTAATAAGCGTGCGATGGAAAGTTTGGTTTGTGCTGGTGCGTTTGATTGCTTTAATATTGCACGTGAGATTTTGTTGGCGAATCTTGGAACTCTTCATGCATACGGACTTCGTATTCTTGATAATAATTCTAGTGGGCAAATTGATATATTTAGGATGACGGGTGGGTTAAAAGAGTCCTTAATTTTATCGCAAGCATCTCCTTGGTTACTGGATGAAAAACTTTATCGAGAATTTCAAGCAATAGGTTTTTACTTTTCTGCTCATCCTTTGGATGAGTATCGGGCTATGCTCGTTAAAAAGCGTGTACAAACTTGGGCTAATTTTGCCAATGCTGTTAAAGGAGGGGCAACTGCTGCTAGGCTTGCTGGAACTGTCGTGGCAAAACAAGTGCGCAAAACAAAATCTGGGAAGAAAATGGGGATTATTCATTTTTCTGATACGAGTGGACAGTATGAAACAATTCTCTTTTCTGAGGGGCTTTCAAATTATGAGGAGATACTAGAACTTGGAAAATCTTTTATCATTACTGTGGGTGCAGAAAATCGCTCTGAGGGTATTAGTTTGCGACTTGAAACAGTTCAATCTTTGGAACAGGAGGTGTTGCAGCATCATAAAATGATGCGTCTCTTTATAAAAACAGTTGATATGCTGCCGCAAATTGAACAAAATTTGAATCCTAGTGGTAATGGTGAAGTGGGGCTTATTCTCATTCAACAGGATGGATTACGGGAAGTCGAAATTATGCTTCCAAAGCGATACAAGGTTAATGCATATGTAGCGAGTGCTATGAAATCGGTGCAGGGTGTTGTTGATGTAGAGTTGATTTGAGTAGGATTCTATGGTGACTTTTTGTTTTGAGTGGAAGTACTATCTTTATTAGCGATTTAAATTGGGGATTTGAAGCGAGCCTTACATTCGGAAAGATTTTCTTTTCAGATATGATACATTTTTAATGTAATAAAATTAAAAAATGCACCTATTTCATTTATGAATATCCAAGGTAACTTGGGGATTATGAATTTTATAATTTTTTACTGCACAGCGCTTCGCTTCATTTTTGCTAAGTTCATGGCATTATAACTATAAAGCCAATCGAGACTTGACATAATAGCTTCTGATGTACGAATTTTCATTACGAAATTACGTGCGATTGCTATAGGACCAGTTGCATGATAAACTATTCTATTGAAATCTCCACGTTTTTTTACCGCAGCAACGCGGGGATTTCGTGTTTTTTCGTAGAATGAAAGAGCTTCAATGAGTGAAAGATCTTTCATAGAGAGTGTTTCTGCCAATGTGGCGGCATCTTCTATTGCCATAGCAGCACCTTGTGCAGCGAAAGGGAGGGCAGCATGTGCACAATCACCAACAAATACTTGTCTTTCTAGTCCTAAAAAACGATTTTGTTTCATTTGAAAGACTGGCCAATAGCTCCATTCGTCAATATGGTCAAAGATTTGCAAAATTTGCAGGTTCCAATCTTTGAAAAAAGATTTCAAGTTTTCTTTATTTCCTTTATGAGCCCACCCTTCTTTTGAATTTTCGCCATGAGTAATGGCGACAAAATTAAAAATTTTTTCGGATGATTGAATGGGATATACAACAAGATGGTTTTTGGGTCCCATCCAAGCAGTAATTGTTTTCACATTTTGCAATAAAGAACGAAAGCCTTTAGGGAGATGCTCGAATTTTTTTATTGCGCGCCAAGCAATAAAGCCGCTAAAATCTGCCGTTTCATGAAAAGGAGCTAATTTCCGTAATGTGGACCACACTCCATCACATCCGATAAGAAGCGGCGTTGAATAAAATTGGGGTTGTTGTGTCTCAGTTGGTACATCTGTTTTTATTGTTTTTATATGAATGCTGTTTGTGGTTGTTTGGGTAGACGCTACAACAGCTTCGCCTGTTTTATATTTAATAAAAGGATTTTTAACAACAGCGTTGTATAAAACTTTTTGTAAGTCGGCGCGATGGATTGTAATATAAGGCGCTTTCCAGTTTTTTTCTGATAAATTGAGAAGATCAGCACGCAGTCGCGTTTTTAAAGATACTCCATCTCTTAATTCAAGAAAGTGCGGTGTTGTACCTACTTCAGTAAGTTTGCCAAGAATTCCCCAATGAGCAAGTATACAGGTTGCATTTGGGGTGAGCTGAATACCAGCACCTACAGCATCAAGCTGTTTATGCTTTTCGAAAATGGTACTTGCAATTCCTTTATGGGCGAGTGCCAAAGCAGTAACTAAACCAGCAATACCTGCTCCAACAATGATTGGCGATTGATCCATAAGTACTTCATATTGAAAAAGCCGAGAACTCACTATAACGAATCGCTCGGATGATAGAGACATCCTGTTGGGTTCGTTTGGTTGTAGGATAGTGAAGAAACATAGCGATAAAGTGTTGAACAATAAGGGCAAATTTTTTCGTCAGCTGATCCCATGTCGATAAAAATATGGGGATGATCAAATGGTTGTGTAGCACCCACACACATAAATTCTTTTACACCAATTTCGATTGTTCTACATCCAAGATCATTTTGGAAATAGGGAATGTTGTGATCAGCCATGGTGTATAAACTCCCGATAAAACACCTTAATCAGGTATGATTTTGATCCTCTATTCTATATATAGATCAGTTTGTAATAAAGCTTATAATAATGCAAGACGCTTTTCTAAAAAAACTAATTATCTTTTATGTTATGCTGTTTTTTCGTGCGTTCTTAGCATTTCGTGTATGGAAAGAGCTCCAAGTGTTTTGAAATATTAAATTGTAAATAACATAAGAAAAATTGAACATTATAGATTATTATACGATAACATATCATAAAGTGTTTTGTGAAATATTTGTTCATAAGGATTTCGGAAATAAAAAAGATTAGCTAGAATATATGAAACAAATGGTGGCAGATCAGAGTTTAATGTCGGATATAACGATGAAAGATCCGGCGCGGTTTGTTAATAGAGAATTTTCATGGCTACAATTTAATAATCGTGTATTGATGGAAGCTGCTAATCCGAAGCATCCTTTATTGGAGCGGCTAAAGTTTCTTTCGATTTCAGCAAAAAATCTTGATGAGTTTTTTATGGTTCGTGTTGCTGGCCTTGCTGCTCAAATTCGTGCTGGAGTTACATCGTGTAGTGCAGATGGGCGCACACCGCAGGAGCAACTTGATTTTGTGTTAGCTGAGATTTCACATTTGCAGGTTAATCAACTACAAGAATTGAGTCTTTTACGTTACGAGTTAAAACAAAATGATATTGAAATTGTTTGTTCTAGTAAGCTTTCAAAAATTGAAAAATTATGGCTCGAAAAATATTTTCTTGATACAATTTTTCCTGTTTTAACACCTTTACCTGTTGATTCTGCTCATTCTTTTCCATTCATTCCTAATTTGGGGCTTTCACTTGCGCTTCAGTTGTCTCACTGTACAGATCAACACTCATTCATAGTGTTGTTGCCTATCCCAATTGTTTTAAGACGTTTTATTCTCCTTCCTCAAGAAGAGGGCAATCATTTTCGTTTTATAGCGTCTGAAGATGCTGTTAGTCTTTTTATACATCATATATTCCCTACTTATGAAGTTGATGGAATTGGTACATTTAGAGTTATTCGCGATAGTGATATTGAAGTAGAAGAAGAGGCTGAAGATCTTGTTGATTTTTTTGAAGCAGCGCTTAAAAGGCGTCGTCGCGGTCAGGTTATTCGAATTGAATTTAATGCAAAGATGCCAAAGAATTTACGCCGATTTATAGCGGATGGACTTGCTGTTCCTGATAATTGTATCAGTGTGTTCGATGGATTTTTGGCGCTTAATATGATATCAGAGATTATCTCTATCCCGCGTAATGATTTAAAATTTGTTTCTTATAATCCCCGTTTTCCTGAATGTATTCGGAAGCATAATGGTGATTGTTTTGCTGCTATTCGTGAAAATGATATCGTGCTTCATCATCCTTATGAGTCATTTGATGTTGTGATCCAGTTTTTACGTCAAGCTGCTAGGGATCCTGATGTTGTTGAAATTAAACAAACTCTTTATCGTACATCGAATGATAGCCCAATTGTCAGCGCTTTGATTGAAGCTGCTGAACAGGGGAAGTCAGTGACCGCTTTAGTAGAACTTAAAGCGCGTTTTGATGAAGAAGCAAATATTCGTTGGGCGCGTGATCTTGAACGTGCAGGCGTTCAAGTTGTTTTTGGTTTTATTGCATTAAAGACACATGCTAAGATGTCACTTATCGTGAGGCGTGAAGGAAAACGTCGTTGCTCTTACGTTCATCTTGGAACTGGAAATTACCATCCAATTAATGCTAAAGTTTATACCGATCTTTCTTTTTTTACCAATGATGATGATATTGCTCACGATGTTGCATTATTGTTTAAATATATCGCGCAGTATGCGCGTCCAAATAAGGCAATGAAAGTTGCTTTTTCACCTTTAACATTGCGCAGTCGTATTCTCAAACATATTGAAGGAGAAATTACCAATGCGCAACAAGGGCGGTTTGCTGCTATTTGGATGAAAGTCAATGCATTGGTTGATCCTGAAATTATTGACGCTTTATACCGTGCTAGCCAAGTAGGAGTGCAGATTGATTTAGTTGTACGTGGTATCTGTTGTTTACGTCCTAGTATTGTAGGAATTTCAGATAATATTCGTGCAAAATCAATAGTAGGCCGCTTTCTTGAACATAGTCGCATTTTTTGCTTTGGTAACGGTGAGGATTTGCCTAATGAAAATGCACTTGTTTATTTAGGGTCTGCTGATATGATGCCACGCAATCTAGATTATCGTATTGAAATATTGGTTCCAGTTTTTAATAAAACGGTTCGTCAGCAGATTCTTTTACAAATTATGTTGGCTAACATCATTGATAATCAGCAAAGCTTTGATATACTGAGCAATGGCACATCAAAACGCATAACGCCGCAAAGAGGTGAGAGACTGTTTAACGCACAGGAGTATTTTATGGAAAATGCAGGTCTTTCGGGTGGGGAGAGATCTTTCGAGTCTTCTGCTTCGCGTTTGATTGCGTTGCATCGGCAACAAGCCGAAGTGCATAAAGACTGAAATTCAATGACATATATAAATGCTCAAGGTCGGCTAAAAGGATGCAAGCCTATCGCTG
This sequence comes from Bartonella sp. DB5-6, assembly GCF_000278115.1. Lineage (GTDB taxonomy): Bacteria > Pseudomonadota > Alphaproteobacteria > Rhizobiales > Rhizobiaceae > Bartonella > Bartonella refiksaydamii. The sequence goes on from NZ_JH725122.1 coordinate 55,368, forward strand.
TTATCGATATTGGCTCAAATTCTGTTAGGCTTGTTGTTTACGAAGGACTTGTCCGTTCACCAACAGTTCTATTTAATGAAAAAGTTCTCTGCGGTCTTGGTCAAGGAGTTGCAAAAACTGGATTTTTAGAAGAAAAATCAATGAAAATGGCATTGCGAACACTAAAACGGTTTCGTGCACTTTGTCGACAAATTGGCGCAGATGAGGTCTATACTCTAGCAACAGCAGCAGCGCGGGACGCAAAAAATGGGTTAACATTTATTCAAAATGCTGAAAATATTTTGCAAGATAAAATATACCTTCTTTCGGGAAATGAAGAGGCTGTTTATTCAGCGTACGGAGTTGTTTCTACCTTTTACCGACCCAAAGGTATTTCTGGTGATCTTGGGGGAGGAAGTCTTGAGCTTATTAATGTTGATGATTCTGATATGGGTGAAGGGATAACTCTTCCATTAGGTGGTTTACGATTACAGTATATGTCCAATAATGATATTACTGTCGCTGAAAAAATTGCACATGAGCAGTTTTGTAAATCTTCTTTCCTTCGTAAAGGCATGGCACGTTATTTCTATGCAGTAGGAGGAACTTGGCGTAATTTGGCAAAACTTCATATGACAACAAAACACTATCGACTACCTGTGATGCATGGCTATGAAGTTGATGCAGTTGAGATGGAGGATTTTTTGCGTTTTGTTGTGAGTGGCAGTATTGATGATATGGAAGGGATTTCAGCTGTTTCAAAAAATCGCCGTCAGCTTTTGCCTTATGGGGCAATCATTCTTATTGAACTTATTCGCTGTATAGGTTTTGAAAAAATAATTTTTTCTGGAGCTGGAGTCCGTGAAGGCTTTCTTTATTCACGATTATCGCAAAAAATTCGTCTTTCAGATCCTCTCATTGCGGCATGTATGGAAGTGGCTATTCTACGAGCCCGTTCACCAAAGCAAGCAGAGGAGCTCATTGATTTCACGTCCAATGCTTTTGAAACTTTTGGAATTTCAGAAACGGAAAATGAATGTCGTTACCGTAAAGCTGCCTGTCTTCTTGCTGATATTGGTTGGCGTATACATCCAGATTATCGTGGCAATGAGGCGGCTCATCAGATAGCATTAGGATCTTATCCGGGAATCTCTCATGAAGGGCGTCTTTATGCTGCGCTGGCTGTGTTTTTTCGTAATACAAGCTCACTCATTGATGAAGAATCTCTTCCCATTTTTCAACTGGCTACCAGAAATATAATTGAAAAAGCACGCATTCTCGGCACAACTATGCGTATTGCTTATCTTTTTAGTGCTTCTATTGCAGGCATTCTACCTCACTTGTCATGGCGTAAAAAAACAGATCACGTTGTATTGTACATCCCAAGGCGTTACGCTGATTTAATGGGAGAACGTCCTCTCGGACGGTTGAAGAAATTATCAAAAATAATAAAAATACCCCTTGCTTTTGAAACTTTCTGATTCTTTTTCTCCTAAGATATAAAAACCTATCCATATATTATATTGCTGCGTATTTTGGATACTAAATCATCATATAGAGTTTATTTCCATTTATATTGAGATATAATGAAATTAAAAAATTTTAATCTTTTGATTTTTAATCAATTTTTTCATTCACAAAAATGGATAGTTTTCTTCTTTAAAAGATTTTTGTTGCAAAAAGCTTAGTATACAAATGATTAATTTTTTTTTGTATATTAGAACTGTTTTATGCTTATTTCTCCGTTGCTAAAATAAAAGCCTATTTGACCTTTTAGCATTTGTTCGGCTTTCTGCCCAAATATTTCATAGCGCCAACCATTCATTGCAGGAATATTTGTCTTTATACATCCATTTGCGATTTTTTCTAAATCATTGGAAGTTGCAATAATTTTTGGTGCAATATTATTTTCATTGGCAACAAGTTTTAAGAGTACTTTGAGAAGATCAATAGCAGCAGTTGTCGTATCATTAAGTGGTTTATGCTTAGGTAGGGCAGGTAAAATTGCAAGATCGGCTTCTAAGCCTTCGTGAATAGCTTTGATTAATGTCTGTGCGATTGAGAATTTATCCCAGTTTTTGCTAAGACTACGCAAACGTTTTAATGAAGATTCATCTTTTGGTTGTTGCGTTGCGATTTCGATAAGGCATTCATCTTTCATAATATGGCGACGTGGAATATTATATTTTCGTGCTTTACGTTCACGCCAAGCCGCTATTTTTTGTAATACAGCAAGCTCACGAGGTTTTTTGACTTTTCCTTTCACTTTTTTCCATGCTTCATCTTCTGGCAAATCATAAGTTTTGGGTGATAATAAGATTGCTATTTCATCATCCATCCAGTGTATGCGTTTGTTTTTTTCTAACTGCTTTTTTAATAAGAGGTAAATATCTCTCAGATAGGTTACATCGGCAAGTGCATAAAGCAGTTGTTTTTCGGAAAGAGGCCGGTAGCTCCAATCTGTAAAACGAGATGATTTATCAAGTTGATGCCCCGTGCAGCGTTGTACAATTTGGTCATAGGAGATAGAATCACCAAATCCACAGATTGATCCTGCTATTTGTGTGTCGAAAAGAGGGGAGGGAATAATACCTCCGAGATGATAAATCGTTTCAATATCTTGGCGTGCCGCATGAAAAACTTTGACAACTTTTTTATCTACCATTAGATCAAAAAATGGTTGCAAATCAATATCTTGTGATATTGGATCAATCAGAACTGTAGTGTCTGGTGATGCAAGCTGGATTAGACACAGTTGCGGCCAAAAAGTTGTTTCGCGGATAAATTCAGTATCGACTGTTATAAAATCTGAGGTACGTAAAGTAGCAAGTGCGATTTCAAGATCTGTAGTTTGTGTAATAAGATTCATCATTATTTTATTATAACCAGATAAATTAAATTTGTCTTTTATTGACTTTTTTTTTGAGTCTTTATCCTCATATCTTGACAAATGGTTGTTAAAAAGCGTTTGTAGCGCATGTGAAATATTATAATTAAAGGCAAAAGCTATGCACCGTTATCGCAGTCATCATTGCGCTGCTCTTCGTAAATGTGATGTAGGAACAGACGTTCGTCTTTCGGGATGGGTTCATCGTGTTCGTGATCATGGAGGAATCCTTTTTGTAGATTTGCGTGATCATTTTGGAATTACACAAATTGTTGCTGATCCTGCTTCGCCAGCTTTTAAAATTATTGAAAAAGTGCGTTCTGAATGGGTTATTCGTGTAGATGGGGAAGTATGCGCACGTTCTGATGAAGTTATTAATACATCTCTCCCAACCGGCGAGATTGAAATTTTTGCAAAAGAGGTGGAGATTCTTTCGAAGTCTGATGAGCTTCCTTTACCTGTTTTTGGCGAACCTGATTATCCAGAAGATATTCGGTTGAGGTATCGTTTTCTTGATTTACGTCGCGAAACTATGCACAAAAATATAATGCGTCGTACTGAAATTATTGCTGCTATCAGACGTTTTATGCAAGATGATGGTTTTACGGAATTTACCACGCCGCTTTTGACAGCGTCATCACCGGAAGGAGCGCGTGATTTTTTGGTTCCAAGTCGTATTCATCAAGGAAAATTTTACGCATTGCCACAAGCACCACAACAGTACAAACAGTTGTTGATGATGTCAGGTTTTGATCGTTATTTTCAAATTGCTCCGTGTTTTAGAGATGAAGATCCACGGGCTGATCGTCTTCCAGGAGAATTTTATCAATTAGATGTTGAAATGAGTTTTGTTGAACAGGAAGATGTTTTTATAACAATGGAGCCCATTATACGTTCTCTTTTTGAGGAGTTTGCAAATGGAAAGCCTGTAACACAAAATTTTCCTCGTATTTCCTATGATGAAGCAATGCGGAAATATGGCTCAGATAAGCCTGACTTACGTAATCCGATAATCATGGAAGATGTTTCTCGGCATTTTTATGATTCTGGTTTTAAAGTTTTTGCTCAAATTTTGGCAAATGATGAAAAAGCACAGATATGGGCTATTCCAGCTAAAACCGGTGGAAGCCGTGCTTTTTGTGATCGTATGAATGCATGGGCACAAGGTGAGGGACAACCAGGGCTCGGTTATATTTTCTGGCGCGAAGAAGAAGGGAAGTTTGAAGGGGCGGGGCCTATTGCTAAAAATATTGGTGTGCAGAGGTCTGAAGCACTCCGTACACAGCTTGGACTTGAAAATGGTGATGCCTGTTTTTTCGTGGCAGGAGATCCAAAGAAATTTGCATCTTTTGCGGGAGTGGCACGTACGCGGGTAGGAGAAGAATTAAACCTTGTTGATCGGGAGTGTTTCTCTTTAGCATGGATTGTTGATTTTCCATTTTTTGAATGGAATGAAGATGAAGAAAAGCTTGATTTTGCTCATAATCCTTTTTCCTTGCCTCAAGGGGGACAGGATGCGCTTGAATATCAAGATCCTCTTACTCTTAAAGCTTTTCAATATGATCTTGTATGCAATGGTTATGAGATTGCTTCGGGCGGAATCCGTAATCATTCACCAGAAATGATGCTTAAAGTTTTTAATCTTGCTGGTCTTTCTAAGGAAGTGGTAGAAAATCGTTTTGGTGGTCTTTATCGTGCATTCCATTATGGGGCACCACCGCATGGTGGTATGGCGGCAGGTATTGATCGTATTATTATGCTCTTACAAGGTGTCAAAAATTTACGTGAGGTTGCTTTATTTCCTATGAATCAGCAAGCACTTGATCTCTTGATGAGTGCTCCATCTGATGTTTCTGCTGCACAATTACGTGATTTAGGAATCCGGATTGCTCCTGCTGACAAAAAGAGTTCATAAAGTTGCTGAAGTTTGGATGTTGGTGACACTTTTTTACTGTGTGTTGTAAAGTTTTAATATCTTCAATGATGTTAGAGCACATACGGTTGATAACAAACTCAGACCTATGATTCTTAGTTTTTTAATGGTGCAGTAAAACACCTATCTTAGTTTAGTAAGAATAATGCAGTGTTGCTAAACACTGTAATATGCTGAAAAATTTGAATTTTATAAGCTTTAAATGCTTTGAAAAGCTCATCATATAAAAACTGGATGTGGTTGTTATGCAATATGGCTGATTGTTAAAGATCTATAAGATTAGAGAGCTCATTTATCGTCAGATTTTCAGAAAAACATAGGGTAACAATAGGATTTTTTTTGAAATATTTGCACTCAAAATATTAGTAGCGATAAATTGTTGTTATTAAAAATATTATGAGGATTCGTTTTCAGAGTGTTTTCGCATTGTTTTTAAGGAAATCATATAACGCTTTTGGTTTGTCTGGATATATCAACTTCAAATGAGTAATAGCATTTTTTAGATTTTCTGTTTATCCTGAAAATGCTCATTGCCAAGTTTAACGGTGGATATGTTCTTTATTTCTTTAGGGGCTGTTTATTTTTGTGTTAATTTTTTTTAAAGACAGTATTTTATCATTCTTGCAATTTTTTTTTGAATGAATTCGTTGAGTATTTTCATATACTATTTTAAATATACATATAAATTTTTCAAATTGATATAATTGTTTGTTCATGTTTTAATTGCAATGGTTATTTTTATATAGTCGATTTTTGATAAAAATAGTCGACTCATGAGAGATTTTACTGAAGAAAGCTTATAAAATAATTTCTCATTATTGGGGGAATTGTTATTCTGATATTGTGTCTGATAAAATGAATTTACCTTTTGATAAAGAACATATTGAGCCAATAGAATTACGGTCTGCTTTACAAGAGCGTTATTTGGCTTATGCGCTTTCTACTATTACACACCGTGCATTACCTGATGTGCGTGATGGTTTGAAACCTGTGCATCGGCGTATTGTCCATGCAATGCGTTTGCTCAAACTTAACCCAGGGCAGTCCTATGCGAAATGTGCACGGATTGTTGGTGATGTCATGGGAAAATTTCATCCACACGGTGATGCATCTATTTATGATGCATTAGTGCGTTTGGCGCAGAATTTTGCTGTGCGTTATCCATTGGTTGATGGACAAGGTAATTTTGGTAATATTGATGGTGATAATGCTGCTGCTATGCGTTATACGGAAGCGCGTATGACTGAAGTGGCAGCATTGCTGTTGGAAGGAATTAATGAAAACGCCATTGATTTTCGTTTAACCTATAATGAGGAAGATGAAGAGCCTGTTGTTTTGCCGGGAGCTTTTCCTAATCTTTTAGCAAATGGTTCATCTGGTATCGCTGTTGGTATGGCGACATCTATTCCACCCCATAATGTTGCTGAGCTCTGTGATGCGGCACTACATTTAATTGCACATCCCAATGCACATGATGAGGAATTAAATCAATTTGTGCTTGGTCCTGATTTTCCAACAGGTGGCATTTTAGTTGAGCCTAAAAAAAGTATTGAGGAATCTTATCGGATAGGGCGTGGTTTTTTTCGGCTGCGTTCGCGTTGGCATCAAGAGTCCGGTAGTCGTGGTTCTTATGTGATTATTGTTACTGAAATTCCTTATCAAGTTCAAAAGTCACGACTTATTGAGAAAACAGCAGAATTACTGCTTGCTCGGCGATTACCAATGCTTGAAGATATTCGTGATGAATCGGCAGAAGATATCCGTATCGTACTTGTTCCTAAAAATCGTACAATTACCCCTGAACTCCTCATGGAATCCCTTTTTAAATTGACTGATTTTGAAGTAAGATTTCCTCTTAATCTTAATGTTTTGTCTTTGGGAAAAATACCGAACGTTCTTTCTTTGCGCGAAAGTGTGCAGCAATGGCTTGAACATCGTCAAGAGGTGCTTATTCGTCGCTCTCATTATCGGCTTGATCAAATTGATTGCCGATTAGAAATTCTCCATGGATACCTTATCGCATATTTGAATCTTGATGAGGTCATTCAGATTATTCGTGAAGAGGATGAACCTAAAAAGAAACTAATCGACCGTTTTAAATTAACCGAGAATCAGGCTGAAGCCGTTCTTAATATGCGGTTGCGGTCTCTCCGTAAGCTCGAAGAACTTGAAATTCGTAAGGAGTTTGAAACCCTGAAAGCTGAAAAAGAAAGATTGCAGAGTCTGTTGGCTTCTCATACAAAGCAATGGAAAATAATTTCAGAAGAAATCATAAAAGTTCGGAAAATTTTTGGTCCTAATACTCTCTTAGGGAGAAGGCGTACAACATTTGAAGAAGCACCAAGACATGATATTGATGACATTCATCAGGCGATGATCGAAAAGGAACCAATTACAATTGTTATTTCTGAAAAGGGGTGGATGCGTGCTTTAAAAGGACATTTAAGTGATTACAAAGCACTTTCTTTCAAAGAAGGGGATTGCTTAAAGTTGGCATTTCCGGCGTCTACTACAGATAAGATTGTGCTGGTAAGTACTGGCGGAAAATTTTTTGCTATTGGTGCAAATAGTTTGCCTAGAGGGCGTGGGCATGGTGAACCAATTCGTATTTTAGTTGATATGGATGATGAACATGATGTTCTTACAGCTTTTGTACACAATGCAGAGGAAAAACTTCTCTTAGTTTCATTGCACGGAAATGGCTTTATTGTACCTGCAGGCGAGGTAGTTGCTAATACACGAAAAGGTAAGCAGATTATGAATGTGAAGCTCCCTGATAAAGTAAAGCTTTGTGTTCCGGTAAAAGGTGATCATGTCGCAGTGGTTGGTGAAAATCGTAAAATGCTTATTTTTGCTATTGAACAAATACCAGAAATGAATCGTGGTAAAGGTGTTCGTTTACAACGTTATAAAGAGGGTGGTATTGCCGATGCCAAAACTTTTAATTTATCAGAAGGTTTAATTTGGCAAGACGCAGCTGCACGCTGCTTTAATCGCCAAGTTAATGATCTCCATGAATGGATGGGAACGCGCGCTGGGGGAGGGCGTTCAGTTCCGAAAGGCTTCCCAAAATCAGGAAAATTCACCAATTAATCAATATAGTATATTTAATTGTTAGTTTATAAAAGCACAAAAAAGAATGCTTTATGGTTTTATTACTTGATAGGAGTGTTGTTGAGTTTTCCTCACAGCTTTTATTCATGAGGGTTACTATTATGTTGTCTAAAGAGATGTCCACGTTCGGCCCATAAAACTAGAACTATAGCGATGAGGCTAAGAAAGAAAAAACCTGCCGAATTAGGGATGGTTGTTTCGTTAAATTGTTGCGCAATAAAAAAGCTAAGACCCGTTCCAATAGATGTTTGAAGAAAGCCAGATACAGAAGATGCTGTTCCTGCAATTTTTCCTACAGATTCAAGAGCAAGTGTGTTGAAATTTGCCATAATGCCGCCGCACGCAAACATTAATACGCAGAATAACAGCATGAAAAAAGGAAAAGGGACAACACCATCTGCTAAGATGGATCCGACAAACCAGATGAGTGAGGTAGCACAAAAGAGTAAAAGCATTGTGTGCGCAATGCGGCGCATTCCGAGGCGTCCGACAAGTTGAGAATTAAAGAATGATGATAGAGCTTGAAATGCAGCGCCGATAGCAAATGCAAGGGGGAACCAGAGACCTAAGTTATAAATCCCTTCATATGTTTGTTGTGATGTATTAACGGCAGTGAAAATGCAACCTAAAATGATAGAAGTGGCCAGTGTGTAGCAAAGTGTAGTGCGATTGGTTATAACAATCCATAGATTATGTCTGATCGAAGAAAAGGAAAGAGAGCGTCGTGCATAAAGAGTTTCAGGCAAGCGCAGTTGAATCCAAATCATGAGCCCAAAACCAATCATTGCCATGAATATAAAAATAAATTGCCAATGCCCGAACAGTAGAATAACTTGTCCCGTTGCGGGTCCAATCATTGGTGCAATAAGAAAAACCATCATGACGATAGACATGACCTCTGCCATTTTTCGACCACTATAGAGATCACGTACAATGGAAACTGTGAGTACACGCATAGCGGCACCTCCCATACCTTGCAAGATACGTAAAATAAGCAATAAAGAAAAATTGGATATAAAAGCACAACCAATCGCCGTAAATGAATAAAAAGCAAGACCGATGAGAAGAATCTTACGTCGCCCATAACGATCACTTATTGGGCCAAAAAATATTTGTGTAATGCCATAGCTAATAAGATAACTGGAAATGATATAGTGCTGATCATTTTCATTGATAGCATGTAAGCTATTTAAAATATCAGGCATTGCCGGCAGCATAATGTCAACGGCTATAGAATTGATGGCCATAAGCGCGCCAATGAGAATAACAAATTCTTTATAGCCAATTTTTTTTCTAATCGTATCACTATGCGTTTGTTCGTCGATTAAATATGACATATGCATCCTTGAAATAAAAGTTTCGACTGAACACAACTCTATAAAAGATTGGATAAAACGAGGAATACTTATGTTTTTTTGCAGGGAATGTTTTTTTCTCTTAGCAGTTCTTGCAATTCGTTGTTTTGAAACATTTCTTTAACAATATCACAGCCCCCAATAAATTCACCTTTTATATACAGTTGCGGAACTGTTGGCCAATTTGAATAGTCTTTAATTCCTTGACGCAATTCATCAGAAGTTAAGATATTAACCCCTTTATAATTTAACCCTAAATACTCAAGAATTTGAACAACTTGTCCTGAGAAGCCGCATTGTGGAGCATCCGGTGTTCCTTTCATGAATAAAATGACATCATTTGTTTTAATTTCGTTGTCAATAAACTTATGAACAGTGGTCATCTCTATTCCTCGATATTGCAGATTTTTATAAGTGTGAATTTACGCTTGCATTATTTTCTAATCGTATTGAGTGAATGAATGCAAGAAGAAATTTTTCAATTATTTAGGAGTATTCGTTTGTAGCGCTAAAGCATGGAGTGCATTTCCCATATTGCCTTTAAGAGCATCATAGACCATTTTATGTTGCTGAACACGGCTTTTACCGAGAAAACTTTCAGAAATAACTTCTGCGGCGTAATGTTCTCCATCGCCAGTAAGATCATGAATTGTTACAGTTGCATCAGGAATGCCTTCACGAATAAGTGCTTCAATTGCACTGGCACTCATTGCCATGATTATTCTCCTGTGTTTGTTAATTTGTTTATAAGAGTAGCATAAGGTTAAAGAGAAATGAAAAAAATCTTTATTTTCCGCCCATAAATTCTGGAAACCAGTTTTCATAGGCTTGCATGAGTTCATATACAGAAAGTTTTAATACCCCATCTATATCAAGCAAAGTACCCTCAACTATACCAAGCTCTGTTAAGGAAACGGCACTTATTTGTGCAAGTTCTTTAAAGCTATTAAGCGCTTCAGGTTTAACTGCTAAGAGATAACGCCCTTGGTCTTCTCCAAAAAGTTCTGCATGCTCTGGTGATTGATTACTTAATTTTGCTTTGATTCCTTTACCTGCTTTAATGACCATTTCTGCAAGTGCAACAGCTAATCCTCCGTCAGAAATGTCATGCGCGGCATGAACAAAACCACGATGAATGACATCTCTAACAAATTGACCATGCTTTTTTTCAAGTTGTAAATCCACATGAGGTGGTGTGCCGGTATCAATATTTAAAATGTCTTGCACGTAGATTGATTGTCCCAGATGAGAGCCGCAAGCTCCAATCAAAATAATATTATCTCCATGTTGCATACCGCTGATCGTTACCATTTTAGACCAGTCGTCAAGAAGACCGATACCAGCGATTGTGGGAGTAGGAGGGATTGCTTCTCCGTTTGTTTCATTATAAAGAGAGACATTGCCTGAAACGATAGGAAAATCAAGAACTTTACAAGCTTCACCTATGCCTTTAATGGCAAAAACGAACTGTCCCATAATTTCAGGTTTTTCAGGGTTCCCAAAATTGAGATTATCTGTAGCGGCTAGTGGTGTTGCGCCCGTAGTGCTAATATTCCTCCAGCATTCTGCAACTGCTTGTTTCCCTCCTTCATAGGGATCAGCTTCACAATATCGAGGTGTCACATCAGAAGAAAAGGCAAGGGCACGTTTGTCGTTATTGCTTACACGGATGACTCCTGCATCGCTTCCTGGACGAACAAGTGTATTGCCTTGTATGAGGGTATCATATTGTTCATAAATCCATCGTCGTGAACTTAGATTTGCAGAGTTTAGTAGCGTAAGAAGTGCACCACCAAGATTTTCGACTTTCTCAACGTCTTCTGCTTTAAGAGGTGTTTTTTTAGCAGGCTCACTCCAAGGGCGATCATAAACAGGTGCTTCATTACCCAGTTCTTTGATGGGAAGATTAACGACTTCTTCTCCTTGATGCTTTACGCAAAAACGTAAATTATTTGTTGTTTTTCCAATTATGGAAAAATGAAGTCCCCATTTGTGAAAAATTTCAGCTGCTTGTTGTTCCATTTCTGGTTTTAGAACCATGAGCATACGCTCTTGGCTTTCAGAAAGCATCATTTCGTAGGCTGTCATGTTTTCTTCACGAACAGGAACTTTATCGAGATTAAGTTCTATACCCAAATTTCCTTTTGCTCCCATCTCAACAGCAGAGGATGTTAAACCTGCTGCTCCCATATCTTGGATAGCAACGACAGCTCCTAGTTCCATAAGTTCTAAGCAAGCTTCGAAAAGGCATTTTTCCGTAAAAGGATCACCTACTTGAACGGTTGGACGTTTTTCACTGATTGAATCATCAAATTCGGCAGAAGCCATTGTTGCTCCACCGACACCATCACGTCCTGTTTTAGCTCCAAGATAAACAACAGGAAGCCCTACTCCTTGCGCTTTTGAGTAAAAAAGAGAGTTTGTTTTTGCAATTCCAGCGGCAAAGGCGTTGACAAGGATATTACCATTGTAACGCTTATCAAAATTTACTTCTCCTCCAATGGTTGGAACACCAAAAGAATTTCCATAGCCACCAATTCCAGAAACTACACCAGAAACAAGATGGCGTGTTCGAGGATGATCAGGAGAACCAAATCGCAATGCATTCATGGCTGCGACAGGACGGGCACCCATTGTAAAAACATCTCGTAAAATGCCACCAACACCTGTTGCTGCACCTTGATAAGGCTCAATATAGGAGGGATGGTTATGACTTTCCATTTTGAAAACCACGCATTGACCTTCACCAATATCCACAACGCCAGCATTTTCACCAGGTCCTTGAATAACACATTTTCCTTTTGTTGGGAGAGTTTTAAGCCACTTTTTAGATGATTTATAAGAACAATGTTCGTTCCACATTGCAGAAAAAATTCCTAGCTCAGTAAATGTTGGCTCTCTCCCAATTAAGGCTAGGATATGTTGATACTCATCATCTTTTAAGCCGTGTTGTGCAATTAATTTTGGTGTAATGGCGATGTTATTATTGCAAGGATTCATGAGTAGTTTATCCGTCAAATTAATTAAAATTTAGCATTTTTATTATCCTAAATCTAGCAGCTTAGATCATAAGTGGTTGCATTGTTTGATAAGGTAGCAGTTCACAAATCATTAACTGAGATTCTGGTGATTTATTCGATGTTTCAAAGACCAGAAACGGCTTTTGAATAAATCTTTGTGTATTTCTAGAGAAACACCATCCAATGGATCTATAAAGCATTTGATTCGTAAATTTATTACGTAGGAGATGATAGAGATTTTCGACTTTAAAAAGGTTAAATAACATATTTTCTCTTTTATTGCTACCCATTTGCCAATTCTAAAGCACTTTGGAAAAGTAAGCGGCCATCAGTGCCACCATGTGCGGGCTCAATGAAATTTTCAGGGTGAGGCATCATACCAAGGATATTACCAGCTTTATTGACAATACCAGCAATATTATTAAGTGAACCATTAGGGTTTGTATTTTCAGCATAGCGGAAAACAATTTGCTCATTATCTTCCATTTGTTTTAATATTGCACCGTCAACAAAATAATTTCCGTCGTGATGTGCAACAGGACAGCGAATGATTTGTCCTTTAGAATAATACCGAGAAAATCTTGTACTGTTGTTGGTTACTTCAAGTTTTATGTCACGACAAACAAATTTTAACGAAGCATTACGCATTAAAGCACCGGGTAATAATCCAGCTTCCAACAAGATTTGAAATCCATTACATATGCCGATTATTGTAACACCTTTTTCTGCTTTTTCACTAACGGCTTGTAAAACTGGTGTTCGTGCGCCAATAGCACCACATCTTAAGTAGTCCCCATAAGAAAAACCACCAGGAATAACAATGACATCTACATCTGGAATTGTTGAATCTGTTTGCCAAATTTTGAATGGTTCAACTCCTGTTATATGATGTAATGCTGCGATCATATCTCGGTCGCGATTTAGTCCAGGTAATTGAATGATAGCAGTTTTCATGGAGAGTTCCACTTAAAGAAGTTCTATAGTGTAATTTTCAATAACAGTATTTGCGAGTAATTCTTCACACATTTTTTCGAGTTTTTGCTTTGCCGTTTCAGCAGGTTGATCATCAAGCACAACATCAAAAATCTTTCCTTGGCGAATAGAGTGAATGCCTTTAAAAGCTAAACGTTCTAAAGCATTAACAATCGCTTCTCCTTGTGGATCAAGAACGCTGTTTTTTAAGGTAACTGTAACGCGTGCTTTCATTTTTTATTTCCTATTGCTAAAATTTTTCTCCTTGAAGAGGTCTACTCCTCAATATCAAGGAAGGCGATATAATGTCACCTTATTGTTTATTTTACCAAAACGGGACCACTTGGTCGCGGAGGTTCATTTTCATTGATGATTCCGAGACGTTTTGCAACCTCTTGATAAGCGTTAATAAGTCCACCCATATCACGCCGAAAACGATCTTTATCCATTTTTTCTTGTGTTTGCATATCCCATAGTCGAGCAGAATCAGGAGAAATTTCATCAGCAAGAACAATGCGCATCGTTTCATCTTCCCACAAGCGACCAAATTCCATTTTAAAATCAACTAATTGAATGTTAACACCTGCAAAAAGCCCAGAAAGAAAATCATTAATACGAATGGCAAGTTGCATAATGTCTTCTATTTCTTGTGGAACAGCCCATCCAAAGGCAGTAATATGTTCTTCAGTTACCATTGGGTCATCAAGAGAATCATTTTTATAATAAAATTCAATGATGGATTGCGAAAGAGCGGTTCCTTCTTCTAATCCCAAACGCTTAGAAAGAGAGCCAGCGGCAATGTTTCTAACAACAACCTCCAATGGAATAATTTCAACGGCTTTAATGAGTTGTTCGCGCATGTTTATACGCTTGATAAAATGTGTTGGGATACCCAAACGGCTAAGATGGCTGAAGATATGTTCAGAAATACGATTATTTAAAACCCCTTTTCCGTCAATAATTTCGTGCTTTTTTGCATTAAAAGCAGTTGTGTCATCTTTAAAAAATTGAATATAGGTCCCTGGTTCAGGTCCTTCATATAAAATTTTGGCCTTGCCTTCATAGATACGGTGGCGACGATTCATTATGATTCTCTATTGGTTTGAAAGGTTTTAAACAGCGTTGATAAGTGATACTACCCTAATTGGCAGAAATTCTCAATGATTGCTATAATACTTCTTACAACTTTTGTCATTGTAGCTCTGCCAAAGAAAAATGAAACTGTATAGATAGGGTAAAGACGATTATCTTTTTTTGAATCAGATTTTTGCAAGAAAATGAGAGAGAACCATAAGTCCTTCAGGCCAAGGTCCATGTCCAGATTCTGCATTAATGTGACCTGATTGACCAGCGTCCACAAAGAGTGCACCCCAATTATTTGCAAGATTCTCTGCTACTGAGAATTGACAAAATTCATCGTTTCGGCTGGCTATAACTACAGAGGGAAAGGATAATTTTTTGCAATAATAAGGGCCAAATGTCATTAAATGTTTGGGGCGTATTTTTTCATTGTTTACATCTGGAGGTGCAACAAAAAAGGCACCACAAACTTTTTCTGCGTTTTGTATAGTTGCTTGAACAGCAGTTGGAACTCCTAATGAATGGGCAATAATCATAACGGGCTTTTGAGCTTGTGCAATAGCGAATTTAACCTCATTAACCCATTCTTCACAAACAGGTTTTGACCAGTCGACTTGTTTAATACGGTGAGCTGTAGATAATTTCTTTTCCCATCGTGTTTGCCAATGATCAGGGCCAGCTCCTTTGTAGCCAGGAACAATGAGAATATCAAGCTGGTTTGCTTTCATGAATTGTTTCCTCATTACAAAACAGATTTTAGATCATAGATGGAAGAAAATATGTTAGTTCCTTATACGCGATTTTTATCACTCCCCAAAAACACGTTTAAAAATTGTGTTGATATGTTTTGTATGGTAAGAAAGGTCGAATTTTTCGCGAAGTTCTGTCTCACTTAAAACTTTTGTAACATCGTTGTCATTGAGCAGTTCTTCTAAAAAATCTTTTCCTTGTTCCCAAACCTTCATCGCATTTCGTTGTACAATCCGATAAGCATCTTCACGACTCATTCCAGCTTGCGTGAGTGCTAAAAGCACCCGTTGTGAATGAACAAGCCCACGGAATTTATTAAGATTTTTTTTCATGTTTTCTGGATAGACAATTAGATTTTCAATGACAGATGTGAGTCTGGCAAGAGCAAAATCAAGTGTAATGGTAGCATCAGGGCCAATATAACGCTCAACAGATGAATGAGAGATATCACGTTCATGCCAAAGTGCTACATTTTCCATGGCAGGAATTGTAAATGCACGCACCATACGTGCTAATCCTGTTAAATTTTCTGTTAAAACTGGATTACGTTTATGGGGCATAGCGGATGAGCCTTTTTGCCCAGGTAAGAAATGCTCTTCTGCTTCAAGAACTTCTGTTCGTTGAAGATGGCGTATTTCTATAGCTAATCTTTCAATAGATGAAGCAATAACACCAAGTGTTGCAAAGAACATGGCGTGACGATCACGTGGTATGACTTGGGTGGAAACAGGTTCAGTACGCATTCCCAATGCTTTTGCTACATGTTCTTCAATGCGTGGGTCAATGTTTGCAAAAGTCCCTACAGCCCCTGAAATAGCGCAAGTAGAAATTTCTTCACGTGCTGCAAAAAGACGTTTGCGACAACGGAAAAATTCAGCGTATGCAAGAGCGAACTTAACTCCAAATGTTGTCGGTTCAGCGTGAATGCCATGACTTCGCCCAATGGTGATTGTTTCTTTATGTTCAAAAGCACGTTTTTTTAATGCTTCAAGAAGTTGGTCTATGTCTTTTAGCAAAATATCACTGGCACGCATCAATTGAATATTAAGCGTTGTATCTAGAACATCTGATGATGTCATACCTTGGTGAATGAAGCGTGCTTCTGGTCCAACAAATTCAGCTAAGTGGGTTAGGAAGGCAATGACATCATGTTTGGTGATTGCCTCAATTTCATTAATGCGATTAACATCAAATTCGGCTGCTGCCCCTTTTTCCCAGATGATCTTTGCTGCTTCTTTTGGAATAATTCCAAGTTCAGCAAGTGCATCACAGGCATGTGCTTCAATTTCAAACCAAATACGATATTTTGTCTTTGCTGACCAAATTGTTACCATTTCAGAGCGAGAATAACGTGCTATCATGATTTTTCCTTATTGTGAGAGAGCTGCTGCTTGGCGCAATGCATTAATTCGGGTTTTGTAAAGTTCTTTGTTTCCATTTTTATAAATTGCAGAGCCTGCGACAAATACATTGGCACCAGCTTTTGCAGCTATTCCAATTGTATCAACAGTGATGCCACCATCTACTTCAAGATCAATAGGTCTGTTAGCGATCATGCTTTTAACGCGCTTGATTTTATCTTTCATTTCTGGAATGAAATTTTGCCCACCAAAACCAGGGTTGACTGTCATGATGAGGATAAGATCTAATTGATCAAGCAAATATTCAAGCACATGTTCTGGTGTGCTTGGATTGATTGCAATTCCTGCTTTTTTTCCTGTTGCTTTGATTATTTGTAGTGAACGATGAAGGTGGGGACTTGCTTCAGCATGAATCGTTATAATATTTGAACCAGCTTTTGCAAAAGCCTCAAGATAAGGATCTACAGGTGTGATCATCAGATGAACGTCAAATATTGCTTTGGTTAATGGTCGGAGTGTCTTGACGACATCAGGGCCAAAAGTGATATTAGGGACGAAGTGCCCATCCATTATATCAAGATGCAACCAATCTGCACCGGCATCAACAACATCTAACACTTCTTTGCCAAGTTTGGAAAAGTCAGAAGCCAAGAGTGAAGGCGAAATGAGATGAGAATGAGGCATTAAGATCTCCTAGATTGACTTTTTTAGCATGTAGTTTTGTATACTAAAATATCATTTGTATTATAGAGTATGTGTAATAGATTTTTTTTATGGAAAGATCACTTGAAATTTTAGAGCTGTATAAGTGAAAGATATGTCAAACCATACAACACATTTAATGCTTGGACTTCAACATAATATTACTGTTTCCTCGCAAGAATATCGAGATGCTATGAGTCATTTTGCAGGAGCCGTGCATATTGTGACAACAAATGGCATTAAAGGAAGGCGTGGTGTAACAGTTTCAGCATGTTGTTCCTTATCTGATGCCCCCCCAACACTTCTTGTTTGCCTCATGCGGCATAATCCTAAGAATCAGTTATTTATAGAAAATGGGAATTTTTGTGTTAATAGTTTAGCAGGAAAACATCGTTCATTAGCAGATATTTTTTCTAGGTCTTGTCATGATACACAAAATGAACATTTTAGTATAGCGCGATGGAGTACTTTGCAGACTGGTGCACCTAGTCTTTCAGACGCTTTAGCGTCTTTTGATTGTCGTTTGATTTGTTGGCATGAACATGCAACTCATTTTGTTTTGATTGGTGAAGTTGTTGCGATCAACCGTAATCAAGAAAAAAACGCTTTGATGTATTTGAATCGCGAATATCATACTCTGCCTTTGTAAAGATTTTTATTTTTTGCATACTGAGACGATTTGTTTTTAGTAGGTTTGAGTCTTGCTCCAATAATTGAGTAAGATTATTGCATCTGATTTTGAATATCTGCTTTTCTAGGCTTGTAGATATCATGAGAAAGAGGATTTATGGACAAGCCTTGACTAGTCATTATGTCAAGGGAGTGACATGCTATTTAGAAAGAGTAGCTGAAGAGTTAAACAGGAATTTTAAACATATTATAGAGTGTATAAAAAAATATTTTGCGCTTGTGTTGATCGGTGTTGCACAATATATAGACCGCACATACCGTATGTGGAGGTTTTTATGGCATGAGCGAAGAGATTGATGATCAATATCGCCCTAGCGAAGACGAGCCTTTTATGAATGAGCGACAAAAGGCATATTTCCGTGCTAAATTGGTTTCTTGGAAAAATGATATATTAAGAGAAGCGCGGGGGACTTTGGAAAATTTGCAAGAAGAGAATGTTGGTCAACCCGATTTGGCTG
Source organism: Bartonella sp. DB5-6 (assembly GCF_000278115.1). Lineage (GTDB taxonomy): Bacteria > Pseudomonadota > Alphaproteobacteria > Rhizobiales > Rhizobiaceae > Bartonella > Bartonella refiksaydamii. Next base: position 73,669 of record NZ_JH725122.1, read on the forward strand.
ATAGGGCGTCTTGCGAAACTGATCGTACAATTGAATTACGTGCTCGTGATCGTCAAAGAAAACTCATTTCAAAAATAGATGCTGCTTTAGAGCGCATCAATAATGGAACTTACGGTTTTTGTGAGGAAACTGGTGAGCCTATTAGTATAAAGCGTCTTGAGGCTCGACCAATTGCAGTTTTATCGTTGGAAGCACAGGAACGCCACGAACGACGGGAAAAAGTTTATCGTGATGATTAAAGTTGGTTGAGATGATGAGCAAGTGAGATGCGCGCTGTTAGAGTTGTGTATTTTATTTTTTGGGGGCAGGGATAAATAAGGATGGCTCTTGTCGCCCTTCAATTTCAGCGATAATTGCTGAATCTTCAACGTTTTGTTTCATAAAAGAGCTAGAAGAATCGTTCTGTGGGCGTTCTCTTTCTTTTATGGAAAAAGACCTTTTTTCTGTAAGGTTGGCATTTGGAGTGATTTCTGCTGTTGTTAATGTTGGCTGTGCTTCTCTCTTTTGTATGATGGATGTACTGGTGATATTGGATTCTACAACAACATCTGTTAATCCGCCAATAAGAAGCAAATGCTCTTTATCATCACAACGTACCAAAATAAGTCTACGCGCGCGATCGATAGCAATTGTATCACATATTGTTAATCGCGTTGGACGCTTTTTTCTGTTGATACTGAATTTTCCTGTGTTTAAACGACGTACAAACAGGATGATTGCAGAAAGAGCAGCGATTGTTATTATAAAAAACGCAGCGCTTGTGGTTATGTTCGCGGCAGATGTGCCTATTTGGCTTGATAACCAGACATACATAAAAATTTCTCCCATTTTGGAATGGAAATATTATTTTATATTGAGATAAGCTTATAAATATACCCTTAAAAGGTTTGCTTATAACATAATATGGGTGACGTTTCTTAGGGAGATATTATCATGGTATATACTTTATAACAATGATTATGGAGTTAATTTATGGTAACAGCTTTAATCAAGGCAAAGTAAGATGGATAAAAGTTTTGAGAATAATGGAAGATCATCGTCTTCTTCTGTAAATCGAGGAGGTGTGGTTCTTGGTGTTATTTTTGTAATAGCTTTTCTTTTCATTGTGGGTGTTCTAGGTTTTTTTTATCCACAAAGCTATTTGCAAAAGGTCGAATTGATTTCTTTTTTAGCTTTAGCGGTTATAGGGGTTGCTGCACTCGTTCTGATTGGAATGGGAGTTTTAAAATGTAATGCAGCACAATTTCATGAAGATTTTGATCTTCGCATCTTTAATAGTAGCGATGATGCAATTATAATCTCCGATTTATCTGGTTTTGTTTATTACTCTAATCAAAGTTATCGAAAAATTCTTACCTATAAGCCTGACTCCTCTTGTTATGTAGTTATTGCTGATCTTCCTGGGGCTGGTGCACTTGCGTATCGCTTAAAAGTTGCAGCATGTAGTCATCTTGCAGCGCAAGAAGAATTGAGGGTCGAGCAACCAATTTTTGTCCATTCTACGCAAAAAAAATCTGTTTGGTATAATATTTCTGTTCAACCAATTACAAAGCGGGGAAAAAAGCTTTTATTTTGGCGTATTGCTGATGTTTCACATTTGCAAGAATGTCGTGAAGTTTTTTTCTCGAATCTTCAAGAAGCTATAAATCATTTGGATCAAGCTCCTGTTGGTTTTTTGTCCGTGAATAGCCAAGGGAATGTTCTTTATGTAAATGCAGTTTTTGCTGAATGGTTTTCAATTGACTTGGTTAACTTTACTATTGGGCAATATAGTTTTGATCAATTATTTGGTAGCGTTGGAGTTAATGGCGCGTGGCGTGATATTTGTTTGCAATATGACAAACATCAAAGTTCAGGGTACCCTTTACCTTACACGTTTTCGTTATGTTTAAATTCAGAGATCAGTGTTAAGAAAATATTGAATTGTTTTATGTGTGTTTCTTCTCTCCTAGAAGATGAAGCTATTTATCGTATTGTCGTAATTCCGCAGCAGGTACAAAAGGGAGAGAATGATGATCAATCAAAATTACCTAGTGCACTGGTAGGGTATTTTGATGCAAGCCCCTTTGCAATAGCAGTAGCGGATCAGAAAGGACATTTGATTCACATGAATAATGTTTTTTCATCACTCGTAGGATGTACGAGAAAAACTATCAATCTTTATGATGTTATATTTCACCGTGATCATATGCAGCTAGAGCGAGCATTTCAGAAAATTACGACAAATAAAAATTATTCAGTTTCTCTAGAAACAGTTTTAGAAAATAATGAGGAACGCCATTTACGCCTCCATCTTGTACCTATACTGTCTTATTACAGTGAAGCACCACGAAATTTGGTCATTATCTCTGTTATAGAAATAACAGAACAAAAAACGCTTGAAGATAAAATGATACAAAGTCAGAAAATGCAAGCTGTTGGGCAGTTGGCTGGTGGTATTGCTCACGATTTCAATAATGTTTTAACAGCAATTTTGATGTCATGCGATCTTCTTTTAAATACACATCGTAGTTCTGATCCTGCTCATGCTGATCTTATCAATATCAAAAATAATGCCAATCGCGCAGCTGCACTTGTACAGCAATTACTAGCTTTTTCTAGGAAGCAAACACTTCGTCCTGAAGAGGTGGATTTTACAGATTTTTTATCAGATATTCGCAATCTCATTTTACCCCTTTTAGGCAATAATGTTCAGTTAAAAATTATTCATGGAAGAGATTTGTGGAGCGTTGAAGTTGATCAAGCATCTTTTCAGCGTGTTATTATGAATTTGGTTATTAATGCGCGTGATGCTATGCCAGATGGAGGGGTTATCACGATTGCAACAAATAATATTACAAAACAACAGAGTGTTGAATTTGATCATGTTGGTTTTGTAATTGGTGAGTATGTACAATTGACTATTTCAGATACAGGAATTGGTATATCAGCTGCTATACAAGAAAAGATGTTTGAACCATTTTTTACAACAAAAAAAGTCGGACAAGGAACTGGGCTTGGTTTGTCAATGGTTTATGGAATTATCCAACAAACAGGTGGTTACATTTACTGTGATAGCAGAGAAGGAGAGGGAACAACATTTCATATTTTTCTCCCTCGTTATATTTCTCATAATAATGGAAAAATTTTTCCATTGATTGAAAAAGAGGAAGAGCAAGAAAAAAATACAGATTTGACAGGATCTGCGACTGTTTTGTTGGTCGAAGATGAAGATGCAGTCAGAATGGGTGGGGTAAGAGCGCTTCAAATGAGAGGATATACTGTTTTAGAGGCCGCAAGCGGGGTAGAAGCACTTGCCATTCTTGAGGAACATAAGGGAGCTATTGATGTTATCGTTTCTGATGTGGTGATGCCAGAAATGGATGGGCCGACTTTGCTTAAGGAAGCACGTAAAAACTATCCTGATATCAAATTTATTTTTGTTTCTGGATACGCAAAAGATGCTTTTGCTAAAAATCTTCCACAAGATGCTGTTTTTGGTTTTCTATCTAAACCATTTACACTCAAACAGTTAGCACTAATAGTTAAAGAAACACTTTCATAATGAAATAAAAAATTATACAATAGAAACATCGTTTATTTTAAAATTTTTTAAACGAAAGTGGGTATTTTGAAAAGATAGGCGTAGTAATGAGTAAAGCCTAGTGAACAAAATAAGTTAAGAGTAATTAGAAAATTGACCGTTAAAAAGCTAAAGAAGTATTGCACACTTTGTACAAAAACATTTATGAGGATGATGTAATTTTATCCTATTCAAACTTTATAAGAGAGGAGAGTACAGGAAAGTTTTTTGCAAGGTTGGAAAGCGCTGTTTGATATACTCAAAAGGATAAAAGCTGTTGTTGAGTATTTATCATTTTTTTGTTTCCATCAATGAAGGCTTTTAAGGCTTTGGGGTAGAGTTCGTGTTCCGCTTTAAGTACTCTCTTTGCTAAGTATTCAGTGGTATCATTTGGACAGACTGGAACAGCTGCTTGGGCAAGAATTTTTCCTGCATCCATATCTTCTGTAACAAGATGAACAGTGCATCCAGTGATTTTAACGCCTGCTTGTAAAGCCCTTTCATGTGTATTCAAACCTTTAAATGACGGTAAAAGAGAAGGGTGAATATTTAAAATTCGACCTTCATAAAGTTTTACGAAACGCGATGAGATGAGGCGCATATAGCCAGCAAAGCAGAGAAGATCTGGATTATGTTGAGCTAAAATCGTAAAGATAGCTTCCTCGTGTGCTTCTCTCGTTGGATAACTTTTGCGATCAACAATGTGCGTAGGCAAGTTATTGTTACGTGCTTTTTCAATGCCGGCAGCATAAGGATTATCGCAAATAACCGCGATGATCTCAGCAGGGTATTCCTTTTGTTTACTTGCTTTGGCAAGGGCAACCATATTAGATCCGTTGCCAGAAATAAAAATAACAATTTTTTTTTTCATAAGTGTAGTACACCTTTATAGAGTATTTTTTTATTTTGGCGTTTTGTTAAAATGCCGAGGGGAATAATTTTTTCTCCTTGCATTTCAAGTGCTTGTGTAATTTCTTCAACTGCGTGTTGCGCTACGATAATAACCATGCCAATGCCGCAATTAAATGTTCGCAGCATTTCAGTTTCTTCTATTTTACCTTGTTTGGCAATCCATGAAAAAATTGATGGAATCTGAATGGCAGAAAGATTAATTTCAGCGCACAGAGAAGATGGAAGTACCCGTGGAATATTTTCAGGAAAGCCTCCACCTGTGATATGTGCAAGAGCTTTAATTCCTTTATAATTTCGCATAATAGATAGGAGTGATTTTACATAAATGCGTGTTGGTGTGAGTAGTGCTGTACCAAGGCTGATTTGGGGATTAAATGGAGCTGGATTTTCCCATTTTAAATTATCTTGTTTGATGATTTGTCTTATGAGAGAAAAGCCGTTGGAATGAACTCCAGATGAGTTAAGTCCTAAAATAATATCGCCTTCTGTAAGATTTTTTGAGGGGAGTAATGCGCTGCGTTCGCATGCTCCTACAGCAAAACCTGCTAAATCATAATCTCCCTCTGCGTAGATACCTGGCATTTCTGCAGTTTCTCCTCCAATGAGAGCAGCACCTGCTTGTTTACACCCTTCTGCTATACCAGCGATGATTGTCGCACCCTGTTCAAGGTTAAGCTTACCAGTTGCAAAGTAATCAAGAAAAAAGAGAGGTTCAGCACCTTGTACGAGTAAATCATTGACGCACATGGCTACTAGATCAATACCCACAGTGTCATGTATACCTATTTCAATGGCAATTTTTAATTTTGTTCCTACGCCATCATTTGCTGCTACAAGAATGGGATCTGTAAAGCCGGCTGCTTTTAAATCAAAGAGGCCACCAAAGCCGCCAATTTCTGCATTTGTTCCTGCTCGTTTTGTTGAGCGTATAAAGGGTTTAATTTTTTCTACCATAGCATTACCCATATCGATGTTTACACCGGCTTTTGCATAGGTAAGATTGCACTTGGATTTATTATTTATGAGATCTTGGTTGCTCATTGGAGTCTTCCTTATGGAAAATCAGATTTTTATATTATGCAATGCCATGATAAAGTTGCCTCTGCAAGTGGTATTGATATTTAGTATTTAAGAAATAAGCTATTTTACTTGACCTATATCTTTTCTTGACCCATGTAAAAAGGGTTTATAATTTTTTTGTGAAGAGTTTTTTAGGATATTTTATGAGCAAGGTATCAGATAATCAGGATCATTTCACTTCGCAGCTTATGAACAAGAAGGTGAGGGAGAGTGGGGCTCGTGACCGTTATAAGACTTATGTGCCAGCTTATACTCAAGTACCGTTACCGAACAATATGAAAAAGCAAATTTTTTTCTGGCTTGGTACGCTGATTTTTTTCATTCTTTTTATGTTTATTTTTGGATCCGTTTTGCTTCCTTTCGTAGCAGGGATTGTGTTGGCTTACTTTCTTAATCCTATTGTTCAATTATTTGAAAAATTTGGTATTCGTCGTGTTTTTGGTACTATCCTCATTACTTTATTTATTGTTGTTATTTTTGTCGCTTCTTTAATTATTTTAATTCCTATTATCAGTTGGCAAATACAGCAGTTTGTGAGTGATGGCTTGCCCGTCTATATTAGTCGTATTCAAACTTTTTTTGTTGAGCATGATTTTGATTGGGTTAGGCGCTATTTTGGTAGTGATCCGAATGAATTACAGAGTAATATTAAAGGACTTTTGGGAAAAAGTTCTGATTTTATTACGTCTCTCTTGAATTCACTTTTGAAGTCAGGAAAATCTATCGTTAATCTTGTGAGCTTATTTGTCGTGGCACCCGTGGTGGCATTTTATATGTTATTAGATTGGCCGCGTATGGTTGCCGCAGTTGATTCGTTAATACCGAGGGATCATCTTGAGACCGTTCGCAGTATTTTTTATGAAATGGATAGAGCTATTGCTGGCTTTGTTCGTGGACAAGGAACGGTTTGTTTAATATTGGGAGGGTATTATGCTATCGGTTTAACTATCACGGGACTTAATTTTGGTCTTTTGATTGGTATGTTTATTGGTCTTATCAGCTTTGTTCCTTATATTGGTACAATGAGTGGTTTTGTGCTTTCTGTTGGTGTTGCATGGGTTCAGTTTTATCCTAATAATTGGGGTTGGATTGTTGTTGTTATGGTTCTCTTTTTAATTGGTCAGTTTATTGAAGGCTACATTCTTCAACCAAAACTTGTGGGTTCGTCAGTGGGATTGCATCCGGTGTGGCTGATGTTTGCACTTTTTGCTTTTTCTTCACTCTTTGGTTTTACTGGTATGCTTGTTGCGGTTCCTGCGGCAGCGGCTGTTGGTGTTTTGGTTCGTTTTGCTCTTCATACTTACCTTAATTCTCAGATGTATTCACGAAGTGGCAATTCGGAGTTGTTAGAATGAAGGAGCATGAAACGCAATTACCCTTAAACTTTTTTTATAATCCGGCTTTCCAATTTGATGACTTAGTAGTGACGGAAAGCAATCGTATGGCTTTTCAGCTTATTGATCATTGGCCAAATTGGGTCTTACCTATTGCAGTTTTGGTTGGAAGACAAGGATCTGGGAAAACGCACTTTTCTAGTGTATGGGCTCAAAAAGCCGACGCTTTAATTTTTCATCGCAATGAAGTTGATCAGGCTATTGCTGTTGCTTCTTCAGGAAGATCGCTTTTAATTGAGGATATTGATGCGGATGAGATTAGTGAAATAGGGCTTTTTCACTTAATTAACAGCGTTAAGCAAGCAAATATTGATGTGCGTCATGCTACGTTGTTAATAACGGCACGTACAGTACCTTTAGCGTGGAATTTAAAGTTAAATGATCTGAAAAGTCGCCTTAATTCTGTTATGTTAGTCGCGATTAATCAGCCTGATGATGCATTGTTAACAGCTGTTGCTTTTAAACTTTTTTCTGATAAACAAATTATTGTTCATCCGGATACCGTTGCTTATCTTGTAAGCCGCTGTGAGCGTTCTTTATTTTCATTAAAACGTGTTATTGATTCTGTTGATCAGTTAGCATTACAAAGAAAAAGTAAAATAACGCGTGCTGTTATTGGTGAAGCCCTTACCATGCAAATACAGTAAATATTTTTTAGTACGACCTAAATTGTTCAATAGAAGTGCTTTTGTTTTATTGTCATTATAGTGTGCAGATAGAAATGCTGTTATTTACGTTTTCTGCTTTTTCTATATCTATCAAGAGTGGATAAAACAGTGTGTTTTTATTTTTTCCTTTTTTGCATAATCTGCTTAATATGTTGTTTGAATAACTTTGCGGTTTTTAATTTATGACAACTTTTTTCATGACTTATACAAACACATTTAAGCGTTTGGAAATAATTTTAGAGAATAAGAATTTTTTCTTTATTGAGAAAAGTGTTTGTTTTTTTAGTTTATAAATTGGAATTGTAGAGAGCATAGAATTAAAAAACAACAGTGATAGGGAAGATAGAAGAGCAGAGGAACTTAATCAGTTTTCTTCATGATGTGCGTTGGATGTTATATGAATTATGAATAAAGTGGGGATATTGAAGCTTTATGCCATTTGGAATTTTTTGTGATGTTTAAGCCATTTTGTTACGTAAATTATATTCGCTATATGTTTTGTTGTCATGAAAGCTTTTTCAAAGTAATATGAGAATTCTAGGCTTATGAAGAAGTTGATTATTTGTTAACGTAGAATGGATTTTTTAGAGTATCATTTTCTTGTTTTTATAAATACATATGTTATTTGTCAGAAAAAGATTTTAAAAAAGTTTTTTTGTAAGAAAAGTAACAAAATTGAAAAAAAAAGTGTTTTTCTCTTGCACTTCTGTTGTGAAAATTTTAGGGAATGTGCATCAAATAAAAGTGAATGGCGGAGCGTAGCGCAGCTTGGTAGCGCACCTGATTTGGGATCAGGGGGTCGTAGGTTCGAATCCTATCGCTCCGACCATATTTGGTAGGATGTAAAAGATAGCTCAAGTGGGGGCGTGAAGCGGGAAATTGTTATTTGGGTGTTATGTATCGTCTAAGGAAAATTAAGCATGATTGCACGTATTTATAGTCCTGCGAAGACAGCTATGCAGTCAGGTAGGAGGAACACTGGTTTTTGGACTTTAGAATATGAACCGTTACAGGCAAAAATGCTTGAGCCTCTTATGGGATACACGGCGACAGCTGATATGAATAATCAAATAAAAATCCAGTTCAATAGGAAAGAAGATGCAGTTGCTTTTGCGCGCAAGAATGCTATTCCTTATCGCGTAGAAAAAACACATAGACCGATTCGGCGTGCTGTTTCTTATTCTGATAATTTTCACAGTGATAGGCAGCAATCTTGGACGCATTGAGTTAAAGATGCTTTTGGGGATTGAGGAAATGATCAGTTGGTCCCGTAGCTCAGCTGGATAGAGCAACGGCCTTCTAAGCCGTGGGTCACAGGTTCGAATCCTGTCGGGATCACCATTCAATTTTCTTCTATGTATAACATATTGATTCTTTGTAATCTTTTTAAAGGTTCGGGAACGTTAACAAAAGTTCGGGAATAGGATTTTCCAACATACCGTTACAAAGCTCATCTTTTTCCTCCAACATTTTCTAATAATTTTTTGAATTCTTTGAAATCCACTGTTTCAAATGTGCAAAGATATTATTGATAGCCTCCATGAGATGAGAAAATTTAAGAAACCATTTGCTAAAGGATTTCGCGCGTCTCAGAGTATGTTTAGAGTCGGATATTTGGTTTTTGTGTAAAAATATTTCCTACAGCATCTATAAGACGTGAAAAATCAAGCGCTAATAAGAGTATAATGAATACAATCCATTTCGTATAACGCGACATCACTTTTACACTCTTGTAGGTCATGATGATTTCTTGAAGTATTTCTTTTTCTGCTTCTGTGAGTTCTATATCGTCTTGTGTTTTTTTTCTAGCCATGTTTCCACCCACACACGCGTTCACCCTGTTTATTGTGCTTTAAGATCTCTCTTGCTAAGTTGGAACTGATGGCATTCAGATCTTGCTGTTTTAAATAAATTGGCAACCAGCCAACACAAGAAGAAGCGTATTTATTTGTTGCGCAACCAATCAGAGAGAGCAGCACGCACATCAGCATCACTTTTTTGATTAATTTCACTTTCCACCTCCAGTCGTGTTGTTGCTGCTTTTAAAGCTTTTTCTGTTTGCTTTTGCTGCTCTGCTTTTTTCCCAAGAGTAAAAGCTCTAGCTAATGCAATAAAAAAAGCGGCTAAAGCCGCAGCTGTTATCATCAGATTTCTTTTCATCCATAAGATCATAGGCGGTGCTCCTGAAAGCGTTTAGCAACAAAGAAAATACCCGCACATGCGGCTAAAACCATAATGGCGGCTAGTGCCCATTGGGTGGGTCCATTGCCTGCTAACAAACCACCAAGCCCTGAAAAAGAACCAATAATCGGTGCAAGGGCTTCTGCTTTGAAGCCCCCCGTTGGTTCTTGCGTTTCTACTGTTTGATAATTGGAGGAAACATAAGCCCCTTTAGCCCATAAGCCTGCTTCTGCTGCACGCCGGTGTGCGAGACCTTCAAGACGCTTACCGCCTGCTTTGGTCCATTTTTGTAATTCGAAGGGGACTGCTTCATATTCACCACTATTAAGCTTCTTTAATAGTGTAGAGTTACAAAAGGCTCTTGTTCCTACATTATAACAAAAGGACACTAATGCTGCGAATTGTTCATTTGTTAATGAAACTGTAACAGCGCGTTCAACGACATTTTCAAATTGTTGCAAATCTTGGCAAAGCAGTTCTTCTGCTTGCTTTTCCGTGATTGTCATGCCTTTGTGAACAAAAGGTTTTCCAGCACTGTTTGTATGTCCATAACCGATTGTCCACACACCAATGGCGTCTTTGTAGGCGTTTAAACGCAAACCTTCCCATTGTTTTATGAGTGCTAGTCCTTCTTGTGATATTTTTCTCATATGTTGCTCCATAAAAAAATCCCCACACAAGGCGGGGATGAGTGAATATTAAAAATTGCAATTATTGCCTTTTATTAAAAATCTCGTTTCATGTAACTTTTTTCTGTGTTATACGTTACATGAAACAAGAGGAGATTTTATTATGGCTACAATGCACGTTAATGAACGTGTTCAAAAACATCGCAACGCACAAAGGAAAGCGGGATTGCGCTTAATGCAAATTTGGGTACCAGATACACGCCAGCCGAATTTTGCAGAAGAATGCCGCCATCAGTGTCGCTTAGTGGCAAAAATGGATAAAACAGATACATCTATGCAGTTGTTTATGGATCAATCTTTAATGGATGTTGATGGCTGGACAGAATGATGCGCGGCTCTCTCGTAACAATAGCTATGCAAGGCGATTTTGGTAAACCAAGACCCGCATTGATCATTCAAGCTAATCAATTTAGTGAACATACCAGCATGACGGTTTTACCAATTACAAGTACACTTGTTGATGCACCATTACTCCGCATTACGATTCAGCCAAACGCTAAAAATGGTTTGCAAAAGCCTTCGCAAGTAATGATTGATAAGATTATGACGATAAGATGTGACAAAATGAGTTCCATTTTTGGCTCTCTTCAAGCAAAGCAAATGCTAGAGATTGAACGTTGTTTGGCTGTATTTTTAGGAATAGTAAAATAAAAATTGGATTTCTTTTTCTTCCGGATAGAAATATGCTTTTATCATTATCAGATAGTTTTGTTCATATATCTTCTTTATCCATATGGATGACGCCATCGCCTTCGTTGTATGAGGCGTCGGGTGGGGCGTTTGAATCAAGGGTGTCGTCTTTATCTGGTGTGGTATTGGCTACGTTTCCAGCCGCATCTTCTTGTGATGCATCAAAAAGTTCGCACTCTATTTTTGTGGTGTAACCACCTGTTTTATCAAGTTTGTGCTTGACGCTTTTGATGCGCCATTCTGCCGGAATGTAAGGTCGGAAAGGCGGCTCTTGAACAAGCTTTGCTTCTGCTTGCACAAAGGGATCACCACCAATATCACATGAGAAAGAAGATTTACCGCGTGATGACTTATTGCGATAAGCGGCAATGGCCGCAACAGCTTCTGCCTGATTGTGATAAGTGTATTTGAGTTCATGAAACGGCGGGTTACCAGATTTTACTTCTTTTTTTTCACCACTGCGTACATCGTAATAGGTTGCGATAACACCACCTTTTTTCTCTTTGTCTTCTTCTTTCTCAGGTGTTGTTTCTGCTTTTTCCGATTCAGATGGTGATGGTGCTCTGTCACTGTCATCCATATGGATAAAGTTTTCATCATCATCCATTTCTTCTGGTTCTCGTGCATTAGCTGCGGCTTTTTGGTCGTCCCCCACATCCGTTTCTAAGCCATTTGCCGCACCTGCTTCATCCCGTGCGCTGTATTTAAAATCCCAAGAGGTACAATGTTTTTCATGGATTACAACAATGGGGAGTGTTTCGCCGGTAATGGCTTTGCCTTCCCCCCGTTTGGCAAGTACAAGGTTGCCATCAACAGGCTTTGCCACCGCATCATATTCTCCTGCAAGACGTGTGGCAAAAGCCATATCGCTTTCAGCAGTTTGATCAATGTGACGCACAACAATTTTTGCAAGAGCAGGATCAACTTTGGGGGTATAGCCATTACGCTGCGCTATCTCTTGAACAATACTGCCAAGGGTTTGCTGGTGATAGGATTGGCTTTTAGGTGTTCGGTAGGATGTATTCATTGATGCGGCGCGCCCTGTAACGTTTAAGCTTTGTGGTGGGCTGCTCACAGAGATTTCATCAATCAAATAGGCTCCCATATCGCGGTTTTTGCCGCCTTCATAGCCAAGTGTTATGGAAATGACTGTTCCGATAAGAGGAATGTCTAAAAAGCCATTATCACTGTCACGTGCGCGGTCATCAAGTTCTATGGTGATACGGTCACTTTTGTCTTCTGCTTCATCGGTAATTTCAATCGACAAAACATAGTCCATGAGAGTTCTTGTAATGTCTTCTCCATTTGCCAAAACCGTGCAAAAAGGTTTCATTTCTTGCTGCCCCAAAGTCTGATTACTGGTGTAGCTTTAGGATAAGGCAAAGAAGGCAAAACAATTGTGATACCTGCTTTTAAAATGGGACCATAGTCTGCAAGCCCAAAATTCGCTGCATAGACGCGTTCAACAGCAAGTGCTTGTTGACCTTTGGCATAATATCTCCAGCAAATGGCATCCACCATATCGCCCTCTTTGGTTCTGTAAAGATCACTCATTGGTCTTCCCCATATTCTCTCAATTTTATCGTAAATTCTTGTTTTTTGGGGGTGCCGTTATGATGAAAAACGCTTTGTTTTTCCTCCACAGAAAGAATGACAAATTTGCCTAAAATCCTGCCTTGACCTGTTACAAGAATATGAGGTCCCTCATGTGCCATTTGCCGTAAATATTCGATCTGCCTGTGACCACCTTTAAAATCTGGATAAATCACACCAGTTAGAGAAAATTCCGCATTTGCAACAGCTGGCAATTGAAGAGCAGCTTTCCGCCCCAATCGCCCTTGCTCTACCCATGGAACGCCATAAGACATATCGAGTGTTTGATATGCTGCTGTTTCAATGGAAAAAATAAAAACACCCAAAGCTAACATCATGGTATTTAATCCGAAAGGCTAGAGGCTATGGCTAAACGTTGCTGTTTTGCATAGCGTTCAAGTGCTTGATTGACAGCGTCTCTGATTTCGTCCTTGAGACCATTTGGTACTGAAATATTGAGATTTGTAATGGTGACACGGGCGTCTACTTCAACGGGTTTATGAACCGTAATGGGCTTTGGAGCTTTAAAGGCAGCCACTTTTGCATTTGTAGCCTGCATTTGTCCTGTTTCAACGACACTTGTATTAAAACCACTCTTGTGTTTTTCAGGCGGGGTATTTGTAACCACTACTGTATCAACCATTCTTTTTGCCCGAGCATTGGTTTCCTCGGTAAAGGTTTTAATCGTTTGGGTTGAAGTTTTGTTGATCGAGACATTAAAGCCTAACTTTTCTTTCACCCAATTGGGCATCCAACTGGTTAATGTGCTTATCATGCCGCTAAACCATTCGGACAGGGCTTGCCACTGGCTTTTGATCCCCTCCCAAAGCCCGTTAATCAGATTGGCTCCTGCTTCCATGAGATTGACCCCAAACAGCCAATCAATTAATGCATTGATTTTTTTTGCAATCCAAGAGAGCGGTGAAAAGTTTTTAAAGAGTGTAAAGAGGTTACTGAAAATATTACGGCATAAGTTGGCAAAAGAATTCCACAAGTTGCTTATGAAGCTTACTACCGTATCCCAATTTTTGTAGAGCAAATATCCAGCTCCAACAAGTGCCGTAATACCACCAAGTATCCAGCCGATAGGTGTGGTCATGATTGCATAGCCAAGCGTGACAAATGCTGCTCCAGCAGCCGCTAATGCGGCAATGAGTGGACCAAAAATAAACGAACCAAGTGCCACAAGACCCACCTTAAAGAGGGTTATTTCCCCAATCAATGGTTCCATCCAGCGGAACCAGCTTTTAATCCTTTCTGTGAGATCACTAATGCCTCTTCTCAAATCAGAAGTAGGAT
>NZ_JH725123.1:7500-38006 GCF_000278115.1 Bartonella sp. DB5-6
TTAAGCGCTTATGCGATTCTTGATCATTTACGCAAAGAAGGATTTCGTGCACCTCTCCAAGTTTATCGTGCATTAGAAAAACTTGTCGAATTAAAGTGTATTCACCGTCTTGAAAGTGTAAATGCTTTTATGGCCTGTTTACATCCTGAAAATTGTCAACACGAACTCACAACTTTCATCATTTGTGAGAATTGTGGCAAAGTAAACGAAATACAAGACCAAACTATTATATCCAGCCTTAAACAAATGGTGCAAGCGGTTGGCTTCCAAGCGCGGAGAAGCACCTTAGAAATACAAGGCATTTGTAAAAAATGCGCATGCTCAACAGACTAATATCCCTACACTTGCAAGTTTATATATTTAGCATTATGTGTTATTATTTGCTTATTGCATGAAAAGCTCTTATTCCCCTGCTGCATAATCACTTTCTTGTTCTTGTGTAGCGACGAGGTTATTTTATTCATTAAATTGAAAGTATAGAATCCATGTCTAGATCTGAAGCAAAGGTTTCAACAAACAAGTACTTTGATAAGATGGAAAAAAAGAAAATCATTAATGCTCTTCTTATCGTTCTTACGCTTTTTGTACTTTGGTTTAGCTATAAATGGATAACACAATGGCGTTATATGCTTACCACTGAAGATGCCTATGTACAAGGAGACATAGCAGCTATTGCCCCTAAATTAAATGGATATATTGAAAGAATAGCTATTAAAGCTAACCAAATTGTAAAAAAAGGCGATATCCTATTCCACTTAGACAATGGCGATTATCAAATAGCCTTGAAACAGACAGAAGCCCGTCTCAACACACAACAAAAAACCCTTCTCCGTATTGGTGCACAAATTACAGCTGCTCATAGTGCTTTAGATGACGCGCAAGCACAAAAAGCTGCCGCTTCAGCTATAGCAACTCATGCACAACTAACTCTAAAACGCACCACAGAACTTAAAGCTAGTCGTTATGCCCCTCAATCCAATGTTGATGATGCCAAATCAACTTATAAACAAGCCATTGCTAATGTTGATCGCGCCAATGCACAAATAGCTGCAGCACGTGCGAATATCCAAGTGCTAGAAGCGCAACGCAGTGAAACAGAAAGCCAAACGAAGAGCTTAGAACTCACACGTGAAAAGGCACAACGTGATCTTGATTCAACCATTATACGGGCTCCATTCGATGGAATTATTGGAAATTTAACAGCAAAAACAGGGGATTTTGTTATGAATGGCCAACGTCTTGCGGCATTAGTTCCCATACATGCACTTTATATTGAAGCGAATTATAAAGAAACACAGTTGCAAGACATTCACGCTGGACAAACAGCTTATATTACTATTGATGCCTTCCAAAAAGATGTGTTTACAGGTACAGTACTTTCTATTGCACCTGCAACAGGAGCTATTTTTTCTCTTCTCCCTCCACAAAATGCCACCGGCAATTTCACTAAGATTGTTCAACGCATTCCTGTACGTATCTCTATTCCAGAAAAAATATTAAAAACTGGACGTATTCGAGCAGGAATGAGTGTTTCAGTAGAGATTGATACACGCACAAAGCCGCAGGATAAAAACCTTTTATAACAAAAAGCAAATGACCTTACTATGACATCTTCTATACCAGAATTTACACATTCTCAAGAGCATACAGAAACCCGTAAAATCGTAGTTTTCATTGCTATGGCCTTTGGTATGTTCATGGCTATTTTAGATATCCAAATCGTTTCCTCCTCTTTAGCTGAAATTCAAGCTGGTCTTTCAGCAAGTTCTGAAGAGATTTCATGGGTTCAAACCTCCTATCTCATCGCTGAAGTCATCATGTTGCCCCTTTCTGGATTCTTAGGAAGACTGCTTTCAACACGCGTTTTCTTTAGCATATCAGCTGTCGGATTTACGATTACTTCTGTTCTTTGTGCAACAGCAACATCTATTGAAGAGATGATTGTGTACCGAGCACTCCAAGGTTTTATTGGAGGAGGAATTATCCCTAGTGTTTTTGTCGCCTCCTATATACTTTTTCCTCCTTCTAAACGCCCAATTGTTACCCCTATCGTAGGGCTAGTAGCAACGTTAGCTCCCACTATTGGTCCAACAGTGGGAGGCTATCTTTGTCATATCTTATCATGGCACTGGCTCTTTCTTATCAATGTACCCTGCGGAATTATTATCTCAATTCTCGCTTGGAAATTGATTGATTTTGATAAAGCAAACCCCTCTTTAATGTCTAAATTTGACTGGTTAGGACTCATTTCTATGGCTGTTTTTCTAGGAACTTTAGAGTATATTCTAGAAGAGGGTGCGCGTCATGATTGGTTAAGTGACAATCTCATCCTAAATTTATTCATTATTATGATCCTATCTGCCGGCTTATTCTTCTGGCGCGCTTTTACTGCTAAAGAACCTATCGTTGATCTCTCAGCTTTTTCTAATTTCAATTTTTCGACCGCAGCAGTTTTTTCTTTTATGCTTGGAATCGGTCTTTATGGTCTCACATATCTTTATCCTGTCTATTTGAGCCAAATCCGTCATTATGATGCACTCATGATAGGAGAAACATTGTTTCTTTCAGGGTTCGTCATGCTATTAACTGCACCCCTTGCTGGATTTCTTTCAGCACGCATTGATGCACGTTTAATGATGGCGATAGGACTTTTTGGCTTTGCATTAGGAACTTGGATGGCGAGCTCTATCACAGACAACTGGGGCTTTGAGGAGTTCTTTTGGCCTCAAGTTTTCCGTGGCTCTTCTGTTATGTTATGCATGGTCCCTATTAATAACATTGCCCTCGGATCACTCCCACCAGACCGAATGCAAAATGCCTCTGGACTTTTTAATCTTACACGTAATCTTGGTGGTGCCGTAGGACTTGCTATTATCAGCACTCTTATGACAAAACGCACAGACCTACATTATGGACGAATAGCCGAAACCGTCCACCACGGAAACAACCAAGCAACGGAAATGCTTTCAAACCTTACTATATACTTTAACTCCATGACTTTTGATCCGCATGCTCTTGCTCTCCTCCAACTTTTTAATATGGCACGCATCCAAGCAATGATTATGGCTTTTAGCGATATTTTCTTTATAATAACCATTATCTTTAGCGTCTTGACATTCCTGACTGTTTTTCTCAAAAAAACACCACCTCTCTCTGATGCCCCTACAAGCCACTGAATGTAACTGCATGAAAGTCGGGGAATGTTTTTCTTTTCAACCATTTCATGTATATGTATCTCCTAAAAATGTTAGAAACAAAACTTTACATTAACTAATTGTATCTAAACGAGATCTTACAAAATGCAAAGCTTGCCGTACTTCCAATAATCATCCATCATAAATTTTGTCAAAGTCGTTTTAAATTCAAGAAAGTTATTGGTGTTCTCAGTAGAAGAGAAAAATTATTACAGAAAATAAAATCAAGATAAAAAAGAAACGGTACTACGAAATAAAGCTATTCTAAAAACCTTATATCGTATAAAAACACCTTGCCGCCACCAGCAAAGATGATACGCAAAGCCCTCAATTTTAAAAAAACAAAGTAAAAGGAACTTCAAGCCACTTTATGACACTGAAAACGACTCAAACCTTCCCTTTCTCCACTAGGGAGCAAAACACCATGGCATGCGGCAAGATACTCTGGTATCAATTCTAATGCTTGAAAACGATGTTTTTCATAAGGACCCGGCATTGCCAAATTCTCTGTTAAGCTGTTTGAAAAACCAAAACGCTGATAAAACTCAGTATCACCTACAAGTAAGATAGCGCCATAACCCTGTTTTTTTGCTGTTCCAATTGCATGCTGCATAAGAAACGATCCTATGCCTATACCGGAATACTCCGCTGAAACAGCCAGAGGCCCCAAAAGCAAAGCCTGCCGTGTGCCATTTTTTCCTTTGTTAAATCGAACATGCCAAAGACGTACACTACCCACAAGCTCTCCAAGCACATTTTTAACAATAAAGGACAGCCCACACGCAGCCAACTGTCCACGACGCAAAGTTTCCGACGACTTACGCTTACGCCCTATCCCTAAAGCTAAATCAAGTAAACGCTCGCGATGTAGTTTATCAATGTCTTGTTCACCTGAAAGTGTAAAAAATGCACCATCTTTGGTTTGAAAATATATCATACTCACCTTTATCACACGCCCCACTCTAATCTTTGTCATCATAAAGAAAAATTTAAATCACGTAGGAGCGCAAAGGCTCAAAACCATTAAAAGCAACAGATGCATAAGTTGCTGTGTAAGCACCAGTACCATGAATCAACAACTCATCCCCTACCGTAAGAGACAAAGGCAACATATAAGGTGTTTTTTCATAAAGAACATCTGCAGAATCGCATGTTGGACCCGCTAAAATACAAGGCTCCATTGCCTTATTACCATGAGGCGTTTCAATAGGATAGCGAATTGCTTCATCCATAGTCTCAACAAGACCATTAAACTTTCCAACATCAAGATATACCCATCGAACATTATCATTGTCTGCTTTTTTAGATATTAAAACAACTTCTGTGCGAATAACACCAGCGTTACCGACCATCCCACGCCCCGGTTCAATGATCGTCTCAGGAATACGATTGCCGAAATATTTCTTTAATGAATCAAAAACAGCCGTACCATAAGCTTGCTCTGTAGGAACGTTTTTCAAATAACGCGTTGGAAACCCCCCCCCCATATTAACCAACTTCAATGAAATTCCTTCTTGCTCCAAATGCCTAAAAACTATAGCTGCATCCGATAAAGCACGATCCCATGCGCTAAGATCTGTCTGCTGAGACCCTACATGAAAAGAAACGCCATACGCTTGCAAGCCTAATTGATGTGCCCGACGTAAAACGTCAACCGCCATAGTAGGAACACAGCCAAATTTGCGTGACAATGGCCACTCGGCTCCTTTTCCGTCAGTAAGAACGCGGCAAAAAACACGAGCTCCAGGAGCAGCACGCGCAATTTTTTCCACTTCTTCAACACAATCAACCGCATAAAGCGAAATACCTAATGCATATGCATGCGCAATATCACGCTCTTTTTTGATAGTATTCCCAAAAGAAATACGATCACACGTTGCCCCCGCTTTTAAAGCCATTTCAATTTCTGCAACAGAAGCTGCATCAAAAGACGAGCCTAAAGAAACGAGCAAACTCAAAATCTCAGGAGCTGGATTTGCCTTTATCGCATAAAAAATACGAGACTGTGGAAGAGCTTTTTCAAAATTTAAATAATTTTCACGGACAACATCAAGGTCAACAACTAGGCATGGACCATCAAAACAATGTGTTGCAAGAAAATCGCGAATACGTTTCGTCATCATCTACCAATTCTCCTAGGGAACAAAATCCCTACCCTACGCCTAGACAGCATAGAGCCGCCAACAGCTAAAGTACAAAACACACACAATAGCTACCCCCATTCTGATTATTCAAATAACCAGAAATTAGCATTGCATACAGCAAAAAACAGCGCGACAAACCGCGTTGCTCTACTTTATCTGCCTTTTTGATTGGAGTTGAAAAACCACTTCCGCACTGAAGGCAATGAGGTGTGCCTCTATAGTTATCCCAGCATTTGGACAGCTGGAAGACACCAGAAAGGCCCGCACCGTCGTTGCTTCAAGATGTCCTCACTCTTTCGGTTGGCCGTAAGAATGACTGGAGCGGTTAGTTCCAGGTACCGTACCGGTTAATCTCACCATTTGAGAACCAGCGGACACCCACAGGCACGTGCGACTTTGGGCAAATCTTTATATAAAACGAATCCTTATTCATTTCAATCATTTTTTCTATTTTAAACATTTTTTAATTTTTAACGATAAAATGATGTAAAAAAGCAACAACAACCTCATGTAGATAAGTCACCTTATCCCCTTTATGGAGTGCATCCTTCACGAAATGCCCACATCATTGTGTTACTAACTTTACAATCCTTCTTAAAAAAATCTCTTTACTTGGGCTTCTTAATCCCATCCCCAATACCGCCTAGAAAATATAACGCAAAATCTATGAGATATGACCATCTTTACGTTATGAAGTCAAACCAGTAGCATCATTTATATTTATCTATAGCACACCTGCTCTTAACATTAACATAGCGCGTTAATCGTATGTTTCAGCCTATTCTAAAACAGCTTTTCAAATCACAGTTCCCCTTTAGGCTATTTCCCCTATTGGACTACCACAGCACTGTTTTTACTGTTTCAAAATTAAAAGCATTTGAAATAACTAAGCATTATAACATCAAGAATATTGGCTCGAGATGCATAATGCCAATATATTTATAAATAAATTGCTTAATCTTTACACAAAACAAAAGACCGAGCAAAAATCAGCTTTATAAAATACTTTCTCACCGACTCCGAAAACTTTTCTCTCTTAACAAAAAAACTAAAATTTTAAGCCTTAAAATACAATACCTTTAAGACTCTAAATGAGAATCAATTGCACGCAATTTTGTTAATTGGAACTGCTTATGACGTTCGCGAAAACGCTGCCTATCAGCGTCACTTTTCGTATTATAACAAGCATCACACGAAACACCTTCTTCATAATGAACCGATAATTTGCTTTCAGCATTAAGAGGAGAACGACATGCATGACACAATTCACGCCCACACTCTTCAAGACCATGTTTAACAGAAACACGCTCATCAAAAACAAAACACTCGCCCCACCACAAACTTTTCTCCTTAGGAATTGTTTCCAAATATTTCAGAATCCCACCTTTTAAATGGTAAACCTGATCATAACCAAGATCACGCACATAAGCTGTTGATTTTTCACAGCGAATCCCACCTGTACAGAACATGGCAATTTTCTTTTTCTTCTTTAAATCAGCTTCATGCTTGAGCACCCATTCAGGAAATTCCCGAAATGTCTTAATACGTGGATCAATCGCTCCTTGAAAACTTCCGAGCGCATATTCATAATCGTTACGCGTATCAATGAGAATCGTGTCTTTATCTTGAATAAGGGCATTCCAATCTTCAGGAGCAACATAAGTACCAACAACCTTTAACGGATTAACGCCTTCAATCCCCATTGTGACAATCTCTTTTTTCAACCGCACTTTTATGCGATGAAACGGCATTTTTGATGCCCATGAATATTTAATCTCCGGCGTTTGAAATGCAGGCTCAGCTGTAATAAAATTGACCAACGCTTCAATCGCAGCACAAGACCCTGCAACAGTTCCATTGATTCCTTCTTGTGCTAAAAGCAGTGTTCCTTTGATGCCCTTTGCTTGACATAAATCCAGCAAAGGTTTCTGTAATTGACAATAATGCTTCAAATCTGCGAAGCAATAAACAGCAGCAACTTTAAAATTCTTTTCCATAAGTCTTGCCATAACGCGCGTTTCATTCAATTTCAAGATCTATTCATCTACTCTTTAACATATTATGCTTAATCAAACTATGCAGATAACCCCATCTCTTAGAGAAAAAACACCATGTGCCAAAAAATAAATCACCTTTTAACACTTCTCCAAACACAAACTATCATACCTGTTTTGTGCATTGACGATCTCCAAATGGCCGTACCATTAGCACGGGCTCTTGTCAAAGGTGGATTGAAAACAATGGAGATCACATTGCGAACACCTAATGCATATGATGCAATAGAAGCAATCACACAAGAAGTGCCGCAAGCAATCGTTGGAGCAGGAACAATTCTCAACACTATACATTATGAACGAGCCGAACGCGCAGGAGCAAAATTTATCATAAGCCCTGGATCATCAAACGAATTAATTGATTGTGCAAAAAACAGCGAAATCCCCCTTCTCCCCAGTGTAATGACACCAAGTGAATTAATGCAAGCATGGAATAAAGGCTATTCATATTTTAAATTTTTCCCCGCTGAAGCAGCGGGAGGTATAGACTTTATTCAAGCCTTAGCATCCCCCTTTTCTGAAATCAGATTTTGTCCAACAGGCGGCATTACACAAAAAAATGCAGCTCAATGGCTCCAACTTTCTAACGTCTTCTGCGTTGGTGGTTCTTGGATAACCCCCAAACAGCTTATTACGGCAAATGATTGGGATACTATCAGCGTATTAGCACATGCAGCAACACAGCTCCCCTCTCATCCAACAAAAGCACGCTCCACAACATAAGACGCTGGTGCATTATTGGCACCTTCAACAAGACCAAAAGCTTCACACATCCTTGCACAATCCTTTAGCATTGCCATAGAGCCACAAATCATCACACGATCTTCATCAGGGTGAATTCTTGGCAAACCTGTCGTTTCAAAAAAAGTGCCACTTTCCATAACCGTCGTAATGCGGCCCATATGCTCAGAAGGTTCACGAGTGGTCATAGGATAAAATTTCAACTGTTGTATATATTCACTAATCAACGGGTCTTGTTGTAAAGAGATAACAAGATCTTTTGCATAAGCAAGCTCATCCCGCTCACGGGTTGTTTGAATAAGAATTACTTCTGAAAATTTTTCATAAGTTTCAGGATCACGAATAAGACTTGCAAATGGAGCAACTCCCGTCCCTGTTGAAAGAAGATAAAGACGTTTTCCAGGAATAAGAGCATCAAGAACCAATGTTCCAGTAGATTTCTTACGCATTAAAACTGTATCATCCATTTTAATTTTTTGGAGATGTTCGGTTAACGGTCCTCCCGGAACTTTGATAGAAAAAAACTCAAGCTGCTCATCCCAAAATGGACTGGCTATCGAATAAGCACGATAAATTGGCTTTTCTGCGTTTGGCAAACCAATCATAACAAATTCACCAGAACGAAAACGAAAATTTTCTGGACGATTCAGACGAAATTTAAACAAACGGTCTGTATAATGATAAACTTCTTGGACGGTAAGCGCGAATACATTTTCAGGAATTGGAAAGTTTGATGCAACGCCGCTGATATTTAACTGATCCTTCGTAGCAGACGTATTCATAATACTCTCCCTTATCTCTTTTTGAATATGGACTCAAGATTTCTAAAATGATATAATGCTTGTGCAATCATATGCCAATATTTCTCCTAAAACATAAACCTTTATTTAACCGACATTTAACATCCCCCAGAAAACAACTCTTCTCATTGTACACAGAGCTAAGCATTTTACATCAAAAGATTGCTTTAATGGCACATAGTCCAATATAAATTGTTAATAATTTTAACAATAACAAACCGTACACACATCCTTTCCATATATCATAGAAATCTATATGAAGTCACTAAAGGGAACTTCGTGTCTCACTGATTCAAGAGAGGCTTTTAAAATGAACAAATCCGTTAATGATGAAGCAAACGCATTACTTCCTTATACAGCTGTAGCAACCATCGATGTACGTGCTATTGTTGCGAATTACATAGCTTTAACCCAACGTGTTACTCCAATTGAATGTTCTGCAGTTGTAAAAGCGGATGCCTACGGGTTAGGTGCTGACCAAATTGCCCCTGCACTTTATCAAGCTGGTTGCCGCAGTTTTTTTGTAGCCCAAATCGAAGAAGCACTACAATTAAAAAATATTTTACCAGAAAATGTCACGCTTGCTCTTCTTAACGAGCTGCCACAAAATACAGAAGAGCTTATAGCTCAAGCAGGGATTATTCCTGTTTTAAACTCTTGGGACACACTTGAAAGCTGGCAAACACTTTGTCAAAAAAAAGATAAAAAGTTTCCTGCAATTGTTCAAATCGATACCAGCATGAACCGATTAGGGCTTGATAAAAAAGAATTACAAAAACTCATCAAACAACCTACAATTTTCGAAAAAGCAGAAATAAAATACATTCTTAGTCACCTTGCAAATGGAGATAATGCCACCCATTCATTCAATTATACACAATTAGCTGCTTTCAAGACCGTACTTGCACAATTGCCCACCTGTAAAGCCTCATTTGCCAATTCTGGAGGCATTTTTCTAGGACCAGATTTCTATTTTGACCTTGTTCGCCCAGGCATTGCACTTTACGGTGTCGATCCTCACGGGAAATACCCAACACCTCTTAAACCTGTTTTAAAACTTGAAGCCCAAGTTCTTCAAAGCCGCTTTATTGATGCAGGAGTACCTATCGGTTATGGAGGAAGCTTCATTACCCGCAGACCAAGCACTCTTGCAACCATTTCTATCGGCTATGCAGATGGTTGGCCACGCATTCTTTCGAATAAGGGTGCAGTTTATTTTAATGGGCACAAACTCCCTATTGTTGGACGCATTTCTATGGATTCCACTATCGTGGATGCTACCGAGCTTGATAAAAAACCTCAAAGAGGCGATTGGGTAGAACTCATTGGTCTCCACCAAACACTTGAAAAAGTATCGACAGATGCCGACACCATTCCTAACGAAATTCTGACATCTCTAGGGAAGCGCTATAAACGCATTTACATTTAAAACTCTCTAAAAAAAACAAAGTGATAAAAATCATCAATGGCTTTCCATACACCAGAAAAGAACAATACAAACTAAAAGAAAGTAATATCATCCCGTTATCATTAATCATATGGACATGAAAAAGCCCACACATTTTATGTGGGCTTTTTTCTTCATATAAATAAATTTAATACGTATTCCCCCATGGTGGACAAGAACAAATAAGCATTCTATCTCCGGCAACATTATCAATACGCGAAACAGGAGGCCAATATTTATTTGCTGGATCAAGATAAGAATTGGGAAAAGCCGCCTCTTGTCGTGAATAAGGTCGCGTCCAAGTATCCTCTAAAGTATCTACCAATGTATGTGGTGCATTTACCAAAGGATTATCTTCTTTAGGCCAAATACCCGCACCGACTTTCTGAGCTTCTTCAGCAATAGAGAGCAAAGCATCACAAAAACGATCAATTTCTGCTTTTGGCTCTGATTCCGTTGGTTCAATCATCAAAGTTCCAGCAACAGGAAACGACATCGTTGGTGCATGAAACCCATAATCAATCAAACGTTTTGCAATATCATCAACACTCACCCCATATTGCTCTTTCAACACGCGTGTATCCACAATACATTCGTGCGCAACTCGTCCATGCTTGCCTCTATAAAGAATGGAATAAGCTTGTGAAAGACGCGTAGCAATATAATTTGCGTTCAAAATTGCCGTTTGTGTTGCGTATTTCAAGCCATCGGCACCCATCATTCGGATATACATCCACGTAATAACAAGAATAGATGCACTTCCGTAAGGAGCCGCTGAAACCGCATATGTTGACCCATCTTGTTCATGACCTGGTAAAAAGGGCTTCAAATGTGCCGCCACGCCAATCGGCCCCACACCAGGACCACCACCACCATGGGGAATGGCAAATGTTTTGTGAAGGTTCATATGACAAACATCTGCCCCAATATCTGCTGGACGAGCAAGCCCAACAAGTGCATTTAAATTAGCTCCATCAAAATAAACTTGCCCGCCATTTTCGTGGATAATAGAACAAATGTCCTTAATGTTTTCCTCATAGACACCATGGGTTGAAGGATAGGTGATCATGAGAGCTGCCAATTTATCCTTATGCAATTGTGCTTTCATTTTGAGATCATCAACATCAACATCACCATCACTCAAGCATTTCACCACAATGACTTCCATACCCGCCATATGAGCTGAAGCTGGGTTGGTACCATGTGCAGATGCAGGAATGAGACAAAGCGTACGTTGGTGGTCTCCCCGTGATTGGTGATATCGACGGATAGCTAAAAGCCCCGCATATTCACCTTGAGCACCAGAATTTGGTTGGAAAGAAACTTGTGCAAACCCTGTGATTTCACACAACCACGCATTTAGTTGATTAATCATTTCCAAATAACCCATCACATCCTCTTTAGGTGCGAAGGGGTGTATATTAGCTACCGTAGGCCAACTCACAGGCATCAACTCAGCTGCTGCATTAAGTTTCATCGTACAAGAGCCAAGCGGAATCATTGCCCGATCTAATGCCAAATCCTTATCAGACAAACGACGCAAAAAGCGCATCATGTCCGTTTCTGAATGAACTGCATGAAAAAACGGCTGCGAAAGAAAAGCAGCATCACGTCTTTTCCCTATAAGTCTTGGAGAAACTTGATCAACTAATTGTGCACCAAAAAGCTGCGCTAAAGCATAAGCGTCTTCTTGTGTTGACAATTCATCAAAATTGATCACAATTTGATCATCATCGAGAACACGAACAAGACGCCCACCTGCTTTCGCTTGACGCGCAATCTCTCGAGCTTTTCCCTTAACAACAATGCTTACACAATCAAAAAAAGTTTCCCCTTCACAAAGAATACCCTCTGCCTCTAAACCAGCAACAAAGCGGCAAGTTAAATGATGAATCCGCTGAGCAATTTCCTGCAAGCCTTGCGGTCCATGCCAAACAGCATAAGCTGTTGCCATATTTGCCAACAAAGCCTGTGCTGTACAAATATTCGATGTCGCTTTATCACGCCGGATATGTTGTTCACGTGTCTGCAATGCTAAACGAAAACCAACGCGTCCTTTTGTATCAACAGATTGACCTACAATACGTCCTGGAATGAGGCGGGTTAAAGCTTCGCTTACCGCGAGATAACCAGCATGAGGACCTCCAAACCCCATGGGAACGCCATAACGCTGCATGGAGCCGACAACAATATCAGCCCCCCATTGCGCTGGTGGCTCCATTAGAGTAAGTGCCAAAGGATCTGCAACAACAATCACCAGAACTCCTTTTGTCTTTGCCTCTTTAATAACATCATTGTAATCGTTAAAAGAGCCTTTTGTATCTGGCCAAGACAAAACAATCGCAGCTGTATCAGAACAAATCTCGCTCTTTTCGCTTATATGAATCCCTTGTGTTTCGGCACGTGTTTGCGCAACATTCAACGTCTGGGGATGCAAAAGACTTTGGACTGAAATTTTTGTCTTTTTCTCACGCGCAAAACGCACAGCCAGCGCGTTGGCTTCAGCTAAAGCTGTTGCCTCATCAAGAAGTGAAGCAGCTGCAACAGGCAAACCGGTGAGTTCACTCACCAATGTCTGAAAATAAAATAAAAGCTCTAAACGACCTTGGCTAATTTCTGCCTGATAGGGTGTATAAGCGGTGTACCAAGCTGGATTTTCAAAAAGATTCCGCAAAATAACGGGAGGCACATAAGTTCCATGATATCCCTGCCCAATAAAACTTTTGTGCACATGATTACGTTCCATCATCTTGGATAATTCTTCCAAAGCTTGCCCTTCATTTGCAGCCTTTGGGAGATTAAGAGAACGCCCCAAATAGATAGAATGGGGAACAGCTTGAGAAACGAGCGTGTCAACACAATCTAGCTCTAAAACATCAAGCATTTTTTGTTTTTCATCAGGACGAAGTCCAATATGGCGAGAAAAAAAATGACGCTCTAACATAGCACTTACCCAATCAGTGCTTTATAAGCAGCCTCATCCAGCAACCCTTCAAGTTGCGTTGCGTCCTGCAATGTCATTTTCCAGAGCCAGCCTTCTTTTTCAGCCTTTTGGTTTACCAATTCAGGACTATTTGCCAATGCTTCATTCATTTCAACCACTTCACCATCAAGAGGAGCATAAACATCCGAAGCTGCCTTCACTGACTCCACAACAGCAGCAGAATCCCCCTTGGAAAGTTGCGTCCCCTTTTTTGGCAAATCAACAAAAACCAAATCCCCTAACTGTTCTTGAGCATAATGTGTAATCCCAACAGTAACCACTTGTCCTTCAACACTGAGCCATTCATGATCTTGTGTAAAATAAATTTCAGACATAAAATTATCCTTTAAAATAACGTTGTTCAACAAAAGGAAGTGAATGGACAGACAATGCAATCTTTTTGCCACGCAACTCCGTAAAGACTTCCGTTCCTTCCACTTTCAAACCAACAGGAACATACCCCATCGCGACAGGACCATCAAAAGAAGGACCAAAACCACCTGACGTCACCACACCAATTTGATTTCCCTTATCATCGAAAAGTATCGCACCCGCGCGAATAGGTTGACGCGTTTGCGGTTTTAATCCAACACGACAACGAGAAGGACCTTTCTGAAAAGCTTCAAGAAAAGCTTTTGCTCCATAAAATTGCGCTTTGTCTCGAACATTTTTGGTAACAGCCCATGTCAATGCAGCGTCAATAGGCGTAGTATCGGGCGTAATATCATTCCCATGTAAACACAATCCTGCTTCTAACCGAAGACTATCACGCGCTGCAAGACCAACCCATTCAACACGAGAATCTCTCAACAATTTTTCAGTCAATGCATGTGCTTGCCCTATAGGAAGAGCAATTTCAAAACCATCTTCTCCCGTATAACCAGAACGCGTTATAAACCAATCTTGTTGTGGCTCAAATCCTTGCATAAACAACAGCTCATTACCAGACATCCCAGCGTCAGCCATAACAGCTGCCGCTTGTGGACCTTGAAGAGCAAGCAACACCCTATCAAGAGCAATTACTTGACAGTCAAAATCAACAGCACGCCTTTCAAGCTCCACAAGATCCGCTTGTGCATTCCCAGCATTGGCTACAAGCATAAAACGATTTTCTGCCAAACGGGTAATAATAAGGTCATCAAGGATACCTGCTTGCTCATTAAGCAAATAATTATACCGTGATTGACCAATTTTTAACAATGCTGCATCAACAGGGAGAGCGTACGATAAATATTCTGCTGCTTGCACTCCCTCAACGGTAATCAATTTCATATGAGAAATATCGAAAAGTCCTGCATGTGCACGCGTATGAAGATGCTCCTTCAATACTCCAAGAGGGTAGGTCAACGGCATTTGCCAACCGGCAAAAACACCAAATTTCGCTCCAGCCTTTTCATGCAATTTATGTAAAGGAAGCATCTTTAAAGAAGATGTTTCAAATTCTTGTGATGTACCCATAATATCTCCAAAGCTGCACTAACGCCCACACAATATGGACATCTCTGCACCCCTCTGTCACAAACCTGAGAGACTCGCGAAAAGAAATTTCGCTTACACCTTCGGCGCGGATCTTTCCGACTTTCCAGACCTGTCTTTCTCCTTTTACGGTCCTTAGAGCCTGAGAGATTATGGGCTATTTTCCCCTTCGGCGGCAGGTGCGAAAGTTTGCAATCTGCACTCTCCCGCAAAAGAATGAAAGAAACGATAACGCTCTTCCCGACATATTTCAATCTATAGCCTATCTTTAGCACACTGTCATTAGTAAAGTGATGAGAAAACTCTATTTTTAAACTTGCATAAACTGTTTTAAAAGACTTACAATGAAGGAAGTTTGAGCATTATGAAAATTATAGATGTCCTTGCTTTTAAAAATTAAGGAGAAAAATTGCAACAGCCATAAACAAAAACACGTTTTGAGAAAATACAAAATTTCGTGCACTTACGTACACTTAAAGGATCTCAAAGCAATATCTTTCCTTGCACGATCCAACCCAAACTATGGAGTTTTATATTTTTTAAAAGTAAATATTTCAGATATTTTATAAATTATAGTCTTAACACACAAAAGGTTGGCTTTTCTTCTCTCTCGATTTTTTGCCTCTCAATAGTGTCATAAATTGCGGCTATTATATACCAAACTTCATCGAACAAAGGTTACAAATACTCATGAAAGCTGGTAATATCCATTACAATTGTGAAAATGATCTACCAAAGCAAATTGCTCTTTTCCCCGTAGAAGGTGCACTCTTGCTACCAGGTGGTTTTTTATCACTCAACATTTTTGAACCAGAAGCACTCGAAATGGTTGAAAATGTTATGGTATTCAATCGTTTATTAGGAATCATTCAACCCCTTTCATCAAATACAGACCGCTTCTCCTCACCACTTTATAAAATAGGCTGTATAGGGCGCATTACAAACTACAACGAAATGGGAAATGGGCATCTTTTCATTATACTACAAGGCGTTTGTCGCTTTACCGTAGAACAGGAGTTGGTGAACACAAAACCCTATCGAACTGCTCTCATCCGCTCAAACATACAAGACTTACAAGAACCTGACATGGTAGAAAGCATTAATCGAGAAAATCTCCTCAACATTGTTGAGAAATATCTCATCATACATGAAATAGAATATAACTGGAGTAGTATCATACAAGCCCCCACGCCTCTATTGGTTAATGCTTTTTCAGCTCTTATTCCTTTTACACCAGCAGAAAAACAAGCTTTACTCGAAGCTCCAGACATTGGAAATCGCGCCCAAACTCTTCTGGCTTTAACTGAACGCTCCCTTATGAAACAAACAGGAGCGCTTTACCATTTAAACTAATAAACCCATTTAAACTAATAAACATTGAAACATGAAAAAATGACTACCGACCCTAAAATGCTCGAATTGCTCGTCTGTCCACTCACAGGGGAATCGCTTTCTTTAAACCGAGAAACACAAGAATTAATTTCACTCAAAGCAAAACTTGCCTATCCTATTCGCAACGGCGTACCCATTATGCTTGCCTCAGAAGCCCGTCCTTTGCAGCACAATGAAAAAGCAATGCATAAAAAATAAACAGATTTCATTCAATTTTTTCTGTAGCAACCTGTTATCAATTAATTCTCCGTCAAGAGATATTCTTTAGATATTCTTTGTTCACGAATTTTTCAGTATTCTCTTATCCCAGTAAAGTAGTTCTGGAAGAAATCAGCACCGTCATCTATTTATCCACTCCATCAATGTTACACTTATCGTATGAAGACAGTCCTTAAAAAGCATACTGCGTTCTTTTTAAAACGTTTTTTATCCATATATTGCTTCCTTTCATGACAGAGACAAAATATTTTTTACTTCCGAATGAGAGGATACAACCCCATTAAAGAAATAAAGACACCCCAAGTAATACTTTAACCTCTGAGTAAAGCATAATCAAAAAGAATGAACAGAAAATTGATCAAAATCCTGCCAAAACAGGGAGAAGAATTGCAATAGTTGAATGGCAATTTGAGAAAGACCAACAAACAAAATTGTTTTAATTATGATTAAGGATTTAAAGAAAGTACCCTATGAATTAAACTTGTAATTTTGACGTATCCGCAGCGATCAATAGAGACTGGAAGCCCTATAATCTCGAATATAAAAATGAACCCGCTTCACGCGTATTGCGGAATTCTGGTAGCTCTTTTTATATCGCAACGCTATAAATACTAAAAGCAGGACGCTGTTTGAGTTCAGTACTTTCAAGCCACACAATATCAATGGGAAGGTGCTCGCACCCAGCGGAGATAAGATGCAAACTAAAAATCCACATTTTAATGACATTTCTGTAGGTAAAAATTCGCTTCAGAAAAAAAACGTGAACTTTCTCAAAAACAATTAGACGATCATTTAGGCGTAACTTTCCAACAAATCCAAAAGTATAAGAAGAGAATAAACCCTGTGGAAGCAGAACTCTTGCAAGAAATTACCAAGATACTGGATGTCCCTCTTTCTTTTACACTGACATCTCAATAAAAAGATGCCCTAATACAATTACGATGAAGGAATAGCGTGCAAAGCAGACAGTACATAAAAAATATCACTCGCGCAATAACTGATGCAATCATTACAAAATTCAAATCTCTCAAGGGAAACAATTGACAGAAGATGAAGAACGCACTAGATTTGCACGCTATCAAAAGAGATGCACATACGGCTTGGCATCAAATGTTTAAATTTTCTCAATTTCACAGATCCAGAAGGGCGATATATTATTCAAAATGATCACTCTGTCGCATTATAGAGTATGATGAGCCTGCACAAAATTGGGTTTCTGAAAATCAACAATATAATTTTATGTTCCTTGGCCAACTCGCCCTCTCTTGAGTACAGCCCAAGGAAGAAAGTTCTGAGAGGGATAGGAGTATGAAAAATGAGTTTTAAAATTGCAGTTGTCGGCGCGACTGGAAACGTTGGTCGTGAAATGCTTACAATTCTCGAAGAACGCGGTTTTCCTGCCCGTGAAGTGGTCCCTTTAGCATCACGACGCTCATTAGGACAAGATGTTTCTTATGGTGACAAAACTTTAAAAGTAAAAGCACTTGATGCTTATGATTTTTCTGAAATAGATCTTTGCCTCATGTCAGCGGGGGGAAGCATTTCTAAAGAATATGCCCCTAAAATTGCTGCTACCGGCTGTGTGGTCATCGATAATTCATCCACTTGGCGTTATGATGCAAATGTCCCGTTGATTGTACCTGAAGTGAATGCACACGCTGTTGATGGTTTTGTCAAACGTAATATTATAGCAAATCCTAATTGTTCAACAATTCAACTTGTCTTAGCCTTAAAACCTCTCCATGATGCAGCAATTATTAAACGTGTTGTTGTATCCACTTATCAATCGGTTTCTGGAGCTGGTAAAGAAGGTATGGATGAACTCTTTGAACAATCACGAGCGGTTTTTGTTGCAGATCCAATCTCATCAAAAAAATTCACCAAACGTATTGCTTTTAACGTCATTCCCCATATCGATGTGTTCATGGAAGATGGCTATACCAAAGAAGAATGGAAAATGACGGTTGAAACAAAGAAAATTCTTGACCCTAAAATTAAATTAACAGCCACCGCCGTTCGGGTACCTGTTTTTATCGGTCACGCTGAAGCTGTAAACGTTGAATTTGAAAAACCATTAAGCGCCCATGAAGCACAAACCATTCTGCGCGATGCTCCCGGCTGCCAACTCATCGATAAACACGAAGATGGCGGTTATATAACGCCTTATGAATGTACAGGAGAGGACGACACCTTTATTAGCCGTATTCGTGAAGATATCACGGTCGAAAATGGTTTAGCTTTCTGGGTTGTTGCTGATAATTTAAAAAAAGGAGCAGCATTAAATGCCATTCAAATTGCTGAATTGCTCATTTCTCGTAATTTGATAAAACCTAAAGCGACCTAAAAAAGGAGCAGCACAAAGTGTTTTTTTTCACTTCATGCTGCCGTAATCTCCCTGTTCCTCTCCCAAGAACAGTGAATTTTTTTATCCTTATGGAGCAGGATAAGTCACAATGCGGTAACGCGTTTCATTGCGTTCAAAATTTTTGAAATTGACATCATTGGGGAAAAAAGGATTATAAGCCGTTACATGCTTTACAGACACACCTTGTGCCTTTGGTGATGGATTAAAAATTGTACGCTCATCCCTTTTTTTTACACCTGTAGAATCAATGATCATATCTGTTCTGTATAATTTTTGCATGTTTTTTCGTGTTTTTTGAGGCACCTTCATAGATTTTGAATGAGGAGCAACCTGCTTCACTTTTCCTGTTTGTGTTTTTATCATAGAGTTCGGCTTCACACGCATATGTGCAAAAGAAATCATAGGAACGTTTTTAACATTTAAATAACGTGCCGACACCCAACCATCCCTTCCATTATAACGCAGAGAACACCAAGCTTTATTGGAAAGACACCCATGAATGTGCACTTTCCCTCCAGTTGGAACGGTAGCTATAACTTTATAAGCTATCGCTGGTCCTGTGCGTAAAACCGCCTTACCTGATGCTACACGAGCAACTGTTCCAGCTACCGCATGAGAAATAGTCATTCCAAGCCACAATCCACCCACAGCGAACAAAATCATTGTAGTTGATAAAAAATTCTTTTTTAACATTATTTTTCTTCCTCTCCAGAGTATATAAAGGCAAAATATTTGTCATTGCAAAAATTTGCCACGTTTTAGTCAAATAGTGATCAATTCTTGTGTCACCTTCAAAAATCCTTCACATTTAGAGAACAGCTCTCCTACTGCCCTATACACTGGGCCATCGTTTTGATTGCGCAATATTCTCCTCATAGATTTACTGCTAAAATATCATTTGACTGCTTGGCTATTTAGCCAATCACCACTTAAAGAAGTTTTGAAAATGCTATTGGTTCCCCAAACAAATAACTGCGATACAAGAATTTATTACCTGAGTTTAGAAAAAGTACCGCTAGCGCATTATGTTGTTTTTCAAAGAATGCTTACAGTATAGAAAAAATAACATTCTTTTTTGAATAAAAATGATTGAATATTCTATAAAGCTTTTATAAGCTTAAAATCTCCTAAAATAGTACAGAATATATTTTCTTCCCTCAACAGACCTCTTGAAAATAAAAGAAGGATAAACATACATGACATTAAAGAAATTATCTCGGAATGCCACCATAGGATTACTCCTTCCTCTCTTTACACTTTTCTTTTCTGTTCCCTTTTCCATGGCAGCAGACAAATCAAAAATAAAACTCGGTGTTATGGAAGGACATGAAGCAACTATTTGGAAAGTTGCTGCTGAACAAGCTAAAAAAGCAGATTTAGATATTGAACTTGTTTATTTTTCTGATTACACTTTGCCTAACGATGCTGTTAATGCAGGAGAGATTGATGCAAATGCTTTTCAACACTCCCCTTATCTTAAAAATCAAATTGAACAGCGTGGCTACAAACTTTCAACTGTTGGGTATACATTTATTACTCCTATTGGTGTTTATTCACACAAAATCAAAGAATTAAAAGAACTGCGTGATGGCGCACATGTTGGCATCCCTAACGACCCATCAAATGGTGGAAGAGCCTTGCTTCTTCTCAATTCTCTAGATCTCATTAAGTTAAAAGATCCTCACGATATTCTCGCTTCTCCGCTTGATATTATTGAAAACCCTAAAAACTTGCAAATTCGTGAATTAGATGCCGGTATGCTAGGGAGAGCAGTTGATGATTTTGATATTGCGATTGTAAACACAAACTGGGCTTTGGTTTCTGGATTAGACTTACAAAAAGATGCGATCGCATGGGAACAAGCAGAAAATAATCCTTATAATAATATCATTGTTGTACGCACCAGCGATAAAGATGAGCCGTGGGTCAAAAAATTAGTTGCTGCTTACAATAATGAATCTGTCCGCGCAAAAATCAAAGAAATTTTCGGGCCAGCCGCGCAAACATCTTGGTAATTATGCCAAATTGGTAGTTACGAATGGAAAAAACCGCTCTGATTTCCTTAAAAAACATCAGCCGTTATTTTAACAAAACGGCTGGTATTCCGGCTATTGATAATTTATCTCTCAATATCCATGCCGGTGAAATTCTTGGCATTATTGGCCGTAGTGGAGCAGGAAAATCAACACTTATTCGCTGCTTAAATGGATTAGAGCAAATTGACGCAGGGTCTATTTTTTTTGAAGGCGTAGATGTTTCCAATCTATCAGAAACAGAATGGGCGCCTTACCGCCAACGTATTGGAATGATTTTTCAACATTTCAATCTCTTATCATCACAAAATATTCTTAATAACATTGCATTACCACTTAAATTAGCAGGTATAAACAAGAAACAGCGCTACAAACGTGCCCTTGAACTTATCGAATTGGTGGGATTATGTGGTAAAGAGTACTGTTATCCAGCAGAATTGTCAGGAGGGCAAAAACAACGTGTTGGCATTGCACGCTCTTTAGCTGCTAATCCTAAAATATTGTTATCAGATGAAGCAACCTCTGCTCTTGATCCTGAAACAACACAATCTATTTTGGAACTTCTTGCCGATATTAATAATCGCCTCAATCTCACTATTGTACTTATTACTCATGAAATGGAAGTTGTACGCACCATTGCGCATCGTGTTGTTGTTCTCAATCAAGGATGCATTATAGAAGAAGGACGTGTGAAAGATATTTTCACATCTCCCCAAGAAGAAACAACCATTGCAATGCTCAAACTTGTTACTCCACAACTTCCTGAAAAATTTGCAAAAAATCTTAAGACAATAGGCCAAGAAGCTGTCATTGAAATCAATATTGCAGGTGAAATTGCCCAACAACCTTTTCTCAATCTTTTGGAAGATGAAATCGGTTTAAGAGCACGTATTCTACATGGTGGTATTGATACAGTCCAAGGAGAAACCATCGGGCGACTATTCTTAGGTCTCCCAACAAAAGATAAAGAAACTTTAGAAAAAGCTGTTCAGTGGTTGACAGAAAAAGGGCGATATTGCGAGGTTTTAGGTTATGTTTAATGTTCTCTCTCATGAGCTCCCCAACGCCGCTTTTGATACAATCTTGATGACGATAAGTGCTTCTTTGATGGCACTCATTGTAGGTCTTCCCCTTGGCCTTCTACTTTACACAACTGCACGTGGAGGGATTTTTGCCTCCTGTCTTATCAACCGCCCTTTAAGTATCCTCATTGACAGTATTCGTGCCATTCCCTTTATCATTCTTGCATTTTATCTTCTTCCTCTTACTCGTATGGTTGTAGGAAGAGGTGTGGGAATACCTTCTGTGATCTTTGTACTCACCATTTCAGCTATTCCTTTTTATGCACGAATGGCAGAACTCTCTTTTAAAACCGTTGAAAATGGGCTGATTGAAGCTGTTCGTTCCATGGGAGCGAGCCGTCTTCAAATTATTAGGCATGTTCTTATTCCTGAAGCACTTCCTAGCCTAATTACAGGTTTTACAGTCATGATTATTTCTCTTATAGGGGCCACTTCGCTTGCTGGATATCTCGGTGGAGGCGGTTTAGGCGACATGGCAATTCGCTATGGCTACCAGCGTTACAATACCTCCATTATGACAAGTGTCATCATCCTTTTGATCATTCTTAATGTTATTACTCAATGGTCCTCTGATAAAATTGTGCAAAAATTGAATAAGAAAAGACATTAAAATGTAACAGTTTGCGTTTTTTCCAACCATCATAATAAACAGTAAAAATAATTTAGGTGATATAAAAGTCCACCATAGTTATCAGCATTGTAATGGCTCTATTATAACAAGTATCATCATCCTTTTCTGTTCTTCATATTATTATCCAATGGACTTCTGCTAAAACTGTGTAGAAACTTGATAAAACAACGTATTAAAATAATTCATGAGTTCTCAGATTTTTCGCCAACCATAGCAATAATAAGCCACTGAGCAGTGAGAGCTGGTTTTTTTAACTGTTCAATTTCCACCGTGACTCCATAATGAAAAACAACTCTACCAGAAGGGCGAATCTCAGCATCATCCAAAACAAAACGAGCACGTACCTGTGCACCTGTTTTCACAGGGCTCATAAAGCGCACTTTATCAAAACCATAATTAATCCCCATTTTTGCACCTTCCAACTCTGGAAGTGCTTCATAAGCTAACGTAGACAAAAGTGATAAGGTTAAAAAACCATGCGCGATAGTACCACCAAAAGGTGTGTTTTTAGCCTTTTCTTCATCTACGTGGATCCATTGATGATCATCTGTTGCTTGTGCGAATTGATTAATCATATCCTGCGTAACAAGACGCCACTGAGATAATCCTACTTCTTTCCCAATAAAATTGACGACATCTTGTACTGCTATTTTTTGCTGCATAACACCATTCCTGTTTTATTTGATAAAAGTACCGCAACACTCTTGCTTTTATAAAACCCATTGATTAGAGCATCAAGAAAAGATTAGCTATCTTAGAGAGCAAATGCGCCTTATGAATGAGAAAATACCTTTTTAACAAGGTAATTTTCAAATAGGAAAAAATAATGGCAAGCAATGTGAACCTAACAGGTTTAGCACGCGACCTGAAACAGCGTGCAGAAAACCACCCACCCATCCGTGTTGGACTTATTGGCTGTGGTGAAATGGGGACAGATTTGCTATCAAGTATTGCACATATGGATGGCATAATAGTTGCAGCCGTTGCTACCAGAACACCATCACGTATTTTTGATGCCGCCACACTAGCCTACGGTGAAGATGGACATGTACGAGAAGTTGAAAACACTCATGCCCTAACTCAAAGCATTGAAAGAGGTCTGATTGCAGCGACAGATGATATTAATCTTGTTTTACGCCATGAACAAATTGATATTATCGTTGATGCAACAGGCTATCCTGAAGCTGGAGCAGAAATTGGTTTCAAAGCGCTTGAAAACAACAAACACCTTGTCATGATGAATGTTGAAGCAGATGTTACAATTGGCACTTATCTAAAACATGAAGCAGAAAAACGAGGTCTTGTTTATACACTTGGTGCCGGTGATGAACCTACTTCCTGCATGGAACTCATCGAATTTGTTTCAGCCCTTGGACATAAAATTGTTGCAGCTGGTAAAGGAAAAAATAATCCTCTTATCTTTGATGCCACACCTGACACTTACGAGGAAGAAGCATTAAGACGTAATATGAATGTCCGCATGTTGGTTGAGTTTATTGATGGTTCCAAAACGATGGTTGAAATGGCAGCAATTGCCAATGCAACTGGACTTCTCCCCGATTGCCCAGGAATGCATGGACCACAAGCAGCACTTCAAGATTTAAGCAAAGTACTTATCCCAAAACAGAATGGTGGTATTTTGGAGAAATGTGGCGTTGTAGACTATTCAATAGGCCAAGGAGTTTCCCCAGGTGTTTTTGTCATTGCAGAAATAACACACCCACGCCTCCGCGAACGTATGGAAGATTTAAAAATTGGTCAGGGACCTTACTTCACCTTTCATCGCCCCTATCATTTAACAGCAATGGAAGTTCCTCTAACTTGTGCGCGTGTTATGCTGTATGGCAAAGAAGATATGGCTCCACTTAACACCCCAGTGGTAGAAGTCTGTGCTGTTGCTAAAAAAGATTTATATCCTGGTGATCAGTTGGACTTTATCGGTCTTTACAGTTATCGTGCTTGGATAATGAATCTTACAGAGGCACGTGCTCATCAAGCTATTCCTTGCGGTCTTTTAGAAAAAGCGACAGTGACAGCTGAAATCAAAAAGAATGAACTCATAACAGTGCACAACACTGTTATTCGAGGAGATCAGTGGATTGCAAGGCTTCGCAAAAAACAAGACCTTTTGCTTAATTTACCTCCCCCTTGTTGAAGCATGAAAAAACTTATTATCTTTTTATTATTGTAAAATAATTATAGACTGTATAGGGAAGCTCAGACTCTAGCTTGTTGAAGATAATTGAGAAAATAGCTTTAAACTTTTACTGATATATATTGGTACAGTGTTTTATGTTGCCTTCAAGAAGATAACTTATCAGTCTCCTTATCCAATGCTGCACCAATTGCCTTCAAACATAGAATCTTCAAAAATAATGAAATGATAAATAAACCTCACTAATGAAATTAGTGAAACTACGCAATGTTATACAATAATGCCACAATAGATACCACAACGCCAAGTATATCTGCTGCAGCTAAAAAAGATAATAATGAAATAATACTAACACAACCCCAAAATCTTTTGAAGAAAGTCACCCTCTCAACGTTCCCAAAAGCCAACCAGCCTTGTTCTTTAGTATCTCGGATCACGGCTGTATCGACAACCTTAGCAATTGTATCCCTATCTGGTGCAATAACAAGAAGCTCCTTTCGAATTTGATTTTCCATAATTCTTGTATTGCCCTCTATGTTTTGCGCAAAACAAAGCATAAACTCTGTAAAAATACATAAACACAGACGATTTTTAAATAATTTAAACATAGCTTTCTTTGCTCCTCTTTTTTCTTTACTGACAAAGTAAAAAAATATTCAAAGCTATACGTATTTTAACACATGTAATACAATACGATACATCATATGATACATTAGGTATTCCATGCAAAAGCACAAAAAAAGACACAATTTCCAAACAATAAAGAGAAGTAATTATAAATTATGAAGAAATCTACTCAAAGACTGCATTTCTAAAGTAACAGCTTAAACAAGTTCGTTTGAAAAAATCAAAACATCATGAAAGACTCATATTGATAAATACTTGAACATAGATACCAAGTTCATATTATTAAAATACTAAAAAAGCAAAATGCCATCGCTCAGCTGCATCACCATCGCCAAAACTCTGAGAAGATTTTTGAATACAAGAAAAAACAATATGTTCATTAAGCACTTTCAAACACAAAGCAAAGAAACCGTATTATTCTCTGTAAATCAACCGATCAGTCTGTCATCCGAATAGCTGTGCAATAACGCAAAAAAATTATACCCTTATGCCCCTTCTCGTATATTCAACTACGCTTCGTCTTCCCCATGTTAATAGATTATTCAAACTCTTTTTAATGCCTCTGCCTATTGCACCAATTTTTCCTCATGAACACTAAAATTTGTTAATGCATCATCAAAAGTACAAAGTCTGTAATAACCACATCCTTCACAACAATAACAATACGTTGTTTCTCCCTACATAGCAGAAAGAGGAATTTTGGTAGCTTCATCTGAATTTGAGTTTTAATAAATAGATAGATTGAGAGAATTCATTTTCATGATGTGATGTAGAATATTTGATATCTCTAAATACTCACTTTTCAAAAACAGTAGCACTCATCAGAAAACCTCACAAAATATACCTACTCTTTGAATATTTATAACCTCATATTATATCAAAAATTGAGGTCATTTTTCTCAATGAGATCTTCACCGTTTTTAACAAATTCCTTACTTGCGTTGCACACATATTTGATGCAAAATGCCCCTGTTTGCGTTTTCCCCGTATATATCTTAAAATCGGGAAAAGTGACTTTACAATTTCACATCGATTGATTTTTCTTTTTGACAATAAATTTATGATATCTTACACGCCTTTCCTCGCTCTTTTGCCCTTGGGCGCACACGAGTATCACGGAAATCACCTCCCTTTTGAAACCGATTGGATTATTGCTGAAGCTTTTGCAAAAGCACTCACTTTACAAACACAAGATAAATTTCATATCGCGCTCTTACCTGTTGAAAAGATCGGCTATTCGGTGGAACACATGGACGTCACTGGTACACAAACACTCACCTTTTCTGATGCCATAAAACGCTGGATAAACATAGGTGAAAGTTGCTATCGTAAAGGAATTAAACGCTTTCTTCTTCTTAACGCTCACGGAGGCAATTCGCCTTTAATGAACATTGTCATCACGGAACTACGAAGACGTTTTTCAATGCTTGCGGTAGCGACAAGTTGGACTCGTTTTGGCTTACCAGTAGGCTTGATGGAACCGTCTCAACATCATCTTGATATCCATGGAGGATTTATTGAAACCTCTTTAATGCTTTATCTAGCACCAGAAAAAGTACATATGAAAAAGGCAGAAAATTTCCATAATAAGCAATCTGATATGATTGCCAATTATCGCTATTTACGCGCTTATGGTCCTCATGCCTTTGGGTGGACAATGCGGGATCTGAACACACAAGGAGCAGCAGGTAATGCAAGCGAAGCAACACCGCAAGCAGGTGAAGCAATTTTTTCTCATGTTCTTTACGGACTTCGTGATTTACTTGATGATATCAGCCGGTTTAAAATAAACGCATTACAATAAAAGGTGCGAACCATGGAAAAAAAACAAAAAACACTCAACAAAATCCCCGTTACGGTTCTTACAGGCTATCTTGGCTCAGGAAAAACCACTCTTCTCAATCGCATTCTCAGCGAAAACCATGGCAAACGTTATGCCGTCATTGTCAATGAATTTGGTGAAATTGGAATCGACAATGACCTTATTGTTGAATCAGACGAAGAAATTTACGAAATGAATAATGGCTGTGTTTGCTGTACCGTGCGTGGCGACCTTATTCGCATTTTAGAAAGTTTGATGCAACGCTCTCATCGATTTGACGCCATTATTTTAGAAACAACAGGCCTTGCTGATCCAATTCCTGTTGCACAAACTTTCTTTATGGATGATACTGTACATGAAAAAACCACACTCGACAGTGTTATCGCAGTCGTTGATGCAAAACATTTTCCACTCCAGCTTAAAAAAAGCCGTGAAGCTGAAGATCAAATTGCCTTCTCTGATATCATTCTGTTAAATAAAATTGATCTTGTTAGTGCAGAAGAACGTGCACACGCACAATCGCTTATTCTTGCAATTAACCCTCGAGCCACACTTTATACAACAGAACGCGCTAATATCCCTCTTAACGAACTCCTAAATCGTGGTTCATTTGACCTACAACGCACACTAGACAACGATCCCCATTTTCTTGATCACCAACATTCAAATCATGTGTGTGGTCCCGATTGCAATCATCATCACGAACACCACCATATATCCACCATTCATGATATTACGATAACTTCTATAAGTTTAAAAACAAGTGCTCTTCAGCCAGAAAAATTTTTCCCTTGGCTCCAACAAGTGACTCAGCAACAAGGACCAGATATTTTGCGTTTAAAGGGTATTATTGCTTTTCAAGGAGACGATGATCGTTATGTCATTCAAGGCATACATATGATTCTTGAAGGACAGCATCAACGTCCATGGCGTGAAGATGAAAAACGTGAAAGCCGGCTTGTTTTTATTGGTCGCAACCTTGATCCCGAAAAGCTTAAAACTGGTTTTAAAAATTGTGCATAAGCGAGTGACAATGCCAAGCATTACCCATTATGATCTCCAAAGCTATTGCCTTTCCTGCGGCTTTATTGAGAATAAACCAGCCTTCGTTTCAGTAGAAGGTTTGATTGTTTTTTTAGAATCCCCCTCCAAAACCATTCAAGTTCAACAAGGAATAATTTCAAGCCATTTTGCGTACGATAACACAGCTATCATCACAGGTGGAGAAGATGGAAAGGTCTGTCAAACAACAGCAGATGGTCGTACAGAATTGCTAAGCAAACAGGAAGGAAAATGGATAAACAATGTTGCTTTTGGACCGCAGAAAATTTTTGCCTTTTCCTCCTCACGTCGAACATTGGCAAATGTTGGTAATGGACTACAAGAACTCCTTCATGAACGGTGTGTAGAAGGTCTTGCTTTCGCTCCCAAAGGTTTACGGCTTGCCATTGCCCATTACAACGGTGTTACCCTTCATTGGTTATCAACGCAAACAACGCCAATCA
This sequence comes from Bartonella sp. DB5-6, assembly GCF_000278115.1. Classification (GTDB taxonomy): domain Bacteria; phylum Pseudomonadota; class Alphaproteobacteria; order Rhizobiales; family Rhizobiaceae; genus Bartonella; species Bartonella refiksaydamii. The sequence goes on from NZ_JH725123.1 coordinate 36,171, forward strand.
CACTGGTATGGAAAGGAGCGCATTTTGGTGTCACCTTCTCACCAGACAACCGCTATGTCATTTCTACTCTGCAAGAAAACGCCCTCCATGGCTGGCGTCTCACTGATAATCAACATTTACGCATGAGTGGCTATCCAAGCAAAGTCAAAAACTGGTCTTGGAGTGCAAAAGGAAAATGGCTAGCAACATCAGGCGCATCAGCGGCCATTATTTGGCCCTTTCATGCAAAAGATGGTCCCATAGGGAAAACACCATTAGAACTCGGCACACGCGCAAATGCGCTTGTCAGCACCGTTGCATGTCATCCAAGTAAAGAAATCGTAGCAATAGGCTTCAATGATGGCATGATTTTGTATGCATATTTTCATGATGGAAAAGAAGTCCTTCTAAAAGGTTGTGGAACAAGCCCCATCTCAGCACTAAACTGGGATCAAACAGGCCACAACCTCGCCTTTGGAAGCGAAAACGGTGAATGTGGTATTATCAACATCATTCTTTAAGAAAAATACTAACAATAACAATCATCGCAGATAAAAAGCTGTACAATTCTCCAGCAACAACTGAACACCAAAACTCTTTTTCTCTCTAAAGAAAAACCAAGCACTTCAAACGAGAAAATGTCTGAGCTGTCTACTCTTAAACGTTATTGCTTTATCCAACCAAGCGTAAAAACATCACCCTTAAACAGACCATAAGAAAATAATCCATCCCCATAAAAAACCGTATACGCTGCAATCCTTTCATAAAAGGCATAACCCCTTAAAACCCTTTTGTTTAAAATTACCTCAGCAAAATCCAAGAAAAGTTTCTTAATGCTTGAAAATAAGCTAATAAAAAACACGCAAAAGAGCTTTTCGAAAAAAATTTTGAAGAAAACATCAAGCGTTGTCCAACGATAACGTCAGCACTTACTTTCCTAAAATTTCTGATTATAAGCGCTCTCTTTTTTAACACGACCATTTGAAACTGACTATCGTGACACACATCACCTTAACATCTTCTCGCGCACACAGCAACAAGGATAATATATCGAAATCAAGCTGTTTCAAAGATTTGCATTGGCGTCTACAATTTGCAAAAAAGAAAAAATAAAACCGTAAAAACACCGTAAAACGTATCTTTTAAAACATCTTCACCATAATTTTACCTCAACCTCCTTTCTCTCTTACTGAAAGTACCAGTATTGCTCAAAAAACAGCCAAATAAAACAGAGATGTATTTGTTTTCATTTGGCTGCATATAAACGCATGCCAGCACATTTTATATTTTACATAAAGCAAGAATTAAAACAGCACATAATAATAAAATCAAAATTTAAATTGGTAACCTACACCAAAACTGATAAAAAGATGGGCAAAATAACGGTATCCCCCACTTAAGAAAAGCATCCCCAAAATCCATACTATTCCACTTAATATTGATAAAAAAACCATCAAACACACAATTTTTTGAAATACTACGCCATAAACCTCAAGCATTCATTATTCGAAATTCTTAAAATCAAAATGAAATTGCTCATTCCATAGCATATTATCGTTGTAAAATTTTTAGAATTTTTTTGCAGCATAGCAGAAAACAATACAATTATGAGGTATTTTCAATCACAAGCCAAAGAAATCACATATAGTGACTTTTTTTATCAACAAATGATGAAAAAATAGATTTCGATAAATTAAAAGGCAGCAAACTCTGCTGCCTTTCACGTAAAAGGATAGATCTGCCTTGTCAAAAAAGGTAGCGCAAACCAGCAGAGAAACTCGCACCGGAAAAGCCTGCTTTGGTAAGCCGATGCTGATAGGTTACCTCTCCATGAATTGCAAATTTTTCAGACAATTG
>NZ_JH725123.1:39675-40386 GCF_000278115.1 Bartonella sp. DB5-6
AGGTGTAAATGGGACAGGTGATGGATCTACAGGTGTAAGTTCATGTGTATCAGATGGCTCAGACGGAGATGGTGTGATAATCACAGTCTCAGGAGAATCTGATTCAGGATTAACATAGATACCTTCAAGACGGAAATCCCAAAACTTTCCATCACCTTCAACTAATCTTTGCGTAGCATCCGCTTCTCCAAAAGAAGAACCTGGTCCATAGCCACGAATACGATATTGGTAAGGAAAACCATTGACTGTAGTATAACTCCCAGACAACTTAAAAGAATCTTCTTGCGCACTCCCAGAAACTTGAATGAGCGAAATGCTTTGATCTTTCCCGTCACGTATTTCTTTGTCAGAAGTTTTTTGAAAATTTTGCATATGAACAAGAGTCGTTCCAGAAACATCACCATAGATCAAAATACGATCCGTCTTTTTAGGATCGAACAACCCCTCATCATTCAAAAATGTTTTAAGCATAATCTGAACATTCCCTTCTGCATTATAAGCTTTTTTATACGTTGACAATACTACTTTGTCTCCTTCATTTACATCCGTCTTTTTTCCAATGTGTAGCGTTTGATAACCATGAGGCATACTTTCATCAAAAATAAGTGTACTATCGGAAAGGCTCACCGTAGAGAGCGATGAAGACATAAAATCCGACTCTTGTGAACCGCTATATTTGCTTTTTTTTAGGTACCATCTCGAGCCACGCAT
>NZ_JH725123.1:43757-44600 GCF_000278115.1 Bartonella sp. DB5-6
GGGGATGGATCTACAGGTGTAAGTTCATGTGTATCAGATGGCTCAGACGGAGATGGTGAAGGCGTAACAGGTGGTAAAGGGACCTCAGGCATAGGATCTGTAGAAGGAGGCTCGCTAGGTGTAGATGACATAGAGGAGACAGACGTAAACATAGAATCGTTAGGAGTAGATGGCAAAGACGGGGCATCTGTAGGACTCGTAGAGGAAGGTGTTTGAGATGAAAGGGATGACGCAGCTGGAGAAGAGGTAAAATCCGTGGAAACTGGTTCAACAGGTATAGCTTTAACATCTTCTGGACTAATATAGATACTCTCGAGGCGAAAATCCCAAAATTCTCCATCTCCTGCAACTAATCTATTCTTGGGATCTGCTGTTCCAGAAGAAGAACTTGGACCATAAGCACGAAGGCGATATTGGTAAGGAAAACCATTGACTGTAGTATAACTCCCAGACAACTTAAAAGAATCTTCTTGCGCACTCCCAAAAACTTGAATGAGCGAAATGCTTTGATCTTTTTCGTCCCGTATTTCTTTGTCAGAAGTTTTTTGAAAATTTTGCATATGAACAAGAGTCGTTCCAGAAACATCACCATAAATCAAAACACGATCCGTTTTTTGAGGATCAAATAATCCATCATTATAGAGAGAGGTGTTAAGCTGAATACGAGAATTACCCTCTGCAATATATACCAGATTATGTGACATGTCTGTTTCATCTATATCAATTTCTTTTTTGATTGTATTAATCTTTTTTCCAATGTGTAGCGTTTGATAGTCGTTAGACATATAATTATCAAAAATAAGTCTACTATCCGAAAGGCTCACCGTAGAGAGCGATGAAGAC
>NZ_JH725123.1:44700-45855 GCF_000278115.1 Bartonella sp. DB5-6
TAAAATCCGACTCTTGTGAACCGCTATATTTGCTTTTTTTTAGGTACCATCTCGAGCCACGCATTAACTGTAATCCAACAGTGGAAGTGTCTTCAACACTCATCCCCCCTATAAGGACAGAATTGTTAGCTTTAATAGAAAGAGAGGCGTTATTTTTAGCTTTTAACAACAAATCACCAGAAATTTTTGATTCTTCTGATAACTCAAGAGTACCTTCAGCCCTATAACCTTTACCCCCCGTAGCATAAATAGCAATACCATTCGGAACTTCAAAAATTGTCTTTGATAAAGAAACAGAAGCTGCCCCTGCGATGACTTTTTTTACTTCTGAAGATTTGTTACCATTTGGATTCAATATATCGGCAGATTCTTCTGGACCTAACACATGAAAATACAAACCATGTGTTCCCTCTCCCTGCACAGAAATATCAGAACTTTCAATCTTAATATTTGTCTTCTTAAAACTGTCTAGTGAATTATATTTTTGAAGCAACTTGCCATTATCATCTACATAACCTGAAAAGTTTTCTATCAAAAAGCCATGCATATCTGTAAGCTGAATAGAGTTATCTCTCAAATAAACATTCCCCCCTTGAGATACCTCAAAAGCTTTTGGCAATGCACCAGGACCTACATCATCAACTGTAACTCCCTCCTTTTTTCCTTCTCCCTTAATTGTCATGGTATCAAGAAGATACCTCCCCCCGAAACGTGATAAAAATGAGCCAGCCCCCTTAAAATTAACAGTACTACCTGACATCCTAACATATGCACCAAAACCACTAACAATACCAATCTCCTTTGTCTTCAAATTATCTGGCACAATCTCAATATTTACACGAACTAAAGCAACATCCGTTGCTTTCCCCGTTGCATAAACAGCGTGCGAAGTCCTCATAATTGAGCCTTCTGTCATTTTAATAACTGCATTGTCAGCACGAAGACTAGGGGCATCCTTAAAATTTGAATCGGTTAGAATAAGCGTTCCTCCATCTTTTACATATCCACCATATGCAGATATTGTATCCGGATTGTCTCCTAAGACAGTTATCTGTGACGCCTCAACAACCGTACCCTTTTTTTCTACATATATAGCTGCAATGGGAGCAGAAAGAGAGGAATCTCCCTGAAAACTTTTTAAGTTATAAGTTTTAT
>NZ_JH725123.1:45955-63085 GCF_000278115.1 Bartonella sp. DB5-6
CTCAACAACCGTACCCTTTTTTTCTACATATATAGCTGCAATGGGAGCAGAAAGAGAGGAATCTCCCTGAAAACTTTTTAAGTTATAAGTTTTATCTTTAATTGTGTGTTTCTCACCATCACTGCATCTATAAAATCCCGCCTCGTCATTACAAGAATTTCTAGAATTCGCATTAATATTAACGATTGGCAAAGAAAAAACCGCAGCAGCTATAAAAATAAATAAAGTCCTATAACCTTTAACTACATGAATCATAATTCTACCACAAATTCTTCCCCACCCTTTGTTAAGAACACACAACATCTGAAATAACGCTAAATTACATATTTGAAGAATCAGAAGTATAAAACTTAAATATTCATTTTATACTTTATATAACACTCTATATTTTTGTAAAACCTATCTTATATTTCACGGATATCTAAAAACGGTAGCGTAAACCACCAGAAAAACTCACTCCTGAGAAACCAGCTTTGGTAAGCTTATGCTGATAAGTCACGTCTCCATGCAAGGCAAATTTTGAAGATAATTGAGCATTAAATCCCCCCCCAATTTCTAGAGAAGAGCCAAAAGCACCCAATTGGAATTTATCTCCCAAATATACAAATTGTTTTCTTCCAAAATTATGAGCAAAATGAAGCTTCCCATTGAAAGAAACAACGTGCCCCATTTGAGATGCCGTAAGAGTTTTAGTCATACGTCCCCCAACACGCATCACCCACTGATCAAGTCCCCCCATCTTAATATCAAAACCATCGATATCAGACGTTTTATCAAATTGCAGATTTTGATAAATAACCTGAATCTGTGGTTCAAAAACAAGACCTTTATACCCTGCCATAAACGCTTTACCAAAAATCAATGAAGCGCTTAGAGGATTTCCTTTTAATGTTGCCGTCTTTCCCCTCGCAAGGGTAAGAACATCACCCTTAAACAAACCATAAGAAAGAAGACTATCTAGATAAGAACCCTCATCGTGCTGCATGCTGGCATACGCTGCAACAGACCATTTATCAAACGAACTTTTTTTGCTCTCTACAACATCCTGAGGTTGTAAAGCAATTTTTCCATATGTTCCTATAATTCCAAAGGCTGTAGTACGATGTGCGCTCTCAATTGCTTTGAGCGAAACACCCGCCTCTACAGCATTATAGTCAAGATTGCCTCTATAGCCATATTTAAGAGCAGAAAGATCTGCGCCATAATGATGGCTCCCGCCGTACCCTCGCATAAAAAAGGCAGAATTTCTGCCACTTTCTAAAAAATCTCCCGAAGCAATACGTAGTGCTTCCAACTGCTTGTTTTGATTGCTAATATCCATCAAGCCAGCACGAAACAAAGCATTTGGCAAGAGCAGATAGGTTGGAACTTGTGGTACAACCGCCTGAATTTCCCATTCAGGATAAAAAACAGAATCTGTAGAATCGGCTACAACATAATCACGGACAGCTCTAGATCCGATGGAACGTGATACACGCGAACGAGATACAGCCTTTTTCAACAGAGATGTTTTCGACTGATAATAACGAAAAGAATTCGGTATATACTCAGCTTCAAGACGAAAATCCCAAAAATCTCCATTACTCTCACCCGAATTTGGTTTAACCAACCTATTCTCATCTTTCGCTTTCCCAAGAGAAGAACTTGGACCATAAGCACGAAGACTATACCGATAAGGTGCCCCTCTTAGAGCTACGTAATTAGTCGCCAATTTAAAAGAATCTTCCTCTGCCTCTCCATAAACCTGAACAATTGAAACACTATGCGCATCTCTTTGCTCGTTTATGTTAAGACTTTCTCTTTTTCCTGAATTTGCTGACACTTCCATGACATGCACTTTGGTTTTTCCATACACGTTCCCATAGATTAAAAGTTTATCAGCCTTTATTCCTTTATTTTGACCATCTGTAGCAAGAGATGCATTTACAAGAAGGCGCGCACCACTCGCAACATAAGCATAATCTAAACCATTATCATCATCCAATTTTCCAACGCGAAGAGTCTGATACTGACCGCCTACTGGTTTCCTAAAAAAAATGGAACTATCAATGATCCTCATAAACGAAACAGATGAAACAGGCCATTTGCTATTTTTCCCTGGTGACAAAGTCCATTGCGATTTATTAGACAACTCAATTTCAGCATAAGAGCTTTTATCAACATGCGCTCTCCCTGCAAGAAAAGAAGCATCAGCCTCAATGGCCACATACGAGTTATTCTTAACTGCTAATAACCGATTAGCAAAAATACGTGAACCCTCCGATACCGTGATATAAGGAAATCTTCCAGCATCATCAATATAAACAGCCGTACCATCAGGAACTTTAAAGGTAGTATTTTTGAACTGAATCTCTCCTAATCCAACTAACAGCTCTCCTTCCATACGGCTCTCTTCGGAGGAATTTCCCTGAAAATGTAATCCAAAGGATTCTCGCCCTTTAATCGTAATATCTGAGCTTTCAAACACAACATTAGACATATTTTGTAAAGAACCATCATGAGAAAAAACTGCTTGCGCACTTTCACCTACTAAGCCATAAACATCGGTAATATCAACCTTACCATCCCTAACAAAAAGAGAACCGCCTTGCTCCACACCAAAAACTGCCTGATGCGTACCATTATTACGGACACCTACTTTTTTGCCACGTCCAGTAACGGAAATATTATCCAGAATGATCCTCTCATTTTGCTGCGCAACCACTTCTGATGTAATCGTTTTAGATTCTTTAAATTGTAAAGTCCCTTTAAATCCTAGCCCCTCAGTCTCTCCTACTTTAATGGCTAATTCATCAAACTTTCTTATGGCCATAACACCAGAAAAACCAATATCAGCGGTATATGTGTGAGATTCATCATTACCCCTAACCTTCCCAAGCGCATCACATGGATACAACTTTAAAAGGGAATTACCCAAAAGCTTAGAACTTTGCGCATAAGCATTTATATAGGGTATAAAGAAAAAAACAGACGTTATAAGGGTAAATGAACACACATTGTGTTTTAAGATTTTAATCATAATTTACTATAAACTTTCTTTTCTCAATCGCATTGAAAGCTGAAGAGATATATCTACCAATAAATACATTATGTTTTATTTCTATAATTCACTTTGAGTTATATGTAAAGCAAAAGTCAAAGAAGCAACACAATAAGGACGCAATCTATACTTGTAATTTTTACAGAAAAGAAAGAAGAAAATTAAAAATGATAGCTTAATCCGCCAGAAAAACGCGTTCCCAAAAAACCAGCTTTGGTAAATTTATGTTGGTAAATTAAATCACTATGAAATGTAACCTTTGGAGACAGTTGCGCATAAACGCCAAATCCGGCTTCTAGAAAAGAACCAAAAGCGCCCAACAAGAAAGTATCTCCCAAATGCACACGTTGTTTATCACTAAAATCACGAACAAAATGAAGTTTTCCATAGAAAGAAACAACATGCGCTTCTTTAATCACAGCCAGTTCCTTGATTAAACGTCCCCCAATACGCATCATCCAATAATCTGGGTTTCTCATTTCAATATTAAAGCCGTCAACATCATGTGTCTTATTAAACCGAAGATGTTGATAAACAAACTGTAACTGGGGTTCCAAAACAAAATTTTTACACCTCATCATAAACGCTTTACCAGCCGTTAACGAAACACTCAGAGGTTTTACCCCTTAATGTTGCCGTCTTGCCTCGTGCAAAGGTAAGAACATCCCCATTAAATAGACCATAAGATAACAGACCATCCATATAAAAGCCTGCGTCATGCTGCATGCTGCCATATGCTGTCACCGTCCATTTATCAAATGTACTTTCTTGGCATTGTTCAACATTCAAAGGCTGTAAAGAGACTTTTCCGTACGTCCCCATAACTCCAAAAGATGTAGTACTGTATGCACTCTCGATATTTGTCAGCAAAGTTCCAGCTTCTATAGCATTGTAATCAAGCTCGCCTTCATAACCATATTCAAGTGCGGATAAGTTTGAAACATAACGATGATTGCTGCCATAACCACGCACAAACAAAGCAGAATTTTTATCAACTTTCAACGATCGACGAGAAATAATCCGCAGTGTTTCCAACTGCTTATTTTGATTATTGATATCCATCAAACCAGCATGGAATAAGCTATTTGGCAAAAGGAGATAAGTTGAAACTTGTGGGACAACAGCTTTCACATTTCGCTTAAAATGGGAGAAAGGTTCAGAAGCAAGAACAACCTTAGGTAAACAGAAACACGATCTCGTTCGGAGACATCAGAGTCCCCCTCGGGCGTGACAAGAACAGATGCAAGAGCAAATTTATCATCCGACACGTTAGAAAGAACTAAAGGATGTTTCTTCAGAGTATCAACGTCAACAGGTCTAACGGATGTGGGAAAAGTAGCACCAGATGCAACAGAAATAGAACGAGAAGCAGACGGGCGACTCAAAACCTTCGATTCATTGACAAAAGCTCCAACGGGTGTAACAATCGGAAAACTTGGTGCAGCAGGAAGAAAAAGTGAAGGGCTTGGGTCTTCAGGACTTTTCCCAATTTTATGAAAAGCATCCTCATCTTCTACAACATCAGAAAGTAGATCCGGAAAAGAAGAGGGAGTATTGTTAGGAAGAATCCGACCAAACATAGGGAAATAATTAATAACAAATAAATCCGTGGGATCAGAAGAAGTAGACTGAATCATCTCACTCTCTAAGCGGAAATCCCAAAATTCTTCTTCGCCCTTAAGCACTCTTTGAGATGAGTCGGCCCTCCCTAAAGAAGAACTTGGACCATAAGCATGGAGGCTATACTGATAAGGTGAACCTTGCAGTGTAACATAACCACCGTTTAACTGAAAAGAATCTTTATTCGCAGTTCCATAAACTTGAATAATGGAAATCCCCTTGCTATTTCCGCGCTCCCCCGTATAGTCTCCTCTACTCCCCAAGGCGCCTTGCACACGTACTGTTGTTGTTCCCAAAACATCGCCATGAATTAAAAGCCGATCCGTTTTTTGCTCTTGAAGAGTCCCCCCTTTATCTAGATATGTATTGAGATAAAGATGCGCATTACCTTGCGCCTTATAAACCACACCTGATCCTTTTCCAACGAGAAGTGTTTTGTAAGCATCACCTGTTTTTAGTTCTTTAAAAAAAAGAGAACTATCAGCAAAATCTAGCGATGAAACAGATGAATAATCACCTAATTGAGAACCAGAAGAAGCAACATTTTGCAATTTTTTGTATTTTGGTCTCGATAAAATCCATTTTGAATCATTTTTTAATTGTAGCGTGGCAGTAGAATTTTTATCAACATACGTTCCCCCTATAAGAGTGGAAGCATCAACTGTAATTTTTACAGTGGAATTTTCCTCAGCCTTCAGCAATAAATCACCAAAAACTGTTGAATCTCGTGAGAGTTTAATAGAACTCTCAAATTGACGACTATAAATAGCAGCACTTTCTGGAACCATAAAAGACGTCTTTGTTAAATGGATAGCCCCTTGTCCGGGTAGGATTGTTTTTTCTCCATTAAATACAGCTTCCCCCAAAAAAAACGCATCCCATTAAATGCTGGATTCCTTACCATAACTGTGGAGTTTTTGATATGAGCAATATTATTATCATTCCCCTGTAATGAAAGACCATGAGTATTAATAACATTAATGCTCCCTTTCTGAAAAGTAATAAAACCACCACCTTGAAGCATATTAAGAGCAGAATCTTCACTATAGCGACCTGTATTCGTCACCAAACTTCCTCCTCCGGTAATAGAAACACCATCTAAAATAACTTACCGCCTCCTGCTGTTTGAACTCCGATACCATTTGTAAAATCAATCTTTCCTGCTTTCATCTCAATTTTTGCACTGCCTTGGCTAAAAAGACTTATCGCACCAGCTGTTGTTTTAATTTCTGCATTCCTTAAAAAAATAAAAGATTTCTCACTAGCTACGCTGATACCCATTCTGGTTGCGTTAATCACTCCATCTTGCATTTCAAAAGCTCCTCCCTCATCAACATCAGCACCTACTGACACATTATTTAAAATGGAATTGAACAGAGCAACACCTCCCCCCGTTGATGCTTTTACACCTGTTGTCCAAGAGCTTTTTCCTGAATAACCATTTGCATCCGAAACGCCGTTAATGATTATACCGTCTGCCTCAATGACAGTATCTTCCCCCCATGCCTCTATGGCTACCTCATGGCTTTCACCAGTGAGTTGATAATTTTTTTGGAGATTTCATGCATTTTACCATCATTACACCGATAAAATGGCTCACTGTCACTACATGAAAACTGAGCCTTCTTAGAAGATGACTTACTGTCATTAACATCGTGCACAAAAAAAAAATCGTTGTAAAAACACATAAAGAGAGATGATTTTTATATATTGTGGTCATAATTTTACTACAAACTTTCTTCCCCTTCCTCTAACAAACAAAAATAAGCGTCCTGCTTAATTACTTTAATTGCACACAACGCATAAAACACGTTATGTATTTTATTAATCCATTTTGTGTCTTATGTAAAGCGAAAATAAAAAATATCACAATCTAAAATTGTAATGTTCACAAAAAATACGTAAAAATACAATTTACAAATGTACACTGATCGGAAAAATTACCATAAAAAGCACTAAGAAACCCAACAAGAAAACATTTTAGCATTTTTAAGACATGTAAGGGGCTTGTTTTCAAAATTGCTTGCAAAATAACTCACAAATAGCAAAAAGCCACAAGTATAACTTGTGGCTTTTTAAAGAACTGACCTAAAACGTGATTACACTAAAACTGGTAGCGTACTCCACCAGAAAAACTTATTCCAGAAAAACCAGCCTTAGTCAGTTTGTGCTGATAAGCCAGATCACCGTGAAGCGCAAATTTTTGAGACAATTGCGCATTAAAACCTAATCCAGCTTCCAAAGAAGAGCCAAAAGCACCTAACTGGAAAGCATCTTTAAAGTTCACAGATTTTTTCTCTCCAAAACCATGCGCAAAATAAAGCTTACCATAGAAAGAAACAGGTTTCCCTCCTTCAGACACTGTAAGAGTCTTGCTCAAACGTCCACCAACACGTGCCACCCACTGATCAAGTTTGCCCATCTCAATGTCAAAACCATCAATATCACGGGCTTTATTAAATTGGAGATGTTGATAAACAACCTGAACCTGTGGATCAAAGACAAAACCTTCATACCCCGTTGCTAATGTCTGACCACCAATCAACGAAACACTGAGAGGATTAGCCTTCAATGTTGCTGTCTTGCCCCGTGCAAGGGTGAAAACATCACCTTTGAACAGACCATAAGAAAGAAGACCATCTACATAAAAGCCCGTATCATGCTGCAAGCTACCATAGGCCGTAGCAGTCCATTTATCAAAGGTACTCTTTTTGCTTTGTTCAACATCGCGAGGCTGGAGAGAAAGTTTGCCATAAGTTCCCATAACCCCAAAAGATATGGCACTATCAGCATTTTCAATCGTTTGTAGCAAGAGACCTGCCTCTACACCACTATAGCTAGCATCACTTCCGTAACCATATTCAAGTGCAGACAAATCTGAGGCATAACGGTAACTTCCACCATAGCCATACAAATATAAAGCAGGATTTTCATGAGTCCCTAACATTCCACTGGAAGTCGTCCGTAGCCTCTCCAACTGCTTGTTTTGATTGCTGATATCCATCAAACCGGCTTGGAAGACACTATTTGGTAAAGTCAAATAAGTCGGAACTTGCGGAACAACAGATCTTACTGCTCGCTCGGTATGAGAATAGGACCCAACCCTAGAGACAACATTTGCATCAAAACCACCAGACTTAACATAATCCTCTAAATTATCTTCATCATTTTTTACATTAGACACTGTTTCAGCATAAACATTGTTTACTGTCTCGCTACGAGCAGTATTTTCACTTGCTGTTTCTAAAGTTTGACTTGGAACGGGCACATTATTTACTTCAGCTTCACTCGTATCAACACCAGCTTTCTCAGCAGTATTATATCCAGAAACACGAGGCTCGACTTTTTGGCTTTCCAAACGAAAATCCCAAAATGCTTCATTCCCTTCAACTAATCTTTGAGAAGAACTTGCTTCTCCTAAATCAGATCTTGGACCATAAGCACGGAGTATATACTGATAAGGTGAATTGTTCAACGTAACATAACCGCCATTCAGCTTAAAAGAATCCTTCCCTGCTGTCCCAGAAACTTGGATAATCGAAATTCCTTGATTATTTCCATTTCCAGTAGAGCCCCCTGAGCTTCCAGAAACGCCTTGCACATGTACTGTCGTTGTTCCCTCAACATCACCATGAACTAAAAGACGATCTGTCCGTTGTTTTTCTTTAGAACCACCCTCATTTAAATACGTATTGAGATAAAGATGTGCATCACCCTGCGCTTTATAAACTACCCCTGTCCCCCTTCCAATGTGGAGTGTTTGATAATTACCAGCCTCACTGGAGTCTGGTTTTTCAAAAAGAATAGAACTATCGATAAGATGCACTAATGAAACCGATGAAGCACCCTTAGAGCTAGAACTTTGCAAGCTTTCATTTTTCGGTCGCGTTAAGGTCCATTTTGATCCATCCTTCAGCCGAAATAGAGCATCAGAGCTTTCATCAATATGAGCCCCCCCTATAAGTGTAGAACTCTCTTCAGCTACAAACTTCACAAAAGAATTATCCTCACCCTTCAGCAATAAATCTCCAGAAAGTGTAGACTTTTGTAATACAACACGCCCCCCAGATTTTTTGCTATAAATAGCCGCACTATTTGGAACCGTAAAACTGGTACCACGTAAAACAACACCCCCACGCTTTAATACGCCTTCCCTCGGCAGTAGAGCTTCATATAAACCAGCATCCCCCCAAACATAAGCACTTTTTTTCTCGGCCCCCTCTCCTAATCTCTTATAGCTCTCTAAATCCTCATTATTATAGTGCTCTTTCCCATCAAAAAGATAGATGCCATAAGATGTATTACCCTTCACTACAACAGTGGAATCGAATATATTAATGGTACCAACAACTCCTGGAAATGAAATGCCATGAGCATTAAAAACGTCGACCTTACCTCCATTAAAACGGATATGGCCAGAAAACTTGGACAACTGAAAAGCCGAGTTCTCACTATCATTTACATTCATCACCTGACCACCCGTTTGGGTAATGGAACCCGCCGTTAAATAAACAGATCCCGCATTAATTGCTTGAACTCCTACAGCATTTGTAAAGTCAATCTTTGCATTTTCTATAGAAACGTCTGCAAAATTACGGGCTACTACACCTTTCCAAGAGCTTTTATTCGAACTACCACTATTTGAATCTTCCTTAATAGTTATATTCCACCCTGTAATCTTTGTCTTGTACCCAGATGCTTCTATAATCGCTCCTTCAACATTATCTTTATCAGTTTTTTGATAAATTTTACCGTGAATGGAATGCTGTTTATCATCATTGCACCGATAAAATGAGGCATTTTCATTGCATGAAAATTGTTCTCTATCATTTTGCGCCTTACCACTAACAACAGCCTTAGCTTCAGCAGCGCGAGTTTCTACCTCAGCACCTGCATTGGGTAAAAAAAATAGGATAGCTGTTGTGAAAGCACATAATGAAAGATGTCCTTTAAATACCTTGTTCATAGTTCCACCGTTTCTTACCCTCTCATAAAAAAATACTCTGCCAAAATATTTTGACCACAAGTAACACATTTAATGCATTTTGCAACATATTAAACAAGAAAATAGTGTTTTTGTGTTTTTTTTGTAAATGTAAAAACAAAAAAATGTTGCAATTTAAAATTGTAATGTTCACAAAAAATACAAGTAAAACGATGTGAAATAAGAAATTTGGAAATTATTGAGCACAAAAATCCGCTCTCATTTTTCAAGAAGAAAAACTTCAAAAAAACTAAAAAAATCCAACTGAAAAGTGCATTCAAAATGCACAAGACATCTTTCTTCAAAAATATTAGGCAATAAAAACTTTTGAAGAAAATGAAAAAGCCACAAGCGATGCTTGTGGCTTTTGAAAAATTACCCAAAAACATAACGAAACTAGAATTGATAGCGCAATCCACCGGAAAAACTGGTACCAGAAAAACCAGCCTTAGTTAGTTTGTGCTGATAAACCAGATCACCGTGAAGCGCAATTTTTTGAGACAATTGCGCATTAAAACCTAATCCCGTTTCTAGCGAAGAACCAAGAGCACCTAACTGGAAAGCATCTTTAAAGTGCACAAACTGTTTTCCTCCAAAACCATGCGCAAAATGAAGCTTGCTATAAAAAGACACAACTCGTGCCTCATCGGTTGCAGTAATAGTCTTTGTCAAACGTCCACCAACACGTGCTATCCACTGATCAAGTTTGCCCATGTCAATATCAAAATTATCAATATCACGAGACTTATTGAAATGGAGGCGCTGATAAACAACTTGAATCTGTGGATCAAAAATAAGTCCTCTATCCCCTATTATAAACGCTTTACCAGTAGTTAACGAAGCGCTTAGAGGATTGCCCTTTAATGTTGTAGTCTTGCCACGAGCAAGAGTAAGAACATCACCCTTAAACAAACCATAGGATAAAAGACTATCAGCATAAAAGCCCGTATCCCACTGCATACCACCATATGCTGTTACTGACCATTTATTAAACATGCTTTTTTGGCTTTGTTCAACATCTAAAGGTTGCAAAGAAAGTCTCTCATAAGACCCGATAATGCCAAAAGAAGTAGCGCCATATGCATTTTCAACTGTTTGCGACAAAACACCTGCCTCTATGGAATTATAATCAAGCTCACCTCCATAACCATATTCAAGCGCGGAAAGATTTGATGCATAACGGTGATTACCACCATAACCACGCACAAAAAAAGCAGGATTTTCACGAATTTCTAACATTCCACTGGAAGTGGTTCGCAAAGCCTCTAACCGATTATTTTGATTGCTAATATTAATCAAACCTGCATGAAATAAAGCATTTGGCAAAAGCAGATAAGTCGAAACTTGCGGAACAACAGCCTTAACTTCCGGCCCAGGAGAAGGTTCTGGACTAGGTTGGGGAGTCGGAGCAGGTTTAGGACTGGGAGACGGCGCTGGTTCAGGTTTAGGACCAATATATCTATTTTCTAGACGAAAATCCCAAAATTTCCCGCTACCTCCAACTAATCTCTGACCCGAATCCGCTTCTCCCAAATCAGATGTTGAACCATAAGCATAAAGTTGATACTGATAAGGTGTATGTCCTAACGTGGCATAACCCCCTTCCAACTCGAACGAATCCTTCTCTGCCTTTCCAGAAACTTGAATAATGGAAATACCTTGATTATTTCCACCACTCCCCGTATGTCCCCCCAGACTCCCTGAAACACCATGCACATGCACTGTCGTTTTTCCAGAAACATCACCATGAATCAAAAGACGATCAGTTTTTTGCTTATCAAGTCCTCCTCCCTCATTTAAATGTGTGTTAAGATGAATACGTGCACCATCTCGCACCTCATACACTGCACCCGTTCCTGTTCCAATATTGAGTGTTTGGTAAATGTAACTCTGATCAGGTTTTGATTTTGTAAACTTAATAGCACTATCATTCATAAGAGTGACGTATGAAACAGATGAATTATTTGGAAAACTAGGTCCATTCTGTTCTCTCTTTTGCGGCTTTTGTAATATCCATGTCGAACCATTTCTCAAATAAAGTTCGGCTGTAGAATCATCATCAACAGAAGTACTCCCTTCAAGAGTAGAGGAATCTGCTAAAACTTTTACCAAAGCGCCCTTTTCAGCTCTTAATAATGAACGTCCTGAAAGAGTGCCCCGCATTAAATTAACAACTCCAAAAGTTTTGTAGGTACTATAAATAGCTGTACTATCTGGAACAGAAAATACCGTCTCTCTTAAATAAATATCCTCTGTTCTGGGTGGAGTTTTATCTTGGTCCAGATTCTCTTCATTCCTATATTCTGGTGATGGCTTCTGCCCCTTAAAATATATACCGTAGGAGTTATCTCCATTCACCATAACAGAAGAAGATTCTATATTAACCTTAGTTGTACGGTCACTTTTCAATAAGCTCTCAAGCGGCAAAATAGAATTAAAAATATGGACTGTATTTTCTGACAATATGCCATGGGTATTTGTAACATCGATAATGCCATCTTTAAAATTAATAGAACCACCTACACCCATTAAAAAAAACGCGTGATTTTTGTCCTTACTTCCCTTTCCAGTAATATTAACCTTCTCGAAATTTACCTTCCCACCTAATGCCGAAGAAATCCCATAACCATCTGTGAAGTCAATTGATCCACCCGCCATCGAAATTTCTGAACGGCCAGAACTCAAAAGACTTACCGTCCCCCCGCTCATCTTAATTTTTGTATCCTCTAAAAGAATAGATGCATTATTTATTGCCTCAACACCCTTATGACTTCCCTCAATATTTCCTTTCTTTATCTCAATTACTCCATTGTCAGCATAAAAAGCTGTACCTACATTCTTGAGTATTGGATTTTTCAAAACAATCTTTCCGTTCTCAAACACAGAAACACCACGCGTAAAAGATTTATCAGAAACCTCACTGTTAACAGTTATATTTTCCCCCATAACTGTCGTACCTATCCCCTTTACCATTATAGCAGTAGCATTAGAGCGCCCACCATTACGAGGAACTTCATAATACCGATACCTCATTGTATCCGTTTCACAGTTATCGCATATATAACTCAATCCATCATATACAATAAGCCTTTGTTTTTGATAAGAATATCTGATATAAGCTCTGTTAATCCCGCTCTCCCCGCTAAGAGGTTTAGATCCATTATTCCCGCTAAGGTTATCTCCTCTATCTCCGTCAAGAGGCTTAGAGCTATTATACTCATTAAGGTTACTCCCTAAAAACCTACTAAGGTCCCTATAGTCAACAAACCCACTAAAATCACTTCCGTTATATCCGTTCCTGTCGATATCTTTATCCGAATTGATCGTAATGGCACTGATATCTGTAAGAAAAACACCAAAGGGTACACTAACAACGGAACCCTTATCACCATTTTCCTTAGGCAGCCAACTAGTACGCAATGGGGTAACGCGAATATTATAAGGCATTCTCCCAGACTCTTCTGCATTTGCACCAACTACTAATCCATTTTGTAGCAAAGAAAAGATAGCCGTTGTGAAAGCACATAAACATACATGACTTTTAAACACTTTAATCATAGTTCCCTCGAAACTTTTATTCCCCTCTCATTGAAAACAAAAGCATTCGCGAAAACACCTCGGTGGACACCTCACAATAGAAAAAGGTGAAACCAAAAAGATGCATCAACTGCTCATTTGACCCGTGCAATGAATTATCCAGATAAACTTGGCTGAAGATCTACGCACAGTACAACAACCACTTATGAGAGAATAATCATCTAGCACACTTAATGAGTGTATAATACATTGTGCGTTTAGTGTAAAGCAAAATAAAAGCATAGAGTGCAATTAATTAAGTTCACAATCTATCATTGTGAACTTTAAAAAATTGACCAAAGATATGCATAAAAAAGTTATCTAAATCAGTAAAAACAAATTCTAAAAACCAGCGTTAAGAAGCATCTAGCATTATAACGGATAAACCAGATTACCATAAAAGTAGGATACTTTAAGATATTATACTCTAATACCAGCCTCCCCCTATCATTAAAGAGCCCCTATAAGTCAGTCACTGTATTGTGTCATTATCTCTAAAAATTTTAAGAGAATTTGTTTTAGTATAAAAAGATGCTTCCACACGAAAACAAACAGAAAAATATTGTGACTTCCGTATCAAAAAGGCTAGGACCTTTTAATAGCAACACAAATTGTTATAAAGCAAAAAGGCAGCACAATATGCTGCCTTTCCATAAAGATACATACTGGACCTTACACTAAAACTGGTAGCGTACTCCACCAGAAAAACTTATTCCAGAAAAACCAGCCTTAGTTAGTTTGTGCTGATAAACCAGATCACCGTGAAGCGCAAATTTTTGAGACAATTGCGCATTAACACCTAATCCCGTTTCTAGCGAAGAGCCAAAAGCACCTAACTGGAAAGCATCTTTAAACTGCACCGATTTTTTTCCTCCAAAACCATGTGCAAAATAAAGCTTACCATAGAAAGCAACAGGTTTCCCTCCTTCAGACACTGTAAGAGTCTTGCCCAAACGTCCACCAACACGTGCCACCCACTGATCAAGTCTGCCCATCTCAATGTCAAAACCATCAATATCACGGGCTTTATTAAATTGGAGATGTTGGTAAACAACCTGAATCTGTGGATCAAAGACAAAACCTTCATACCCCGTTGCTAATGTCTGACCACCAGTCAACGAAACACTGAGAGGATTAGCCTTCAATGTTGCTGTCTTGCCCCGTGCAAGGGTGAAAACATCACCTTTGAACAGACCATAAGAAAGAAGACCATCTACATAAAAGCCCGTATCATGCTGCAAGCTACCATAAGCCGTAGCAGTCCATTTATCAAAGGTACTCTTTTTGCTTTGTTCAACATCGCGAGGCTGGAGAGAAAGCTTGCCATAAGTTCCCATAACCCCAAAAGATACGGCACTATCAGCATTTTCAATCGTTTGTAGCAAGAGACCTGCCTCTACACCACTATAGCTAGCATCACTTCCGTAACCATATTCAAGTGCAGACAAATCTGAGGCATAACGGTAACTTCCACCATAGCCATACAAATATAAAGCAGGATTTTCATGAGTCCCTAACATTCCACTGGAAGTCGTCCGTAGCCTCTCCAACTGCTTGTTTTGATTGCTGATATCCATCAAACCGGCTTGGAAGACACTATTTGGTAAAGTCAAATAAGTCGAAACTTGCGGAACAACAGATCTTACTGCTCGCCCGGTATGAGAATAGGACCCAACCCTAGAGACAACATTTGCATCAAAACCACCAGACTTAACATACTGATTCTCTAAACGGAAATTCCAAAATTCTCCACCGTCCTTCTTAAATTTCTGCTGAACATGTTCCGGTTTCGAAGTCATTTCTGGACTATAAGAACGAAGAGTATATTTGTAAGGTGAATTCCCCAGCGCAACATAATTACCATCCAGTTGGAAAGAATTTTTTTCTGCCTTTCCATAAACCTGAATAATGGAAACACTATGCGCTATTTTATCACTTCCGTTGTTTTCTCCTACACTTCCAGAAATACTCACCACAGTTTTTCCAGAAACATCACCATGGATCAAAAGCCTATCGGATACTTGTTTATCCTTTGGAGCGTTAGGATTCAAAAGTGCATTGAAGGAAATAACAGAATTACCGGAAGCACTGTAGACAGTACCTTTTCCTTCTCCGATACGAAGTGTCTGATATTCCTCTCCGGATTCTGGAGCTATAAACTCAATTCTGCTGTCGACAAGATTTACAAAGGAAACACACGAACCCACGCAATTTGGATCAGGGGCTTGTAAATTCTGATGCACAGCCCTTGACAGAAGCCACTCTGACCCATTGGTCAAATCTAATTTAGCATAAGAACCTTTATCAACGCGCGCACCACCTGAAATAACAGAGCTATCAACCCAAAGCGATATATTGGAATTATTCTTAGCTTTCAACAGCAAGTCACCCGAAAGAGTTGTTCCATTTTCTAAAGAAACACGACCACCAGAATTATTACCATAAATAGCTATGCTTTTCAGTACTTCAAAATTGGTTTTTTTCAATGTAACCGTTCCCGATGTGCCAACAGGTGTTTTTTCCTGTACAGGTACGACGCCTTGCTTAATGCTCCTTGTTTTCCTAACAGAATTCCCATTCACAACCTGTTTCTGCCCATTTGCTGGTCTTTGTGTAGTACCATCAAAATATATACCATAGGATTTATCACCTTGCACTATAACACTAGAAGATTCGATATTAGCGTGATTCACAGAGGAGAGAACGTCTGAAGCGCCTTTCCTAATGTCGCCATCAGAACCCCTAATCCACAAAGCATTGGCATCAGTAGTAACATGTCCCTCAGCAAAATCAACAGAACCATTATTACTCAACAGAAAAGCCGCACGCCCAAACTTCTCTGCAACACCCGATCGCGCGTTTTGTTTTGTCGCAATAATGCTCACTTTTTTTAATGCAACATTTCCCCCAGAATCCGACCGAACTGCCACTCCCTCGGCAAGAGAAATCGTCCCTGTGTCCATGGTTATCTTACCACCATCACTAGCCAGAGCAGCTACAGCCAAATCTCCCACGACATTAATTTTCGTATGACTTAAGTCAACAGATGACCCTGATCCCGCCAAAGCACCCACATGGTGAGCAGTAACCGTTCCGTCGGCCATTTTGACCTTTCCACCTCTTTGCGCCTCAAGCCCAATCGAAGAAGATTGCACTGTTGTTTTTTGTTCCAAAACAATCTCTGCCGCCTCTTCCGCAAGCACAGCACTAACAGCCTGTAATTGAGTAGGATCAACATTATTTTTATCATTCGAAGAATCCGCACCACTAATGGTAGCACCCTCTAGCTTGATAACTGTATTTTGATTTTTTGCATGCACAGAATGCTGATTCTTATTACTTGCCTTTACTGTAGAATTTTTTATCGTATATGATTTGCCATCGCTACATGAATAAGGAGCAGACAACCCCTTCGTACCATTTCGCTCTGTATCATTACACTGAGAAGAAACAGCTTTTCCACCAGCATCTTCAACAGACACAACAACAGATTCCGCCTTTCTCCCTGAACCACCCAACGCAGAAGCAGACTCTGCAATTTCAGATCTCCCAAGTGTAGTGGGTTTCACAACCTCAGAATTCCCACGTGAAGAAGGAAGGGCAACAGTTGAAAGACTATTCTCTACATTATTAAGAGCGCCAGATCCTCCAAGACCAGAAGACAAAGGATCTTCAGATTCTTCAGATCTCAAAGATGTACCAGATGCATCATTACTCGTTATAACATCACCTTCTTCATCATCTTCATCATCTAAATCATCCTCATCCTCTCCGTCAGAGCTAGCAAGATCATTAGATGCAGAACGTTCTATAGACAGAGAACTTGCAGATGGCAGAGAAGAAGGAAGGGCAGCAGTTGAAGGACTATTCTCTACATTATTAGGAGCGCCAGATCCTCCAAGACCAGAAG
>NZ_JH725123.1:63457-75699 GCF_000278115.1 Bartonella sp. DB5-6
TCTCCGCCAGAGCTAGCAAGATCATTAGATGCAAAACGTTCTACAGGCAGAGAACTTGCAGATGGCAGAGAAGACGGAAGGGCAGAAGACTCTCCACCAGATTGCTCAGGCGCCTCAAGAAATTGCTCAAGCGCCTCAAGCTCCTCATCAACAACCTCTACCTCTACAATTCCCTCGTTTACATCCTTAACTACAAGGGTTTCCTTACGTTTATGAGGTTCACTATGTGTAACGTAAGACCTATACGGATCTGGAATAGATATTGAAGAATAATCTTTATTTTCTAAACGAAAGTCCCAAATTTTTCCGCTTGTTACTAATTTACCATTCAAATACATTTTCCTCGGAGGAAGAAACGGACCATAAGCATTAAGAACGTATTGATAAGGTGAACCAAACGTGACATATTCACCATTCAACCGAAAAGAGTCTTTTTCTGCATTCCCCAGAACCCGAATAAGTAAAGCACTATAGTTCTGATCATATCCTTCCTCAACATCTCCTGAAACAGCATTTACATGTACTGTCGTTTTTCCAGAAACATCACCATGAATGAAAAGCCTATCTGAATCCTGCTTACCTGAACCTTGCTGGCCATTATCACTTCCACGTCTAACTTTCGGACGTACATTAAAATGAACCCAACCATCTTCAGAACTGTAAACAACACCGCTCCCACTCCCGATACGAAGAGTTTGATAACTTTCATTATCATTTCCATTTTGCGAAGCTATGAATTTAAGAGTACTGTCTTTAAGATTCAGAGACGCAATACATAAAGCTACACAAACACCATTCTCTCCTGCCTGATTGCCTCTCTTCTCGTTTTTACCTTTTTTTAAACGCCACTCCGATTTCCCAGACAAGTAAAACTCTGCAATAGCACCCTTCTCAATGAAAAGGTCACCTTCAATTACCGAGTCATCTGCAAAAACCGAAATATAGGAAGGAAATTGAGCTTTCAATAATAGATCACCAGAAAGTTCTGAATTCTTACTTAGAATAACAGAACTTTTCGCCACATCACTGTAAATGGCTTCACCATCTGGAACTTTTAAAACAGAATTTTCCAACGAAACTACATATCTTACATTTTTATCACCACTGTTCCCACTTTGCTCTCTACCTTCATTTTGTCCTTTTTCTTGGTTTTCACTCTTGTGAAAAGCTATGCCCACCCCTTCCGAACCTTTCACATTAATCTCTGAAGATTTGATACCACCACTAATCTTAAAAGAACCCATCTCTCCAAAAGCTATAAACTTGCTTGCAACAGAGACAAAATTATCCCAAGCGTAATCTTTTTCTTCATGAGCTCCATAAATTTCATTATGCTTTTTTCTTGCTTCAGCAATTTGTTGATGGGTATATAAGCTATTCCAACTTTCTTTCAAAGGAACATTGAGAACCTTAGCAAGAGAAACATTGGAAACTTTTGTTCCATAACCATCTAAAACTTTAGGAACACGGCTAGAAGACTCATCAACCCACAAGAAAATGGCATCGGAGCTATCAAACCGTCCATTAGTAAAAGAAACAAAACCATTTTCTGAAGTTAAAAAGACATCATAATATTTTTTAGATTCTTCTTGAGATTGTGCTCCAGCTTCTATTTTAACATTAACCCCATCCAGTTTAATAGACGCCCCACTACTGGAGTGGACCCTAGAGCCGCCCACACTAATGCTTTTTGGAGAAGTAAGCGATCCAAATTGCATTGTTAATCCTGCCCCATCATAAGCAAATAGAGCCATTCCACTTGTATTAATAGCCGTCTCACTCAAAAAAACAGATGAGCCACCAGCCAAAACAGCTGTCTCGACATTGGTTATTTCTCCACCTTTCATATTAGCTACCGCACCCCCTCCTACTTCAATTCCCGTCGCAAAAGTCTTAATATTCGTGTTAACTAACTCAACAGCAGCACTCTCTTCCGCATATATAGCACTCGCAAAACCGGCCTCTTCCTCATCTCCATCTTCACCTTCACCAGTTACACCCTCTATAGATAAACCCCTTAATTTAACATTTGCTCTACGACCTGTTGCATACACAGCATTTTCGCCATATTCTTTTACCTTAATCTTACCTCCTTTCATTGTAAAATTTTTATTATTACATTTAATAGGACCATACTCCATACTACTAGAACTAGACTCGCAAGACTTAGGTGATACGATTTCGGCTGGAAGAGAACTAACAACGGCTTGAATATTACCTTCTCCTACAGAAACATCTATACCTTGTAAAAAAAAGAGGGCACTGGTTGTCAGTGCGTACAAATGTGTACGCTTTTTAAATACATTGATCATGTGTCAAACTTTCTAAATTAACTTGCAAAAGCATTAAAATTAAGTGAAAATATGGTAGTAGCACGATTTGTAACATACACTAGACAACTTTGCAACATATTGTTGTTTATTAAAATATCATTTTGAACATAAGTCCGCCTAAGTTAAGTTTTTAAATATTCAATTTATTGTAATTTATAAAATAAAAGGATGAGATAAAATGACGATGATCAAATATCTAAAACATGTAATTTCTGTCTTTATTGTAGCAATCAGTTTTGCAACGTTTTCATGGGCAGATATAAGTGTTAATACAAATGTAACTATTAACCATGTTTCAGGCACCACTAGTGTCCCCAGCTCTCCTCAAAAGGTTATAGTATTCGATCTTGCAACGCTGGATAACATGAACCGCCTTGGTATCAAAGCAGTTGCCGGTGTACCTGAAGGAAAAAAACCTGCGTATTTGCAACAATTTGATGACGCGCAATATGAAAAAATTGGTACCGTTTTTGAACCAAATTATGAAAAAATTGCTACGCTTCAACCTGATCTCATTGTTATTTCCTCGCGAACTCAAGCCAAATACAACGATTTATCCAAAATCGCTCCAACTATTGATCTTACAGTAAGAAATGAAAACTCTCTTGAAGATATTAAACGGAATGTGTCTATTCTTGGAAAAATTTTTGGTAAAGAAAAGGAAGCGGAAAAGGAAATTGCACAACTCAATGAAAATTTAGTAAAAGTCCGTCAAAACACTCAAGGAAAAGGCACAGGGCTCGTGCTCATGACCTCTGGCGGAAAAATCAGTGCTTTAGGACCAAAGTCGCGTTTTGATATTTTTCATTCCGCATTTGGAATTTCTCCTGCAACCGATAAACTCACCGTGCAAAAACATGGGCAACTTATTTCTCCTGAATTTATTTTTGAGACTAATCCTGACTGGCTACTGGTTATTGACCGTGATGCCGCAATTGGGCGAGAAGGACAATCTGCGGCACAACTGCTCGATAATGAACTTGTTAAACGCACAACTGCTGGAAAACAAAATCAAATTATTTATTTAGATTCTTGGAGCTGGTATCGTGCAAATGGTGGTCTCACTGGACTTAACGAAGCAACGCAACAGATCAGTGAAGCTTTTACAAAAAATAAATAAGCGTATAAATAGCTTGCTTGTTTTAGAAATAAAATCTAAGAGCAAAGGTTGTCTATAAGCAATCTTTGCTTTTTTCTGTTGGAAAATAATTTAACGTGAAAAATTACTGGATAGCCGTAACCATTCTTGCTCTATTGTCTATCCTTAGCATTTTTGTTGGTTATTCTGATGTAACACTTTCTGACTTATTATCAGGTGATACTCATGCTTTGCTTATTTTTTGGCAAACACGCCTTCCCCGCACAGCCGCAGTGCTTTTGGTAGGCATAGCTCTTTCCCTCTCCGGCATGATTATGCAACTTCTTGCACGCAATCGCTTTGTTGAACCATCAACTGCTGGAACTGTTGAATCTGCATCTCTTGGGATTCTTTTTGTTATGATTTTTCTACCCAATATCCCTGTGCTTGGAAAAATGATTATCGCTACAGTTTTTGCTATGACTGGCACACTTTTTTTTATGTTTTTATTGCGCCGCATTCCTCTAAAATCTGCCCTCATTGTACCACTCACAGGGATTATGCTGGGATATGTTATTGGCTCCTTAACCAACGCTATTGCTGATTATGAGATGTTGCTTCCTTCTCTTCAAGCTTATTTATTTGGCAGCTTTGCGATGATTCTTGAAGGAAAATATGAACTCTTATGGCTCTCTCTTCCCTTATGCATTCTTGCCTATTGCACCGCTGACCGTTTTACAGTAGCAGGTCTGGGAGAAGACTTAACCAATAACCTTGGGCTTAATTATCGTACTGTCATGCTCTTTGGTCTTTTTATTGTCGCATCAATCACTGCTGTTATCGTCTGTACAGTCGGACGAATCCCTTTCGTTGGGCTGATTATTCCAAACCTTGTTTCAAATTTCATGGGTGACAACATGCGTCATACCGCTCCTTGGGTAGCAATCAGCGGTGCAGGATTGGTTTTGATCTGTGATATTTTAGGACGAATAATTCATCCTTCTCTTGAAATTCCCATCAGCACTATAATGGGGGTTATCGGTAGTTTTATTTTCATTATACTTCTTTTACGCTGGAGAAAGCGTCTTGGATAAAAAGAAAACAACAACGCTTGTACTAACAGCACTTATCGTAATGGCATGCACTATAATAAGCCTCTATATGTCATGGAATATCAACATTTATACGTGGAAATTTCGTTTCACAAAACTTGCATCTCTTCTTCTCATTGCGTATGCAATAAGCGTTTCTACTGTTTTATTTCAGACAGTTGTTAACAATCGTCTTCTTACTCCTTCTATCGTGGGGTTTGATCAACTGTATATTTTAATAAAAACCATTACGATTTATTTTCTTGGCTCTCTTTCTTTGCCCTTTTTAAATGAAGAAGGACAACTCATTCTTGAAGCTCTCATTCTTATTCTCTTTTCAATAAGCCTTTTCCGCTGGCTCTTTTCAGGGAGTCTCAAAGGGCTTCATTTAACCTTACTGATTGGTATTGTTTTTGGAGGCTTTTTTTTCAGTTTACGCATGTTCATGCAATTGCAATTAAACCCAGACCAAATGATGAATCTTACTGACATTATGTTTGCAAATTTTAACAAATTCAATACGCCGTTAATAGGCTTTGCCACAATTATTGTCTTCATTGTAAGTCTGATTGGGTGGCGTTCACGCCACCTTCTTGATATTCTTGCTCTCGGACGCGAGAACGCGCTCAATCTTGGAGTTGATTATCACAAAAGTACTACAGCTATCCTTATATTTGTTTCTATTCTCGTATCCATTTCCACAGCACTGGTAGGACCCGTCACCTTTTTTGGACTGTTAGTTGCCAACCTCTCCTATGAACTCTCTCCTCAGGCAAAACACAGTGTTGTTATACCAGTTGCAATATTATTGGCGATAATTTGTTTAGTTGGTGGACAATTTGTTTTGGAACAAGTTTTTAATATGGCAGGACGCTTAAGTTTTATTATTGAATTTTGTGGTGGAACTGTCTTCTTATTTTTATTAATGAAGGGAAAACTAAAATGATTGAAATCAATCATCTTTCCAAGGCTTATGGAGCGCGATTGATTATCGATAATTTATCTCTTCATCTTCCTAAAGGGGGAATTATTTCTCTCATTGGCCCCAATGGTTCTGGCAAATCAACGCTTTTGATGCTGATAAGACGTCTGTTACCGCATCATAAAGGATCAATTAATATCGACGGCTTTGATATTAATAAAATGTCCCATGATATTTTAGCTCAAAAACTCTCAATTCTACGTCAAGATAACCCTTTGTCTTTTCGTTTAACCGTGTATGATTTAGTAAGCTTCGGCCGCTATCCTTACTCAAAAGGTTGGTATACTAAAGAAGACAAACAATTTATTGAGAGTGCACTCCGATATCTCGGCTTACAAGATCTAAAAGACTGCTTTTTAGATGAACTTTCTGGTGGACAGCGTCAACGAGCTTTTATTGCAATGGTCATCTGTCAAGATACTGATTATCTTCTGTTAGACGAACCATTAAACAATCTGGACATGAAACATGCTGTTTCCATGATGAAACAATTACGCCGTACAGCTGATGAACTTAAAAAAACTATTCTGATTGTCATGCATGATATTAATTTCGCATCATCTTATTCAGATATGATCGTTGCACTCAAAAATGGGAAAGCGGCTTATTGTGGAACACCACAAGACATTATACAGCCAGAAATTCTTAAAGACATTTATGATGTGGATATTCAGATCAAAACAATTAATGGCGTACCTATCGCCCTTTATTATCTATGATATTCATCTCACTATCAATAATCGTAAACACTCTTTTATACTTGCGCACACTGTAAAATCTGCTAAAAAACAATGGCATCTGCGTACTGGGGAATAGTTTAATGGTAGAACAGCGGACTCTGACTCCGTCAATCTTGGTTCGAATCCAAGTTCCCCAGCCATTATTTAATGGAATCAATAGGTTATATAAAAGTTTGGGAATTTTGATTCCGTTGATTCTTTTAACTTATTTTCCACCTATCCCTAACTTTTTTGAAGTTTTTTGATTGCTTCTATTGCAAGTCGTTTTCTATCGGCTGTTTTGGTATAAAGGGATGCCATGTTATCTTCTGTCCAGCCAAAAAGCGCTTTCATTTGCGAAACTGTCGCACCTGCATTTGCTGCACGTGTTGCTGCTAATTTTCGCAATCCATGGGCTGATTTTTTAATACCTGCTGCATTACAAGCTTTACGAAACAGATTACCAAAACTTTCTTTGGTCAGTTTTTTACCTTCTTTACCGCAAATAAATGTTTCATCTCCAATAGGTCCAATTTTAAGTGTTTCTGCTAATTCAGGTAAAATCGGGAGAAAAACATCTGTTTTAAATTGGCTCTTTTCTGTTTTTAAATGAATAATATTATCTGTTGTGATATCTTTCCAGCCGATACGAACGGCATCACCACGACGTAAACCTGTATACAAAAGGACGTCAATCCATACACGTTCATGCGTTCCTAGCATCCAGCGATGATAATATTTGTCAATATCTTCTTCTAACCATGGTATGAACCCTTCTACGTTAAAGGATTTAGGCGCTTTTATATTAAAGGCAGGATTTCTATTTAAAAGGGCATTATCAACAGCCCAATTGAAAAGACCATTTAAAGCCGTTAAGAAATGTCTTGCTGCTGCCGATTTTGCGCGTCTTCTTTCCACCGAATCAAGAATATGCTGTTTTTCTATACTTTTATAAGAGCAGTCGCCGATATGTTTAGAAACATTATTCAGAATTCTATACTTAACTTTTTTCGTGGATTCTGATTGATTATGCCATTGCATGCTTTGTAAATACTGATGCAACAACCAATCGAAAGACCCTTCTGTGAGTCTGGTACGCCTCTTTGTTTTGGAGGAGCCATTTTGCGCTTGTTTAATAGCCAGCGTATAATTGTCAACAAACTCTTGCGTTCCATAGGTTCCTTCAATCCGAAACCGTGGTCCATGACCAATACGTACATACCATATAACTTTACCATGGCGTGTACGTTCACGAACAAGATGCGGTGGACGGCGTTTTGGCATGGCTAAAACTTTATACCGTCGACAGAGGGGCAGCTTTTGCTGGTCTCGTAGTCTTCTTGTTCATTTTCAAGCGGTGGAAAATCGTCAATGCTATAAGTATTATCTGTCGTTGTTGGTGTTATGATTTTATTGATATGAATCAATAATTCCCCTGTAGGTTTGATTTCTATTAATTCGCATCTTTGTTTTTTAGCTTCTCTTAAAGCACGAGCAATAGCTGGCTGCGTGATAGTAGGTGGGCGGTGTGGCATGTTTATTCCCCTTCATTTTAGATGTAATTCACCCGTGGCGTGAATCGCGCTGGTGTTAAAAGTTGGTTTTTCGGTGTTAGAAACGGCTTATAGAGATACTATAAGACTAGTCGTTCGTATTTTCTCATCTGGTTTGTTCTCTAGTTGAGATTCTTCTATCGTCATCAATCCAGTCGTCCCAACATACACATGCTTCACCGTAAATTTTTGCATGACCGTAAACATGCGCATCACCGTAAACATGCGCATTGCCGTAAACACGCGCCCTATCGTAAATATATACCTCACCGTAAACTTGTGCCTTATCGTAAACGCGTGCACTACCGTAAACTTGTGCTTCTGCGTAAATTTGTGCATTATCAAAAATTTCAGGTTCACCGCAAATATATGCATCACCGTAAACTTCTGCATGACCGTAAATACGTGGTTCATTGAAAACTTCTGCATGTCCATAAATACGAGAATTACCGTAAACTTCTGCATGACCGTAAACTTGTGCATGTTCGTAAACCTTAGCATCATCATAAACACAAGCATAACCGCCAATCCAGCAATTACCATGATGCGATAGGTTGTCTTCTTTTTCGATATAGCCTCCTAAATCACCTTTTTTTACTTTTCCAAAATCTCTTAATGCGCGAATGCGGTGGAGAGTTTTGCCATAAACCTCTGTTGTTTCATCAGTAAGTTCGTATTTCTTTTCCATTATTGCATTCCTTAATTAATGCATGCTTTGTCTTTTAAGCTCTTGAGACAGCAGCCCCATGCCTTTTGTTGTGATTTTTGCGCAAGGAATGACTTTTTCTATGCCACTTGCGGTTTGAAGTGTGATGGTTGGGCAGTCCATAAGTTTCTTTTGGATTTTGTCTTGATAAGGAAGCAAATTTCCACCTGCTGCTCGTCTGTAAACCCAACCTTTTTGCTGTAAGAAGAGAATGAACTGTTTTGGTTGCATCTCTAGTATTTTAGCAGCTTCTGTAAGACCGAAGAGTCCGTCATGACGCTGTAAGCTTTCAAGAGCCATTGCCTTTGGTTTTAAATTTGCAATAATGTTATCTTTTTGTTCATTTTCATTTTTGAGATATGTTAAAACACCAAGCATAACTTGAGGGCTTGAGTAGTCGATTTGTGGTATTACTGCTTGCTTTTCCAATTCTTGCCAGCGGTCAATTATTTTTGCTCGTAATGTCATGTTGTAACCAGATACGAGAATTAAACATTCACGCTTGGGGAGATGATAGCAGTTTTGAGATTTGCCTTGTTTATCTAAATAGGTGCCCCCAAATTTGGGGAGACCTCCTTCAGTGTATAATTCTTCAAGTATTTTTTTAATATCACGCATGACATGGTCATGTCTTTTACCGCATAACTCTGCAATTTCACGACTAGACATCGTTTGAACTGTTGTGTTTTGAAAATCGCTTTCAGATGTTGTGATAAAATTATGCATGCTTCACTCCGTTCGTTGTGACAACATTGTCATTGTGCTTAATTTGCTGTCTTAGATGTCTTAAGAAATCTTCTAATGTTTCAGGATTTGAATAATCGATTTTTGAATTTTCCTTTTTTTCGCATTTCAGAAAATATTCACGCACTTGTTTACCTTTGAGACTAGGTTCACAAATGGCAATGTGTTTTGCTGTGTCTAAAGTGAGAGCATAATCTTTAAAAGGATTTCCACGTGAGGAGTTTGATAATTTTTTAGTAGAAAGTACAAAGTCTACATCTTCTCTAAAGCTAAGTTCTTTAATACAGTTTGTTATCCACTTTCTAAACTCGGTTTTTACCTCTAAAAAGGCATGTAAATCACGAGCACTAATAGTTTGAACCTTTTGATGCTGAATAATATTGTATTGAGTAGCAAGAAGCTTTTCCATTACAGACCTCATATTGGTGGGATTGAGAGGGGCGCTTTCTCAAACGCCCTTAGAGTTTAAAGCACATCACATGGACGCAAGCGGTGTTGCTGTTCATAAGAACCATACATTGCGTCATCATATTCGCGCTGTTTTATATCGTCTAAAAAAAAAACCGTATGCTGCGCTATGTTCAATAAATTCGTGAGGTATTTTTCCATTAAAACACTGTTCTTCACGTTCTCTAAGATAAAGTTCTGCAATATCTTCAGAGATATCTTCGCAACTTTTCTCAGAAGGATTCACACGAAAGATTTGTACGGTATCATCTGCTTCATCAACAATCTCTAAAACTTGGTTTTCATCAAGTGGACCTGACTCTCCAATGTGTTGATCATCACCGTAGACAACTAATAAAATTTCATTAGAATTAATAAGAATTGGCTTATCCATAATTTCTCCTCCCCAACGCCTCTTGGCAATTGTTTGTTTGTGGTTTATGGAATATATTAGTACATTATGCACCAAAGATAGTCAAGTACATAGTGTACTATTTTTTTAAAAAATAAAAAAAATGACGAATCACGGCATAATTTAGAGAATCAAAAGTTTGCTGTTTACTGATAAAAATCAAGCAAACTTGCTTTAATCTGTTGATAGCAATCTAATTGATAATTAATAACGTGAACAGAGAATCGTATTATGTTTACATATCAAGAATAGTGCGCCGTACACGACCTATTATAGAGATAGCGCCTTCAAGTTTTGGAGCCTTTATTGTTTTGTCGTATGAAGCAGGCTGAAAAGGAGGATCATCATTAGGTCTGTATCGTTTATATGTCGCTTGTCCAGATTCATCTGCAATTACATAGCAGGCATTAGGCACAAGTTTTTTGTCTCGCATATTTACAAATATTATAGAATCTGGAGGGCTAATTTTATTCATAGATGCGCCATCTACACGCAAAGCAATCCATTCACCAGCAGGAAGATTAACAGCCTCCGTCATAGGATAATCTGAAAAATCCATTATCCCATCTTGCTCGCTTAACTCTCCAGCACTAATCCATGAAACGAGAGGAATACTAATATTGAGGCTAGGATTTTCTTGAGGAGATTCGCCATATAAAATCCATCCCGGATCTACATTAAATACTTGTCCATAAAGCTCAGCTATTTGGCGTGAAATACCACGATTTCCATTTTCGTGACTAATTAGAGTATTTTTGTTAAGAGCTGGTATAGCGCGTGCAGCTTCACTTGGTGTTACATATCCAGCATTCTTACGTGCTATTTTAAGTCTATCTTTTGGCAAATAAGTCATTCGTACATTATCCACTATTTTTTTCATTCATTGTGCACGATTTTATCTTGATTTTAAATTGTACGTAATGTACTACTTGTGTCATGGTTAATGATTTTTATGTCAAAAATTTGATTGAGTCTTGGGGATCTATACGCCAATTTGCAAAGGAAATTGGTTGTAGCTATGAGGCTGCGCGTAAAATGCGTGACCGCAATAGTATTTCTCCAAAATACTGGAACATAATTATTCAGTTGTCTAAAGCCAAAGGTCTATCTTGGGTTACACTAGATTGGTTCCTACATAATTATGGGAATAAATCCCATAGAGTTATTCGTCCAATGACAAAACAAAGAAAAGATACGCTTCATCTGGTGGAGAAAGTTAGTACACCAAATGCATCACAAACAGTAATATCTTCTCATATTGCTGCTCCTACAGATAGTAATGAACAGCAACAGCAGCATTCACACTCTTAAATCTTAAAGAAGAAAGATCAGAGATGATAGATGTCCCACAGATCACTATAAGCAAAGTCCAGTTGATTGATCTTGTTAATAAGATTGGACAGGAAAACATATATTATGGTGTCCTTTCGCCTCAAGATGCATGTTTTGAAATAAGCATAGATCCCTCATCAACAGGTTGTTTTGTCTATATGCTGCATAGTATTTTTGTGCGTGATGATAGAAAATATTTTCCGTTATTGCCGTACGATGATTTTAATCAATGGTTTTTATCTGTGTTTACGCAAGCTTTTACAACTTGGTTTGATAATTATTTTTCTCAAGAGTTGTCATCTTTTTATCGCTTAAATGAGCTGATCTTGTTTATAGCCTTAGTCAAAAATAGGCTTGATTTCTTAAGGGATAAACTCATCGAAAAAAGAAAAGAAGAAATCAAATTAATAGATGATGCATGCAGTGTGTGTCTGAATCTGAGTTAATCCAATTTTTTAGAATCGCTGGGAGGTTACTTTTTCACAAACATTTTTGCAAGACAGGCAATCACAACGCGCTCTGTCATAGCGCACATATAAATACGTAGAGCCTTAAGGGGGGATAATCATGGTTTTTAAAGCACATAAGAATGATATTGGGAAACCGCGTGTTGATCTTATTCCACCACTCACGTTGCTTGATATTGGTCGTGTTTTGGAGTTTGGAGCAAACAAATACGGTGCGAGCAATTGGCGTCATGGCATGAATTGGAGCCGTTTGTATGGAGCTGCTTTACGTCATTTATTAGCATGGTTCAGTGGAGAAGATAAGGACCTTGAAAGCGGATTACCACACTTAGCGCATGCAGCTTGCTGTCTTCTTTTCTTAATGGAATGCGAAACACA
>NZ_JH725124.1 GCF_000278115.1 Bartonella sp. DB5-6
CCATTCTCCATGGCCCCGTGGTGATCACCAGCATCAGTCAAGATCACGACTTTATCGCCCGCTCTGGTCAATCCCAGCGCATTCGCTATTCCATTAGTCTTTTGCCTTTTTTTAATGGGGGAAAACCGCAAGGATATATGCAATGAAGATACCAGAAAAGCGCGTTGTTGTAGAGCTAGAGGATATGAGCTTAGACCTGATCTGCTTTCAACATGCCATGGCTGTGTTAGGGGAGCACATCCAAGTTGGAGCTGTAAGCGGCTACTTAGAATCTACCTTGGAAGCCAATCCAGAGATTGCTAAATATGGTGCTCTTTTGCCGCGGGGCTTAACCGTTCTCTTGCCTGAATTTGCACTTCACAATCCCCAAAGCATGGTGAAGCGGCTATGGGATTAATGCGCACACACCCTTTTATTGTGGTCAAAGTGGGAGACAAACCTGTTCATGAGGTTTTTTACCAGCGTCTTTTAACGGCAACCATCACAGATCATGCCGGCAATGAAGCTGATAGCTTTGAAGCAGAGTTTGACGATAGTGGCAATGATTTAGAGGTTCCGCAAAGCAACAGTGCACTGCAAGTGATCTTTGGCTATGAGAACAGCATCAGTGCTTCTATGGGGCGTTTTGTTGTCGAATCGGTGATCAGTTCCGGTGGCAGTGAGGGAGAGATATTGCGCCTTTGTGGCAAAAGCGCTTCGATGCGTAAAGAACTCAAAGAACAAACAAGCGAACATTTTGACCACAAAACTGTTGGCGAGATTGTTGAGACATTAGCCAAACGCCATGGCTATCAAGCAAAGATTAGTCCTCAGTTCACTCAACAAACTTTGCCTTATGTGATTCGTACAGATCAATCGGCTGTTGATTTTTTAACCCGCCTTGCCGATCGGATGCAGGCGCGTTTTTTAATCAAGGATAATAAGTTTTTATTTTTAAGCGGAGAGAATTTACCAGCCCTCGACATCCATAAACATGACTGTTCCAGCTGGGAATTTACCCTTGAGCCGCGCACGCAATATGGCAGCATTGAAGCTTTTTATTTTGACCGCTCCCAAGGGCAGCAATGGCAAGTCAAACATCAGACAGGTTTTAGCGGTCCCATGCGTCGCTTGCGCAATTGCTACACCTGTGAGGAAGAAGCTCTGGCTGCTGCTGCCTCAGAATCAGACCGATTATGCCGTGCTGTAGGCAGTGGTTCTTTGTCCCTTGCGGGGCGTCCAGAAATCATGGCCGACCAACCTCTTTTATTGCAAGGGTTTCGTGGCGAAATCAATGGTTCATGGAAAGCCGCAACCGTTACCCACCGCTATGACAAGCAAAGCGGTTACACAACAGAAATCACCCTCGAAGCTCCAAACAAGGGAAAACAAAGCAACAAAGAATAGAAGTTGTTGGAAACAGATCACCAAAGGGGCAAGTTCAACCTTCGATTGGTTGTGAAGCACTCTTAGATTCAAAGTGTAAAGTTTGCACTTTTTAGGAGAAGAGAAAAATATGCATTAAAGGCTCTTTAAATACCCTTTGAAAGACCTTTGAAGACCCTTTGAGAACCCCTTAAAAAACTTTTTGAAAAAAATAAATTGGTACAAAACCTAGTGGCAAAATATACAAAACCTGCCGTCAAGCTACAATGGTCGGAGCGGCGGGATTCGAACCCACGACCCCTTGACCCCCAGTCAAGTGCGCTACCAAGCTGCGCTACGCTCCGAAATGTGTAAAACGCTTAAATGACTGTTTATTTAAAGGCAAGAGAAAAAATAAATAGAATAAAATCTAAAGTGCTCTTACTCTTTCAAAGAGAGCTTTCGCGAGTGTAAATAAAACTTTGCATTTTGATATTTCATTCTATTCATTTTTTCTGATATTTAAGAGATACTGTAGAAAAATGATACCTTTTTAGTGTTTCTGTTTATTTATTGAGATTTTTTCAAAAATATGAAAACTTTTATAAGTATAGTAACAGATATACGATATTGAAAAATTTTTTCTGTTTTTATTTTTTATAAAATGAGCATTTCGCATAAGATGTAAGGAGAAAAAATAGAATTTTCAGGTTGCAGAATTACAAATCCAAATGGTCGAATATGAGGTTTTCATCCCGATAGAAAAAGATCAAAACATTTTAATATATATCTTGCCGTTTCGCATTAAGTGTACCAGATAAATGAAATATTGTAAATGAAACACTTTTAAAGTTTTTGTTTGTAAAGAAAAGAGTAAATGATGAGCCGTTTTTCGGTAATAAATTTAACGGAAGCTGCAGTAAATCGTGTTAAAGCGATTATGGATGCTAAAGATGCATGTGGTATTCTTATTGGTATCAAAAAAGGTGGTTGTGCGGGGATGGAGTATACAATTACCCTTGTAAAGGAAGAGAGGCTGAATGCAGATGTTGTTGAAGTGAATGGTGCTCGTGTTTTTATAGCGCATGATGCAGTATTATTTTTATTAGGAACACAGGTAGATTACGAAGTGACAACACTTCGTTCCGGTTTTGTATTTAAAAATCCTAATCAAGTTTCTACATGTGGATGTGGTGAATCGGTAGAACTTCGTCCTGCCCTTGCAAAATCAGTCAATTGAATTTAATGAATTAAGGATTTTCTTGGTTTTTAGGTTAGCGAAATCTCATGTTTTTTTGTCTTCCATTTTTAGCTTTATTCCAGAGATCTTCCATTTCATTTAAGGATGCATCAGCTAGTGTTTTAGATTGAGCGGATAGATTTTCTTCAATATAGGTAAAACGATTTCGAAACTTTGTATTTGTTTTTTTTAATGCTTTTTGTGAATCAATATTCAAGTGACGTGAGAGATTAAGTAAAGCAAAGTAGAGATCACCAAACTCTTCTTCTATATGTGATGTTTTATCATCTTTGATTGCTTCTTTGAGCTCATTGAGTTCTTCTTCTATTTTTTCAAAAATTTTATGACTCTTATTCCAATCAAAACCTACTTTAGCGGCGGACTTTTGTAAAGCTAGTGCTTCTTGGTCTGCTGGTTGAATCTTTTTTACTTGTGTAAGAATGCTTGTTGTAGAACTGGTTAATAATTTTTCTTCTTCGCAGTACTTTTTTTGTGCAGCTTGTTCTCTTTTTTTTATATGCTCCCATTCTTCTGCTATAAAGCCACGTTTTTTTTGTTCTTCATTTCCGAAAACGTGAGGATGGCGACGAATCATTTTTGCAGTGATTGAGTAAACAACATCTTTGAAAGTAAAGTAACCCTCTTCTTGTGCAATTGTAGTATGATAGACGACCTGTAAAAGAAGATCACCAAGTTCTTCGCAAAGATCCATTCGGTTTTTTCGTTCAATGGCATCGATAACCTCGTAAACTTCTTCAAGTAAATAGGGTACGAGAGAATCAAACGTTTGTTTTATATTCCAAGTACATCCGCCATCACGGTTTCGTAATGCTGCAACAATTGCGATAAGATCATTGATATCTTTTGACGCTAACACTTATATTTCTCCTATAAATGCTACTATGATATATTAGCTATCCCAACGTCTGTGTAGCCATGCCCATTGCCCAGGATATTCTCGTACCCAGCTTTCTACAATATCATTTAATTTTTGTGTAGAAGCGGCTATATCGATTTCGTTTTTTTCGTCAAGTGGAAGCTTTACACGCTCATATAGCTCTAAACGATGGCGTCCTCCAGCAAGACGGATACAACGTGCTGGATAGATATCACAATTATATTGTCGCGCAAGTTTTATAATTAAAGGATTTGTTTTAAGTGGTCTGTTAAAAAATGTTCCTAAAACACCACGGCGAAATTTTTGGTCAACGAGCATACCAACATTTTTACCTTCTGCTAACTTAGCTGCTAATGTCCAAGCTGCTCCTGCCTTAGATGGGACGAGATGCCCCATGGAAGTTTGCCGAGCTTTAAGGACTCGCTTTGCAATATAAGGATTATTGGGAGGTCTAAAGAGCACCGTAACATTCAGTCCAAAACTTTGTGCGCATATAGGAAGAAGTTCGAAATTTCCAGTATGCGCTGTGAAAAAAATATGCGGTTTTTTTTCATTTTTTAATCGTTTAAATATTTCAGCACCTTTAACCTCAATAAGGCCAGGCTTCTCCGCATGAGGATCAAAATCAAAAATTTTATCAAGAAAAATGTATTCCGCTAGAAATTGTCCTATATTTTGCCACATTTCTATTGAGATGCTCTGAATCTCTTCTTCTGTTTTTTCTGGATATGCAAATCTAAGGTTTGTGAGTGTGATCTGGTGGCGGTGTGTGAGGGGGCCAAGTGTTTTTGCTAACCAAGAAAACGAAGAAAACCCAATGTTGGTAGGAAAATATTTTAAAATAAATAAGGAACCAATGAGTAGATATCCCCACAACAAGTAAAATGACTTTTTTGTTATAATTTTAATATGGTATACAACAATTTTAATATAAAGCTTCATCGTAATTTAATCAATTTTAAGAATAATTTTACCAAAAATATCACGGTTTTCCATTCGTTTTAAAGCTATATCAATTTCATCAAATCCAACAATTGTATCAATGACGGGGTGTACGACTCCTTGTGCCATTTTCCACATGGCGTTTTGCATATTTTCTATACGACAGCCAAATGAACCAAATATCTTAAGTTGTTGCTGAAATAATTGCATGAGATTTAGCGGTGCTGTAACTCCAGAAGTAGAACCACAAGTTACCAAGCGTGCTCCTCGTTTCATACAC
This sequence comes from Bartonella sp. DB5-6, assembly GCF_000278115.1. Taxonomy (GTDB): domain Bacteria; phylum Pseudomonadota; class Alphaproteobacteria; order Rhizobiales; family Rhizobiaceae; genus Bartonella; species Bartonella refiksaydamii. The sequence goes on from NZ_JH725124.1 coordinate 4,705, forward strand.
AACAAAGAACCACTCCATGTATCAGTTCCTACATGCTCAAAAACAACATCAACACCTTTTTTTTGGGTTAATTTTCGGACAACGCCTTCAAAACGATCTTTACGGTAATTAATAACGTGATCTGCTCCAAGAGATTGTGCTTTTTCAATTTTTTCATCTGAACCTACAGTTGTAATAACTGTACATTTCATGTGTTTTGCGAGTTGAATAGCTGCAGAGCCGATACCAGAACCGCCTGCCTGTATCAGAACTGTTTCCCCTGCTTGTAGTTTTGCATTATCGAAAAGCATATGTTCTACAGTGCCAAAAGTAATCGGAGCAACAGCTGCTTGCAGTTCATCACATTCTGGAGGAGCTGGGACCAATAGTCGCGCCGGCAAATTGACGAATTCACAGGCAAATCCATCAAGATGAAAACCGTAGACGCCTTTTACATTATTGCAAAGATTATCACGTCCTTCACGGCACGCTTTGCATATTCCGCAGGTTTGAGCACCATAAATTGAGACGATCTGTCCAAGTTGTAAATTTTTAACATTACTCCCCAGTTGAGTAACTTTACCAGAAGCTTCTGCGCCAATTACGAGTGGCATTTTTCTTTTTGCAAAGGCCATACCACGCCAGCCCCATACATCAATATGATTAAGAGCAACGGCTTTTATATGCACTGTTACTTCATCAGGGTTAGGTGGTGGTGGCGTGGCGATATTGGTGATTTCAAGTCGGCGTTCATTCAATAGTTGCAGTGCACGCATTATCATCCCCCTTAATATATGGCTGTTAAGTTAACTGTTACAAAGTTTGATCAATATTAAAATGATTATCCTTTATATGCAGTGATAACAAGACTTGTATTTTGACCTCCAAATCCAAATGAATTTGACAAAACCGCATTGACACAGGCTTTACGGCTATGGTTAGGAACAACGTCTAAAGGGATAGTAGGATCAGGATCATCATAATTGATTGTAGGAGGAAGTATTCCAGATTGAATAGTTAAAAGCGAAAAAACAGCCTCTATAGCACCAGCAGCAGTTAATGTGTGACCAATCATTGATTTATTAGAAGAGACAGGAATATTTTCTAAAATATCACCGAAGACTGTTGATAATGCGAGATACTCCATTTTTTCATTTTCAGGTGTTGAGGTTCCGTGTGCATTAATATAGTCAATTTCATTGATGGTTATTGTTGCATCATCTAAGGCTTTGCGAACTGATTCAATCGCTGGAGATGCATCGGGTTTTGAACGTGTACGGTGAAAATCATCTGCTGTTTCTCCACAGCCAGCTAAAATTCCTAAAATTGTCGCATTACGCTCTAACGCGCTTTTGAGAGATTCGAGAACAAGAGCCCCTGACCCTTCTGCCATAACAAAACCATCTCGATCACGGCTAAAGGGTTTTGCTGCTTTTTCTGCAGGATTATTCTGGGTTGAAAGAGCAGATAATAATGAAAAACGGATAAGAGATTCTGCTGAAACTGAACCATCTGTAGCAATCGTGAGTGCACGATCTGTTTCTTTCCGTCTAATGGCTTCGGCACCTAATTGAATTGCTGTTGCACCAGATGCGCAAGCAGTTGAAAGTGTAACAGGAAGTCCTTTTGTTCCAAATCTTTTCTGAATTTTTTCTGCAATTGCTCCAAATTGTGTGGTTTCAAAAAGTGCCTCATGGAGTTTATGGCGGCAGACTTTAAGAAGATTTGCATAGGAAGGTTCATTATTAGAGCCCTTTTGATCAAGAGTAAAACGTGCTTTCCATTCAAGCTCAACAGGAGGAGCTGCTAAAAAAAGTGGTCCATTAAATTTTTTTTTATCAAGGTCCGCTTGCTCGATAGCTTCCACTGCTGCAAGATTCGCAAGTTTTTCAGAAAGGGCTGCAGCACCGAGCGTGCTTTCTTCAAGAAAATCAACTGTTCCAGCGATACATGTATTTAATCCTTCGACGGGAAAGCGCGTTATTTTATGAATGCCGCTCACACCACTTGTTAACTTTTGCCAATTTTCGTGTTTACCTTGTCCTAGTGATGTTACAATTCCTGCTCCAGTTATTGCGACAAGTGGACGCCCAAAATGATCATTATATTCCACTAATAGAAATCTCCTTCAAACAGTAGTCAGGTGTGCTATACCTTCAGCTCTTTTTATACCAATGGTTGTCACAAACGCTTGACATACTTCTTTAGAAAAAGGCTTTTCATGAGCACTTAACGCTGGAAAACTGTGTCTTTTTTTAACAGTAAGTGCGGCAAGCGCAAGTGCTAAAGGAAATTGCGCTTCCCGCATATAACCAAATAATGTTGTAATTCCGCGGTAAGATATATCAGCAGCCTCAAGAGCACTTTTTTCTGCTGCTGTTACTTCGTGAAATCCTGAAGCAGTTGAAATAGCTAAAGCAGATTTAGCTTCTATTGTTTTCAACATTGATACAATTGATTCTTTAAGCGGGATTTTTTTTCTGTCCGTTTGATCCGTGATGATTTGGCTAATTTCAGCATAAGCATGTGCATTGCGTTTTCTTGCGTGTTTCTTACTTTCAAGGACAAGAAAAATACCACCAGAACCGGTTATAACACCGCCGCCAGGATAATTTTTACGGTCCCAAACGGGTGTCCATCCACCGCGTGTTAAGAGCCCTCCAAGTTCATGGGACAACAACATATCATAATTTTGTGCGTTATAAGAGCTTCCCACCAGTGCATGTGTACTCTGTCCTGAGCGAATACGAGCTACAGCAATTTGAAGTGCAGAAAGTCCGCTGCCTTCTTCTCCCATAAACGTACGAGAAGATCCTGTTACTTTATGAACAATTGAAATATTTCCAGCCAAAAGATTTGAGAGTTGTGCCAAAAATAAAGTTGGACGAAGTTCAGTCGAAAGAACCGAATTTAACATGAAAGCATGATCAGGTACTTTACGTGCTTGTGAGAGAATTTGTGTATCAACAACGATATCACGTTCTCCTCCACTTGCTGCAACGATCATATCCATTGTTGATGTTAATTGCTCATCATTTTTCATGCCTGCATCATCAAGAGCAAGGCCAGCGGCATAAGTACCAAGGCGCTGCCATGTGCCCATTTGCCGTTGATCACTTTTTTTGGGAATTTGTAAACTCCAATCAACTTCTGGCAATTGATGGACAATGTAAGGTGAAAAAGTTGTACAGTCAAGATTTGGTGTAACTGTAGGATTGTTTAAGAGATCCCAGTGATGATTAATTCCTTCACCCAGAGAGCTTATAAGTCCTATCCCAGTAATGAGTACAGCTTGGTCACGCATGGTAAAAAATTATTCCGCCTGTTTTAAGGCAACGAGTTCATCAATTTTTGCACAAAGATTTTTTAGAACAAAGTATTCTTCCGTTGCAGCTGCACCTTCGTTGATTTCTTGCGTCCATTGTTCCAGTGGAATTTTAATTCCAAAAGCTTTATCAATAGCGAAAACAATATCAAGAAAATCAAGGCTATCGATTCCCAAATCGTTAATTGTATGGCTTTCAGGTGCGATTGTGCAGCGATCAATTTCACTGATTTCTGCTATAATATCAGCGACTTTATCAAACGTAGAAGGCAATATCCGATTCCTTATCATAAAATAAACATATTCCTTTTCTAAACTTTTTTTCCTTCAAAAAAAAGACTTAATCCAGAATATAGCTACCTTTTCTATAGAGAAAGCGCGTTTGCAGAGCGTGAAATGCTACATTTCAAAACTTTGAAAAATTTTGAAGTTTTATTGTGAGTTTGCTTATTTTCATTTATCTCATTTTGGAGTTTTTTCTATTTGCGGCGAGGACTGCAAGAGCTGTCATATTAACAACTCCTCGTGAAGTTACCGAAGGTGTCAGGATATGGACAGGACGTGAGGCTCCAATCAAAATAGGTCCTACATGAAGCGCATTGGTTAGATTTTTTACGAGATTGAGTGTTATATTAGCTGCGTCAAGTGTTGGAAAGACAAGTAAATTAGCTTCGCCTTTGAGACGTGAATCGGGAAAAACGCGATCACGAAAAACTTCGGAAAGAGCGGCATCACCGTGCATCTCTCCATCGGCTTCTAAATTTGGATATAATTCAGCAAGAATTTCAGTTGCGCGGCGCATTTTACGCGCACTTTCTGTATTTTTTGAGCCAAAATTTGAATGTGATAATAATGCCGCTTTAGGTGTTATGCCAAATGCTTCAATTTCTTGTGCAGCTAATACTGTCATTTCTGCCAATTCTTCTGCAGAAGGATCTTCATTGACGTAAGTATCTGTTAAAAAAAGAGTACGACGTGGAGAAATGAGCAAACTCACAGCAGAAAAATGACGAACATTTGAATCAAGCCCTATAACTTGTTCGATCAATTCAAGATGACGTTCAAAACGCCCTTCTAATCCACAGATCATTGCATCGGCTTCTTCACGCATCACAGCGAGGGCTGCAATCGCTGTTGTTGATGTTCTAACAATTGTTTTTGCAACTTCGGGTGAAACACCACGTCTTCCTGTGTAGCGAAGAAATAAATTAACATAATCACGAAAACGTGGATCATTTTCTGGATTTGTAAGTTCAAAATCTATACCGGGTCGAATTCTTAGACCAAAGCGTTTTAATCTTGCTTCTATAACATGTGGTCGGCCAATGAGGAGAGGAATAGCCGTTTGTTCTTCAAGTACAATTTGTGCGGCTCGAAGCACGCGTTCATCTTCACCATTGGCATAAATGATGCGTTTACGTTTTGCTGTTTTTGCGGCAGCAAAAACAGGCTTCATTGTTAATCCAGAACGAAATACGAATCGATTAAGGGTATCATGATAAGCTTCCATACTTTCAATTGGTCGAATTGCGACACCCGTTTCCATTGCTGCTTTAGCAACGGCAGGAGCGATGCGTAGTATTAAGCGCGGATCGAAGGGAGAGGGAATGAGATAGTTTGGACCAAAACTGGGTGGTTTCTTTGAGTATGCACGTGCTGCAACATCTGAAGTTTCTTCGCGGGCGAGAGCAGCAATCGCATGAACCGCAGCCATTTTCATTTCTTCATTGATTGCAGTAGCACCGACATCTAATGCACCACGGAAGATGTAAGGAAAACAAAGAACATTATTGACCTGATTAGGATAATCAGAGCGCCCTGTGCATATCATTGCATCCGGTCGCACAGAGCGCGCTTCCTCTGGCATAATTTCTGGTATTGGATTAGCGAGTGCTAAAATTAATGGATTTGGAGCCATTTTTTTTAGATACTCAGATTTCAAAACACCTCCTGCTGAAACGCCTAGAAAAATATCCGCATTATCTATAATTTCCGATAAAGTTCGTGCATCAGTTTTTTGTGCATAATTGATTTTCCAACGATCCATAAGTGTCTTGCGGCCTTCATAGACAACTCCTTCTAAATCGCTAAGCCAAATATTTTTAACTTTTGCTCCAAGACGGACTAAAAGGTTAATACAAGCTAGAGCTGCGGCACCTGCTCCCGAGGCAACTATTTTGGCATTTTCAATTTTTTTTCCTGAAAGATTTAATGCATTTAATACGGCCGCAGAAACAATAATGGCAGTTCCATGTTGGTCATCATGGAAAACTGGAATATTCATTTTAGCACGGAGTTTTTCTTCGATTTCAAAACATTCAGGAGCTTTTATATCTTCAAGATTAATACCACCAAATGTGGGCTCTAAGGCAGATACCGTTTGTATCATTTGTTCAATGTTGGGGGCATCAATTTCAATATCAAAAACATCAATATTCGCGAATTTTTTAAATAAAACAGCTTTTCCTTCCATAACCGGTTTTGAGGCGAGGGGACCGATGTTTCCTAGTCCAAGAACCGCAGTCCCATTTGATATGACGGCAACTAAATTAGAACGGGAAGTATATTGAGCGGCAAGATTTGGATCTTTGTGAATTGCAAGACATGGTGCAGCGACACCTGGAGAATAAGCAAGAGCTAGATCACGTTGATTATCAAGAGGTGTTGTCGCTTGTATTTCTAGTTTTCCCGGTTTTGGATGCTGGTGATAAAAAAGAGCAGCACTATCAAGTTCAGCTTTTTGTGAACTGAAGTTACTATTTTGTTTTATAGACATTTTTACGATATCCAAATTAGTGTATGTTTATATGAAAGCTATATCTAAGATAAGGTTTTGTTCACTGAGAGATCCTCATTTTTCTGAATACAAAAACGCATAAACATGAGAAAATTTTTCTAAATCGTTAAATCGATTTGATGTTTCTTTTCATTTGTACTTATTAACGATTTCGTTGATATCAGCACGATTAGTTTTTTCTCCTTACAAAATCCGCGGGAGTTAGATAATTAAAAACAAGTAAAACATTATTAAATTTTACATTACCAAGCAGTTATTTTTTTTGCAATGCCGGCGAGAAAGGAAAAAACAGAAAAGGGTTGTTTATTAATTTAACCTAGGTGTCGTAAACATATGCTTTATTTCTTCATATGCGTATGGGGTTTATAAACCACTGTTTGTAAAACCTAAACTGCGTATAATTTTAAAAACTTTTTTATTGTTAAAGGGAAGTAAAAGTAATTTTTTTGGTTGGAGTTGGTTCAATTTTGTAAAATATGCTAGCAAAAAAGAATTTAAGCACTGATGAAAAGAGCCATGTATGTGTGGCAAGTATATGTGTTTCAATGAATGAAGATTTAGCAGTAAAAATCATGATGAGCATTTTATACATATAGTTCATTCTTTGCATAATTTATAGGTGGAGTAGTTGAAGATGGTTAATAAGGGAAGTATGAGAGGTCATGCTTATTCCATTGGACATGATGTTTTAAATAGGGCTATTGCTTAAAATATCATAAAAAAAACAAACGCTAATCATCTATTCCACTTTTGATATACAACACTACATTTGCAATTAGCACGCATGTTGCATAACGATGAGTGGTGAATACAACTGAAAAAGAAAAAAGTGGAAAAGAACATCTTTTCCACTTCTATTGTTATCTATTGAATGCGACCACTCGCATGAGCAAGCATAGTGTACACTTTTCCCGTATCTGATATCAGATATTTTCGAACTGAGTTCGAAGTACTAGAGCTGTAAGAGACATCACGTAATAGTTTTTCAAAATCCGCAATATATTGATTAACTGAACGTTTAAAATTAATATCGTTCATATATTTTTTCTTAATCATTTCAAATATCGTTTTCCCATTCAAAGTGTAAAGGCGCTCTGTTGCGATATTTTTTTGTCCACGCTGATAATGATCCCATAGTTCAACAACAGCATTATGGTTAATAGCTCGTACTATACCTGCTGCTAATGAATTAAGGGACTCATTTGCAGGACGTGGTTTTGTTTGTACTTGTGCAAAAACAGCATCATTAGGCATTTCATCATACCACGATTCCTCACGTGAAGCTCTCTCTAGAAGATTCGATACCCATTTATTGGGCCTTTTTTTGCTATGGTTTTGCTGCAAAGTAGGTTTAGGTGGCACTATCTTCTTAATGACTTCAGAGGAAATATTATCACTCCTTTTTAGCGTTGGTGATGTAGGAATTGCCGATATTGGTGGCTCCTTCACATTCTTTTGATTGCTTTTTTGTATAACGTTTATCAAATCCTTTAATGCTGTAATTTGTTCATTCAGAGCAGTGCGAATCGTTTGGGTTGTTTCTTTCGTTTTCGCTGGAAGATTTTGAACATTCTCATTAATATCCTTATTAATTTTTGAAAGTTCTATACGAACTTCATCGGCTGAGCGACGTATATCTTCTGCTGCTCCTGAAAAACGTATTGAGGCTTCATTAATAAGCTGATTAAGTGATTGTTGGAGTGAATGCGTGGAGTTACGCGCATTTTTGTCAGTGCGTTCAAGTGCTGAGTTGAGAATATTTTCATAATGTTCAATCAATTGATTGATTTCATTAGACTTTGAAATAAGAGCATTGCTTAATGCAGAAAGTGTGTTGTGTTTTTCTTCAAGTGTTATACTGAGTGAGTTTTCAGATTGCTCGAGAACGCGAACAGTCTCAGAAAGTGTCTTAGCATGCTCACCAAAACTACTTGTTATATGACTAATTTTCTCAAATGTATTTTGTGAGATTCCTTGCAGAACTTCAACATTGTTATTGAGTGCTTGATTTGAGGCTGATAAATGCTCTGCTACTTGGTTAGTATTGCGGAAAAAATTACTCGCTGTTTCACTAAATTTACCATCAATATTTTGAACTGCTGATAATAAAACATCACTATTTTCATGGAATCTGTAAATTGATTGGTTTAATTGTGCAACAATGGATGAGACATTCTTGACAAGATCTTCTTTCATAGCACTTACTGTTTGAAGTGTTTCAGAGTTGGTTTGTGCCAAGCTATTTACTAAAGATTCATTCTGAGCATAAATCCTTTGTTCAGCATCTTGTGTTGAGAGGGAGAGTTGTTCACCGATATGCTGTGTTAAATGACCAATTGACTCCGTTGTATTTTGCGCAGCTTGATTTAAGTGGTTTGTAAGCTCTGTGATCTTTCCAACATGTTCTGAAATTTGAGCAGCTGTTTGATTGTTCGCTTCTTCCAAACGGCTACTCACATCAGAAAGCTGATATCCTAAATTATTTTTAAGATTCTGCATGGAGTGATGTAGAACATTGCAACGTTCGCTAAGAACTTGTTCAATTACTGTTGTTGAAGTGTGAATTGTTTCATTCAACAAAGCTTGTGCATTATGACTGGCCATTGTGAAGGCTTCGACAGTATGAGCGGTTTGTTCAGACAGTACAGACAGAACTTTTTCACTGGTATCATAAACTGTTTGTTTAACGTTTGATACAATGCGATTCCCAGATGTTGAGAGAACATTTTCCGCTTTCGTAGCAACATCGGTTACAGATGAAAGAATTTGCTCACCCGTAGAAGAAAGAATATCAGAAGCTTCTAAAACTTTATCACGTAAGCTGCCTGTAACTGTGTTAACAGAATCTTCTAACGTGATTCGTATATTATCAATGCTTGTTTTCAGTGCTTGTTGCATTATTTGACTTTGTTCATTATTGAGCATGATAGATGTTTTTAATGTATCAGAGCGCTCGTCAAGAGCAGATGCTTGCATCTCGATGGTTTCACATACTTGTCCAAGTTTTTCTGACAATGTTTCTTCTAGTGTGCTTGCACGTTCAAAAATTTTGTGTGCGCGAACTTCTAAATTTGCGTCGAAAGATTCTATGCGTGTTTCAAGGGTTTCAAAGAATGTCCCACTAGATTGAGAGAGAGTATTCTTTAAAATTTCAGCTTGGTTTTCGAGGTTTTTGATATGACCTTGCACAGTTTCAGTGATGCTCCTATTGTTGGAAACAATTGCATTCTCGACTAAACCTATTTGCTGTTTTAATGCAGCATCAACATGTATATCACTTTTGGTTATGAGATTATGGATTGTTTCCATCCGTTGCTCGAGAGTGCGCGCTTGATCTGCAAGAACTTCGTTAAGAGAAAAACTATTAATCGCTAAAGAATCACGCAGAGCGTCAGCACGTATATCAATATTTCTAGCTTGCGCTTCTAAAGCTTCTTTTGTTGTATTGCAGCTTTCTACAATGACTTCTTGTAGCTTATCTGTACATTGAACTATATTTGCGAGATGACTTTCAGCATGCTGATCAACGATTTGAACATTGTCAATCAAAACTTTTTCAAGACTTGAAGTATTTTGAGCTAGAACAGCAATCTGATTTTTTAATGTATCAGCGATTTTATTTTTTTCGTTATCGAGCATGTCTGCTATCAGAGTTCTTTGATCGGAGAGTTGTAATTTGAAGTCTTGCGAACGCTCCTGTATAATATCAACAATTGCATTATCGACATATTGAACTTCCTCTCTGAGCCTTTCTTTGCTTTTGTCGATTGTGGAAAGAATAGTTTCATGCCCATTTGTAAACGCTTCGGTAATATCAGCGGTTCTTTCTTGGAGATTTGTATTAATTTGCAAGATATGATTTTCTAAGAAATTACTCAGTTTTTCAGCATTATCTTCTAGGGTTTGGCTGCGAGCTATGAAGGATTCGATTATAGAATCGCTGTGTTCTTTAAGAGAGAGATCAACAGTTGCTAAACGGTTTTCAAAGGCTTCAATTGCTTCAGAAGTGACATTATCAAACTTAGAAGAGAGTTTGTACGCTTTTTCATCGAGTTGTATGATTTTTTCATCAAAACCCTGCAGAAATTGATTATTGCGATTAATAATGGATTCATCCAGTGCTTTAAATTTTTCATCAACATTATGGAATGTTTGGTCTGTGGCCGTTTGTATACGTGTTGCAATTCTAGCGATGTGCATTTCAGTTTTAGCAGCTGTTTCATTAAAGTTTTTTTCTATTTGTTTTTCATTATTATCGAAACGTTCTGAGAAACTATCAAAGTTTTTCCCTAATTCATAGAAAAACTCTGTGTTTTTTCGCTGAATTTGTGTCGTGGTTTCATTAAATTTTTCAACAAGCTTATTTGTTACACCATCACCGGCATAGGAAAGTTTTGCAACAAGATCTTCACCCTGTTTTTGTAAAGTCTGGGAAAGAGTTTGCACAAGTTTTTCAACATTGGTTATAATTTTTGAGGTAACTAAGCCAAATTCATCACTTAGCTGTTCCTGTGTTCCTTTAATTGTTGATTGTACGCGATCAGCATGATTCAAAATGGCTATACGTTCATTGCTTAATTCTTTGATTAATGTATGAATGCGCGATTCATTTTCAGCATAAGCTTGTTCCAGATTATGGACTTCACCTTGTATAATCGCTTCAAGTTCGACAGCACGCCCAAGGGTACGTTCAATTCCCTCATTCATTGCTACTACTTCTTCACGAATAGTTTGTCCTATAGCGATAGCTTGTTTTTCAGATATATGTTGCGGTTCACTGAGGCGCTGTGCGGCATTTGTCATAAGAAGAGCAATATTATGTAATTCGTTTGAGCGTTTTGTTAATTGAGCAAATCCCCAAGATATAAGGATAGGGATTGCCGTTCCCGCTGCTACAGCTAAACCTGTTGAAGATAAGGCAAAGGTGGTGATATTCGATAAGGAATTAAAACCAGCAGGAGCTAGTTTATGAGCAATAAACGCACCTCCTGTTGCCCATAAAACACTGAGTGCTGTTGTACACCAATAGATCCGAGAGGTAGAACGCTCTTTTAATAATTCAAAATTTAAAGGAGTTGTTATATCATCGTTAGCAGGAAGAAGTTTTGTAGACAATAATGTGTTATTAACAGTTCCACCTGAAAGTTCAGGTGTGGGTTTGGGAGCAAAAAGCTGCTCAACAACGGATTCATCAATAACAGCGTTGTCATGAATATCTGAGACAAGAGTTGAAGTACCATTTTCAGTGAAAATTTCTTCTTCTGCCATTGCAATCTTTTGAATCAAATCATCTACATTAACGACATTTTCAGAATTATTGAATGATATCGTTTCAATTGCAGCATTATCAAAATCAAAGTTCATAGCTTTTGTGAGAGCTTCTTCAACTTCAACTTCAAATGTTTGTAATTTGGTTCTGCGTGCCATACTCGCCTCGTACTCTTACAGATGGAAAAGGGATACGTCCTCCTCCAGATATTCTAGTATACTAGCTGTTAATTATTTAGAAAGGAATATGTTCAGGGCAAAATTTTGAAAACTTATCAAGATAAAGTTAATGCGATTACTTTATCGTGTTCAAAAATGGTATAAAGTGCAATAAAAACAAGGTAGTACTTGAGCATAATAAAAATAAAAATACTGTTTACAACTTTCTCTTACAGGTTGAAAATTATGCGACTTTTATATCTGAGTGAAAACAATTTAATGACAGTTAAGCTCGGTATTAAAAAAATGCGGCGTGTAGGTGCGTTTGTGGTTGTGCCGTCTATCTTTTCTTGTGTTAATGATAAATTAATAAATCATGCTTTTATCTATTGCCTCATTTCTATTAATTGTAAACGATAGAAAACAGCCATTATATCTTCTGAAAAGGTTATTTTTGATTTTCATTCATAAAAAGTCAACTTAAGGAGAATCTCGTATTGAATGACAAATTTTTACAAGTTGTGGTGCTCACTGCTATAAATTGGATAGTTTTTTCTCGATATTAAGTTGTCTTTTGCTAATTTTGAAGCTACTACGTTGACAATTGGATATTTTTCAGTCGATATGCGTGCACGAATATTTCATGCAATTCGAGATGAAGGTGTAAGAATAATGGCAGAACGATCACAACACCTGCAAGATGTATTTTTAAATACGGTGCGCAAACAAAAAATTTCTCTTACAATTTTTCTTGTAAATGGCGTTAAACTGACGGGTATTGTAACCTCGTTTGATAATTTTTGTGTTCTTTTACGTCGTGATAGTCATGCGCAGTTGGTTTATAAGCATGCTATTTCTACAATTATGCCTGGACGACCTGTACAGATGTTTGAAAGTGAAAATTCTGAATAAGCAAGTTTCTTTACTCTAGTCTTCTTATTCCGTTTGATAAAATTCTTAGATTGCCGTGATAAATGAAAATGAGAGATTTTGGGGATTTTCTTCACAAGTTGCAAAACGGGTGCGCTCGCTTGTTTTGATACCAATTTATCAAGAAAACAGAAGTGAAAGTGCTTCCAATAGATGCTCAGTATCTTCTCGGGTTAAAGAGGCATTGGGGTTGGCGCGTGCTATAAGGTTGGACGTTGTTCATTATGAAACGGTGAATATTGCTGCGCTTCGTCCTGCAACTTTATTGGGAAAGGGTAAAGTAGATGCGCTTGCCCATTATATAAGTGAATATTCTATTGAGCTTGCGGTTATAGATTATTTTTTAACACCAGTGCAGCAACGTAATTTAGAAAAATTATGGAATTGCAAAGTTATTGATAGAACAGCTTTGATTCTTGAAATTTTTGGAGATCGCGCGCAAACAAAAGAAGGGGTTTTGCAAGTCGAGTTAGCGCATTTATCTTATCAAAAAAGCAGGCTTGTACGCAGTTGGACACATCTAGAAAGGCAACGTGGTGGACGTGGTTTTTTAGGCGGTCCTGGTGAAACTCAAATTGAAGCGGATAGGCGTATTTTGCAAGAGAAAATTATTCGTATCCGCCGCGAATTGGAAACAGTTATTAAAACACGTGCTCTTCATAGAGCTAAGAGAAAAAAAACATCCCATCCTGTTGTAGCCTTAGTAGGATATACCAATACAGGAAAATCAACTCTTTTTAATAATTTAACTCGTGCAGATGTCCTAGCAAAGGATATGTTGTTTGCAACGCTTGATCCAACTTTGCGCAAAGTTGTTCTTCCTCATGGAAAAACTATTCTTTTATTTGATACTGTAGGTTTTATCTCTAACTTACCAACGCATTTGATTGCAGCTTTTCGAGCAACTCTTGAAGAAGTAGTTGAAGCTTCTCTCATTCTTCATGTGAGAGATATGGCAGATGTTGATCATTATACGCATGCCAAAGATGTTTTGGAAGTGCTTTTGAGTCTTGGTATCAATGTTGATGACACAGAGCATATTATAGAAGTTTGGAATAAGATTGATTTATTAGATGAGCACGCATTGAATGTTTTGCAAACAAGCGCAAAAACACAGTTAAATCCTGCAGTAATGGTATCAGCGCTCATGAGTGATGGTTTAGATCAATTATTAATAGCAATTGAAAAGCGAATTTTTGGAAAAATGCAAAACGTTGAATGTATCTTAAGACCTCATGAAATGTCTCTTATTGATTGGTTTTATGAAAACTCTGGCGAAATAATGCAGGAAGGACATGATGATGGTTCCGTTACCATTAGAGCAGTACTTAGCTACGAAGCAAAAAAACGATTAGATCGTATCAAACAGAAGATGGATTAAAGTTTTTTGAGATATTTCTGTACATTTTTTCTTCATTTTTAGGCTTTTCTTATCTCAGAATAATATGACTTAAAGTTAAGAGGATAGTTACTACTTTCTCTTAATAAAAAGATATGAAGTATTTTACTGGTTGAAATAAAGATGAGTCTTAAGAATAATAAAAGACTGTTTGTACGCATGAAATTACAAAATGTTTTGTCCATTTTGCTGTTAGTAGTGCTATGTACAGTTTTGATTTTGTTGTATTACTTTATTCAACCACGGATATATCGGGCAACCTTAACATTTTCGTTATCTGATTCTGTGGGAAAACCATTGCCAATTGATAAACAAAACGATGTTCTCTCCTTTTTATTTTTACAGCCTATACTTTTAAATGATTCAAACTTACATAATTTTTCTTTAAATATTTATCAGAAGAAAGATTTGCGTGAAAATGTTCGTTTGTCTCGTAATGGTGATCTCATTGATCTTACTTTTGAAGCTGAAACTTTTGAAGCTGCTCAACATGGGTTAGAGGATTTGTTTTCTGCATTTTCACAACCAATTGTAAAAGAAAAAGTACTGTTAACGAAAAAGAAAGCGGACCAGCACTATGATAAGGCAACGGTACGAAATATAGTGCAAGACTTTCGTTCATCTGTTGATTCTTTTATTTACCGCAATGTAAAACAAACAGAGCTTAAAGATCTTTCTGTGCAATTAACGGAAGCAACTTTAAAGCGTATTCATTTAACGAGTTTGTGCTCAGCTATTAACATGATGCGTGAAAACGGACAATCTTTACTGTCTTTATCATTTATTGCAAGTAATTCAATGATTTCTGCATTAGAATCTAAGCGTGATCTTTTGGAGACACAAAGAGCACATATGGTTGCACAATTAGGTTGGACACATCCTCAAATTAAGGCAATGACTGCGGAATTAGAGGTAGTTTCTCATCAACTAGAAAATAAAATTTTGCAGATTGTTCATCAAGTTCATGCAGACGAAGCCATTGCAACGGAATTTGAAAACCAGCTAAAAAAAAGGATTGGCCTTTTTGTGACAGATCAATCTCAATCTTTAAATCAATTATTTAATGAACTCGAAAATAAAATAAAAGCCGTGGTAGATGCTCAAAACAAAGAGACGAAAAGAAATTCTTCTCTCTTGCAAAATACAAAGATTCATGTGGTTATGCCAACAACATTAGCGCCAATTTCTTTTATGGCTCTTTACGGAAAAAACATTATTATTGGCGTGTTTGCAAGCTTAATCATTCTTTTGGGAGGCGTGTTGTTGTTTCATCAATGCTTTGGAACAAAAAAAGATAAATTGGAAGAGAATAGCTCCAAAAACAATGAGAGCGTTTTAGTATCTAAGAGAACGAAAAACCTTGAGTCTTTTATTACAATAGAGGAATTATCTGATTTTTTGAAATATCGTGCTTCAACGGTTGTTTCAATCATTGGGCTAGAGGCTGCACGGACGGCAGCAAAGCTCTCTCTTCATCTCGTAAAAGAGCGTAAAACAATTCTATTGGTAGATATTTCTGGTCAACAAATAGAAAAAGTTATTGGTCCACATCGGGGATTGAGCGATATTTTAACTGGGAATGCCCAGTTGCAGGATGTTATTTATCGTGATTATGACACTGGGGTTGATATTCTTCCTCAGGGGATAACGAGTGCTGTTTGTGCACAAGATTTTTCAAATGATATCCCTAATCTAGTACAAGAATTTAAAAAAGATTATGATTTTATCATTTTGGAAATGGCGAGTGAGCCCAAATATGGATTTGAGCAATTTGCAGAGTTAACAGACCATTACATTTGTAGTATGGCTCTTAGTGAACAGGATTGGATGATGCAAATGGTGAGCAGGTTTCCAAAAACTGTTTACCGTGTGGTTACATCATAAATATCGCAGATATGCTAATAGCATGTTGTAAGTGGTATGCTTGTCTTGTGTTAAACTTGCTGTACATATTAAAAATAGCTAAGACTTAATATTTAGATTTTGAAATAAGTTGTGGTTGGAGAAAGACGTGGGGCAATTAAAGATGGCTGTAAAAAGATTGAAAGATGATGTTTTGACACCGTTGCAAAAGAAATATCGAAAACAAATTCAAGTATGGCTTTATTTTATTTTATTTCTTTGTTTGGCAATTGTTTTAGTGGGAGGGGCTACCCGTCTGACAGGATCAGGGTTATCGATAACCGAATGGAAGCCTATTCACGGTGTCATTCCACCAATTGGTGTGGAGCAATGGCAAGAGGAATTTTTAAAATATCAACAGATAGCGCAATATAAGCTGCTTAATCGTGATATGACGTTAAGTGCATTTAAGGTGATTTTCTGGTGGGAATGGGCGCATCGCGTGTTGGGACGTCTCGTTGGTCTTGTGGCTTTATTTGGTTTAATTTGGTTTTGGGCGACGAAGCGTATTGAAAAAAATATTTTGCTCCAACTTACCATTGTGCCGATACTTATTGCATTTCAAGGTTTTATTGGTTGGTGGATGGTGGCTTCAGGTATTGGTCAAAGTGACTTGACAAGTGTAAGCCAATATCGTTTAGCATTTCATCTTATAACAGCATGTTTTGTTATTATTTTTGTTACTTATTTATCTCGAGGATTCACAGAATACTCAGAAAAACCAACAAATCAAAGAATTCAATATTTTGCCGGTTGGCTTGTTTTTTTCATTTTGATAGAGATTTATTTAGGTGCTTTAGTTGCGGGACTCCATGCTGGGAAAGTTTATAATACGTGGCCACTTATGGATGGGCAGGTTATTCCTGATGGATTGTTGCAGCATAATCCTGCTTGGCTCAATTTATTCGAAAACCCCTTAACGGTTCAATTTGTTCACCGTTTTTTTGCTTATTTTTTGTTTGTTGTAGCAGTCATGCATGCACTGTATGTACAAAAAAAACTTCCACATTCAACCCATTCTCACCGTGCATTTATTATATGTATTATGATTATTATTCAAGCACTTTTGGGTATTCTTACGCTGTTACATGAAGTTCCCATAAGTTTGGGGCTCATTCACCAAAGTGTTGCATTAGCAATCTTATGTTTTTCGGTTGCACATTGGCGAGCAACAAAAGGAGCCTATCCGTGCTGTTGAGTAAAAGTTTGCACTCAGAGAAGTTTATCCTCCTAAAAGCATTAAGTCGAGATTTTGAACAGCAGCTGCGGATGCACCTTTCCCTAAATTATCGAATATGGCACAAAGATTGAAAATTCCTTCACGCTCATTGCCAAACACAAATAATTTCATCCCATCTTTATGTGCTAAGCATTCTGGATTGAGTTTTGTGAGAGCATCTGTTTCTTCTTGTGAAGCAACTGATATGATGTTCTGCCCATCATAGTGGTTCTCAAGAATTTCACGTAGATTAGAACAATTGGCTGATTTTGTAAATAAATGGCGATGTAGTGGAAGATTTACAATTATTCCTTGGGGAAAACGACCTACACTTGGTACAAAAATTGGTGTTTGGTTGATCTGTCCATGAATTTTAATTTCTGGGATATGTTTGTGTGCGAGATTGAGACCATAAACAAAATAATTTTCCTGAATATTATTTTGTTGAGATAAGTTTTCCATTTGTGCAATCAATTGTTTTCCACCACCAGTATAGCCAGAGATTGCGTTAATTGATATTGGATAATAAGCATCTAGCAGACCGGCTTCACGGAGAGGACGAATCAAACTAATTGCGCCGGTAGGATAACATCCTGGATTGGTCACGTAGTGTGCTGCTTGGATACGCTTTTTTTGTCCTGCCGTCATTTCAGGAAAGCCGTAAACCCAGTCTGCTGCAACACGGTGGGCTGTGGAACTATCAATAATTCTAATATTTTTATTATTTTTAAGCCAGTTAACTGTTTCGCGTGCAGTATCATCTGGAAGACACAAAATGGCAATATCGGTTTGATTAAGATAGTCTCTTCGGATATCAATGTTATGCCGATCTGTATGAGAAAGAGAGAGTAATTTAAAATCTGAGCGCTCTGCTAGCCGTTTTTGTATCTGTAATCCGGTTGTTCCATGTTCACCATCAATAAAAACTTTCGTTGTCATTCTACTAGCCTTGAATTCATTTTTTGCAGCCATATTCAGTTTATCACATTATCAATTATTTTAAATTATTACCGATTTAAATGATAGTTATTAAATTATTGAATTTCTTGAGATTATATATCTCTTTGCTTTTAAAAAGTGTGACAAGTAAGAGTAGATGAGAGGAAACTTAATACCCATTTTGCAACATTTTTGTGTGTGGGGAGAGCTTTGTTGTTTATGTTACCAAGGATAAGATAAATATTTATACCATTTTTGAGTGAAAATGGTTTAAAATGTTTGGTTTGCGTGATTTGCTATGTTATCGTTCAATGACTTTATTTTTTTATGTTAGGAATGTGTTTTATGACTCAGCAGCAAAATGACACACAAAAGCGCTTTTTTAATGATACTTTACAAACTGTTGATATTGAAATCTTTGATGCAATGAGGAGGGAGTTTGAGCGTCAACAGCATGAAATTGAGCTGATTGCTTCAGAGAATATTGTTTCAAGAGCTGTTCTTGAAGCACAGGGGTCCGTTTTAACCAATAAATATGCAGAAGGTTATCCAAGAAAGCGTTACTATGGAGGCTGTCAATTTGTTGATGTTGTTGAAGATTTAGCAATTGAAAGGGCAAAACAGCTTTTTGGTGCCACTTTTGCGAATGTTCAGTCCCATTCTGGTAGTCAAATGAATCAAGCTGTGTTTTTAGCTTTACTTCGGCCTGGTGATACGTTTATGGGATTGGATTTAAATGCTGGTGGTCATCTTACGCACGGTTCATCCGTCAATATGTCCGGAAAATGGTTTGATGTTGTGTCCTACGGTGTGCGTCAAGAAGATCAGATTCTTGATATGGAGGCAGTTGAGCGTCTTGCAAAGGAACGTAAGCCCAAACTTATTATAGCAGGTGGTTCGTCTTATCCGCGCTTATGGGATTGGAAACGGTTCCGTGAAATTGCAGATGAGATCAGTGCTTATTTCCTTGTTGATATGTCTCATATTGCGGGGTTGGTTGCTGGCGGGGTTCATCCTTCACCTGTTCCACATGCGCATATTGTAACAACTACCACGCATAAATCATTGCGAGGTCCTCGTGGTGGTTTGATATTGACTAATGATGAAGCTTTAGCAAGAAAGGTTAATTCGGCGATTTTCCCTGGTCTTCAAGGTGGTCCTTTAATGCATGTGATTGCGGCTAAGGCTGTTGCATTTCAAGAGGCTTTACAGCCTTCTTTTAAGAGTTATAGTGCTAATGTTGTTGCCAATGCTAAAATCTTGGCAAAAACATTACAGAGTAATGGTTTTAATATTGTGTCTGGCGGTACAGATAACCATTTACTGTTGGTTGATTTGCGTTCCAAAAATGTGACAGGAAAACGTGCTGAATTGGCTTTAGGACGGGCGCATATTACCTGTAATAAGAATGGTATTCCTTTTGATCCTGAAACACCATCTATAACATCAGGAATTCGTTTGGGTTCACCAGCTGCGACAACGCGTGGTTTTGCAGAAAAAGAGTTTATTCAAGTTGGTGAGTTGATTTCAGAAGTTCTTGATGGACTTAGGGTAGTAAAAGGCGATGAGGAGAATCATGCCGTTGAGATGGCTGTTAAGAAAAAGGTAGAGGATATAACGAATAGATTTCCTCTTTACTCTTATCTTAGCGCTTGTTAAGAGCATAAAACAGATGCGCTGTCCTTACTGCCAATATGAAGATACACAGGTTAAAGACTCGCGTCCTGCCGAGGAGGGGGCGGTTATTCGTCGACGACGTGTGTGTTCTATGTGTGGTGGTCGTTTTACAACTTTTGAACGTGTGCAGTTACGTGAGCTCTTAGTCTGTAAAAAAAGTGGTCGATGTGAGCTATTTGATCGCGATAAGTTGATGAGATCAGTTGATATAGCTGTGCGTAAACGCAATATTGATCCAGACTATATTGAGCGAGCAATTTCTGGCATTGTACGCCAACTTGAGAGTTTAGGAGAACCTGAGGTTCCTTCAGAAAAAATTGGGCTTCTTGTGATGGAAGCTTTGAAAAGCATTGATGATATTGCCTATATTCGTTTTGCTTCTGTCTATCGAGATTTTCGTAATGCAAGCGATTTTCACGATGTTATAGACGAGTTGTCAAAGAGTATAACTGGTACAGAATCTCGTCTTGATGAATAAAAAAGTGCAAGATGAACGGTTCATGGCTGCAGCTATCCGTTTAGCGGAGCGTCATGTCGGTCTTACGGGTGAGAATCCTTCAGTTGGCACGTTGATTGTGCGAAACGATGAGGGTACGGGAACATCCATTGTTGGTTATGGTGTAACAGCTATTCACGGAAGTCCTCATGCTGAAGTGCAGGCTTTGCAAATGGCGGGTACTTTAGCTCAGGGTGCTACTGCTTATGTGACTTTAGAGCCTTGTTCGCATTATGGCAAAACTCCGCCGTGTGTGAATGCGCTTATTGATTCAGGTATTTCACGAGTTGTTATTGCTCTTACTGATTTAGATAAGCGGGTTGATGGTCGTGGTATTGCTCTTTTACGTGCGGCTGGTATTGAAGTGGTTGAAGGCATTCTGGCTGAAGAAGCTTTTGCAGCATTGTGTACGCATTGGTGTATAAGGAAGTTACAACGCTGTGCTGTTACTTTAAAAATGGCAATTTCTGCTGATAATGGTGTCGGAAAAAAAGGGCAGGGTGGAATAAAAATTAGTGGAACAATTTCTCACACGCATACTCATATTTTACGTGCTCAAAATAATGCTATTCTCGTTGGTATTGGCACTATACTAGCGGATGACCCACAATTAAATTGTCGTTTGCCAGGGATGGAGATGCGTTCGCCGATACGTATTATTTTGGATGCAGATTTATGCATCCCACTTGATGCAAAAGTTGTCCAAACAGCAAAAAGAATTCCTACATGGATTATTTGTGATACAAATCTTTCCCCAAAAAGCAAAATGAGTACGCTGGAGCAGTGTGGTGTATCTGTGTATTCGGTAGAAATGAGCAATGGTTGCATACAGCCCTTTGCCATTTTACAGCTGCTTTATCAACGTGGAATCAATAGCATTTTACTTGAGGGAGGTGTAAAGACAGGAGAAAAGTTTTTAAATGCTGGTTGTGTGGATCATTTGATATGTTTTTATGCACCCGTTATTTTAGGAAAAAACCGTATTGAAGCCCCTCATTTTGGAAATTATCTCTCGCAATTTTATGAAGTTGAGTCAAGAATGTTTGGAAATGACCGTTTTTATAAATGGAGGCGTAAAACGTTATGTTCACAGGGATTATAACGGATATCGGTTGTGTTGAATATGTTCAACCTTTAGTGCAAGGAGTGCGTTTAAATATTGCTACACGCTATGCTGTAGAAAGTCTAGAAATTGGCGCATCAATTGCGTGTTCAGGAATTTGTCTGACAATCGTTGAGAGAGGATCAAAACAAGCGAATACCAGTTGGTTTGCTGTGGAAGCGTGGGAAGAAGCATTACGTTTGACTAATCTTGCACAATGGACAAAAGGAACTTGTATTAATTTAGAACGTTCACTCAGACTTGGTGATGAAGTGGGTGGACATTTGGTTTTGGGCCATATTGATGGTTTGGCTGATATCATTGATAAGAAAAATGAAGGTGATGCAGTTCGTTTTTTCTTACAAATCCCAACACGATTTACGTCCTTTATTGTAAATAAAGGTTCTATCGCACTTAATGGGACGTCTTTGACTGTTAATTGTGTTGAGGATTGTATTTTTGATGTTCTGATTATTCGTCATACACTTGAAATGACGACTTGGGGGCAAGCTCAGATTGGAGATCAGGTCAACTTAGAAATAGATCAGTTTGCTCGTTATGCTGCAAAATTTTCAGGTTTTAGAATAAAAGATGAATAAGCAAAATTTATTATTAGTTTTTAGAACTTTGTACTCTATGACTTTAAATTCTTTGCTTCCTTTTTCTTGTGAGATTCCGTTATGATAAAAGAGATACATCAAAAGCCACATTTACTGATTGTTGAAGCACGTTTTTATGATGGAATTTCTGATGCACTTCTTACAGGTGCAGTGAATGCTTTGCAAAAAGCCGAAGCAAGCTATGATATTGTAACAGTTCCTGGAGCATTAGAAATACCAAGTGCAATAGCTTTTGCTGAGAAAAATAATAATAAGGTATCTTACGACGGTTATGTAGCACTTGGCTGTATTATTCGTGGTCAAACATATCATTTTGAAATTGTTGCGAATAATTCTTGTCGCGCATTAATGGATTTAACTGTTCATAAACGCTTGGCGATTGGAAATGGTATTTTAACTGTTGATGATGAAAAACAAGCATGGACGCGTGCAAAACAGGATAAAAAAAATAAAGGTGGTTTTGCTGCTGAAGCTGCTTTATGTATGATCGCTCTAAAAAAGAGATTTGGAGATAATCATTAAATATGTCTGATATAAAAGGAAGACATTCTCCGTGTTTAGCCAACAAACGTGGAGCAGCAAGACTTGCTGCTGTTCAAGCACTCTATCAAATGGATATAGTCGGTTCTGGTGTGATGGAAACGGCAGCTGAATATGAGGCTTATCGTTTAGGAAAAGATATTGATGGGGATCAGTATCTTGACGCTGATTTTCAATGGTTTTTGGCTATTATCACGGG
Source organism: Bartonella sp. DB5-6 (assembly GCF_000278115.1). GTDB lineage: Bacteria > Pseudomonadota > Alphaproteobacteria > Rhizobiales > Rhizobiaceae > Bartonella > Bartonella refiksaydamii. Next base: position 27,256 of record NZ_JH725124.1, read on the forward strand.
TGTTGTACAGAATCAAAAACAGCTTGATCCTATGCTTCATCAACAACTCTCCGCAGAGTGGTCGCTTTCGCGCCTTGATTCTATACTACGCGCAATTTTGCGTGCAGGTTTATGGGAGTTGATCAACCGTCAAGATGTGCCTGTTGCTGTTGTTACGAATGAATATGTAGATATAGCAAAGGCATTTTTTGACGGTGACGAACCAAAGCTCGTCAATGCAATTCTTGACAGTATGGCAAAAAAAGTTCGCTTCTAAAAGCAATGCTACAATCCCAATGTTATCAGTTCTAACATCACCAGGATTGTATGCAAGCCGTTATACTTTAATCAGTTATAAGTTGGTAAATTCGCAGGACCTTTAATAATTTGGATTAAGAAAGGTTGCTCTCTTGTAGCAGTTGGTGTTGTTTGTGCGATGAAATCAAATATTTGACCATTTTGTAGACCATAGTTGGCTATTTTAGTAACTTGATTATTTTTATTGAAGTAAATAGCCAAAACTTTACGATCAATAATTTTAGTTTTCATAAACTGCATCGCACGGTAGCGAGTTTGTGAGATATAATAGAAAACCTCATTATCATATTTTGTTTTTAGCGAGGGAGTCCCTAAAGTTAAAATAACTTGCTCTTGGCTTGATCCAACAGAAATGGAACTAAGAGCATTCTTATCAAGGATGTAACCTTCTTGGTAGAGTTGGCTTGTACCTGAAGAATCAAGAACACTACAACCGGCAATTGCTGCCATACTGGCTATTAATAGACCAATCAATAACTTCTGTTTGATTAAGGCCACTATGTGAGGCACCTGAAACAATGATATCTCCCTTATGCTTAAATATATGACAAGAAGGTAACCTCAATTTTTTCTCATTTTAGCTTAATCTGCCATAGCATACATTGAGTTTCCCTGTTATAAAATAGATTATGCCATACAGAATTTCTTTAGAAAAGAGAAAAATGAATGAAATGTACTTTGGCTAGATAAAAGTGCAGTGTATTACACCCTTTATGTATTTGCGAGTTGTCAATGAATGTTCAAAGTGTTTCTCAAATAACATTTGCTTTGGCTTATCCAATATCAGTACGTTCTCTTCCCGCCAAAGGTATAAGGGTTCATATTTATGCGAACCAGCGAGAGTGTGCTCATTTAGCTAAGAATCATGATTTAGTTGAAGTAAAGATGTGTGAGGGAAAATTTCATATTTTTCCGTGGAAAAAGCGCGGGGTACGTATAAAAGGTCTATTGCGGGCGCGTATAATGCAGTTATGTGTTGTTACGTTAGAACCACTAGAAAATATTCTCCGTGAAAATATTGAGGTTGTTTTTGTTCCTGAAGATTCAAATTTGATGAAGCCAAAAATGTCGGAGGATACAGGAGAATTGTTTTTGGATGTGGAAGGGTTAGATATTCCAGAGGTATTTTATGGTGATAAAATTGATATCGGTGCAGTTATGGAAGAATTTTTTGAGTTGTCCATTAATCATTATCCACGCAAAGAGGGGGTAAAGATGCGTGTGTTTGAAGATTTGGAAGAAGCAGAGCAAAAATTATCGCCATTTTCTGTTTTGAAAAGTTGGAAGCAGTTGTAAAAATATAAAAAAATTATCTATTGTATACCATTATAAAAACGGTATTTTCTGCGGAGCTATTTTCACATGCTATGCTTTGTAGTTGTTCAATAGCAAAAAGTTATAATATGCGTTTAAAAGCGTAAAAAGATGTGGGATATGCGAACGTGATTAGAATTTCTGTTGATGTAATGGGTGGTGATTATGGTCCGGAAGCAACTATTGCAGGAGCAGCAATTGTACAAAAAAAAATTTCCAATATTTATTTTCTGTTTTATGGGGTAGAGGAGCTTGTTAAGCCAGTTTTAAAGAAATACCCTTGTTTGGCTTCTGTGTCGCGCTTCTATCATACAGAAAGTTATACACGTATGGATGAGAAGCCAAGTCAAGCACTTCGCAATGGGCGCGGTAAATCATCAATGTGGTATGCAATTGAAGCAGTAAAGAATGGCGAAGCAGATGCTTGCATTTCTGCGGGCAATACTGGTGCACTCATGGCAATGTCTTATTTTTGTTTGAAAATGATGGCAGAGGCTGAGCGTCCTGGGATTGCGGGTATTTGGCCGACGCTTCGCAGTGAGAGTATCGTTTTGGATATTGGCGCGACGATTGGTGCATCTGCTAGCCAATTAGTTGATTTGGCGGTGATGGGGGCAGGTATGTTTCGCGCTTTATATCACACTGAAAGGCCAAGTGTTGGGCTTTTAAATGTGGGTGTTGAAGAGGTTAAAGGCCTTTATGAAATTAAAAAAGCTGGAATGATATTGCGTGAAGTGCAATTAGAAGGATTAGAATATAAAGGATTTGTTGAAGGCAATGATATTGGAAAGGGAACAGTGGATGTTGTTGTAACGGAAGGGTTTGCTGGTAATATTGCTTTAAAAACCGCAGAGGGGACTGCGAGACAGATAGCGGAAATCTTAAACTCTGCACTGCGCAGCTCTTTTTTTTCATCTCTTGGTTACTTTTTGTTGCGGGGTGCTTTTCGTACGCTGAAACACAAAATGGATCCAGATAGGGTGAATGGTGGGGTGCTTTTAGGTTTGAATGGTGTTGTCATAAAAAGTCATGGCAGTGCTAATGCTAACGGTTTTGCTTCTGCTATTCGCGTTGGTTATGAGATGGTTAATAATGGACTTTTAAGAAAAATAACAGCTGATTTACGACGCTTTCATGAGAATAAAGAAACACTTTTTGATCAAGAAGATGAAGTGAGGATGAATGAGGAGTCCTTATGATAAGCTTTTATAATATAAGCAAAAGGTATGAAGAAAAGGTTAGGGATGAATGATTCGATCCGTTATACGTGGTGTAGGAAGTGCCTTGCCCCAAAAAAGCTTGTCGAATGATGAGATTGCGAAGTTTGTTGAAACATCTGATTCATGGATTGTTCAGCGTACAGGGATACGCAAACGTTACATTGCCAATGAGAATGAAACTACTGTTTCTTTAGGAGTTGAAGCTGCACAAGCAGCACTTGTGAATGCTGGACTCACGATAAAAGATATTGATTGTATTATTTTAGCAACCTCAACACCAAACCATACTTTTCCTGCTTCTGCTGTTGAAATTCAATATGCTTTGGGAATGAGCCATGGATTTGCTTTTGATATTCAAGCTGTTTGCTCCGGTTTTATTTTTGCTTTAACAACAGGAGATAGCTATTTACGCTGTGGAGCAGCAAAAAGAATTTTAGTTATTGGATCTGATACATTTTCTCGAATTTTGGATTGGAAAGATCGTACTACATGTGTTTTATTTGGTGATGGGGCTGGAGCTGCTGTTTTGGAAGCGCAGGAAAATGAAGGGAGAGTTGCTTTTGATTGTGGTATATTGTCTACGAAATTGCGCTCTAATGGTGCTTATATTGATAAACTGTATGTTGATGGTGGTCCTTCAACAACGCAAACAACGGGTTATTTACGCATGGAAGGACGAGAAGTTTTTAAATATGCAGTAGGCATGATAACAGATGTGGTTGATGATTGTTTTGCTGCCGCGGGTATAGATTCATCACAATTAGATTGGTTTGTGCCTCATCAGGCTAATAAACGTATTATTGAAGCATCAGCTAAAAAATTGGGAATTTCTTTAGATAAAGTTGTAATTACTGTTGATCAACACGGTAATACATCTGCAGCGTCGGTGCCATTGGCTTTAACAACGGCTCTTTGTGATGGAAAAATTAAAAAAGGCGATCTCATCATGCTAGAAGCTATGGGGGGAGGGTTTACATGGGGGGCAATTCTTATTCGTTGGTAGATTATAGTCGCTTGACCATATTTGAATAAAACGTATAAGTCATTTTGTAATTTTAAATATTTAAATAGGTGGTTATAATGACAAGTAAAACAGTAACGCGTGCAGATTTAGCGAGCGTAGTTTGTAGGAGAGTGGGCTTGTCACACACTGAATCGGCAGCTTTGGTTGAGTTGGTTTTAGACGAAATTTGCAATTCGCTTGTGAGAGGTGAAGCAGTTAAATTATCTTCTTTTGCGACTTTTCAAGTCCGCAATAAAAGTGAACGCGTTGGACGCAATCCCAAAACCGGTGTTGAAGCACCGATTCCACCGCGACGTGTCGTAACATTTAAAGCTGCAAATGTACTTAAACAAAGAATTTTAGACTCGCATCGTGAAAGACAAAAGAATAACACTGTTAAATAAGCCCTGTTGCTGTGTCTAGTATTTGTTAAAGAGATTTAGGTAAGATGAGAATTTAGAATCTTGTTTTAAGTAAACGGCTTTTTAGTTAAAATGTAGTCAAGTATGGTCCTATTTTTGACTAATCTTGTTGAGAAATTTGAAACTTGATAGATCATTATAGAATCGTTTCTAGTGTTTTAGATAGGGTGTTGCAAAATGGATAAGAGCTCTGATGCTTTTCGCACAATTAGCGAAGTAGCCGAGTTATTAGAGCTTCCGCAGCATGTCTTGAGATTCTGGGAAACACGTTTTAGGCAAATTAAGCCAATGAAGCGTGGTGGTGGGAGGCGCTATTATCGTCCAGTTGATGTTGATTTACTCAATGGTATTAAACAGTTACTATACGAGCAGGGATATACGATAAAAGGTGTGCAGCGTCTTTTGAAAGAGAACGGTATTGCTTTTGTTACTGCATTTGGTAATGGCGATCTTGATGCCATGAATGTCGTGATAGAAAAGAAACATGCAGGACAAACTTCCGAATCTACCAGCAGTAAGCCTAAGAAGTCTTCTTTTGGGCTTTTGAATTTCATGAGGAGTGAAGGAGAGGCGCCTGTCGGTTCCGTTAATGTTTACAAAGACAAGACTGATAAAGCATTGTTACAGGAAATACTTTTTGAATTAATTGAATGTAAACGAGTGCTTGACAGAGCTCGGTAACAATGCCTCTTTTCATTTTATAGTTTTTTTTATCTTTTAGCGTATGTTAAGCGTTTATTAAACGGTATAAATCTGGTGCTGTTGCTTCATCTGCTAGTTGCTTAATTGCTTCTTCTATAGACAAGAAGACCTGATCCGTAGTTCCTAAGCGGCGCATGTTGACGCTATTTGTCTCAGCCTCACGTTTGCCACATACCAAAATTACGGGAACTTTTTGTAAAGAATGTTCTCGTATTTTATAGTTAATTTTTTCATTACGAAGATCTGATTTTGCAGAAAGCCCAACAGCTTTAAGTTTTGCCGTTATTTTTTTTGCATATTCATTTGCTTCTGATGTAATTGTCGCTACAACCACTTGCTCAGGTGCAAGCCAAAGTGGCATGTGTCCAGCGAAATTCTCGATTAATATACCAAGAAAACGTTCCATTGATCCAAAAATAGCACGATGAATCATGACTGGTTGACGTTTTTCTGAATCTTTATCAATATAAAATGCACCAAAACGTTCGGGGAGATTGAAGTCTATTTGTGTTGTTCCACATTGCCATTCACGACCAATAGCATCCTTTAATGTGTATTCAAATTTTGGACCATAAAATGCACCCTCACCTAGAAGGATATTTGTTTTGATTTGTCCTGAGAATCTTGTTTCAATAGTTTTAAGGACGGATTTCATAATATTTTCTGCATGATCCCATAATGCGTCAGATCCAACTCGTTTTTCTGGGCGTGTTGAAAGTTTAAGACTAATTTCTTTAAATCCAAAATCAGCATAAGTAGATAAGATCAAATCATTAATATTGAGGCATTCATCGGCTAACTGCTCATCTGTACAAAAAATATGCGCATCATCTTGTGTAAAGCTACGTACACGCATAAGACCATGGAGAGATCCTGAAGGTTCATAACGATGGACAAGACCGAATTCAGCAAGCCTTATAGGTAAATCGCGGTAAGATTTTAAACCATGTTTAAAGATCTGTACATGACCAGGGCAATTCATTGGTTTAAGAGCGTAAACATTTTCATTATTCCAATCTTCAGCTGCTGGAATTACTTTGAACATATTCTCCTTATACCATTCCCAATGGCCAGATATTTCCCAAAGTGATCTATCGAGAACTTGCGGTGCATTAACCTCAGCATATTGATGATCATCAAGACGTCTACGCATATAGTTGATCAAATTTTGGAACATTTTCCAGCCTTTTTTGTGCCAAAAAATCATTCCTGGTCCTTCTTCTTGAAAATGAAACAGGTCCATTTCACGTCCCAAGCGGCGATGATCACGTTTTTCAGCTTCTTCTAGCATGTGTAGATAAGCTTTTAAGTCATTTTCGTTTATAAACGCTGTACCATAAATCCTCGTTAGCATTGGTTTATCAGCATCACCACGCCAATAAGCTCCTGCAACTTTCATCAGTTTGAAGGCATTCCCAATTTGTCCAGTAGATTGCATGTGCGGGCCGCGGCAGAGATCAAACCAATCACCTTGATAGTAAATTTTTATATCTTGATTTGCAGGGATGCTATCAATAAGCTCAACTTTATAAAATTCACCTTTTTCAGAAAAAATCTCTCTAGCTTTTTCACGAGACCAAATCTCTTTTTTGAAAGGCTTATTGCGTTGAATAATTTCACGCATTTTTTTTTCAATAATGGTGAGATCATCTAATGTAAAAGGTTGTTGACGTGCAAAATCGTAATAAAAACCATTTTCAATAACGGGACCTATTGTTACTTGCGTCTCAGGAAAAAGTTCTTGTACTGCTTCAGCTAGGACGTGTGCACAATCATGACGTATGAGTTCAAGAGCACACGGATCTTCTCGGGTAATAATTTCTATTTGGCCAGATTCTTCTATGGGATCCGAGAGATCTCGAACGCTTCCGTTAAGGTTATAGGCAACTGCTTTTTTTGCAAGCGATTTAGAAATTGATTCTGCCAATTCCAAGCCAGTCATTTTGGTGGGGTAATTACGTTTTGAACCATCGGGAAATAAAAGAGAAACAGAGCACGACATAAAACACCCCTTTAATCCAATTCCGCCAACGATTGCGGATGGTCTTGTAAAAACTTCGTAATAATCAGTTAAGGCCAATAGTTTTATTTTTTATCAATACATACGAAAAAAGAAAAGAACTATTTGTTATGTTTTATAGAAATTTTCCAGTAACTCCAAGGTTTATAAAAACAACAAGAATTTCCAAGAGAGGTGGGGACAGGATCAAATCCATATGTTCCAAATGGACCACAACGCATGATACGAAAAATCCCCATCCATGCACCAGCCCATAGTCCATGGCGTGCGATCGCTTCATAAGTGTATTCTGAACAGGTTGGAGCATGGCGACATTGATTTCCTATAAAACTAGAAAGTGTTATTTGATAAATACGTATCAAGAAAATGCCCAATAATCGTCCAGGTGTTTTTTGCCAAGATCCCGTATAATTTCGAGTTTGTCTCTTTTTTCGTTGAGGTTGTGATTTGAACATTTATTTTTCTTCAATTTGTTTAATACAATCTAAGGTTGCGTCGAAGGGAAGCATTGTTGATGGGTGACGTGCTTTATAGTTTTTAATAGGCTGTAAGCAAGAAAATGCTTCAAATGGGGCTTGAGGAGGGGGACCACCTTTCGTTAGCATATGATAAATAACTTCACGTAACATTTTAAGATTTTCTGTTGTTTGTCCTATAATATGAGATGCTAAAAGTGAAGCTGAAGCTTGTCCTAACACACATGCATGTATTTCATGGGCGAAATCTGTAACAATGCAATCTTTTACTTTTAGATCTACAGTGATTGTTGAACCGCAAAGGTGTGCATGCTTTTTTGAAGTTGCATCTGGATGATTCAGATATCCGATTCTGCTTATATGCGCGGCATATTCAAGTATTTTATCACTATAGATATCGTCAATCATGAGTCATTGCCTGAAATTTCGAGAGTCGTGATTGTTTAAGCTTTTAATTCACTTATATAGAGATTATACAAAACAAAACAGATATGTGGCAAATGCTTTGTAAAGGGTGAGTTTGGAGTTTTTAAATGCATAATGTTATTAAAGGAGGTACAAAAGATCCATTTTTATCTGGGAAAAAGCGTCCTAGCTTTGAAGAGGTGGAAGCGGCGATTCGTACATTGCTTTTATGGGTAGGAGAAAATCCAAATCGAGAAGGGCTTTTAGATACTCCAAAACGTGTAGCTAAAGCATATCGCGAGCTTTTTACAGGTTATAGCAAATCGGTTGAAGAAATCTTGGGCACAGTTTTTGAAGAGGTTTCAGGATATAATGAATCTATAATAGTGAAAGATATTTCTTTTTATTCACATTGTGAGCATCATATGATTCCAATTGTCGGTAGAGCTCATATCGGGTATCTTCCAGATAAAAAGGTTGTTGGTCTTTCAAAAATTGCGCGTGTGATAGAAGTTTTTTCTCGTCGTTTACAGACACAAGAAGCTATGACAGCTCAAGTAGCTCATGCTTTAGAAGAACATCTTGAGCCCCGCGGTGTTGCGGTATTGATCGAAGCTGAACACATGTGCATGGCTATGAGGGGGATTCAAAAGCAAGGTGCTACGACGATTACAACAAGTTTTCATGGTTGTTATGAACAAGATCTAGGTATACAGGCTCATTTTATGATGATGATTCAAAGGCCATAGTAAAACCTTATTTTGAAGTCTACATTTTAAGCTATAGGCTATTCAAGTAAAATAAATCATGAGAAAGCGAGAATAGGCTTGTACCTTGCTTTATGATTTGTTAAAGCCAAGATAATTATTGTTTTGCTTCACCACATGCGGTCGTGGCGGAATTGGTAGACGCGCAGCGTTGAGGTCGCTGTGGGGCAACCCGTGGAAGTTCAAGTCTTCTCGACCGCACCAGTTAGAGATTTCCTGCAATCTCACTTGATGCTGTTGTTTATCTTTTTTATTGTTTTTATTTAATTAATTGTCTTTTATATACAATCTTGCTATCTGATGAATCTGTCAAAAGCACAATTCAAAAGGTGGTTTAAAAAGTAATAAGAAAACAAGGACGCGTGATAGATTATCCGCCTTATCTGTAAAAATTTACCTAAAGGTAAATATGCAGATGGAGCTGGGCTATGGTTTATCAAAACAGCACAGAATCAAGGGCGTTGGGTTTTTCGATTCGCTTTCAATAAAAAATGTCGTGAAATGGGATTAGGATCTTATAGCGTTGTATCTTTGAAAAAGCAAGGTTTAAGACTACAGCTTGCCGTGATCTTTTAAACAAAGGTATTGACCCGATTCGTAAAAGGGAAAATGAAAAATTACGGCGGGCGGTTGATAGTATTTTTTGAAGAGAAATTGTTTTAAGCGCTTTTGAAGCTAAGAAAAGTGAATTGAAGAATGAAGGAACAGCAGAAAGGTGGTAACACCTCTTACATTGCATGTTTTTCCTGAGCATGAAGATATAGCAATTACTGAATTGACGCAGATTGATATAAAAGAGTGCTTATCCCCTATTTGGAAAACTAAAAACGAAACAGCAAGCAAGGCTTTATCGCGTTTGAATATTGCTAATAAAACATGCCGCAACACGTGGCATAGATGTGGATATGCAATTGGTACCAAAAGCAAAAGCTTCATTGGGAAAATTTATTCAAAATATTCCGGCTATGCCATGGAAAGAAGTTTTTGAATTTTATCAGCCCTTAGATGATAATATTGTATTAAATTTAGCCTTAAAGCTTTTAATTTTAACAGGTGTTCGTTCAATGCCAATTAAGCGTATACGGTTGGAGGAGATTAATCAATCAATATGGATAATTCCAAAAAAAATATGAAGGGGATAGTTGGAAAGTTTTTTGATTTTCGTGTGCCGCTTACAGGTGAAGCGATTACTATCATTGCAAAAGCAAAAAGAATCGAAAAAAAATGGATTTTTGTTTGTTGGAAATTCTGGAAAGCCTATATCTGATATGATGCTTTCTAAATTTATGAAAAATAGAGGGATTGCTTATCGACCTCACGGATTTAGATCTAGTCTTCATGATTAGATAGCAGAGACAACATCAACACCATTTGAAATTGCGGATTTTACTTTGTCTCATTCAGTGGGGAATTCAGTCACAAAAGCCTATATGAGGACTGACTTTTTAGAACAGAGTCGTATTCTTTTAGCGCAATGGTCATCTTTTGTGACTGGGCGTTGATTGTTACGATAGTGGTGGTAGTTCTATAGAGTCTCTTTCGGCTTTTTTGCTTTCAATATATCGGTAAATTTCAACGATATCCCATTTTCAGTATCGTCCTTCTTATATTGGTTTAAGAAAAATTCCAGCTTTTACAAGCTTTCTAATATAGGTCATAGACATTCCAAGATAAATCGAGAGATCTTGTATATTGTCGAGCCTTTGTAAGCGCATTGATAGTAAAGCTTGTTCAAATAAACTTACTTTTTCTATTGAGGTTTTTAATTTTTCTTCATTCATTTAAAGTGATCCTTTTTATTATAATTATGAAAGGGCGGTGGTGCGAGGGGAAAAGCACCCCCTTAGTTGTTTAAGCAACTTTTGTTGAGAGTTGTTGTATCTCTCGTTCTATTTCTGCTAAAAAGGCTTCAACAGCTTTATTAATCTCTTCAATTTGTTTCTCATCACGGTGAACACGCTTGACTTTCATGCGCAAATTAAATGATGCTCCCGCAAAACGTGGGTCATAGCTTACAAAATCACACCACTTTCGTCCTGTACAAGCCATTTGGAATTGCATTTGTGCGTGATATTCAGGCTTGATTTCGTCACTTATACAAAAGCGCATATGGTTTACTGATCTCGGGCATTTGACTTCGATTAATCCATCTTCTCCAATAAGACCATCAGGGCTAGCCCCCGCCATTTCTATTGTGGGGTGTTGGATAAACCCGCATTTTGTTATATCGGCATCATAAATGAATGCATATTCTTTCAAGGCATCATCCTCATGTTCAACGCCCCAACGCATATCTTCAGTTTCATAATAGGGGCTTATTTCCCTTGTTAAACGTTCTGTTATGAGTTTGATTTTGTAGTCCTCATATTTGCTTGTAGGCAATCCTTTTGTAGTTTTACTGAGTATGTTGTAAATGTTTGATGCGGTGACTTTACCCAAGCGCGCTTGAAACCATTCTGCTGTTCTTTGTTCCATCTCACACCGCCTGTTGTTGTTGTGTTGGTGCATATTCGATATCTTGGACGTGAATATATTCGGTATCTTGTATAGGAACGTCTGTTTGCTCTTGTTGTGGGAGAAATTCTAGTGCGCCGTTTCTTTGAATTTTTGGCTTGCTTTCTAATATTTTCAACACCGCGTCTGCTGTTTCACAAGACATATCTGTTAGTTTTTCTACTCTTGCATAAGAGAGAAGCTTACTTTTATCCGTTTGTGTTTGTTCGATTAATTCTCTGATTTTCATAAGTATATCTTGAGAAACCAATTGTTTTTGGATGCTATGATTTGTTTCATTGATACGTGCGGCTTCATCTTCTTCATAAATACCGGAAAACCCGAAAGCATAGCGAGCACATTGTATAGTGGCTTTATGGCGCAACATACGTGCTGGGTATTTTTTCCAAGGTTCACTGTTTTCTTGCTTGCATTCTTTGAGATATTCGGTGACTTCGATAGGGTCCTTAATGCCTTTGAGACGAATAGCACATTTGATAGCAATGAGATTACCGTCCTTATCGAGTTGATCTTGAAAGGTCATACCATCAAAGTCAGGATTTGATTTGATGATCTTTATCCAACCGTCGATAGAAACAACAGGGATTATGCCGCCGCCTTTTTTAGGGAGTGCATATATTTCTTTTGTTAAAGGGAACGGGTTGTTGAACTTTTTGATGCACCAGACAGTTTGTTTTACCTAGATCCACCTTATCTTGTAAAGAAGAAGTGTTACAGCTCTAGGAATTTTGTTGAAGATGATTTTGTAAAGATGGCAAGCATTCTTAAAGATCTCCAAGGCAAATTTGTTTTGAGTCTGAATGATTGTGATGTAGTGCGAGAGATCTTTAAAGATTTTGATTTTTTAGAATTAGAGACCATTTGGACCTCTGGTTTTGCTAAAAAAACTCCCCGAAAAGAACTCTTGATTCGTAATAATTGAGGAAAATCATAAAAAGATTTGTTAGAATCAGAAGAAATATTTCTTCTCTAATAGGATTTTTTTGGTACTTACATCCTTTGGTAAAATTTTACGCAAACTTCGCATTGATCACTCAGAACGTCTCTTAGATATGGCTAAGAAATTAGACATATCTGTAGCATTTTTATCTTCTGTAGAAATTGGCAAAAGATCTGTTCCTGTAGGACTGGAGGAAAAGATCATAGAGCTCTATGGTTTAGATAAAGCTATGGCTTCTCTCTTAAAAAAAGCAGCCTATTCTTGTCGAAAAAGCATCATAATAAAGCCTTCTACTCCGTTGCAACGCGAAACTGTTGTTGCGTTTATGAGACTTTTAGATAGCTTACATCAAGAAACGTTAGCAGACTTCAAAGAAATATTAGAAACATTGTGCGAAGCGTGCTTTATAGAGAAATGTTAGAAAATCCTATTCCTTCACTTTTATTTACACATCCCTCACTTAAAAAAACATATGGAAAATCAATAAATTATTTTTGATAAAAAAGAGCATGGTGCCCCCAGAGGGCGAATCAGGCTTTAGCAACAAGAATCAAGTTGTATCAAGAAGCGCAAGGACTTATTGATGTCTATAGCTTTTTATGATTCAATAAAAAATTAAGTATTAAAGAAAAAATTTCAAATCAGAAATTAAAGGTGGACCAAAAAAGGTGGACGAGCAATGCCTGAAAAGGTGGACGAGAGGGGACGTTAAGTGAGGGCGATTCATCGGTTATCAGCATCATTCGTAAAGTCGTCTTTGCAGGGTAAATATTGTGACGGGGCAGGGCTATGGTTAAATGTTCGAAAAGACAATACACGTTCTTGGTTTTTTCGCTATACGCACCACCATAAGCGTCGTGAAATGGGACTTGGTCCTGTTACAAAACTCTCTTTAAAAGAGGCGCGCGAACTTGCTAGACATTATAGTGATATTCTCAAAGAAGGCAATGATCCTATTGTCTTTCGAGAACAAACTATTTTAAAACAGCAAAGCAATATCTTCCAAGAAATTGCAAAAGTGGCTTTTGAAAGCAAAAAAGCAGAGTTAAAGAATGAAGGCAAAAACGGCCGCTGGTTTTCTCCACTCCAGTTGCACGTTATTCCACACATAGGCAAATTACCTATAGAAAAATTAACAGCCAATATCATTCGCAATGTTCTCGCACCTCTTTGGCATGAAAAAGCAGACACAGCGCGAAAAGCACTTAACCGTATCAATATTTGCTTGAAATATGCTGCGGCTCTTGGTTTAAATGTTGATTTACAGGCTTGTATGAAAGCACGCGCTCTTTTAGGAAAACCACCTGCTACATCAATAAATATTCCTGCTATGCCATGGCAAGAAGTGCCGGTTTTTTATCAAAACTTAAAGGATGATATCCTTTCAAACTTAGCCCTGAAGTTACTCATTTTGACGGGAGCACGGTCATATCCATTGCGCTATTTTCGCCTTGAACAAATTGACAAAAATATATGGATGATACCAAAAGAAAACATGAAAGGTATTGTAGGGAAAGTTTCAGACTTTCGCGTGCCACTAAGTGATGAAGCTTTGAGAGTTATTGAAAAAAACTCTCCCCTTTGAAAAGGATGGTTTTCTCTTTTCTGGTCTTAAAGGCAAACCGATTTCAGATGCTACCATGGCAAAATATATGACACTTTGCGGTTTGACTTATCGTCCCCATGGTTTTCGTTCAAGCTTACGTGACTGGATAGCAGAGACAACGTCAACACCATTTGAAATTGCAGAATCTATTCTTGCGCATACAGTCGGGAATTCAGTGATAAAAGCCTACATGCGGACGGATTTTTTAGAGCAACGCCGTATCCTCTTAGAACAATGGGCGTCTTTTATATCAGGAGAGGCTTGACAATGTACTATGAGTATGTCTACTATCAAATTAGGTGCCTGAAAAACGCCTTAAACCAGCAGCGGATAGATTGCCGAAACAATCTCTTTTCCGCACATTAAAGACTTTGACTCATTATATGCCACGTGCGTATAATAGCCTTGTCGGGTGTAGTTGCGCTATACAATACCCTTATGGGAAAAGTGTAACGACGGACTGTTGGCCGTGTTTTTCAGCGCCCGGCATCCTTTAGTGGGTGTCAATGAAAAACCTCTAACCAACAGGAGTTTACAATGAACACTCTTATAGAAATATCGGAACAAATCATTGATCAGGAAACTGTTCAAACCGTTAATGCACGTGAGTTACATACATTTTTAGAAGTAGGTCGCGATTTTACAACATGGATTAAAAACCGCATAAAAACATATAAATTTGTTCACACAAAAGACTATATTTTAACGTTCCCCAAAACGGGGGAGCGTCAAAATGTAAACATGACAGAGTACCATCTCACTCTAGACATGGCGAAAGAGCTTTCAATGGTTGAACGCAATGAGAAAGGACGTCAAGCTCGTCGTTACTTTATTGAATGTGAAAAGAAACTAAAAAGCCAATCTGTTGATTATGATCGTGATACACGCTTTGATGATTTTAACTATTTTCGCCAATATGTTTTGACAAATTATCCTAAAATCATGGGTATCATCTTTGGTCGTCTTTTGAAAATAGATGAACTCGAAAAAGAGCTTGATCATTACAAATCAGTTACAAAAGAAGCTAAGCGCGTTTTAGCAAGATCTGTCGTAAAAGCTGCTTAGCTTAAAACACGATTCATCTCCCCGCTTTGAAAGCGGGGAGGGGATAAAGCTTTCAGTTTTTGGTTAGCCACTATTTTAAATGTGTAAAGCTATTATTGATAGCCTCCATGAGATGAGAAAATTTAAGAAACCATTTGCTAAAGGATTTCGCGCGTCTCAGAGTATGTTTAGAGTCGGATATTTGGTTTTTGTGTAAAAATATTTCCTACAGCATCTATAAGACGTGAAAAATCAAGCGCTAATAAGAGTATAATGAATACAATCCATTTCGTATAACGCGACATCACTTTTACACTCTTGTAGGTCATGATGATTTCTTGAAGTATTTCTTTTTCTGCTTCTGTGAGTTCTATATCGTCTTGTGTTTTTTTTCTAGCCATGTTTCCACCCACACACGCGTTCACCCTGTTTATTGTGCTTTAAGATCTCTCTTGCTAAGTTGGAACTGATGGCATTCAGATCTTGCTGTTTTAAATAAATTGGCAACCAGCCAACACAAGAAGAAGCGTATTTATTTGTTGCGCAACCAATCAGAGAGAGCAGCACGCACATCAGCATCACTTTTTTGATTAATTTCACTTTCCACCTCCAGTCGTGTTGTTGCTGCTTTTAAAGCTTTTTCTGTTTGCTTTTGCTGCTCTGCTTTTTTCCCAAGAGTAAAAGCTCTAGCTAATGCAATAAAAAAAGCGGCTAAAGCCGCAGCTGTTATCATCAGATTTCTTTTCATCCATAAGATCATAGGCGGTGCTCCTGAAAGCGTTTAGCAACAAAGAAAATACCCGCACATGCGGCTAAAACCATAATGGCGGCTAGTGCCCATTGGGTGGGTCCATTGCCTGCTAACAAACCACCAAGCCCTGAAAAAGAACCAATAATCGGTGCAAGGGCTTCTGCTTTGAAGCCCCCCGTTGGTTCTTGCGTTTCTACTGTTTGATAATTGGAGGAAACATAAGCCCCTTTAGCCCATAAGCCTGCTTCTGCTGCACGCCGGTGTGCGAGACCTTCAAGACGCTTACCGCCTGCTTTGGTCCATTTTTGTAATTCGAAGGGGACTGCTTCATATTCACCACTATTAAGCTTCTTTAATAGTGTAGAGTTACAAAAGGCTCTTGTTCCTACATTATAACAAAAGGACACTAATGCTGCGAATTGTTCATTTGTTAATGAAACTGTAACAGCGCGTTCAACGACATTTTCAAATTGTTGCAAATCTTGGCAAAGCAGTTCTTCTGCTTGCTTTTCCGTGATTGTCATGCCTTTGTGAACAAAAGGTTTTCCAGCACTGTTTGTATGTCCATAACCGATTGTCCACACACCAATGGCGTCTTTGTAGGCGTTTAAACGCAAACCTTCCCATTGTTTTATGAGTGCTAGTCCTTCTTGTGATATTTTTCTCATATGTTGCTCCATAAAAAAATCCCCACACAAGGCGGGGATGAGTGAATATTAAAAATTGCAATTATTGCCTTTTATTAAAAATCTCGTTTCATGTAACTTTTTTCTGTGTTATACGTTACATGAAACAAGAGGAGATTTTATTATGGCTACAATGCACGTTAATGAACGTGTTCAAAAACATCGCAACGCACAAAGGAAAGCGGGATTGCGCTTAATGCAAATTTGGGTACCAGATACACGCCAGCCGAATTTTGCAGAAGAATGCCGCCATCAGTGTCGCTTAGTGGCAAAAATGGATAAAACAGATACATCTATGCAGTTGTTTATGGATCAATCTTTAATGGATGTTGATGGCTGGACAGAATGATGCGCGGCTCTCTCGTAACAATAGCTATGCAAGGCGATTTTGGTAAACCAAGACCCGCATTGATCATTCAAGCTAATCAATTTAGTGAACATACCAGCATGACGGTTTTACCAATTACAAGTACACTTGTTGATGCACCATTACTCCGCATTACGATTCAGCCAAACGCTAAAAATGGTTTGCAAAAGCCTTCGCAAGTAATGATTGATAAGATTATGACGATAAGATGTGACAAAATGAGTTCCATTTTTGGCTCTCTTCAAGCAAAGCAAATGCTAGAGATTGAACGTTGTTTGGCTGTATTTTTAGGAATAGTAAAATAAAAATTGGATTTCTTTTTCTTCCGGATAGAAATATGCTTTTATCATTATCAGATAGTTTTGTTCATATATCTTCTTTATCCATATGGATGACGCCATCGCCTTCGTTGTATGAGGCGTCGGGTGGGGCGTTTGAATCAAGGGTGTCGTCTTTATCTGGTGTGGTATTGGCTACGTTTCCAGCCGCATCTTCTTGTGATGCATCAAAAAGTTCGCACTCTATTTTTGTGGTGTAACCACCTGTTTTATCAAGTTTGTGCTTGACGCTTTTGATGCGCCATTCTGCCGGAATGTAAGGTCGGAAAGGCGGCTCTTGAACAAGCTTTGCTTCTGCTTGCACAAAGGGATCACCACCAATATCACATGAGAAAGAAGATTTACCGCGTGATGACTTATTGCGATAAGCGGCAATGGCCGCAACAGCTTCTGCCTGATTGTGATAAGTGTATTTGAGTTCATGAAACGGCGGGTTACCAGATTTTACTTCTTTTTTTTCACCACTGCGTACATCGTAATAGGTTGCGATAACACCACCTTTTTTCTCTTTGTCTTCTTCTTTCTCAGGTGTTGTTTCTGCTTTTTCCGATTCAGATGGTGATGGTGCTCTGTCACTGTCATCCATATGGATAAAGTTTTCATCATCATCCATTTCTTCTGGTTCTCGTGCATTAGCTGCGGCTTTTTGGTCGTCCCCCACATCCGTTTCTAAGCCATTTGCCGCACCTGCTTCATCCCGTGCGCTGTATTTAAAATCCCAAGAGGTACAATGTTTTTCATGGATTACAACAATGGGGAGTGTTTCGCCGGTAATGGCTTTGCCTTCCCCCCGTTTGGCAAGTACAAGGTTGCCATCAACAGGCTTTGCCACCGCATCATATTCTCCTGCAAGACGTGTGGCAAAAGCCATATCGCTTTCAGCAGTTTGATCAATGTGACGCACAACAATTTTTGCAAGAGCAGGATCAACTTTGGGGGTATAGCCATTACGCTGCGCTATCTCTTGAACAATACTGCCAAGGGTTTGCTGGTGATAGGATTGGCTTTTAGGTGTTCGGTAGGATGTATTCATTGATGCGGCGCGCCCTGTAACGTTTAAGCTTTGTGGTGGGCTGCTCACAGAGATTTCATCAATCAAATAGGCTCCCATATCGCGGTTTTTGCCGCCTTCATAGCCAAGTGTTATGGAAATGACTGTTCCGATAAGAGGAATGTCTAAAAAGCCATTATCACTGTCACGTGCGCGGTCATCAAGTTCTATGGTGATACGGTCACTTTTGTCTTCTGCTTCATCGGTAATTTCAATCGACAAAACATAGTCCATGAGAGTTCTTGTAATGTCTTCTCCATTTGCCAAAACCGTGCAAAAAGGTTTCATTTCTTGCTGCCCCAAAGTCTGATTACTGGTGTAGCTTTAGGATAAGGCAAAGAAGGCAAAACAATTGTGATACCTGCTTTTAAAATGGGACCATAGTCTGCAAGCCCAAAATTCGCTGCATAGACGCGTTCAACAGCAAGTGCTTGTTGACCTTTGGCATAATATCTCCAGCAAATGGCATCCACCATATCGCCCTCTTTGGTTCTGTAAAGATCACTCATTGGTCTTCCCCATATTCTCTCAATTTTATCGTAAATTCTTGTTTTTTGGGGGTGCCGTTATGATGAAAAACGCTTTGTTTTTCCTCCACAGAAAGAATGACAAATTTGCCTAAAATCCTGCCTTGACCTGTTACAAGAATATGAGGTCCCTCATGTGCCATTTGCCGTAAATATTCGATCTGCCTGTGACCACCTTTAAAATCTGGATAAATCACACCAGTTAGAGAAAATTCCGCATTTGCAACAGCTGGCAATTGAAGAGCAGCTTTCCGCCCCAATCGCCCTTGCTCTACCCATGGAACGCCATAAGACATATCGAGTGTTTGATATGCTGCTGTTTCAATGGAAAAAATAAAAACACCCAAAGCTAACATCATGGTATTTAATCCGAAAGGCTAGAGGCTATGGCTAAACGTTGCTGTTTTGCATAGCGTTCAAGTGCTTGATTGACAGCGTCTCTGATTTCGTCCTTGAGACCATTTGGTACTGAAATATTGAGATTTGTAATGGTGACACGGGCGTCTACTTCAACGGGTTTATGAACCGTAATGGGCTTTGGAGCTTTAAAGGCAGCCACTTTTGCATTTGTAGCCTGCATTTGTCCTGTTTCAACGACACTTGTATTAAAACCACTCTTGTGTTTTTCAGGCGGGGTATTTGTAACCACTACTGTATCAACCATTCTTTTTGCCCGAGCATTGGTTTCCTCGGTAAAGGTTTTAATCGTTTGGGTTGAAGTTTTGTTGATCGAGACATTAAAGCCTAACTTTTCTTTCACCCAATTGGGCATCCAACTGGTTAATGTGCTTATCATGCCGCTAAACCATTCGGACAGGGCTTGCCACTGGCTTTTGATCCCCTCCCAAAGCCCGTTAATCAGATTGGCTCCTGCTTCCATGAGATTGACCCCAAACAGCCAATCAATTAATGCATTGATTTTTTTTGCAATCCAAGAGAGCGGTGAAAAGTTTTTAAAGAGTGTAAAGAGGTTACTGAAAATATTACGGCATAAGTTGGCAAAAGAATTCCACAAGTTGCTTATGAAGCTTACTACCGTATCCCAATTTTTGTAGAGCAAATATCCAGCTCCAACAAGTGCCGTAATACCACCAAG
>NZ_JH725125.1:0-35035 GCF_000278115.1 Bartonella sp. DB5-6
AGCGTCTATAGCAGAAGCAGCAATATGGATATCTTGACCAGAGAGAACAGTCGTGTCTTTTCCAGAACCTAAATGAGAGCCATTGTGTAAGGTAACATGGGAGGTTTGCCCATCCTGCGTATGATTGTCCATGCTGTTGCGGGTGGCATCAATCGAAACATTGCCTTCAGCTTTTAAGAGAAGATTATCCTTTGTTTGAACATCAGAGCCTAGAACATTGAGATCCTTTCCAGAGACAAGTGCCGTCGAGCCACCAGAGTGTACTTCCGATTTATGGTGCATGGTGGCATCACTATGCTCGCTGTGGTGATGCGTTTGTGCTGCGCCTATCGTCAAATTGCCCTGCTCTGTGGCCATGGCAAGATCACCCCCTGTGGTGATCTTTACCCCTGAGGCTGTGAGATCTTGTTTGGCTATAACAGTTGCATTGCCACCAGTAGAAAGCGCATCGGTGTTTAAAACGGTTTTCACACCTTCAACATTTGTGCGCCCTGCATCCAAGCGGATGTTGTTCTCCGCAACCATAACAGCATCACCACCAGCAGCAAAATGCCCTCCTTGACCGAGGATATCCCCACCATGCACATGCAATTGCTGTGAAGCATTTATCCGCCCTGAATTGGTTATCGTGGAATTGCTGGTATTTTGGCTGGTGATATTGACATCATCCCCCATGATCAAAGCACCAGCAGAAACAAAGGAAGCTCTCTCCTTTTCTGGAATGTAAAGCACAGGCACATAAACATCCATGCCCTTTACGCTTTGGCGTACATAAATCACCATCGGGGCTTCTAGAGAAGCCAATTGTTCTTCTGTTAAAGCCTCTCCAAAGGGGAGATTGTGTGTTTTTGCATATTCTGCCCCACCATCCAGCAAGTTTTTGACTTGTTCAATGGCATCACTTCCAGGAATAAAGGAACCCTTGCCCAAACCTTGACCAACAAGATCACGCATTTGTTTTTCAATCAGTTGCTTTTCGAAATAAGCATCCCCTAGGAAAAAAATCTCTCTGTCAGGATTGTAACCTATTCTGTTTAAATAATAGGCTGAGCCATAAAATTTGCCAACATCGAGGAATTCTGCCCGCGTTTCATAAATGAAATTCTGGTTGGGCAAACTGCCACCAACACCACCCGATTGAGGCTTTGGCAAAGGAAGCCCCTCAGAAAGTTCTCCTGCATTATTGAGATCCACTTTTGGTGTAAAGAGAGCACCAACCCCAGTCAAACCACTCAGTGCATCCAGCGGATTGCCCCCAACGGCTTTTGCTTCAAAATGCGCATCTCCTGTAATCGAACCTTCTGCTGCCTTGTTGTTGAGTTGATCAACCACCAGATTCAAAGTGCCACCCGCTTGAACAAGACCAGGAACTGCATCAAGAGCTTCTGAACCAATCTGGCGAAACGTGCCATTGGCTATATCTAAGGAAACATCGCGGCTTCCATCAGCTTTATAGCCATAACAATTATCCGTGTTTGCGTTACAGCCCATATAGGTGTTTTTATAAATTGTTGCCCCTAAATTGGTCAGCACATCAGCGTGGATATCCGCATTCCCTCCCGCTTTTATAAGACTATAATGGTTGTCAATGTTATCAGCGTTAATAATGAGATTGCCACGAGATTGTATCATCCCCTGAACAGTAGGCTTATACAAAAACGCCTGCGTGACGGTCTCTTCGATCATGTGTGACCAGTTACTATTCCCAAACCATCCTCCCCACCTATCACCATTCCACACAAACTCTTCTATGTCTCCTTTTCGAGCATTATGTTTCCAAGTGAATGACTTATAGACTGTTCCATCTTTCAAAGTTGCCGTGCCATAGGTTCCTTCTTTGTTATTCCAAAGTTGTTGCTCAAATATAAAGTGTTTTGGACCTTCCACCCCATGCTTTCTCTTAGAAAGCTTTCCTTTTCCCCAACGATCCCAGCCCATATCATGATATAAAGGCCTACCATCGAGAAAATTATATTTGTCTGGTTGTTCGAATGCGATGACTTCTTCTTCAGTTTTTTCCGTGATGACAGGTGTGCTATCGGCTTCGTTTTTCAGACTGTTGGTTTGGATATTTAAGTTTCCGCCTGCTTGAATAAAGCCTGCTTTGTTGACAAGGGAAAGGCTTTTCCCTGTACCAGCCACATTGGTGAAAGATAAATCACCCTCTGCTAAAATGGCGCCAAAATCATTCAACAAAGCTCCATCAACTTGTAAAGCACCATTGCCCTTCACATAAATTAAACCTGTTTTGCTGTTCCTCGCATCACCCCTCACGCTAAAGACTAAATCATGACCTGCTGCCAATTGTCCGCTATTTTCAAGCTTCCCTGTTTTGATGACAAAATCTCGTGCCGCTAAAACCGATGTGACCTCATCCACCATAACGCCTGGAGCAACAAAGAGAATATCTCCAGTCCCGCCTTCATCGGTAATGGCTTGTAGCCGTGCATGGTGAATATCAAGAACATTGGTGCTTTGAAAATCTAAACCACCATAAATCAGCGTGCTGCCCGAGACATAAATATGATCCGCAGTTAAATACAGCGTTTGCGGTGTGTAAATATGAGAACGATCATTGCTCAAATCGAGAGTGTTGGCTGTCAATCTCACATCCCCCTTAGCAGACAGCACATTCTCAACACTGATCCCTCCTGATACCGAGGTCAATGTGGCTGTGCCATAGCCAATGACCTGATCATAATAAATGTCGTTGCCAGCAAGAATATCAATATTGCCACCACTGATAATATGTCCAACCTTTACACCCCTTTGTGCCGTGAGAGAAAGGGAACCTTTGTCATGAAAAACAAAATCACCTGTAGGGTTCGAAGGGCTCACCTGAGAGTGAACAAAATCTAAACCTGTCATGAGGGTGCCTGCATCAAGGCTCCCCACCTTTAAAACGGCATCATCACCCGTCATCATGGCAGAAAATTCTACCGCCCCACCATAAATGTCTGCTCTGCCATAGGCTAAAACTTGCCCAAAATGAATGCCAGCATGAGGTTCAACATGAACGGCAACATTGTGATGCGATAGGATCGTTTGAGAAACAGAAAGCCCATGATATGCAACAAGTGTGACATTTCCTGCTCCATAAATATTTGTGGCATTAATGATCCCGCCCGCACTTTGGAGATCGACATCTCCTTGGCTGCCCAAAACAAGGCTACCCGCAGCTTGTGTTGCTGCCATATCAACCCCACCAGCTAAAAAATGGGCTTGTATATCACCACCGGCATGCGCCCTTAAATTGCCCCCAGCTAAAACAGTCTCATCAATCGTAAGAGCTCCATCTGTTTTAAGTGTCACATCAGCGCCAGCGCCAAGCCCTGAAACGTGGAGAGCATGGCGCGAAGAAAGCTCCATTTTGCCCCCCGAGGTGGCTTTTCCGGAAATCGATAAAAGTCCATCCTGTGCATCTACGCTCAAATGACCATCCGCGCCAACCGTCTCTAACGTAACATCTTTTTTTGCTGCAATCTCAACATGTTTTTTCGATGTGATGTGCTTTGCATAAAGGGTATCGCTTTTGGATTGAAGAACAACACCATCATGACCAAAAACATTCTTCAACGAGATTTTCCCGTCAGCAGAAAGGCGCAACTGCCCCGTATTTGCCGCCATATCATGGCGCATGCGAACCCCAACGCCTTTTTCTGTCGCTACAAGTTTTATTCTATCTGCTTGTAGAGCACCTAACGCAGAACCATCTATCGCATATTCCGGTTTGCCAGTAATATCGGTCAGTTCCTTCATTTGACGCGAAGCGTAATCAAAGTGACCCGTGCCTGCTGTCACTCCAATCTCCCTGCCCGCAACAGCTCCTTCAAAATGCACTGTGCGGGAAACAATATCGACAATATCAACAGAACCTTGGCCTGAGAAAAAATTCGCACCTTGGGGTCCAAAGGTGATATCCCCACCTCTCACCTCAAAACCTTTCAGAAAACCACGCCCATCAATTTCTGGTACACCCGTGGTTAAGGTCGCATGTGGCGTATTGATAAAGCCACAACCATCACAGCCAATGCCGTTGGGATTGGCTATAATCACATCGGCTTGGCGACCAAAAACCTCCGCTGGACCATGAAGAGCACTACGGTTGCCACTGGTCACTTCATTTAAAATCACTTTTGCTGAACCAGAAGAGCGCAAATGCGGATTACCCGGCATAATGCCCCCCAACTGCGATTGCCCTACTTCTTGCGCATGATTGTTTAAAATGACGCCTGGATTTCCAATATTGAAATCGTAATATTTATTGTGCGATAAGCCTTTACCATTTGGTGTAACAATATCAATCGAGGGAACTCCATTGGGTGCTGCCACAATATCCGGACGATGAGCAGAACCTGCGTTAGGGTCAACAGCAATTTGCGCCTGTAGCGTTGCTGGTTGTAGAAGAAAAGGTAAACCAATCCCACCTAGCAAAACCTTTTTGAGCATCGTACTGGAGACTAAAACTTCAAACCATCTTGCTCTTTTTGCTCTCTTCTCATATCTCATGCTTGTACTCCCCAATAATATGCTTAAAGATCCATTGTTAATGTCATAAAAAATGTTCCTGGCTTCTTGTGTTTAACTGTGCTCCACAAAACACTGGAATAGCTTGCATCAAGGGAGACTATACCCCCCGCAAGCTTGAACCCTGCTGTCCAACCGGCAAGCTGTTCATGCGTAATTCCATACAAGGGTTGAGAAAAAACACGCCCATAGTCCAAACCCAAAAAGGGACGTAGTTCACCAAAAACTTTTTTCAGAGAAGCGTTGTTGCTCCACGGTATTGCACGCAAAGACAAATCATTACGAATAAAAAAACCGTTATTGCCAAAAAGCAAACTCTCGCGCGTTCCACGCACATTAGAAGCGCCGCCCAACGAAATCTGCTCAGCACCCAATAAATTATGTGGAGAATATTGCCCACTCAAAAGATTGCTCAGTATAAAGTCCAAGCCCCCTAATTTAAAAGGCGTCATGGCACTGATCGTACCGGTAAATTTAGCAAATTGCGGCTCCGCATCCCCTGCCCCTGGATCATACTTCTTGACAGAATTAAACAAGGGAAGCCCTTGCAAATAGCCGACATCAAATGTCCATGTTCCATCTAGCATCTGGCGGGAATGCGAAATCCCAAAATTGGCAACGCTATATCGACGACTGCCAACCTCTATCTTATTACCAAGAAGGTAATTGTTGGTCTTTTTATAGGAAAGACCAAAATTCAGCGTGGTGAGTGAAACACTATCACGGTGCACAACTCTGCTGGTGCTAGCATGCAATTCACTGGAACTGCCTGTCGTTTCTATATCTGTAAAGTTACCCTTAATAACGCTCTGATAATCATAAACAGTGCCATTTAACGCAAATGTCCAATAACCGTAAGGAATACTCACACTCGCAGAAATATTATTGCTATGTCCCTCTTGTTTGCTTCCACCCCAATAATCTTGCTCACTGCGTTGATAGCCAAAATCCCATAAATCATTCAGCCCTAAAATATTCTCTAGTTTTAAACCCCCACTATAACGCGCATAACCCGTGGAGGCTTGCCCCATATTGTCATGTGTAAGCGTAACCCTAAAAGCCTTATCAGGATGATTGCTAATATTAACAATGGTACTGCCATCTTCACCCCCTGGGAGGAGTTCACTTTGGGCATGCGCCGAAGCCAACCTGTTTATCTGGTCAAGTCCCTGTTCAATATCGCGCATATTAAGAACATGACCTTTAAGCCCTGGAAAAGCATTCCACACAATCTGATTATAACGAGACGCCGGTGAACCATTATAGTAAATATCTGAAAGCTTTCCCTCAACAACAACTAACCTCAGCTCTTTACCACTTTTGATATCTTGGTCTGGAATATAAAAACGCGCCGTCACATAGCCTTGATCCAGATAAACTTTGGTTAACTGTTTGATCAATGTCTGTATATCAGAAAGACCTACACATCTTCCAACATAAGAATCCGTAACTTTTGCTATAGTGTACTTCTTTATATGATGGACCCCATCAACAATAATATGATCAATGTTGAAGCAACGTCCACCACCAAGATGCGCCCCTCTATCTCTTTCAAGAGAAGTATCCATTCCTTTGGGTGTTAAAGCTCGTAAATGCTCAATCCTTTTTAATCTTTGCTGCTCAGTGTGCTCACGTGCAAAATTATCTGTTGGAGAATGAAAAATAGCTGAGGACCGCGCATAAACAGTTATGCTAGTAAACATACCAAATATAGCTAGAAATATTCTCAAAAGAGAACTTCGGCGTGAAAATACAGAAAACAATACAGATTGCCCCCCACTTTGCAGCATTCTGTAAGTATTGCTTTAAAAGCAAATAAAAAGCCAGATAAAAATGCAATGACCATTCAAAACTAATAAGCCATTCTCGTCTAAACTTTTATCACAAGAATACATGCCTTATATTTAAAGACAACTGCCAATAGCACAATATCTTGTTCTCACTCAAGTATAAAAAATCTTTTCCCCATATCTATACCACTAAACGCTTCTCCTCCCCTATCAAGCAAAGACTTTAAAACCCCTTTCACCCTCTCAAAACCTCTCTTTACTCTTAAAAATATGAAATACTATTATCCCCATAGGAGTTGAATTTTGAAGGTTCCCATTTTAAAGAAAAAACAGTAAAAAATAAAAACGTTATATTTCAATATGTTAAGATTTTACACGCTTTAACAACAATCTCTATTAGCCTTACAAGCTTTAAATATAACCCATAGTATAGGTTTTGAGGAGAGGTGTACCTTCAAAACCTTTCTATAAAGTGCATAATAAAATAGTTCAAAATAATCATTCTGATATTTTAATGCACATAGTGCATTCGTCTTGATTAACACGTGAAATGATCTGTACAAAACCCGTTCTTTTATGCGTACAAGTGCAGATTTTAAAAGAACCTCTCATAAGACAAAAAACATTAGCTCTTTATCAAACGCAAGGTTTTTAAGATTTGCTTAGTTGTTAGGTCTATAGCCTGTTTCCTAATGGGCAATACTCTTAAGAGCAAATGATAACTAGGTTACGATTGTCATAAAACATAGGTTCCAAACACTTCTTAATAAAATATCTCATTTATGGCTCTGTCCGTTCATTTAGAGAAGCTATAATCATTTTACATTTTACCTGCTTATTTAAAAAGCTGCTGTTAACTATAGCTTTATATCCATTATGTTGATACTGTATCTATACTACCTGCTTACCGTTTTCTAAATTTTTAGAAAAACCTATAAAATCGATATTGTCTTTTTAAACCTTTTACGGTCTTTAATGAATTAAAACCTATAAGCTTTATATCAGCTTTAAACGATCCCCCTCTTAAGATGGTGATCTGATGTTGTGATAACAGATATAAATTTTGCGCTTCCCTATTTGGAAAACTGTTAATTTTGTTTTTATCATGTGATTAACAATCCAATCTTTAAACCTATACAATTTATGTTATCGACAATTCCAAACGATTGCGTTTTTAACAATGCGATTTGTGAGTGATAAAAACGTACCATAAAACTTATGAACTGTTATGAATGATAGCTGCTTTTCATTTCATTTGAATGTACACATGCGTTATAATATTTACATCATGATTTGCTTTTTATGGTCTATTCATACATGGCAATCTTATATAAAAAATGGTCAAATGAATCATGCATAAAAATGTGGATTCCAAAGGGGTTTCATAGAAAATGATTGCATATAACCTCTTGACTTTATTATGTTTTTTTATATATAACACTTTTTCTGTTCCGAAAAGCGTTCTGAATTATGAGCCTCTTATAGACGAGATCAACAGAGAGAGATAAAAAATTATTGAAAGCCGCTTGCTGTAATGTATATCTTCGATACTAGGTGCCTAGAAAACACCTCAAATCGGTAGCGGATAGATTACGACACAATCTTTTCTCTGCAAATTTAAAAATTTTGACTCATTATATGCGCGTGGCATATAGTAGTTCTGTCGGGTGTAGCTATGCCATAAATACCCTTTTGGGAAAAACATAGCGACAGACTATCGACCGTGTTTTCTAGCGCTAGGCACTCTCTTTGGATGTCAACAAAAAACCTCTAATCGATAGGAGCTCACAATGAACACTCTTATTAAAATATCAGAAAAAATTATTGAACAAGAAATTGTGCAAACGGTCAATGCGCGTAAGCTACACGCATTCATGAAAATAGGAAAACGTTTCGCTACTTGGATTACAGATCGTATTAATCAATATACATTTGAAGAAGGTAAAGACTTCATAAAAACACAGGATTTGCGGTTCTCAAAATTGAGAAGCGCAAAATCTAGAGCTGCTACAGCAATAGAATACCATCTCACTTTAGACATGGCGAAAGAGCTTTCCATGGTTGAACGCAATGAAAAAGGACGGTAGACACGTCGTTACTTTATTGAATGTGAAAAAAACTAAAAAGCCAATCTGTTGATTATGACCGTGATACACGTTTTGATTTCCCAGAAGATTGGGATAAAATGTCTCCAACTAAAAAGGCTGTTTACATTTATGGACCTCTCCACATGCATCTTGTTAAAGCCTTTACGTTGGTAGAAGAAAGCAAGCAGTATAAAACACTCATTGAAGAAGCCAAATAAGTTTTAGCAAAATCTGTTGTAAAAGCTGCTTAGCTTTAGAAACATAACCCCTCCCCGTTTTAAAAATGGGGAGGTAGTTAAGCCGCGTCTTTAATTGTGATGACCACCTGCTTGCCAAGAACACTCAGTGCTTGCTCCAGTGTCTGAAGTTTGGTTGGATAGTTTGGATCAAGAATGCGTCTTGCTTCTGTTTCTTTCTTACCCAAACGATGAGCCAATTCTGTTTTTGTAATATTCGCTTCATTAAAGGCTTCTACCACTGCAAGTTTAAGAGCATTCCACGCATCTACCGTAACCTCTACAAGGTCTTTATACTGTTGTGGCATTGGTAAAGGCAAACCACGCATAGGATAGCTCCGTAATGCTAACCCTAAAGCTTCAACAGCATTCTCTAATGCCTCAGCTCTATTTTCTCCAGCTGTGATTGCTTCTGGTACATCTGGAAAGGTTACAATAAAACCACCATCTGGATCAGATTCTAGTTTTGCTTGATAAGTGTATTCCATGTTTAGGTCTCCTCGCTATGATCGAAATGCTTTTGAAACAAAAAATTAAAAGTCTTTGAGAGAGTAACTCATGCCCCCAACTACTTTTTTATTATTTTCACGTAAAGTGGGGTCAATTCACCAGATTTTATAACGGTTGTCTTGTCTCCAAAAGTTACCAAATAATGTGACCCTTTGCCTGCATCAGGAGCTTCACTGTAATGAATGCTTCTTTTTTTGGCTTCTTTACGTAATTCTCTAAGCAGTGCTTTTCGTTTCATTTAGCCTCCCCCTTTCTTCATAAAATGAATATCGCACAAAAAGGTTCGATAACCAACAATAAATCGAACAAAAAAGTTTGATACAGACTCTTAATGAAAGGATATTTATTGAAAAGTTAAAAGCAGAAATAAGAAAGCCGTGCCATTTGTGTGACATGGTTTTTTGATGAATAATTTGTCAAATAATATTATAATGTAATACATTAAAAAACTGTTATTAATTTACTGAAATAATTAAAAAATATGCAAATTATGCTAAGATTTTGCATGTATAAATCGCTAATCTAATGGGGCTACAAATATGCTAAATAAAGTGACGTTAATCGGGCGCCTTGGTGCTAATCCCGAAAGCAAAACAATGACTTCTGGTGCCGAGATAGTCAATTTTAGTATAGCAACGTCTGAAAGCTATACAGATAAAAAAACAATCAAAAAGTAGAGAAAACAGAATGGCATTCCGTTGTGATTTTTAATCCACATTTGGCAAAAATTGCACTTCAATATCTAAACAAAGGTTCAAAAGTTTACATAGAAGGAAAATTACAGACACGTAAATGGCAAGATAAAAATGGGCATGACCGTTACTCAACAGAGATTGTCTTACCACAATTTAAAGGCGAGTTGTATTTGCTTGATGCCAAAAAAGAGCAATCGGCATCCCCTACCCCTTCACCTATTACTTCTCAAAATTATGCTATCGCTTCAGGGGCTGCTGATCATAGTGCACCCATTAATAATGATAGCATACCATTCTGATTGAAAAAAATATGACAAAAAGAAAAAAACGTGCAAAACGTGGTCGTCCTCGGATTAAAGGATGTATCAGAGAACCAAATGGACGCATCTCAAGAGCAAAAACACCGCATGAACCCATGGTAAATTGGCAATTGAAATGCGTGCCAAACGCTTTGGTTTGACCATAGAAGAGGCTAAAAATCCGCTTTCCGGTACCTATATCGGGTGGCTTTATTTGCAAGGCGAACTTAATCAAGACCAATATGATGCGGCACAAAAATACCTTGAAGTGAAAAATAATTACCTATGTGCAAAAGCCTTGCCTAGCGCTATTTATGATGAAATGCCTACAACTTCTGATAACAGAGCAAGAGAGAAATGGGTACAGATAGCAACAGAACATCTTGTAGCTGTAAAAGGTGTTGTTTAAGAAGCGCAGTGTTTACACCGTCAATATAACCTTCATGCCGCATTACAGTATCTTGTTATAGAAGATCAATCACTACCACATCTTGTGCTTTCATTGCGTATTGTTCTTAATGCGCTTCATAAGCATTTTACGCAAAACCGGTAGTTTTCAAGCGGCATCTTGGATATTAATGGCAACCTCTTTTCCAAGAGCAATGAGAGTAGACTCTAAGGCATCTAATTTGCTTGAGTGGTTTAAATCCAACAATCGGTCAATTTGTATTGGATGAAGTTTTAAAAGACGTACGAGATCAGCTTTGCGTAAGTTTTTTTCAATCATAGCGTTATGTATTGCAATTTTTAAAGTCACCAATGAAGATACTTCAACAAAAGGATAGGAAATATCACGATGTCCAAAGGGAATAGGTTCACGATCTTGAAAACGCCCTATAATAACTGTTAAAAGTGCGTTTTTAGCGTGTTCCAAAGCTTCTTTTTCGTCGTTACCGTAGGTAATAAATTCCTGAAAGTCTTTGGAGACAACAAGAAGAGTATCATTGTCATCTTTGATAAATTTGATTGCATATTTCATTTACACCTCCATATTCAGGCTTATTTTAGGTCAAGATCTTTAAGAATCTTCTGGACTAATCCTGTTCCTAATTCTTTTCGCGTACCATGCATAGGTAAAACAGATTTTTTAGAACCACGCTTTACAAGCAAATGACCATCTTTCCCTGAGGTGAAAGTACAACCATGCTTTATAAGATATCTTTTCAATTCTTGGCTATTCATTATAATAATAAACATCTAAAATGTTTCAATACAACATAAGTGTTGTGCTAAAGGACATCTTTTAAAATGCCATATTTAGGTAAAAAAATAAAAAAAACACAAGATCATGATTTTTTCTGTTGACAGTATGTGAAAAGTCGTATTTAATGACAATACGGCGCTAGTCTTATTGTGTCTAAATTTCAAAACATCCCCTAAAAATTCAGTAAAATGTGAACTTGAAACGTGGCTAGAAAGCCCTGTTTTCTTGCTAATTCTGGCTAATCTATTTTTCAAATAGCAAAAATCATTAATTGACAGGTGATGTCATTAATTATGCCTCAATTATGCCTCAAAAGGAGTGACTATGAAAGCTGTCATCACTAAGCCAATGTGTGTGGTTGGCGACAATAAAAGAACTATTCGTTTTGAACCATCGACAGCAAATATTCCATTTGTTGAAGTTTCCAATCAAGTCTACGCACGTCTCAAACGCGCCAATGCGGCAAAACTTTTTGTTGACGTTAAAACAACAACAAAACCTGAAAAGGCAGTTGAACAGATTAAGCAGATAGAAAAAGAAGCCGTACAAACATCATCTGAACCAGCAGCCGAGGAAATTCCACTCGAAAAACCAAAAGAATCTAAAGTTTCTAAGTCATCAACACCTACCCCAAAAAAGGCTTAGAAGTTGAAGTTAATCATCCACCAAAAATGGTATCTTCAACAGGTGAAGGATACCTTCACCAGTCTTCAAGCACCACGCCTTAATTGGGCTTTGCGTAATGCTGTAAACACCGCAGCAAAACAAGTAGAACGCTTTGCAGAAAAACAAATTGCCGATGTTACATCTGCCAAACCAAAGCGTGTCAAAAAAGGCGTTTATATTAAAGGAAAAGCTACAGCAAAGTTTCTTGAGACAGATATCATTGGTTCTGGAACACCGATACCTCTTAAATTTTTTCAAGCACAAGAAACAAAACAGGGTGTAACCTACAAAATGTTGGGGAAAAAAGAAATCTTACCCCATGCTTTTATTTGCGGGGGAAAATTTCCTAAGCGTGTTACATTAAAGATGGGAAACAATGTGTTTCAAAGAGCGGATGGAGATCAATTCCCTATTGCAAAACAAGAGGGACCATCAATTGCTGGAGTGATGTCCAAACCAGAAATTGCAAGTGCTATTGTAAAAGAAGCCAATGAAAGATTAATTGCCAACATACAGTACCAACTTGCTCGTCATGAATACGCTGCTAACAAGAAAGCTAAATAATGTTTTTAAACTATGCCTACGTGCTATACACCGCGGTTTTAATTTTAAAAGCAGATTATCACTTGTGCTTTGGTGTTTTTCAGAAAAAATTCAATAAAATCAATGCAAAAGGTACTTCCCAGCAGGTTGGGTCTGTTGCGGGGCAGGCTAGCGCAAACTATCGCTAGCGACAGAATTTTCAAATTGACTGTACACTGTACAGTATGTGAAACGTTTTCTTAGCAAAAAGTAATTTTTGTTACTTGACAATTCTATAGTAATGGGTATTTTCGAATCAGGTGCCTAAGAAACACCTTAAATCGATAGCGGATAGATTGCCGACACCATCTCTTCTCCGCACATTAAAGACTTTGACTCATTATATGCTACATGCATATAATAGGTTTGTCGGGTGTAGTTACGCTATACAATACTCTTTATGGGGAAAGCGTAACGACGGACTATCGACCGTGTTTCTTAGCACCCGGCATTCTTCTGGAATGTCAATAAGAAACCTCTAATCGATAGGAGTTCACATGAACACTCTTATTCCGATATCGGAACAAACTGTTGGACAGGAAACTGTTCAAACAGTAAATGCACGTGAATTGCATAGTTTTTTAGAAGTAGGTAAAAAATTTGCGGACTGGATTACCGAACGTATCAACAAATATAATTTGGTAGAAAATCAAGACTTTGTTTGCTTCCCTATTTTGGGAAGCAAAGGCAGGGGTGGTCACAATCGTAAAGATTATCACCTCACCTTAAGTGTAGCAAAAGAGCTTTCTATGCTTGAGAACAATAAGAAAGGTAGAGAAGCACGTCAATACTTTATCAAATGTGAACAGCTTTTGAAACAAGTAGCAACCCCACAAGTTGACTACTCCAAACCCGAGGAATTGCTTGGTGTTTTGAATCATCTACAAAATCAAATCGAGCAGAAGGATCATGTAATTGCCGAGTTAACACCCAAAGCACAAGCACTTGAAGGCTTAAAGCGCTCTGATGGGTTGTTTGGTCTTATGGATTGTCCTGCTATCACCATTCAAAGACCGGATGGAACAGATGAGGTGCTGCCTTCAACAAAAATTACACCAAAAGGATTGGCATGTTTGAGAGAACAAATCTTTGGAGGTGTGCAATGAATAGCAGTATCGATTTTTTATATGATTTGTGGATGACTTTGTTTCAGTTTGTCAATTGTGAAGACATTGAAGACAGTGTAAAAGTGATGTCGCGTTATACAAAATGGATTGTACTCATTATACTCTTATTAGCGCTTGATTTTTCACGTCTTATAGATGCTGTAGGAAATATTTTTACACAAAAACCAAATATCCGACTCTAAACATACTCTGAGACACGCGAAATTCTTTAGCAAATGGTTTCTTAATTTTGCACGCCTCATGGCTACAAGAGAGAATGTTTTTGCACATTTAAAATGGTGGTTCTCAAAGAATTAAAAATTTGTTCTATAATAATAACAAATTGCTAATATACGTGCGTTTAATAGGTATATTTCGTAATATTATCGGCTAAAAAGGTGGGAATAATTATGGAAAACGTCGCAGTTCAAAAACAAGAAAAGAATAAAACTGAAAAGTTTTCTATGAAAGAGAATCTTGTTGGAAGAGTTTGTCGTTTTCCTAAACCGTCCACTGAAATGGAAGCTTTGCAGCCTGTTTTTGAAGCGGTAAGCAACGCTATTCACGCGCTTGAAGATTCTAAGCAAGAAGATTACAAAAGCGCGGGTAACATAGATATAGAAATCAAAGATATAGATAAAAATGAAACACTTGAAATTATAGTTAAAGACAATGGTGTAGGATTGGATGATGAGCACTTTCAAGCTTTTCGCACTGTAGATACTAATTTTAAATTAGAAAAAGGAGGAAAAGGAGTTGGGCGGCTGCTATGGTTGGATGCCTTTAAGAAAATACGAGTTAAAAGTATATTCCTTGAAGAAGATCAGCTTTACCAGAGAAGCTTTACATTTTGTTTGGAAGAGGAAAATCAGATTCTTGATCATTCAAAAATACCTCTTATTAATCAAGAAGTAACCGGAACAGAAATTATTTTTACCGGTTTAAGAGATGTAGCGTACCAAAAATATTTTCCACGCAAAACTGAAGCAATTATCGATCATATTGGAGCACATTTTTTTTAGATTTAATTTTAGAACAACTTCCTAAAATAACTTTTTGTGATGATCAGATATCTGTTGATTTAGCGCAGAAAGTTAAAAAATATTTAGTAGACAATAGGGGAGACATCACACTTGAAACCGCAGAGTTTGGTTTATTAAAAATTCGTAATTTTATTTGTATGGCGGATGCTAACTGTAACTTTAAAGGAAAAAACCACTATCTGCATCTTTTCGCACATGATCGAACTGTTATGACTGAAAGCGTAGATAACCTTATTGGTTTTGGAAAATTTGGAAATCAAGGACTGGTGTATCATGGTTGCATAAGTGGTCAGTATTTAGATGATAGGGTTAATCAAGAAAGAACGCATTTTTCTTTTAAAGATAGCATATTGAAAAATATTTTACGTACCGTCGCTAACAACATTACAGAAAGCGTTCTTGCTCCAAAAAATGAGGAATATGAAAGAGCACGTTTAGACGAATTAAAAAAGTTTTGTAAAACCCATCCTTCCTATCACTTTGACAGTTATGAAAGCTTATTAAAAAAACTTCCTAAATCTGCAAAGGATACAGAAGACTTTGTTAAGACACTGGCTATTCATAAGCTTAGGAATGAAAAGAAGAAAAATAAGAGAATTGAAGAAATATACCGTGAAATTACTGAGGGAAATGCCAATACAAATAGTTTTTCCCAAAAAGTTTCTGAACTTGCAAAAGAAGTTAAAGATGAAGAAACAAGACAGTTAGCAGAGTATGTTATACGTCGTAAAGTTATACTTGATATTTTAGGAGAATTAATAATAGAATTTAAGAAAAATGTTGATGGTAAAGAAGTACCGCATCTAGAGAAAACATTGCATAAGCTTATTTGTCCAATGCGTGTTCGGGGAGATGATCCTGAATTTCAGGAAAATTTAACGCATGATTTATGGATTATTGATGAACGATTAACATTTACAAAATACTTCGCTTCGGACGTGCCTATCAAAAAAATCGTGAAGAATAGTACAGAAGAAGATCGTGCTGATTTATTATGTTATGATCAATTATATGCCCTAGGACTTGAAGGTCGTCTTGATACAGATTTGGACAGGCTAATGTTAGTGGAGTTTAAAAGACTAGGTCAGAAAAAATATAAAGCGGGTTACTCCCCCATGAATCAAATAAACAAATACCTCAATAAACTTAAAGGACAGCGTATAAAAACATTTGATAATAAGAAAATAAAGATTTCAGAGCAGTGTGTTTTTTATTGTTATATTATTGCTGATATAGAAGGTGAACTTAAAACGCAAACGTCTACATGGCAAAAAACAGCTAATGGGCGAGGGAGAACTAATCCTCTACAAGGTGATTTCCGAGGCTCCGTTGAAATAATAGAGTGGTGTGATTTATTGGAGGATGCAAAATTAAGGAATGAAGCATTTATTTCTACATTAAAGGTTTAATTTTTTTGATGCGATAGACAATATCTTCACCCATTTAAAATAGTGGCTAACCAAAAACTGAAAGCTTTATCCCCTCCCCGCTTTAAAAGCGGGGAAAGAGAGATTATATCGTCATCTATCCGCTAATCGCTTAAGTATTTCTTAGATACCTGACTCGACAATAGACATATTATCAAGCCTCTCCTGATATAAAAGACGCCCATTGTTCTAAGAGGATACGGCGCTGTTCTAAAAAATCCGTCCGCATGTAGGCTTTTATCACTGAATTCCCGACTGTATGCGCAAGAATAGATTCTGCAATTTCAAATGGTGTTGACGTTGTCTCTGCTATCCAGTCACGTAAGCTTGAACGAAAACCATGGGGACGATAAGTCAAACCGCAAAGTGTCATATATTTTGCCATGGTAGCATCTGAAATCGGTTTGCCTTTAAGACCAGAAAAGAGAAAACCATCCTTTTCAAAGGG
Organism: Bartonella sp. DB5-6; assembly: GCF_000278115.1. Taxonomy (GTDB): domain Bacteria; phylum Pseudomonadota; class Alphaproteobacteria; order Rhizobiales; family Rhizobiaceae; genus Bartonella; species Bartonella refiksaydamii. Next base: position 16,621 of record NZ_JH725125.1, read on the forward strand.
GAGAGTTTTTTTCAATAACTCTCAAAGCTTCATCACTTAGTGGCACGCGAAAGTCTGAAACTTTCCCTACAATACCTTTCATGTTTTCTTTTGGTATCATCCATATATTTTTGTCAATTTGTTCAAGGCGAAAATAGCGCAATGGATATGACCGTGCTCCCGTCAAAATGAGTAACTTCAGGGCTAAGTTTGAAAGGATATCATCCTTTAAGTTTTGATAAAAAACCGGCACTTCTTGCCATGGCATAGCAGGAATATTTATTGATGTAGCAGGTGGTTTTCCTAAAAGAGCGCGTGCTTTCATACAAGCCTGTAAATCAACATTTAAACCAAGAGCCGCAGCATATTTCAAGCAAATATTGATACGGTTAAGTGCTTTTCGCGCTGTGTCTGCTTTTTCATGCCAAAGAGGTGCGAGAACATTGCGAATGATATTGGCTGTTAATTTTTCTATAGGTAATTTGCCTATGTGTGGAATAACGTGCAACTGGAGTGGAGAAAACCAGCGGCCGTTTTTGCCTTCATTCTTTAACTCTGCTTTTTTGCTTTCAAAAGCCACTTTTGCAATTTCTTGGAAGATATTGCTTTGCTGTTTTAAAATAGTTTGTTCTCGAAAGACAATAGGATCATTGCCTTCTTTGAGAATATCACTATAATGTCTAGCAAGTTCGCGCGCCTCTTTTAAAGAGAGTTTTGTAACAGGACCAAGTCCCATTTCACGACGCTTATGGTGGTGCGTATAGCGAAAAAACCAAGAACGTGTATTGTCTTTTCGAACATTTAACCATAGCCCTGCCCCGTCACAATATTTACCCTGCAAAGACGACTTTACGAATGATGCTGATAACCGATGAATCGCCCTCACTTAACGTCCCCTCTCGTCCACCTTTTCAGGCATTGCTCGTCCACCTTTTTTGGTCCACCTTTAATTTCTGATTTGAAATTTTTTCTTTAATACTTAATTTTTTATTGAATCATAAAAAGCTATAGACATCAATAAGTCCTTGCGCTTCTTTATATAGTTTGATCCTTGCTAATAAAGCCCGCTCTGCCGGCATACGGTCCCTTTTAACCTTTAAAAATCAAACATAAGTAATAAGTTGTTCATCTTTAGTATTTTAAACTTACCTCTTTAGCCACTATTTGATTAAATATTTTTTGATACAAAATTGAATCTTGTTGTGTATCATATAAAACTGTTAGCAGATCCACCTTATTATGAAGGAATAACAAATCTTGTTTAATTATGATGTAATCTCTCAAAAACTATTTCAACAGAGATTTTGAAGGTTGTTATTTAGACTTACTTACATGATTTTATGCGTAATATCATCAAATTGCCCGCGCATATAGGTTGTAGTAGTTCCTTAGTGTAAGTTACGAAGTAAAAAATCTAAAAATTTTATCTTTTCATCAACGGCTTACGACCACATTCAATAAAATTATTCCCTCGTGTATTTTTGATTCTCACATCGAGCCTCCTATATCTTATGTTTTAAAGATATAGCAATTATATTATACTGTGAGCTAGATGATAAGCAGCAATGAAATATATCTCTTTTAGAAACCAATGTACTAAAAAATAATTTATTTAAGAGGTTTTAATAAGCTCGAAGTCTGCTTTTCACTCAATAACTGTTTATAGGATCTTTTCTCATTGATAGGATCACTTTCTATTATAAATTTTATGATTTTTTTATTAAATTTCTTTTTACCATGTATTATTAAGGGCTCATCAGTAATTGACAGATTTAATACTCTGTTTACGTCTCTATTTTCAGCGGTGCAGCATATCCATCTTCATCATTGAATAACTTAAAATAGAGAGATTTTATTAGTGTAGAAAATATTGCTTAGTGCAAAGTGAATAAAAATAAAACATTGGATAGCCGTAATTTCTCGAGCCCACGCACGCCTTGTAGCAGAATTTAGCTTTCTTCAAGATTGTCATGGTAAAGCTGGTCCACTTCGAAAAACATCTAAGGGAGATGAAGCTTTCATTTGCTGACCACGGAGAGAAATAGGCACTGGGCAGGTTCTTCAAACAATAAAGCTTCAGTGTATATTTAAAGATGATCACATTTATCAAGTAGAGCAAGCACCTAATTTTGTACCTTTCTGAAAAGATGTTATTTTTAATAAACAAGCACACTCTGTTATTTTAAAAGAGGTTCAAAGTTTTGAATTTTTAATTAACCTTTATTGGGGGATGTTAGCACAACGAGATTTCTTTGAAATCACAGCTTACGATGCAACCTGAATTCGCAAAGCTATGGGAGTTCGTGATAGTTAATTATTCAACTGTTTTTGTTACTTTTTTTATTTCTGATCAAATGTCTAAAAAAACTTGAATGTCTCCAGTTGATTAAAGCATGGTTTAAAATAGATGAAAAAATAACTTATGTATATATTTGATTTTATTACCGTTACTGTATTTAAATGACAACTTTGACATTATCCTTTTGTGCGTTTAAACGTAAATGATTTATAAAGAGAAGGGCCTCATGTTTAAATGGACACACAGCGAAGAAATTAATACAGAGGCAAGTGCTGAGCAAATTTGGGCTATGTGGGAAGACGCGGCAACTTGGCCTTGTTGGGACAACGAACTTGAGTGGGTAGAACTTCTTGGTGCTTTCAAAACAGGAACTGTAGGACAAATGAAACCTAAAAAAGGACCAAAAGTGATCTTTACACTTGATAAGGTTATAAAAAACGTTTGTTTTTCTAATTATGCTAAACTTCCTTTTACGCGCATGATTTTTGATCATGAGTATATTAGTTCAACAAAATCTGGTTCTTCGCACAATAAAATTCGTCATACAGTAACTATGTCTGGCATACTTTCTCCCTTATTTGGGATGATTATTGGATCAAAAATTAAGTTGCATCTTCGTGATGCAATGATTGAAATGAGCCACCATGCTCTTACTGAAAATAAAACCACTCTCTAGCTATACTCATTCACAAAAAAATTGATGTTTTTTCAGAACAGATGGTGTAGGAGTTATCGCTTACATTAGAATGAGCTCTTTGAGCAGTTGGTATTTTACAATTCAACTATCCGCAGAACGTTTTCTAATTACTCATTTAAATCTGATAAAATCATCGTACGGAATCAATACTGCACTAAAGATTTTATAAAGCGGGATTAAAGAAATTTATGGCTGCTAATATCAGAAAAATCATAACGAATAAGATATCTTTTACTCTGTTTATGGTTTGTTTTCTTCAAAAGATTATTGTGTCTATTATTAAGAGAGCTCCTAAAAGCAAAGAAGTTTCCCATACAGAGAAAGTATTTGCTTATACTTGGTTGAAAATTAAAGAATGCTATAGGAGAAATCATCAAAATTTGTTGCACACTCATGAATAAAAAACGTGTGGTTTAAGTTATGTTACGGTTATTGGAGCACGCGAGGATTTGAATTTAAAGCCAAGCATTATTCCTAATCTGTTATTGGTTTGATTATCAATGTATGCTTGGCTTACAAATATAAAAGCAACGAATTGAGAAAGTTGAAGACAAAGAAACTTTACAATATATTGTGTCTTTTCGAAAAGAACTTAAAAAGAAAAATTATTTGATTTATTGAAAGAAAAAAGTGCATGAATGATGCGTAATTTTTATTGATAATCATATAAAAGTTACATTTTTTATAAATTTGCCAAATTACTTATCTAGGTAAACAATGAATATTTGAGGGAGTCTATGATGACTGACAAAAACCAGATTGATAAAGCCACTTCGTTAGTTGAAGCGGCAAAGCGTTCTGGGGCAGATGCTGCTGATGCTGTTGTTGTTCGTACGCATTCTACCAGTGTATCGGTTCGTTTTGGAAAAGTCGAAGCAACAGAATCTTCAGAAAGCAATGATTTTACATTAAGGGTTTTTGTTGGAAAGAAAGTAGCAAGTGTTTCTGCTAATTTAGCAGCTTGTCCACACAAACTGGCAGAACGTGCCGTTGCGATGGCAAAAGCTTCTCCTGACAGTTTATTTGAAGGTTTAGCAGATAAAGAGTATCTGGTTAAACATCCTAAAGATCTTGATCTTTTTGATGATTTTGTTCCCAACAGTCGTTTTCTCACAGAAGATGCTTTAAAAATAGAAGCAGCAGCCCTTGATATTAAAGGAGTGAGCAATTCTGGTGGAGCCGCTACATCTTATGGTCATAGTGGATTTGTTTTGGTGACAAGCGATGGTTTTTGTGGAGCTTATCATTCCAGTGGTTTTTCACGTTCTTGCAGTGCACTTGCTGGTGAGGATACAACAATGGAACGTGATTATGATTATACAACTGCCTTACATTTTTCTGATTTGGAAGCGGCAGAAATTGTAGGAAGGAATGCAGGTGTTGGAGCAGTTCGACGTTTGGGAGCAGTTCGTGCTGCCACAGGGGTTGTGGATGTTATTTTTGATCCACGTACAGCTCGCGGAATTGCTGGACATATCGCATCTATGGTGAATGGAGCATCTGTAGCTCGCAAAACAAGTCTTTTACAAAATTTCTTAGGAAAAGCGGTAATGAAACCGAATGTTAATGTGACAGACCAACCTTTACGATTGCGTGGGAATGCTTCCCGTCCTTTCGATGGAGAGGGTGTAGAGGGACAAACATTGAATATTATTGAAAATGGTATTTTAAAAAACTGGCTTCTTTCATCGTCTTCAGCGCGTGAATTAGGCTTTCAAACCAATGGTCATGGCGTACGCTCGGCATCATTGGTCCAGCCAGCAAGTACCAATTTTGCTATTGAACCAGGTTTAGTATCACCTCGCGATATGATAAAAGATTTGCAAAATGGTTTTTATGTTACAGAATTATTCGGGCATGGCATTGATTTTGTTACGGGTCAGTACAGCCGTGGTGCTTCTGGTTTTTGGATTGAAAATGGCGAAATTGCTTACCCTGTAAGCGAAGTAACACTAGGTTCTGATCTGCTCCATATGTTGGCGCATTTAATACCTGCGAACGATATTGACCGGCGTTATGGTACAGCATCTCCAACTTTATTAATTGAAGGGATGACACTTGCAGGAAAATAAAACGCACCATTCTTCTGATTTAAAACTTTTGCTTGATGCTTGTCGAGAAGCAGGAGGTTTAGCAATGAAGTATTTTGGATGTGCATTGGACGTTTGGATTAAAGAAGGTAATTCACCAGTCAGTGAGGCAGATTTTGCGGTTGATCATTTTTTGAAGGAAAAGCTTCTTAGAGAGCGCCCGAATTATGGATGGATTTCAGAAGAAACAAAAGATGATCGAGAACAAGGAGTTTATGAACGTTACTTTGTGGTTGATCCTATTGATGGAACGCGTGGTTTTCTTTCTGGCAGTACCTATTGGTGTATTTCGGTTGCTATTATTGAAAATGGGCGTCCTATCGTAGGTGTCGTGCAATGTCCAGCTCAAGGAGACGTTTATGCAGCTGTTAAAGGTGGGGGAGCAACATTAAATGGTATAGCGCTTCCTCTTTTAGCATCTCAGATCAATAGAAAATATAAAGCCTCACTTGATAAAGCGCTAATTCAAAAATTACCGGAAGATTTTCGTAATCAAATCAGTTTTTATCACTACATTCCCTCTCTTGCGTATCGTATTGTTCTTGTTGCTCAAGACAAAATTGATATTGTATTAATTCGTCCGGATTGCCATGCATGGGATATTGCTGCTGCGGATCTTATTTTACAAGAATGCGGAGGATCTTTTCTACCGTTTGATGCACCTGTTATATCTTACGGAATTGAACCTTATCAATACGGGCTTTTAATTGCTGGTAAAAATAATTGCTGTCAAAATATGATAGATGTTGTTCGTCAAGCAAAGTTAGTTTAATCACATAAAAAACAAGCTAAAATTTCTTAATGATATGGAGGCACATATGACTGAAATAAATGAAAAAAAGCAATATTTGCATCTTGTATTTGGTGGGGAATTAAAAAATCTTGATAGCAATCAGTTTAAGAATATTAATGATTTAGATGTGGTTGGTATCTTTCCAGATTATCAATCAGCTCAAGAAGCATGGCAAGCAAAAGCACAAAAAAGTGTAGATAATGCATTACAACGTTATTACATCGTAGACTTGCATCGCCTTCTTGACACTGAAATGGGCGATACGCAATAAAATTTAAATATCTGATCATTATTTTCTTGAGTGATGCGAATGAAAAAAATTGAATTTTTTAGATTATACTTAAGATGAGTGAAAAAATTCAGAAAAAGGAGTAGTGTGTTTTAAAATGCTTTTGGCAAAATGGCCAATATTCACTGATAAACATACAGCTTGTATAATTTTTTATGTGAGGGGAGTGTATACATTTTGTTTATTGGACAAATCTGCAATTGAAAAGTTTAGATAATGTTATGAAAATACAGAGCGTTTATAATTTATTTCTTAATCACTTTTTTTGCATGCACAGCATAGTATGGCACCCTTTTTTCATTCTTAAAGTAAAAAAAGTTATTGCTATATTTGGGGGAGGCATTCAGAAATAAATACACCATTTGCAAAAAAATAAGGGCTTAAATTCGTTTATGATTTAAAGAGACAAAGCCAAAAACCTTATGTTCACAAGTATGGATATGAGAACTTCTTAACGCCAAAAATGCTCTTAAACCTAACAAAAGGTACTATAATTGTGGATATCAAACACCCAAAATTAGAAAAGAGATTATTTTATTAGCCAAATTATTTACCTGTTCTATCTACTTTGTGTACATGCACTTTCATGAAAAAAGATTCTTGAAAAAACATGATATAAAATTGTGATTCTGATTTTTAAATCATTCTCATGAATAAAGCGCGTTTTGTTGCCTAAAATACGAGGAGTATTTTGCTATTCGCTCAAAGAAAAATCGATATCATGAACAAGAATGATAAATCGTTTAATAAAAAAGCTCACAAACGTCTCAAAATAGGTGAATGAGGTGGTTTTAATGATGGAACTAAAGGCATGTACAGCTCTTTTAATCTATCGAATGGTTGGTTTTTGCTTCCGTCCTATTGTACCTTTTTATTTGTTTATTCGTGCTTTACGTGGAAAAGAAGAGCGGAGTCGCCAAAAAGAGCGTTTGGGTAAAAGCCATAAAGCACGTCCTCAAAGCCCATTAATTTGGTTACATGCAGCTAGTGTTGGAGAGACACTTGCTCTTGTCCCGCTTATTAATTATATTTTATCATCGAAAATCAATATATTATTGACAACCTGCACTGTAACATCTTCTTCTCTTGTGAAAAAGCTGTTTGGTAATCGGTTAATTCACCAATATGCTCCGTTGGATTTAGATTTGGCAGTACACCGTTTTATTAGTCATTGGAAGCCTGATTTAGTATTGATTTGTGAATCGGAAATTTGGCCTTTACGTATTAAAGAACTTGCCAAAATGCGCATTCCACAAATTTTGATTAATGCCCATATGTCTGAGCGTTCTTTTAAAGCTTGGCAAAAACGACGTGTTTTTGCAAGATATATTTTTAAGCATATTGACTTAGCTATTGGTCAAAACGAACGAGATGTAGCTTATTACCATGCTCTTGGAGTAAAATCTGTTGCGCTTTCTGGTAATCTCAAGGCTGATGTTTTGCCAGTTGAAGATCAAGAATTACTTAAGTATTATCGTAGTGCTATTGGCAATCGCCCAGTTTGGGCAGCTATTTCAACTCATGAAGGAGAAGAGGAAATCGCTTTTGAGGTACATAGGATTCTTAAAAATTATTTGCCAGATTTATTGACAATCATTGTCCCCCGTCATCCTGAACGTTTAGGAGATCTTATCAGAAAATGTAACAGTAAGAGTTTACGTTTTATTCGTAGAAGCGATAATGCTGTTCCAGATGTAAATACGGACATTTTGTGGGGCGATACGATTGGAGAAATGGGACTTTTCCTTCGCTTATCGAAAGTTTCTTTCATTGGGAAGTCGTTATGTGGAGACGGTGGACACAATCCATTGGAATTGGCTTTGCTTGGTTCCGCTATTTTGACAGGACCTAATATCTCAAATTTTCAAGAGATGTTTGAACAATTTTTAACGCGTGATGCAGCATATATGATTCAAGATACAAAACAGCTTTCTATTCAAGTATATAAGCTTTTAACAAATGAAGTATTGCGACAAGAAATGGTTGATAAAGCCTATGAAGTAGCAACAAGTATGGCAGGTGCGCTTGAGCGCACACTAAAAATTCTTGATCCATTTTTACAACCTCTTGTAATACAAACAGGTTTAAGTCAGTATCGGAGCAAACATGAGATTTAGCACACCTCATTTTTGGTGGAAATACAAAAGCTTCTTGCGTTTTTTGTTAACGCCAGTTTCTTGGGGGTATGGTTATTTTTCACACTGTCGTATGACAAGACAGTCTCCTGTTATCAATCTTCCAGTTTTGTGTATTGGCAATTTTACATGTGGTGGTGCGGGTAAAACTCCTGTTGTCATTGCTTTTGCCCAAATGGCTAAAGAGCTTGGTTTCATACCTGGTGTTGTCTCACGTGGTTATGGTGGAAGGATTAAAGGGGTGCATCTTGTAAATGAAAAACATGACAATGCACGTGATGTTGGAGATGAAGCACTTTTACTTGCACAGCATACTTTTGTTGCTATATCACCCGATCGTTATGCGGCAGCACACAGGCTCAAGCAAAAAGGATGCGATTTGATTTTAATGGATGACGGATTTCAAAGCCGCAGTCTTTATATGGATTATTCATTGCTTGTTGTAGATACGATGCGTGGTTTTGGGAATGGGGCTGTTTTCCCAGCAGGACCTTTGCGTGTACCGTTAAAAACACAGCTTTCTTTGATGGATAGTGTTTTATTGATTGGTGACTGGAATGCGCGTGATAAAATTGCTTCTCTTGTCACTTATACTGGAAAACCTGTACATCACGCTCACCTTAAATCATTAGCATCTGATAAAGTTGCAGGAAAGCCATTTTTGGCATTTGCAGGTATTGGTAATCCAGACAAATTTTTTCAATCAATTAAAGAGCTCTCTGGTCATGTTGTGCAAGCTTACTCTTATCCAGATCACTATTTTTTTACTGATACAGATTTAAAAAATCTCGCACAAAGGGCTAAAATGCAAAATTTATGGCTAGCTACGACAGCTAAGGATTATGCACGTATACAGTCAAGGAGTGTGCAAAAAGACTTAAAAAATCTTGTTATTTTTGACGTTAAAGTTAATTTTGCTCAAGAAGATTTCTGCCGTACACTCCTTGAAAAGGTCGTAACGCGTTTTAGAGAACGGAAATATTCACTTTAAGATGTAATTTTGAAAATAGCCCTCCGGCTTTATTGTTTCTAATCAATTATTTTTGTGCTTTTAACAATTGACTGAGATATGGATTGCATTCAAGTTCGCGATGATAAGAAATCTCACAACTAGCATATGCTTCTTGGCGGTGATGATTCCAATATTTTAAATCGTCTATCGGGATTTTTTGCCCGCTAACGGCACAGATAGTGTAAGTTCCATATTCTATAATTTTATACCCATTATTGGAATAATGAATTTTTGCTTCGCGTTCATTACTAGAAAACATTCTTCATAATCCCTTCTTGTTTGTATGAGAGAGAATTCGAGTAAAGTGCCATAAAATACCTTATAAAGTCGAGAGTAAATTAAAAAAATATTTTTTCTAAAACAATGAGTGGTAACTTATTTTCTACCAAAAAGTCTCTCTATATCAGCCAATTTGAGTTCAATATAAGTAGGACGACCGTGATTACACGTTCCTGTATTGGGTGTTGCTTCTATTTGTCGTAACAGTGCATTCATTTCCTCGGGACGTAAAAAGCGCCCTGACCGTATTGAGCCATGACAAGCCATTGTTGCTGCAACATAATCAAGGGCTGCTTTTAAATTGTCTGTCGTATCATATTCTGCAGCTTCATCTGCAAGATCCTTAATGAGGGCTTGTACGTTGATCTCTCCTAACATGGAGGGTGTTTCACGCACAACAATTGCACCAGGTCCAAATGGCTCTATGCCTAAACCAAATTTCTGCAAAGCATCTTTATGCGTTAAGAGACATGTTGCATCTTCTTCAGAGAGTTCTACAATTTCAGGAATAAGGAGCAATTGTGAAGGAAGCGGTTTGGAATAAAGCGCATTCTTGAGTGCTTCATAAACCAATCGTTCGTGAGCAGCATGCTGATCGACAATAACCAAACTATCTTGGGTTTGAGCAATAATGTAGTTTTTATGGATTTGTGCTCTAGCAGCCCCTAGGGGATAAGATAATTCTTCTGGTGAAGCTATAGTGTTTGGAATGTAGACATCACCACTTGGTGTATCTAAGCCTTCCATAAGAGGAATAGCATCCTCTTTTAAACCAAAAGAGCTGGTAATATCCAATGGTTTATGAATCATTGATGCGGATGCAAAATGGTGAGAGTGTGAGCTGTAAGAAGGAGTCTGTTGAGTACTCTTAAAGTTTCCCAATAGCTGTTGCGTCTGAAATGCAGCCAACATTGCTTCAGAACACGTTGAAGTAGAACGAACACCTGTTTGATGTAACGCTTCACGAATTGCTCCAACGATTAAACCGCGAATTAACCCTGAATCACGAAACCTTACATCAGCTTTAGTTGGATGCACGTTAACATCTACATCAGCGGGTGGTAGATCAATAAAAAGAATGGAGACAGGATAACGATCCCGCGTCATGACATCAGCATAAGCTCCTCGAATCGCACCCCAGAGGAATTTATCACGCACTGGGCGCCCATTAACATAAGCAAATTGATGAAGGCTATTACTACGGTTGAAGGATGGCAAACAAGTAAACCCTGTCAAACGGACTGATTCGCGTTCAGCATTAAGTGCGATACTGTTGGGAGCAAATTCTTTACCCATAATTTGTGTAATACGTTGTAATTGCCCTTTGGTGCTCTTTTCCGTAGCAGGTAATTCCATAGAAGTTCTGTCTGATCCTGAAAGAGAAAAGCGGATATGCGGAAATGCAATAGCAATTCGTTTAATCATATCGGTAATGGCATTCGTTTCAGCCCGATCAGTTTTCATAAATTTTAGCCGTGCTGGAGTGACAAAGAAGAGATCACGAACTTCAACGATCGTTCCAAGATTTGCAGCCGCCGGTTTTGGTCCAACAATTTTTCCTGCTTTAACAATAATTTCACTAGCACTATCAGCATCTTGCGTTCGTGAAGTTAATTTAAGTTTAGCAACAGAACCAATAGAGGGCAAGGCTTCTCCTCTAAACCCTAAGAAGCAAATATTGTGCACGTCATTGGTAATTTTCGAGGTACAATGACGAGAAACGGCTAAAGTTAACTGGTCTGCCGGAATACCACAACCATTATCACTCACCTTTATAAAATTTTTCCCACCGTTTGCTGTAACAATTTCAATTCGAGTTGCTCCAGCGTCAATAGCATTTTCAACAAGCTCTTTGACAACATTCGCCGGACGTTCAATAACTTCGCCGGCAGCAATTTGATTAATAATATTTTCGCTGAGATGGCGTATGATCATCATAAATTATAACAAGATTCCTGCGGATTTTATAAGAGTTTTAAATTATGATAACATTATTTGTGTAACATTCAAGAATGGGAGTATGTATGAGATATTCTTCTTATTTACTTTCAAATAATGTTGTACAAGTGCTGTTTCATTATTTGTGGCATTCTATGATTAACTATAATAGAAAAAATAGAAAATTGATTGGAAAAATTAGAGAGGAGTAGTTTTTATCACCTTAAAATAGCTTGCACCAATCAATCTTCTGAGCCAAAAAGAAATGAGGTAGAAATGGAAAGCAAAACGTATGGCGCGTATAAGAGGTATTCTTGCAGATAATGATATACAAGCTTTGATTGATAATGACGTTCTCAAAGCTCTTTGGCCATTTGATGCAACCCAAATACAACCGGCAAGTCTTGATCTTCGTTTAGGAGACAAAGCTTATCGTGTACGGGCTTCCTTTATGCCGGGGCTTGATGTAAAAGTTTTAGATAAACTCGAACGGTTAAAGTTGCACGAATTTGATTTGCGACATGGGGCAGTCTTGGAAACAGGTTGTGTTTATATTGTTCCTCTTTTGGAAAATTTAGCTTTACCGGAAAACTTATCAGCAGTTGCCAATCCTAAAAGTTCTACGGGACGATTAGATATTTTTACGCGTGTGATTACTGATAATGCTCAGGAATTTGACAAAATTTGTGCAGGTTATTATGGTCCACTTTATCTTGAAATTAGTCCACGGACATTTCCAATTTTGGTACGTACTGGTTCACGTTTATCTCAGCTTCGATTTCGCAAAGGATACAGTTATTTAAATGAAATTGAGCTGCATGCTTTGCATAGAGATGAAACACTGATATCGGATGATCTACCCAATATTAGCGAAGATGGTATTGGACTTTCCATTAGTTTGAAGGGAGACAAAAACGGGCTTGTTGGCTATCGCGCTAAACGCCATACAAGTGTTATTGATATTGATAAACGCGCTGTTGCTCAAGTCCTAGATTTTTGGGAACCTCTTTTTGACCGTGGTCAAAGGGAACTGATTCTTGATCCTGATGAGTTTTATATTTTAGTCTCGCGAGAGGCTGTCCATGTTCCGCCGCTTTATGCCGCTGAAATGACCCCCTTTGATCCCTTGGTTGGTGAGTTTAGGGTGCATTATGCAGGTTTTTTTGACCCAGGATTTGGGCATATGGAAGCAGGTGGGAAAGGAGCGAAAGCGGTTTTAGAAGTGCGCAGCCGTGAAATTCCATTTATTTTGGAGCATGGCCAAATTATTGGCCGTTTAATCTACGAAAACATGCTTAACCGACCGTTAGCACTTTATGGACGTGATTCTGGCTCACATTACCAAGCGCAGGAATTAAAGTTATCTAAGCATTTTAAATGAGTTTGAAAATATGGATTTCAATAAAGTACACTTGGAAAGTGTATTCGTTGAGAGCACATATTGATTTTATTAAATTACGTCCTTTGTATATGATTAGTTGATGTAATATGACTAGAAAATTACTTAACCAAATAAGAGAGTTTTTTGTTAGTACGTACTAACATTCAGAGTTTAAATGCCCTATGTAAATTATGAACGCACATTTTGATAAATTTTGATGAAAAGGAAACTTAGCTAAGTTTTGGTTACATTATATTCAATGACTTGATTTTTAGTTCTATTAACAGCTTTTTTGTCTTTATGGGGTGGTCTATACTCGATGGGTGACTATATACTTTTATAGGCTATAGTGCGAGGCATTTTGGGGGAATTTCTTTAAAATTGCAATAAGTAATTGAAGCGATATCTCTTTGAGAACTCTTGGTTATACAGAGGGTAGCGTTTCAGTTCTTGAGATAAATAATTAACAACGTATGTCTGTATATACCACTGATTGTAGATACTATGAGATTCTAAATTAAAAAAGGGAAATAAAGGCGTTGTTTTCATCTATTCATTTTTTTGAGTTGCAATCTTTGTTGCCTACCTTTATCGAAAGGCGTGTTTTATTGAGATGCCTCATAGACATGTGCGGGTTGGGGTTGATTAGTTTTAGGGTATTTTCGCTTTTTATTCAAAAAAATGGTACTATTCATGATTATTTCCTCAACTCTTGATTATCGCAAAGCAGCAAAACATCGTCTTCCCCCTTTTCTTTTTCACTATATCGATGGTGGAGCTTATGCTGAAGAAACGTTGCGGCGTAATAATACAGATCTTCAAGCACTTGCCTTACGTCAAAGGATTTTGAGAGAAGTTGGTGAAGTTGATCTTTCAACCAAGCTTTTTGATCAAACACTTGATTTGCCAATTATACTTGCACCTGTTGGATTAACAGGCATGTATGCACGGCGTGGTGAGGTACAAACCGCACGTGCAGCTGTTGCAAAAGGCATTCCTTTTACACTATCCTCGGTTTCAGTTTGCCCCATCGCAGAAGTGCAAGAAGCGGTTGGAAGTGCATTTTGGTTTCAACTTTATGTTCTTAAAGATCGTGGCTTTATGCGTGATGCATTAGAGAGGGCTTGGGCATCTGGTGTGCGCACATTAGTTTTTACAGTTGATATGCCGGTTCCTGGTGCGCGTTATCGTGATGCACATTCAGGAATGTCAGGGCCTTATGCGGGGTTACGCCGGATTTTACAAGCTTTTACCCATCCACATTGGGCTTGGAATGTCGGTATTATAGGACGTCCACATGATCTTGGCAATGTTTCCACTTATCTCAAAAAGAAAATTGCATTAGATGATTATGTTGGTTGGCTTGGTGAAAATTTTGATCCATCTATTGGTTGGTCTGACCTGCAATGGATTCGGGATTTTTGGAAGGGAAAAATGATTTTGAAAGGTATACTGGATCCAGAAGACGCACGTGAAGCAGTGCGATTTGGTGCGGATGGTCTCGTTGTTTCTAATCATGGTGGACGTCAACTTGATGGCGTCTTGTCAACTGCACGAGCTTTGCCAGCAATTGCAGATGCTGTAAAAGGTGATTTGTCCATTTTAGTGGATTCTGGTGTTCGTTCTGGTCTTGATGTTGTACGCATGATAGCACAAGGTGCGGATGCCGTTATGATTGGCCGCGCTTTTGTTTATGCACTTGCAGCCGCGGGTGAAAAAGGTGTCATTCATCTCCTTGATCTTTTTGCAAATGAAATGCGCGTAGCTATGACATTGACTGGTGCGCATGCGATTAAAGAGATTACACGCGATAGTTTAGCCAATAAAGGTGCTTTTGAGTAATAAAAATTCACTGTACCATCGTTGGAAAAAGAAAACCTTGTTTCATTGTAAGGAGGAAAAGTACGATTGAACGTGCTTATATGTCCTTGTTTTCTTTTCGCATCCTTGATAATTTATGCTGTTTTTAGCTAATGAATACATTCCGATGTGGTTTAATGTTTGTAATATATTATTTCATTGCCAATACAGCTTTTGTGATACCGTCTCGGTTTATACCATAATTTTCTAAAACATCCAATTGGCTTTCATTACAAATTGGCTTATCCGGTATTCCTAGCGATACAAATTTATATGCAATGCTATGTTTCATGAATAATCTTGCAATTGCATCTCCAAGCCTTCCATTCGTGCTATGCTCTTCACAGATAACAACAAATCTATGAGATTTGGATAGTTCTAGCACAGATACATCATCTAAAGTCCTAATTATTGATACACTTACAACTGTTGATATAACTTCATATTTTTGGAGTTTTCAGCAGCATCGCGACCAATTTGAACAGTCTCACTAGTGGCAAGCAAGAGAATATCTTTTCCCTTTTTTATAACAGAAGCTTTATTGATATCTATTTTTGAAGAATCTTTGTGAATATTTGGAACTGCGTGCTTTCCTAAACGTATATAAACAGGCGGAGAATTGCAGCCTCTGTTTCTTTATATCCGCAGGAGCAATGATGCGCATGTTAGGAATAGCACGAAGTGAAGCAAAATCGGAAATGACATGATGTGTTGCCACGAGTGGTCCATAGCTAATACCAGCACTAATACCAATCAATCGGACAGAATTTTCGCAATAAGCGACATCTACCTTTATTTGTTCAAGTGCACACGTTGTCAAAAAACAAGCCTGTGAAACCACAATTTTTTTCCACACGAGGCAAGATCCGCCGCAATACCTATCAAATTTTGTTCGGCAACTCCAACTTCTACAATATGCTCTGGATAGAGCTTTGCGAATTAGTCAATTTTCTCAGATATTCGTGAATCAGCTGTTAAAACAACAATGTCTTTATCAAATTGCACTACTTTTGTAAGAGTCTTATCAAAATTTCGAGGTTTGAAAATTTCACGGCAGTTTGTGTTTCTTGATGAAGAATATTCACACGCATCCTCCCAATAATTAAATTTTTGTCTGAATTTCATTGAAAGCAATATTATATTTCTCATCTTTTAGAACTTTATGGTGCCAGTGTATGTCGTTTTCCATAGAGGAAATTCCACACCCCTTATAGGAAGAGGTAAATTGTAAATCGAGAGTGTTCTCAGCTGTTTTAATCCGTACATCATCAGGTGCATTATCTTGAGTACCAAAATTAATAACATGACTATGCATATCAACATATTGTGCAACATCTAATAAAGTATAATTTTTCATAAATTTTTCTCCATAAGTCACAGTGTGTTTTTACTCATAATGAGTGTTTCTACTGATCAATATTTCTCTACTATAGCCAATAGAATTGGAATGAGATTGATAAAATCATAAGAGATATGTTCTTGAAGGAGCTCTTTTCTCATCTGTCTCTGTAAAATCATCTCGCATTTACAATATATGATGGAATTAAAGGGGATGATCATTAAAGCTTAGAGAGCACCTTTTAGTGGCATTATTTCAATATTTGCAATAATTACTTTTTCTTTTTTTCCTACTTAGAAATTTTTTTTGAAATCCAACAAATAACTTTTCTGATAAAATTTGTCTTTGGCTTCATAGGAGCAACAAAACTCTTGTCTTGATAAAATGAGTAGAGAACCTCAGCCATAGGACCTTCTTGTGTCATAGGATATAACATAATAGGCCTACAATCGACTCCAATAGGAGCTCTTCCTGATACCATTCTTTCCACATTTGTACCTGTTACTATCTGTCCTTTTTCTTTCCAAGAAGAAACTGTTTCAGGCTCAAACAGCTCATCTTCCTGATAAACTTTTTTACCTTTAAAGTCCACAGGCTGAGCTGCTCCCATAATTTTTTTCTTTATCAATTTCATGATTCATAAGCCCCTTCGATTTTTTCAAAATAATCAATGTATTCTTTGTTTTAAATAAACTTAACAAACTCTCCTTCCAAGAAGGAGGTTATTCCTCGCTAGAAAGCTCTGAGTGATTACCAAAATCTTTTGCCACCTGTTCAATCAAAGCGTAGCTCAGTTGCTTGGTTTTCGCTGCTTTTTTGGCTAAAGCTAATGCACGTTCTAGGTGGGTTTGGCTGATGCTCTCGTCAAAACCTAGATGATCACCTGCCGTAAAGCTTTTCTGATAAGATTGTAAGGTCTCAACATCGCCCAACAAAGCAAGAACGCCAATATGAGGCAAAGCATAATCCTTATTATCTGTTTTGGACTTTGCATCCTGTTGCCAAGGAGCAGCGCCATAATCACAGCGAAGTCTTTCAGAAAGATCAATCTCTTTGACTGCCCATTCTAGCGCATCATCAAGCGCTTGCTTTAAGCGATCCGCAGTGACTTCTGGTTCAAAGATTTCCAATCCCTTTGCTTCAAAATTAAGTTCTAAATCTGAGAAATCTTGCATGTTGGTAGGATCAATGAATTTACAAGCGATGGAAAGAATGCCCGTGCTAATCAAAAAGGCGCTATCAAATTGCGGGCAATCTTTAGCAATTTTATCGTTATAAAGAATATCTACTTCACGATCAGCCAATTGATAGCTTGCTATATAATCATCCCCATCGATTTTTTTAGTCGACCAGCCTAAACTTTTTAAAAGAGCTGTGGCACTTTCCATAGTCAAAGGAGCATCTTTATCATCCGGTTCATCTACCTCCTCTATCGCCTCAACAGCAACAGTTTTGGAAGCAATAGATGTTGTTTGGAGATCAAGGGACAAAATCGGAGCATTTTTTGGAAAACCCGCTCGATAACCCCGTGCAAGAGTAAGAGCATTGTCAATATCATATTTTGTGATAGTGCCTACAAAGCCTAGACGATTTTTTCTTTGAAAACTCTCTTTATAAAATTTGAGCTTTTTGACATTACCAGTCAAAATAAGTGCTATAAGGTGACATTCTGCGGGGAAAGATTCACTATCCGTTGACAAAGCAGCATAATCATAGATGATTTGGCTGGTATTTTGCCGATCTGCCCACTCAAGAATATCCGCACAGATCTCTCTCAGTTTGCCCTCGTCCAATTCAGCACCAGAAAACGTATAAACTTCTTCTGCCTCTTTGAGAGCTATATATTGGGGCAATCTAGGAAACATATCACGATGAGCAGTAGAAAAGCCAAGTGTTGAAAGCGAAGTCTTGAATGCAACAATCGGCGTTTTTCCTTTTTTATCAAGGCTGTACACTACATTAATGATACGGTCTTTGCTTATAAAATAAGCATTGCGCTCGTAGTTTTTATCTCGATAAACTGCCCACCCCATCCTTTTTAAATCTTCCGAAACTGTATTAAGAAAAGACAAATCTTGCAAACTAAGACGATCATTTATGGCTTTTCGCTCATTAAGGATTTTCAGATGCTCTTCAGCAAATTGAACGGCGTGATTAACATACCCCTCCAGTTCTTCATCAAGATTTTGCAAATGCTCAGGAATCTTATCCTCTGCGATAGAATCTTGATAGGATTTTAGGACATCAATTTGACCTGTCAATGCTAAACAAGCCAAATGCCAAATCACAGCTGGATAATAGCTATATTTTTGGATAAGCGTTTT
>NZ_JH725125.1:36640-37826 GCF_000278115.1 Bartonella sp. DB5-6
TAGGATTTTAGGACATCAATTTGACCTGTCAATGCTAAACAAGCCAAATGCCAAATCACAGCTGGATAATAGCTATATTTTTGGATAAGCGTTTTGCTTTCTATTGATGCTTGTAAATCTTTGGCACGTGCCCATTGTATTATCCGCTCAGAGATTTTTGTTAACTCTTGCTCATTTAATGTCTCTACACGAATATCAATCCCTTTATCAAACTCACTAATCCCCCCTCCTCCAATAGTATTAAAAGATCGATAAATATCCGTAGGTCGTACAAGATTACGTTGTCCACAAAAATGAATATACAAGCAAGCCAAAGAAATCTCTTCATTAGATATTTCAGCTTCGAGATGAACATTATACTGATCATAGAGATGTACAAAGCCAAAATCTAACTTAATAAAACGATCCGGCAAAGAGAGCCACATTTTTCCAGGCTCCATAGAAACCCATCCTTGCGTTTTGAGAATGCGGCTTGCTGCAGTAAGATTCACCAAGCGCTGATTGAGCTTTTTGCGTGCGAGAATATCGTCCAATTCTCCATTTTTATAGGCTTGAGCAAAAAGAAGGAGGCGATCATACCTCGTCATTGTTTTGTAATCAGAAAATTCTGGTACATACAACTGAGATGTAGCCTCAGAACTCTTCAAAGTCTCTACATCACCAAGCAAAGCCTTTGCGACAAGAGAATGATCTGCAGCTTCTTCACGTAATTTTTGTTCAATATCTTGTTCTTGAGCCCAAGCTATTACCCTATTTAAAGCTTCTTCAATATGGCTTTCAGAAAGATCTGAGGCTTTAATATCAAAGTTATCTTTTGCGGAAATTAATGTATTTTTATATTGCGATTTTTCGCCATTATCATATTCCCAGCCAAGACAATAAGCAGCAGTGGTGAGATTAACAGATAACCGAAACTTTCCCCCATCCTCTCCATAATCTACAACATCATAACTAATGCCTACAATGCGATCGGGAAGATAATAATGCGCAAAAGTATCTCCTACTTCATCACGATAAGGCTCCCAGCCACGCTTTTTTAATATTTCTGTTACATCTTTGGTGTGCATAATCATTCACTTATCAACCAATTGTGCAACATCATCTAAGGTATAGGTTTTCATAGATGATCCTCAAAATTTGCGTTATAAATGCTCCATATTTTCCCTATCAATTGCCCCACCCCCAT
>NZ_JH725125.1:38526-39645 GCF_000278115.1 Bartonella sp. DB5-6
TTTTCCAAAAACTCTTGTAAAAAGGAATAGGTTGCGGAATGGGAGCTTTTTCAGTCTTTTCAATCGGTTGGTCACCTTCAGGTATCTCTTCTCCCGCGTGTACTTTAATTCTTTTGCAAAGGAATTCATAAAAATTACTAGCGTAATATTCGCAATCTTCAGATGGAAGCCTGATATAAAGTGGGCATTCTCCATCCCGAAACTGCGTATAATCAAAGTAAAAAGTCTCACCAAAATCAGCATCACAAACGAGAAGCTGTTCTGGTGTCACAAAACCACGTTTTCTATCATTTAAGTTTTGGAAAACAATATCATCAAAAGGAACACCTATAGGATTCTCATAAAGACTATAGATTTCCTCACCACGAATGTCCCCGCCTTTATAATGTTTTAAAAAAGCTTTATAGGAAGATGTGAATTGTAAACCGAGAGCTTTCTCTGCTTTTTCAATCATGAGATCATCAACCGCATTTTCTTCAGAACAAAAATTGACAATATCACCATCATATTTATCAACTAATTCTACAACATCATCTAAGGTATAGTTTTTCATCAATTATTCTCCATAAATTATTTTATAAGTCTCTGTTTTTTCTCTTTTCAATTAACCGTAGAGCATTACTGCCGATGCTCCTGTCCCCATCCGTTAAAATCTATCCCTATGATACCCCATTTCATATCGATTATTCCTCCTAAACTACTGTTTGCCTCTTCTCTATACCCCTGAGCACGTTCCTTCCAATATTCCTCTCTCCACTGATCAAACTTTGATCTCTCTATAAGTGATTGATGTGTGTTGGAAGGAGCATGAATCACAGAAGTATATTTGTTATGAAATTCATTGCTAATTTCTGCTATGGGCCCCTCATGCGTTTGCTTTAGGTGATGCAACTCAACAGGCTTGCCATCAAATCCCATAGGTGCTCTTCCTGTTTTCATTCTATCAAGATTAGTACCCCACACCTTTTTCTTGTTTACTGTCCAACTAACAATTTGGTTAGGATCAAACAGGTCGTTTCTCTGGTAGACTTTGTTTGTCTGACCAAATTTGCTATCGGTAAATTTAGTGGGTTTCTCTTTTAACCAAAGCTTTTTTTCTTTAGCAGCAAGTTTGGTCAG
>NZ_JH725125.1:39745-40551 GCF_000278115.1 Bartonella sp. DB5-6
TAGACTTTGTTTGTCTGACCAAATTTGCTATCGGTAAATTTAGTGGGTTTCTCTTTTAACCAAAGCTTTTTTTCTTTAGCAGCAAGTTTGGTCAGTTCTTCCCTAGCCGCAAGTTTGGCAAGATCTCCTTGAGCTGCAAGTTCTAGAAGATTTTTCTTAGAAGCGAATTGGGCAAAATCTCTCCTCGCAATGAAC
Organism: Bartonella sp. DB5-6; assembly: GCF_000278115.1. Lineage (GTDB taxonomy): Bacteria > Pseudomonadota > Alphaproteobacteria > Rhizobiales > Rhizobiaceae > Bartonella > Bartonella refiksaydamii. The sequence goes on from NZ_JH725125.1 coordinate 39,941, forward strand.
TGAATCAGAGCCTTTTCACCAAGCTTTACACCTTCCTTGGCTAATCCAGCGCCTCCAACAAACAGCGATGCTACTTCAGTCAATAATTTTCCAAATTCAACACCAGCATTGAAAGATCCACTAGCACCTGCTCGCTCATATTCCGCCATCAAGTGATTAATACGGTCCACATACGATTGCCCAAGGGTCGCGAATACTTTACCACTGGTGACAAAATCTTTGAGCGCTTTTAAAGTATCTATGGGATGGCGAGCTATTTGCACAAAGCCATCAACCGTATCGTATAATTCAGCAGGAACACCAGCAACCAAACCTGCCGCCAAGCTTATATTTTGCCCTGTACTAATCGCAGTCCACTTCGCAGACACTTCTGCTTTACATAAAAGGTCAGGACACTCCTTTAACTCTTTCTCCATCTGAGCTTGTTGCGCGCTGCTGAGGTAGTTATTCTCTGCGGCATTCCCTGCGGCATCGGCACCGGCATTGACATCACCGCCAGCAAGGGCAGCGGCAACACCCCCCGCAGCACGTGCGATATCAATGGTGTGCTCTCTAAAATCAGCAAACTGCGCATCAATCTTAGCAGTGATGCGGGCTTGTTCTTCCGCAGT
>NZ_JH725126.1 GCF_000278115.1 Bartonella sp. DB5-6
TGAACAAGCTTTGCTTCTGCTTGCACAAAGGGATCACCACCAATATCACATGAGAAAGAAGATTTACCGCGTGATGACTTATTGCGATAAGCGGCAATGGCCGCAACAGCTTCTGCCTGATTGTGATAAGTGTATTTGAGTTCATGAAACGGCGGGTTACCAGATTTTACTTCTTTTTTTTCACCACTGCGTACATCGTAATAGGTTGCGATAACACCACCTTTTTTCTCTTTGTCTTCTTCTTTCTCAGGTGTTGTTTCTGCTTTTTCCGATTCAGATGGTGATGGTGCTCTGTCACTGTCATCCATATGGATAAAGTTTTCATCATCATCCATTTCTTCTGGTTCTCGTGCATTAGCTGCGGCTTTTTGGTCGTCCCCCACATCCGTTTCTAAGCCATTTGCCGCACCTGCTTCATCCCGTGCGCTGTATTTAAAATCCCAAGAGGTACAATGTTTTTCATGGATTACAACAATGGGGAGTGTTTCGCCGGTAATGGCTTTGCCTTCCCCCCGTTTGGCAAGTACAAGGTTGCCATCAACAGGCTTTGCCACCGCATCATATTCTCCTGCAAGACGTGTGGCAAAAGCCATATCGCTTTCAGCAGTTTGATCAATGTGACGCACAACAATTTTTGCAAGAGCAGGATCAACTTTGGGGGTATAGCCATTACGCTGCGCTATCTCTTGAACAATACTGCCAAGGGTTTGCTGGTGATAGGATTGGCTTTTAGGTGTTCGGTAGGATGTATTCATTGATGCGGCGCGCCCTGTAACGTTTAAGCTTTGTGGTGGGCTGCTCACAGAGATTTCATCAATCAAATAGGCTCCCATATCGCGGTTTTTGCCGCCTTCATAGCCAAGTGTTATGGAAATGACTGTTCCGATAAGAGGAATGTCTAAAAAGCCATTATCACTGTCACGTGCGCGGTCATCAAGTTCTATGGTGATACGGTCACTTTTGTCTTCTGCTTCATCGGTAATTTCAATCGACAAAACATAGTCCATGAGAGTTCTTGTAATGTCTTCTCCATTTGCCAAAACCGTGCAAAAAGGTTTCATTTCTTGCTGCCCCAAAGTCTGATTACTGGTGTAGCTTTAGGATAAGGCAAAGAAGGCAAAACAATTGTGATACCTGCTTTTAAAATGGGACCATAGTCTGCAAGCCCAAAATTCGCTGCATAGACGCGTTCAACAGCAAGTGCTTGTTGACCTTTGGCATAATATCTCCAGCAAATGGCATCCACCATATCGCCCTCTTTGGTTCTGTAAAGATCACTCATTGGTCTTCCCCATATTCTCTCAATTTTATCGTAAATTCTTGTTTTTTGGGGGTGCCGTTATGATGAAAAACGCTTTGTTTTTCCTCCACAGAAAGAATGACAAATTTGCCTAAAATCCTGCCTTGACCTGTTACAAGAATATGAGGTCCCTCATGTGCCATTTGCCGTAAATATTCGATCTGCCTGTGACCACCTTTAAAATCTGGATAAATCACACCAGTTAGAGAAAATTCCGCATTTGCAACAGCTGGCAATTGAAGAGCAGCTTTCCGCCCCAATCGCCCTTGCTCTACCCATGGAACGCCATAAGACATATCGAGTGTTTGATATGCTGCTGTTTCAATGGAAAAAATAAAAACACCCAAAGCTAACATCATGGTATTTAATCCGAAAGGCTAGAGGCTATGGCTAAACGTTGCTGTTTTGCATAGCGTTCAAGTGCTTGATTGACAGCGTCTCTGATTTCGTCCTTGAGACCATTTGGTACTGAAATATTGAGATTTGTAATGGTGACACGGGCGTCTACTTCAACGGGTTTATGAACCGTAATGGGCTTTGGAGCTTTAAAGGCAGCCACTTTTGCATTTGTAGCCTGCATTTGTCCTGTTTCAACGACACTTGTATTAAAACCACTCTTGTGTTTTTCAGGCGGGGTATTTGTAACCACTACTGTATCAACCATTCTTTTTGCCCGTGCATTGGTTTCCTCGGTAAAGGTTTTAATCGTTTGGGTTGAAGTTTTGTTGATCGAGACATTAAAGCCTAACTTTTCTTTCACCCAATTGGGCATCCAACTGGTTAATGTGCTTATCATGCCGCTAAACCATTCGGACAGGGCTTGCCACTGGCTTTTGATCCCCTCCCAAAGCCCGTTAATCAGATTGGCTCCTGCTTCCATGAGATTGACCCCAAACAGCCAATCAATTAATGCATTGATTTTTTTTGCAATCCAAGAGAGCGGTGAAAAGTTTTTAAAGAGTGTAAAGAGGTTACTGAAAATATTACGGCATAAGTTGGCAAAAGAATTCCACAAGTTGCTTATGAAGCTTACTACCGTATCCCAATTTTTGTAGAGCAAATATCCAGCTCCAACAAGTGCCGTAATACCACCAAGTATCCAGCCGATAGGTGTGGTCATGATTGCATAGCCAAGCGTGACAAATGCTGCTCCAGCAGCCGCTAATGCGGCAATGAGTGGACCAAAAATAAACGAACCAAGTGCCACAAGACCCACCTTAAAGAGGGTTATTTCCCCAATCAATGGTTCCATCCAGCGGAACCAGCTTTTAATCCTTTCTGTGAGATCACTAATGCCTCTTCTCAAATCAGAAGTAGGATTAAACAAATCCTTCAAGACTTTTTTTAAGATTTTTGCCCATCCAGCAACGGTTGTTTGAATGAGGTTGCGGTTTTCATCAATCAATTTTGAAAAAGCGTCAATCATATCATTGATGACGGGCATAAAACGCGCCCCAATAAAACTGGTAATGCCCCCTATTTTTTTCTTAAAGGCACCAAGCTTATCACTTAAATCTGCTGCATAACGTGCAACATCAGCACCTATCAGCCATTTTCCTTTCCTTGCCTTTGCAAAGAGTTCTTTGATGGGCGCCATGCCTTGCGCAAGCATGGCTGCCATTTCCTTGCCATCACCACCAAAAAGCAGAGCAGCAATATGCTGTCTTTGTGCTTGATTTTTCATCTTACTCATCTTGTCGGTAATTTCTTCCAACAAGACAGAATTTGATTTCAGTTTTCCCGAGGCGTTTTTGACAGAAATACCAAGCGCTTCAAAGCCCATAATGCCTCTTTTTTGCCCAGCAAAAGCTTGCGCAGAACGTCTATTTAAAGTTGCTAAGGATTGTTGAAAGAGTTCGGCAGAATATCCTGAATTATCCGCTGCATCGCCCCATAATTGAAGTGATGCAACACTCATGCCTAAATGCCGTGAGGCATGGTGAAGACTATCTCCTAAATGCATGGTTTTCATGGTGACAGCGGTTAAGCTTGCTACAAGACCACCACCAGCAAGCCCTAAAACACCGGTAAAAACTGAAGCACGACTTGCTGCTGTGCCAAGGGCACCTTGAACGCCATGAAGGCTTGCTGTCATATTTTTTACCGCAGCAGAAAAGCGCGGAATACTCAAGCTATGCGACAATTTCTGAAAACGCTCTTGTACACGTTTGAGAGGTGCGGTGAGTTTATCTTCAAGAGACAATTTTACCTTTGCATCGGCAACTTTGGTTGTTTTACTCATTTTGTCTTATATCTTTCTGCTGCTTGTTTTCGCCAGAATATTAACTCTTGCGGTTCCATTTCCATCATCTCTGAAAGGGACCAATGAAAAACAATGGCGATATCGGCTATGAGTTTTGCGGCGGTTTCCCAGTCGAGGTGTCCCGCCGCTTGATAAAAGACTCCAAAATCTCCCCAATACTTGCCAAATCATTGATATCGAGTTCACCAACAGCCTCATGTGGCCATTCAGAAAGGCGTGTGATCATAGCGATTGTTTGCTCTATGCCTTCCTTCTTATCGATTGCTTGCACATCTTTTGTTTTGGGACGCTGTAAGGTAATTGTGGTGTGCTCTTTTCCTTCAAAAATAACGGGTATCAGTAATTTATGTGTAATGCTTGTTTGTACTGTCATTCTTACATTCCTAAAAAGTTTTTATGTTCTGCTAATTGATTAACGCCATTGAATTTCCTCACCAAGTTGAGGACATCTATCTCAACAATTTCCATATCTTTCTGGACATATTTGAAATACTGCAATGTGAAGGTCGCTGTGGATGTTGCTTTGCCCCCCGGTTGCCATTCTGCCATTTCAAAGCCTTTGCAAAGCCCTCTCATGGTAATGACCACACCTTCTGCCGGTGTGCCTTGGGCTTGCATTGAACTTCTCAATGAGATGTCAACATCAGAGCGTCCCAACAGGGACATCAACTCTGGAGAGCAATCAGAAATGGTCATGGTGAGGATGAGAGTTTCAAGTCCAAGATCAACCTCAATGGCACTATCCATGCCACCGCCGCGATAATTTTCAACGACCAAACTCAAATTCGGTAGTGTCACGCTTTCACATTTTGCTTGATAGGGAATGCCGTCGACAAAAATGTTAAAATATTTCAAAACTCTTGGTAAAACGGGTATGGTCATTAAAAGATCTCCTCTAAGTAATCATTCACAATGCGTGAACGGAAAGTGATGTGTTCTGCTGGTGTTGTTGGGGTGAATTCCACATTGAAATAGACTCTGCCGCTTTCAATAGCGCTTGCTGTGTTAAGCTCTAGATCTGGTGTACAGCGCCCACCAAGAATGGCACCTTGCGCTTTTAGATCACGCAAATAGGCATTGACGCTTTCACTCACGTCATTCATGTAAGTTTTTTTGATATTGCGGTCGACAGCCCATAGATGCCCACGTAAAATGGCGTCATTGATCATATCCGCGGTTCTCACTACCGATAAGAAAGCAAATTTTGTATCACTTGAAAGGGTGCGATTGCCCCAAAGACGATAGCCGTTTTCGCGAATGATGGTTGTGATATTTTGCTCGTTGAGAAGGTTGGCACGGCTTGATCTATCACCAATGGAAAAATCAATTGGGCGTGCAATACCAACAATGCCATTAATCACTTTATTTGAAGGAGAATGCCAAAAACCGTTGGCGAAATCAGTTTTAGCAATGACACCGGCAACCGCTGCACTTGCCGGCTGTTCTACGATTTTTCCATCATGATTCACCTTTACAAACGGATCAACTAGAATAGCGCGCTTTGAATCAAAATCCTTTGCTGTGCTAAGTGCTGCTTCATCTGTTGTGTTTGGTGCATCAAGCACCACAATAGCACGCAGACGCTCTGCAATGCCAATGAGTTCTGCCGCTACAGGATTAGAGGTTGCACTAATTTCAGCTTTTGCTGTTGCACCAGTGCCATCCCCTTCAATCGTTACATTTGGGGCGGTTTGATACTCAAAGCCAGTGTCCTTAATGACAAGTGAGGTTACTTTTCCATCTTTCAGGATTGCTTCTGCTTCTCCACCGCCTTCGATTTTAACGCTTGCTTGGGCATAACCACTACCTTGGTTTATCACATCAATCTTGCTAAGACTGATAGGGCGTTTATGGGTAAAGCTTGGCGCAATAAGAATGCGTGGTGTTTGTCCCACAACAGATTGTGCTCCAATCAACGCATGGACACCTTCATAAGCGCCATTTGCGTTCACACCGCCTAGGACATTGGTCAATGTTGCGCTTTCATTGTCACCTTCTTGCACCCGCACGACGACGACAATGGCGCCCACTTGTTTGAAAATCAGGTCAAGAGCATTGGGCAATGTGCCTTGACGCTTGCCTGTTTTATCCAGTTTAGCGGCTTGTGAAAGTGAACCCGAGACCAAAACGGGTGTGTTAAGAGGAAAGGCTTGTTCATCGGCATCGGGTGCTGTGCCAACAATCCCGATAACTGCCGATTGAACTGCGCGAAGGGGGCGTGTGCCGTCGTCAACCTCGACAACTTCAACACCGTGTAGAAAACCTGTTGCCATACTTTATGCTCCTTTAAACTATTGGCTAATGAGATGAATGGGAAAAATGAGGGGCAAAAACCACTCTTGAGAAAGGTTTGTTTTCAACAAGTGCTTTTTTTTTATAAATATCTTGACTTGGTACCAAAATGGGACTATAGCTAATAAAAATCAGGATATACTTATGAAAATTGTTAAAATCTCCACACTTCAAACTTTTTGGTCTCGATATCCTGATGCTGAACAACCGTTAAAAGCATGGATAGATGAAGCTAAAAATGCACAATGGCATTCTCCTCATGACATTAAAGAGAAATATAAAAATGCAAGCATATTAAAGAATAATCGTGTTGTTTTTAATATTAGAGGCAATGACTATCGTTTAATTGTTTCAATCTTTTATCCAGCAGGTTGGCTTTACATAAAATTTATAGGGACTCACAAACAGTATGATGCAATTGACGCTAATACTGTAGAACTAAAGGAACTTAAGAAATGAATATCAAACCAATTCGTACACAGAGAGATTACCAAGAAGCTTTAGAGATTGTGTCTGCGATGTTTGACAATCAACCTAAAGAGAATACTCCAGAATTTGATCAAATGGAGGTTCTTGTTTTGTTAATTGAAGCGTATGAAGCGGAACACTATCCTATTTCTCCTCCTCATCCAATTGAAGCTATTAAATTTAGAATGGAACAAATGAACTTAAGTGCTAAAGATCTTGTTCCTGCGATTGGTCATTTAAATCGTGTTTATGAAATCTTGAGTGGTAAAAGAAAACTAACACTGCGCATGATTAAAAACTTGCATCAACAGTTTAATATTCCATTGGAAAGCCTCATAGCTTAGACTTGTTTTTCTTTTCTCCACCTCATGCGTAAAGAGAAGCACAAACTCATGGGGGGAATAAGTTTGCACGTTAACATTAAGGATTTTACGACCATATCGACGGCTGTCTGATCAAATATTGCTAAAAACTTAGATCCCTTGCCATTCTTAATAAAGTGAATACGAAGTTTAAATTCTATTGTCATTTTGCTCTCCAAATTAATGAAGAGACCATAACAATCATCTACACTCTCTCATAAGCCTGACACTGTCAGTCAAAAAAGCCCTTTAAAAGAGCTTTAAAAGGAACTTTAAGATAGAAGTCCATACAAACCTTTAAGCTTTTGTACAATAAGCATCCCTCTATAACCTAGGCTTGTTCAAGTTTCTCTTTTGGTCCTTTTATGGGCTCTACGGGTGCGTCTGTTTCTGCCATTTCAGTAGATGAGAGCTGTTTTGTGTTTTCGTCCACCACGGGGGGAGAAAACACTCCGTCCTTATAAGTCCAGCCAATTTGTGCTTCACTTGAGGAAATTGCCTCACCATCAAAGCCGTGAACATAATCTTCTGAGGCTATGATAATATTTGTTACCACACCATTTTCAACAACTGCATATTCCATCAATCTCTCCTATATAAAAAATCTAAATAAGATTGCGCCATCGCCACCATCACCGCTGTTGTAGTTCCACGCATCCTTTCCGGAAAAATAGCCACCGCCGCCACCGCCAGCATCAGCTTGGTTTTTACCACCTCTGCCACCTTTCCCACCTTTATCACTTTCACCACCAGAACCGCCGCTACCATCACTAGAACCGCCGCCGCCACCAGCACCACCAAAAACAGAGCTTCCACCGTTATAGCTTCCGCCATCTCCACCATCACCGCCAGAAAAAATAAAGTTTTTAATGCTTGAGTGACCTCCTGTTCCTCCTTTTCCTACTGTTTTGGTAACTCCGCTACCCTGAGAACCTGCACTCCCACCATTGGCGACGAGAAGATCTTTAATAATCGTTGCACCACCACTGCCATTTTTACCACCACGACCAATTTGAATATTTCTTGATTTTCTAAGTTGAGATCCTTTAATTTGAATGCGTACACATTGTCCTCCGCCGCCTCCACCGCCACCGTAGTAGGTATATGTGATACGACCGATCTGAGTGTTTTTTAACCAGCCTCCAGTCCCCCCACTACCACCACCACCCCATGCCCATATTTCTACATTTGTGTCATCGCTAACACCTTCAGGAAAGGGTATAGGTCCGCTTTCTGTCATAAGAATTTCGACAGGTTTTTTGACTAATGAAGCTATTAATTTATCTACTTGTGACTTGGTATAAACAGCTTCACCATCAACTTTAAGCGGTCCTTTCAAGGTGGTTCCACTTGTGCTTAGATTGGTGACCACTCTATCGTTATGGATGAGATTCAATGATGCGTTGCCCAATAGTTCCAAATCACCACTCATAGTAACTTTGCTGGTAAATTTGTTGTAATTTTGCCATTCATTGGCTTGTTTTAAGCGTCCATAGCTTGTGAGATCTTGAGTAATCTTGGCTCTAAATTCATCCAAGCCAACAATATCTTCGCTCTTATGTTGGTGTGTGCCTAACAGGGAAATAGCACTGCCAAAGGTAAAATTATTATTGCTTGATTTATAGAGAACATAATTGTTAGCCGCGTCCTTAGCGCCCTCGATATCGCTTAAATCAGCAAATGAGAAGGTTTTATCGGCTGCCATCTTGGACTTAAGGGCTGCTTCAAGATCTGTGACATCACTTATGCTATGCGTGTGTTTTGAAGGCGCTTTTTCGTCTAGCTTTTCCTCAACATCCATTATGGCTTGATCAATTTTGGTCAAGTTTTCCCGCAAGATTGGGAATTCAGAACTGATAAAACGACCTTCTTTAGGTAATTCCATGTCGAGTTTTTTAGTTTTGGTCATCTCTGTTTTCCCATCACAATATGCCGGCACCAAAATCACACACCATTGACCGCGCTGCTGGTCCACCGGTAAGTGTGAGTTTTAAGCGCGCTTGTTTGGCTGTCTTATTGCTGCTGGTGAATTTTTGCTCTATCCAAAGCGGCTCGGATAACTGTTCTGTTTCGTCGAGTTTCAAAGGGACAAAAGCACCATCATCCAGCTGCATCTCGAGTGTAAAGGTTGCACCACCCAGTAAAAAGGTTTTGATATAGCTCGTTAACCTTGCCTTTTCCCCAAAGGCAAAAGCCCGCGTAATGTAGGTTGCTGTTTTATGGATTTTTCCCGCAATCAATTGAACAGGCGCAAACAAGACGGGTGAGAGTTTCTCTGTCCCTTTGAGAATGGCGCGGAGCTTGACCTTTTCATTGATATATTCGGTAAGGCTTAGCAATTGAAAGGGCAGCAGTTGATAAATTGTCCCATTGTTTCTTTCAATTTCAAAGATGACAGAGCAATCGCTTGAAGGTAATTCAATGGCTGCGCGTATTTGTAAATCAGAACAGTCAACAAGATCAAATGTGCCAAGATCAATGGTTTTTTCTGTTTGTGTATAACGTGCGGCTAGCACTCGAAAGGCAAGAGCCTCATCTTGATGGGCTGTCCAGCTTTGTGCATTGACAGAAGAAAAGCGTGGACCGGTTACATAAGGATGACTTGAGACAACTCTCTGGTGTTCTGCATCAAAATCTCCAAGCTTTGCCAAGGAGACGGAATGATTACTATCATCTGTCTTGAGTACAAAAGCTGTTAAGCGGTCATTGGGGACAAGGAGTGGTATATCGTAGCGTGCCTCTGCCCATCCTGCCTTTGCGCCCTTCATGGAATAAAAGCTTTGTGCTTGAATATCAGCTGTTGGATAACCGTTTTCGGTTGTCACCAAATCAATCACCAGATCATGGTTTTGATTACCGATTTTGCAAAGATGAAAGTCAATACCTGTGATTTGCCGTGTTTCATCAGGAGTAAAGACCTGCGCTTGTGGGTCAAATTGTGTCCAGATACGCACCGTTGTGGTGTGTCGCATAACTTTCACATCAATCACACCTTGACCGGTAAAAAGCCCCGTTGCAATGGTTCCACCTTTGCCGCGTGCCACAACATTCTTTGTGCCAGCGGTGATGTTTTGTGGAATCTTAAAAGTGCCCTCAAGAGTGCCATTGGTGTTAGCAATAAGCTTTGTTTTTGGCAAAACATTCACACCATCAAAGGTAAGACTTTCCAAGATTTCCCCCTTGCCAAAGCCTTCAATTTTAAAGTGAAGAGTAATTTGCCTTAAAAAATTGATTTGTTTTTGAGTCTCATTGATGAGATTATCATGCACTTCTGTGTTACGGATAGTTCTCCCACGGTTCCATCCCATATTCAGTTGATTGGTGACACTCGAGAGCCAATCGGTGCGCTGTTCATGCCAAAAATCTGTCGCGGGGGTGAGTTTTACTGTACCAGGCAGCGGTGCAAAATTTTGATAGGGGTTGATTTTTTCGCAAGCCGTTGTCAATTCTTGCGCAATGATCACTTCATTTGTCCAGTCAAGGGTGACAGGCGCTTTTAAAGGAGCAGTGTAAAATGTTGGATCAATGGCGAGCTGTAAAATGCCACTGCCTACAGCGCCTGTTTGTTGAAAGCCTTTATCTCTGTAAGAGTCATCCAGAAAAGGGTCGGCAAACATGCCTTTTTTGGCGACAGGCTCTTTAGAGTCAACATTGCTTTTAATGCGCTCTAATTGCATCAACCGGTCAAGGGAGAGCACCCGTTGAAAATAGCGCCACATCTCATCATAGGGGGCAACACGCGTGCCATCATTGACCACAAGAGGAGTATCAAGCCAATTGTTGGTGATCGTTGCAAGGGATAACACATCATCAGGGACAGTTGGAGCCATGGGTTGGTCTGCTGCAATGCCTTTGATATAAACCACATTGCCCCCTGTATTCAGTCCTATACGGTCAATACGCGGTAATTTGTAAGTGTAACTTACAATAATATCACCACCTTGCGCTCCACCTGAGACGGTAATTTCCTGTGCTGTTACTTTATCGGCGGTAACTTGCGCACGATAGCGATAAGTCACCTTATAGGTACTTCCCACTAAAGGCTCGTCTCCTACAAGTGCCCAATCAATGGTGTCTCCTGTTTTTTTAAAATCTGTGCCTTCTTTAAATTCCTTGCTTCCTTGAACGACTTTAATAAAAGAAGTGATGCTCTTATCAGGAACACCATCACGCCCAGCGGCAACGGCACCACGGGTGACGTTAACGGTTTTTTCTTTTGTCAACAAAAGAGACTGAATATCGGCAATGGGAGCGTAATAGGTTTTAAAGGTAAAGCTCGTTTTCCCTTTTTGAGGTGAAAAAATATGCGTTTCTTCGGGAGTGGCATGAATGGTGGCACTCGGATTAAAATCAGTCAAGAAGGTGATGGTGTTAGCAGGAGCAGAGTGAATGTCAGATTGAGAGCTTGTTTCCCCTGTTTGAGGAGCAAAGATATGGGTTTCGCTTGGAACAACATTTGTCGAAAAATCTTCTGGTTCTTCATGGCGTAAAGCAGCAAGGCGTTTGCGTTTAAAACCATTGATATTGGCTTCTCCTTCTTGAATGCTAAACACTTGGCAGCCGTTGTTTTGTCCTAAAGCGCTTACACGGCATCCGCTCACGATATAATGCCCATGGGCACGGTCATAAGTAGCAATAGCTTGCATGGCCGGTTCAAGTAATGAGGGTGATTTTTGATCAATCAAAACACCATCTTGCAAAATGTAAACCGGAAAGAAAGTCCCTTGCTGCGCATCCTCTTTCAGTGCCCAAACAAGCTGTGCTGTTTCTCGTGCGGCACCAGGCTCTCCTTCTGCCAAGGTGCCAGGGACTTGCCCCAACAGCTCTGGATCATCCTCATATGTCACCCATTTTTTTTGCAGCTTCACACCAATTTCCAAGCGCCCAATCATGGAAACATTCTCTAAGACGGCATTTGAAACTGGAAAGATATCACCGGCAATATAAATCTTGCCGTCTGTTAACGTGACAGTTTGCGTGTCTTTGTTGACAAAAGCATCAGCCCGTTCAACGCGGTCTCCTTCTTGTGCCACAAGGCGCCCCAAACGGTTATGGCGTCCCCTTATGATGGTTTGAACCTCGTTGAGTTCACCACTTTGAATAAAGGGTCGTTGTCCATAAAAGACAACGCTTTGTTGTTCCTCTTTGCCGCGAGATCTGTCAATTGCAAAGGGCAAACCACTTTCATGCTTCATGTTAAAACCTCAATAAAATCTTGAATTGTTCGCGAACATCGGCACGCAAAGGAATATTAATGGGCGTTTTGAGTATCTCCACACCACCATTCAGTTCATCAGGCTCACACCAAAGCTTGCCAAAGGGGATATCTTGTTTGGGAGAAGCATGAACGAGAACAGAAACAAATGCTGCTTGTTTGCCATCAACGTCGCGAAAGTCTGTGCGTGCTGCCACAAGAAGCGCCGTGCCCATCGGGGAGGGCTGGAATCTGCCACCACAATGGCTATAAACACCATTCAAAGCCTGTTCTACCGGCGCTACAGCATAGCATCTGCGATACCCAATCACGCCATCTTGGGTGTCTCTTAACACGAGATAAAGTGTGCGGCTGCGAAACCACTCTGCCATCAGCATATCGCGTTCATGTTTTTTGACCGAACACCACGGAAAGTTTGCCATGTCCCATGGGTAATCGATCTGATCGAAGCTTAATTCCTCATCCCCACCATCCATCCAATTGCCAATCAGTATGCCTTCTTCTCTTGTGAGAACGCGCTCTATCTCTGTTGTGCGTCCAAAGGAAAACAAAGTATTCCCAGCTATGAGGCTTACACCGCTCTCATACTCCAGCAGACTGTCATCAAGGCGTGACATATTGCATTCAACAGCTTGCACATCATAACCCATGACACCACGGCGAAAATCAGAGCGCAAACTTTTGGAAAGGTCGGTAATTGCTTCAATGGCTTCAAGGCTTTTCCGTTCAGGCAATTGATCAAAGTAGAGTTGAAAGGAGTTCCACCAAACACGCCCCGTCCATGCGGGTTGAAAGCGTGCTGTAACCCCCAGCCATGCAAGCCCCATCTCAATGGCAGCAAGGGAGCCACGTATCCTCTGCCAGGCAAGACCTTGATCAATGAGATCATAAAGATTGGGAACATAAGGTGTAAGCTCTCCAAGTCCATATTCTTCAATCAACCATGGTAAGAAACGGGGAGGGCGTGTGATCAGTTTAGAGCGTGAAATCCCCAAAACAGAACCGTCAACATCTTGATGAAAATCGCAAGCATCGGCAAGGCGCTTTTCAAATTCTGTTGCGTTTGTGGGGAGTAGGGAGCCAACCATTAGCGCGCACGCCCTTTGAAGTTTAAGGTGATTTTTCCAATAGCTAAAACTTCTTCATCACAAACCGCACTGTCTCTGGTTGGTGCAACGGCAATCACTTTCTGAACACCGGGGATCATCAGTTTCGAAATCCACCACGATAAGCTTAATTCACGACCAATGGCTTGTTCTTGTCTCCATGCTGCTCTTAAATTTGCTTCCATTGTCGTGAGAATTTTTAACGATGTTTCCGGTAACAGCCAAACATCTGCTTCTAAATCCACCACTTTTTTGACAGCAGCGTGCACAATGATTGTATCATTGGTCATGATGATATTCTTTTTGTTAAGAGCTTGTGAGACTGTTTGTAAGAGATCTTCGGATGCTGTTCCTTCTTCATTATTGCCAAAAAGAGCAACATAGATGGTTGGGTCTTTGCCTTTTCGATAAATAATTGCATCCTTAACACGACTATCTGCTGTTAAGGCTATAAGCTTGTAATAGGGCTCTGTCCCGCTACCTTTGCCACCACGGGCATGAAGTTTTATGCGTTCACGATACCTCTCGTCACTTTCACCATCCATGCGGGCAAGACCATGCCAATTTCCCAAAGCATCAAGAGATTCACCAGTTGCAAAATCAAGAATGTTGTTGCGTGCCGCTTCGTTAATACGCTGTCTTAAAAGCAACTCTCGATAGCTAAAAGCTTCAATGACTTTTACGGCTGGATCACTTTCGAGAATAGTATATTCAGGCAAAAGTTCTTTTAAATGGGCAAGAGCAGCAGCGCGTATTTCCTCAAAAGAAATTTCTGTGATGATTTCTGGTTTTGCAAGCATTCCATTCATTTTATTAGTAATCCTTCCATGGTGATGGGCTTGCCTGATGGCAAATAAATGCCTTCAAAGGATAAGGAAACTTTTCCAGCCTCAACCATTTTAAAATCAATTTTTTTCAATTTAAAACGCGGTTCCCACTTGTCTAACGCCTCAGCAACAGCAGCATAAAGAGCAACAGCAAAAGCATTATTCACTGGTGCATCAATCAGTTCTGCAACACGTGAACCATAATCACGCCGCATTACACGCGAACCAATCCGCGTTGACAAAATATCAAGGATTGATTGGCGCAAATGATCAATGCCGGTCAATGACTTTCCTGTTGTACGGTTCATTCCACTGTTCAATTGGGACCTCCTGTCATAGAGCCACCAGGGAAAACACCACCATGAACATGGCTGTTTCCAATATTGGTGCCGTTATGCTTTAACCCACCTGAATGAATGGAAACATCATCACCGGAGTGAAGAGAGAGACTATCATTCGAATTCAGTGAAACGCCACCACCAGCCTTCAAAGAGATGCCGCCTTTTGCGTTTAAATTTATATCGCTTTCTGAAACAATCTTTATGCCATCTGGTGCGATAAGCTCTAGCTTACCACCATCACCTTTTAGTGACACGCCATCCGCAATCGTGAGGATAAACTTTCCGCCCGATTTGATAGTGAGTGCATAGCTGTTTTGTTCATCATCATATTCAAGGCTGGTTCCATCAGGATAAAGTGTCTTATGAATATTGCCTTTATCGGCTGCTTGATTAGCATCTGTATGAAGTGAACCAATAATCACCCCTTGTGATAGATCTCCGGACGACGAGACAACAATCACTTGCTCTCCAATATCACGCCCTTCATAGGAGCATGTTTTACCGGCGCGGGCTTGTGTGTCTGGAATCCAGTCACTAACAAGATTGCCACTTTTTACCCGATAGCGTGCGTTTTTATGGTCGACATGGCTAATCTTACCTACCACAACCATATTTGCTACACGTCTTTTTAAATCTGTAATTTCTTTATCGCGCCGCTCTAACATGTCCACCTTCAATTTTATGGTATTTGTCCTCGTTTCCTACGCCTGTTTCTGGTTCAAAACTTAAGAAAGGTTCAACGAGTCTTGCTGTTACACTGCCTTCTTCATTAGGGGAGGGGATATTCGTCACATAAGTGACCTCAAAGGTTAAAATTGCACCATGGAGCGCTAGTGCGCCATTATCGCCAAAGGCAAAAGCAATATTTTGTAGGTGGCATGTCTCAACCGTGTTGTTAAGATTAGGATTAGCATAAAAAATCTCCTCAACTTCCCATGCTAGTTGGTCAACAAAACGTGCACCGTTTTCTCGTGTGTCGTAGCACTCAACATCCACTGTTAAAACACGCTGCCTTACCCCATAATCATATCCATCTTTAATCGTTTCACTTTGCGTTGAGATATTAA
>NZ_JH725127.1:0-336 GCF_000278115.1 Bartonella sp. DB5-6
AGTGTCAAGAAGCGCTTAAATAGCCCGTTTTGTAAACAGTATAAAAATAGTCGCAAATGCCAGCCTTAAGTTTTTCTGTTTGTGATGATCAACAATCCCCTTTTTGCTTTTGCTTGGAATAGCGGGATTGTTTCTTCAATCACATTATTTAATGGTTGAGGAAAAGAAGCACTTGCAAGCTGGCTCTGATGGCAAGGTGCATGTCTCCTTTAATGGTATCTTTACTTCGCCAAAGGAAGCCGCTGTTTATGCAGAGCAACATGCGAAGGATAAAAATAATCCGCTTTATATTGTTATCTTCCCCCAAGCGGATTCTGCCATTTCAGAACTTCTGGT
>NZ_JH725127.1:4679-5385 GCF_000278115.1 Bartonella sp. DB5-6
TTTACGGCACATCTCATTTAGAACAAAAACCTTTAAGTAAATCACGGAGTAAAAAATGAAACAAACTTTAAAGCTATTAGGAGCTGTAACTTTGTTAAGTATCACCGGATGTCAGTTTAATAAAACTCCTACACCATATCTAGGAATGTGGGAAAAGCCTGGAGCAGACTTTACTGAGATAGGAAAAGCCTTGTTAGAATGTGGAATGCCAACCCCTTATGATATCGATCCAGAAAATAAAAAGCTAAGCAATAATGCATGGGCAACAATTCATGCTTGCATGATCCAAGCAGGATTCCGCTATAAAGATCAAAGAGGGGGGGGGTGGTGTTATACTTTTAGAGAGGAAAACTTGCCCATTTGTCGTCCAGGTGCTGTCATCCCTCAACGAAGTGTCAAGAAGCGCTTAAATAGCCCGTTTTGTAAAAAGCATCCAGAACAATATGAATGCTATCCTTAAATTTTGCTGTTTGTGATGATCAACAATCCCCTTTTTGCTTTCGCTTGAAATGTCGAGATTGTTTCCTCGGTCTCACTATTTAACGGCTGAGGAAAAGAAGCACTTGCAAGCTGGCTCTGATGGCAAGGTTCATGTTTCCTTCAATGGCATTTTTACTCCGCCTGAAGAGGCAGCTGTTTATGCGGTTCAACATGCTAAAAATCAAAATGAACCGCTTTATATTGTTATCTTCCCCCAAGCGGATTC
>NZ_JH725127.1:5485-18306 GCF_000278115.1 Bartonella sp. DB5-6
TTTACGGCACATCTCATTTAGAACAAAAACCTTGAATTAGATCATGGAGGAAAAAATGGAACAAACCTTAAAATTATTAAGTGCGATAACTCTATTGAGTATAGCTGGGTGCCAGTTTAATAAGCCTCCTGGAGGGTATTTAAGTGTGTGGGAGAAGCCTGGTGCAGATTTTACTGAGATAGGAAAAGCCTTGTTAGAGTGTGGTATGCCAACCCCTTATGATAAGGATCCAGAAAACAGAAAGTTAAGCAACAATGCAATAGGAAGCATTGAAGCTTGTATGCTTCAATCAGGATTTCGTGATAAAGTTGGGGGAGGGACTATGTGTGAAAATCATAAAGCCGAAAACTTGCCCATTTGTCGTCCAGGTGCTGTCATCCCTCAACGAAGTGTGAAGAAGCGCTTAAATAGCCCATTTTGTAAAAAGCATCCAGAACAATATGAATGCTATCCTTAAGTTTTCCTGTTTGTGATGAAAACAATCTCCCATCCTTGTATTAGCTTGGAATAGCGGGATTGTTTCTTCAATCCATCATCTCAATATTGTTCACCGTTGTTTTAAACAGCGGTGACAGAAAATATCAACAGGCTTACGAGCCTTCTCATCGTAAAGAAACCCATTGAAGGAGGGGAAAAATGAAGAAAATCTTAAAACTATTGAGTGGTATAACGCTCTTAAGTATAGTTGGATGTCAGTATAAAGCTGAGATTCCCTTATCAGCTTGGGAATTATGGGATAAGCCTGGTGCAGATACAATTGATATAGGTAAAGCGCTGTTAGAATGTGGCATGCCAACACCTTATTATCATGATGAATACAACAGAAAATTAGACGGCAATGCGAACGCATTAATTGAAGCTTGCATGGTTCAAGCAGGTTTTAGATATAAATCCGGATATTTGAGTTCGTGTGAGTTTTTTGATGCTCGTTTTCCGATTTGTCATTCAGGTGCTGTCATTCCTCAAAGAAGTGTTAAGAAACGCTTGAACAGCCCCCATTGTAAAAGAAATAGAAACAAGCCTGAATGTCTACCATAGTTTTTTGATGTTGGTATGATTAAGAGTAATCCTTAGTTCTCTTCATCTTTTGCATAAGTGTGCGGGCCGATTGTATCTACACTCAACATGTTTCAAATTGGTATGGACAGAGGAATATAAAACATCAACAAGCTTATAAGCAATCTTATCGTAAAAAATCATTGAAGGAGAGGAAAAATGAAAACAGCTTTAAAGTTATTGAGTGGATTGGCTTTGCTTATTATAGCTGGATGTTTTCCAGGTCCTTACCAAGCTGTGGATGTATTAGAGAAGCTAGGAGAAGATAAGATTGAGATTAAAAAAGCACTATTAGAATGTGGAATGCTGAATCCTCATGATGATTATATGATGGATTATAGAGAGTTAAGCATAAATGCGAATACATCTATTTATGCATGCCTAACCCAAGCAGGTTTTCATAGTAAATTAGGATGGGAGTGGAAAGATCGGTGTAGAAATTATAATGCCGAAGATCTTCCGATTTGTGTGCCAGGTGCTGTCATCCCTCAGCGCAGTGTGAAGAAGCGTTTAAATAGCGCTTATTGTCAAAAATATAAAAATGCACTTGAATGCCAGCCTTAAGTTTTTCTGTTTGTGATGACCAACAATCCCCCATCCTTGTATTAGCTTGGAATGGCGGGATTGTTTCTTCAATACACCATCTCAATATTGTTCACCGTTGTTTTAAACAGCGGTGACAGAAAATATCAACAGGTTTACGAGCCTTCTCATCGTAAAGAAACCCATTGAAGGAGGGGGAAAATGAAAAAAATCTTAAAACTGTTGAGCTGCATGGCTTTATTAAGTATGGCTGGATGTCAGTTAGGAACTCCTCCCCCATCAACTTGATCTTTATGGATGTGACGCAAAGGACGTGTGCGAACGCCTGTCAAAATAAGCAAACGTAATGCCAGATGTGTTATGTTTTGTGTTTTACAGAGGAACTGATAAAAGGCAGGAACATCTTTCCAATCCATTGCAGGTAAGTTTGTGACTTTATGGCGTTGTTTTCCTGAGAGAGCTTGTGCTTTTGTTACTGCTTGTAAATCAACATCCAATCCTAAGTCAGCAGCATGTTTAAGACAAAGATTAAGACGCATCAACGCTGTTCGAGCTGTTCCAGCTTTTGTATGCCAAATGAGAGCAAGTGTGTTGCGTATCTTTGTTTGGGTAATCTCTGAAACGGGCAGACAACCTAATTTGGGCAAAATATGAAGGCGTAATGGTAAAAACCAATGTCCATCTTTACCATCATCTTTTAATTCAGCTTTACGACTTTCAAAAGCATCTAAAGCAATGTCTTTTAAATAATGGAGATTACGCATTGCCTCACACTTTTGTTTATTGCGTTCTTTAATGAGGTCACGACCCTCGTGCAAAATAGAACGCCATTGGTTTGCCAATTCACGAGCTTTTTTTAAAGAAACGTTTCGCAACGCACCCAAGCCCATTTCGCGACGGCGTCCATGAATGGTATAACGATAAAGCCATTGAGCACCTCTATCTTTCGTTTATGAAGGAGCAAGCCGGCACCATCGTTATATTTGCCAGCTCCTAATGTTGCGACAGATCTTGCATTCAGCCGATTCATAAGAACCATTTTTACTCCTTTCTGCTATAGTTTTTACCCACACGCCAGCCCCGCTTGTGACGTGCCAGCAAGTGATTTTGATTGATGCAATATAAACAGGTTTGAAATGAGAGAATCTTACGATATTCGAGACTCTCATTCAATATGAACAACGCTAAATTATCATTATAAATCAATGTGTTGCCTTGTGCATACGCCGCTTCATGGGATTTTAGATTTGTTGAAGGCGTCTTTGAATGCAGAGCTTTCTGGTTCATTTGAGGCTTTAGAAAGGCAATTAGAAAGGTTGAGGGATGATGTTGATGAATTGAAAGAGTGTTCATTTGATGAATTGCTCTGAACTGATGTGAGGATGAAAGAAATGGGGATACCAAATCACACACATGAATATTTACTACCTGTAGCAACAAAAGAAGAAATGCTAGAGGGGACTTCACAGGATGTTGTCGTTGTCCCAAAATTGTTAGGAACAGCGTCTCTTTATGCTTATGAAGCTTTTGCAACAGCAGAACAAGTTGTGCGTGCAAGACAAGAAGCAGAAAAAGCCATGGCGCGCGCCAATGGAGCCCAACAAACAGCAGATGAAGCGAAAACTATAGCAGACAATGTTAAGGAATTATCGGATGCAGCGACGACGACGATAGCGCAAGCAGCAGGCACAGCAGCGAGTGCAGTTACTGTAGCTTCTGAAGCTAAGACGACAGCTGAGACAGCTTTAGAGCAGGCAAAAACAGCATTAACAGCCTCCAATGCGGCTAAAACAATGGTAGAGCTATCGAAAGTCTCCTTATGGACGCACTAGACAATATCTTCTCACACCTCCAAAAGTGGATAACAAAAAGTTAGACGCACCAAATCTCTTCTTAAAATATGAAAAAAATTATCAGGCTTTTAAAAGCTTGAAGAAATGGATTGTGTTTATGGAAGAAAAAAGTTTTACACAAATACTCTTTACATGGATGGGTGAAAAACACTATTTACGCCGTAAAATTGTACCCTTTTAAACAGCATTGAACATCAAACCTATGTTAAACCATTTTTAGGTTCTGATGTTATTGTTTCTCAATAAATGCCCAGAAAAATATTCTGTCATTAATGATCTGAATGGTGAAATCACCAACCTATTTCAGTGCGTTAAAAATCATTTTGATGAATTAGCCCAGCAATTCGAGTGGTTTGTTTCTTCAACGTTGTGTCATGTATGGGGAAAAAAGATTATAGTTCTTTTGGTTTTGGTAGAAAAAAACTACGGTGTTTGATCCTGAAAAACTTTTGGCAAGTTTGGCAAGAATGAGGCATGTAAGGCAAAAGCTTCTTGATACGACGATCTTAAATCTGTCATGGGAGCATGTTGTTAAACTTTTTGATGCTCGAGACAGTTTGTTTTACCTAGACCCGCCACACCTTAAAAAGAACAAATGTTATAGCTCTGGAAATTTTTGTGAAGATGATTTTGTAAAAATGGTGTGCATTCTTAAAGATCTCCAAGGCAAATTTGTCTTGAGTCTGAATGATTGTGATCAGGTGCAAGAGATCTCTAAAGATTTTGACTTTTTAGAAGTAGAGACCATTTGGACCTCTGGTTTTGCTAAAAAAATACTCCGAAAGGAACTCCTGATTCGTAATTGCAATATATAGATGATGATGCTATTTGATAGCGTTATAGATTCTATATATCAGGTGGTTTAAAAGGCGGTTTTATTATTTAATATTTTTATTAACTTATTGAAAAAATATTATAAAATATTTATGAAATGGTACCGATCACCCGCACCATCTTAAATGAGTGCAGGTTATATTATTCTGAGAGGGATGCTGTTTTGTGCATTGTAGAGGGGGCACTTCATGTGTATTATTTATAAAACGTTCCCAGTAATGATTTATTTCAGGCTGAGGGAATTTTATTTTTCCACTTTGTAGAGGCTTAAAATGTTGAATCTCTATCAATAGGGTTGAGCGGAGTTGTAGTGAAAATTGCAGTATTTGTAAAGTGTTTAGCGTTCTTTATTTGCGTTTCTTTATTAACGGCGTGTAGCGAGTCGCGTGCTGTGCTTTGGCATGGGGTACATGCAACGGCGTCTGTGGTTGCAGTGCAACGGGAGGTTGAAGGAAAACCGACTCTTCCGAAGGCTATCGTTCCTGTGTATGTTGCAACAAGTCGTATGATGCAAAACAATTATTCTCAACCTTATGGAATAGAGCGATCAAATAAAGTATATTATAATCGGGTTGACGTAGGAATTCCTCAACAACATGTGAAAGGTGTTGTTGAAATAAACGCGTACAAACCTACTCACGATAAGTATTTTGCAGCAGTAGCATTGCAAAAATATGATAATAAAGAACAATTTAAGCAGCAAATAAATGCAGATTTAGCAAAAAAGCCAAAAGGAAAAAGAGAAATTTTCCTTTTTATTCATGGTTATAATAACAATTTTGCAGATGGCACATTTCGTACAGCTCAATTTACATATGATTATGCTTTAAATGTTGTCGCTGTACACTATTCGTGGCCTTCTGCTGGATCAGTTCCTCTTTATATTTACGACCGTGATAGTGCCAATTTTGCGCGTGATGGACTCATAGAACTTTTAACACTTATTAGTGAAACAGATGCTAATCAAATTTCTGTTATTGCACACTCTATGGGGAATTTTGTTATAATGGAGGCATTTAGAACTCTAGCATTACAGGGAAAGTATAAACCTATTCGCCGTATTACGAGTTTGTTGATGGCCGCGCCAGATATTGATGTTGATGTGTTTGAGCGTCAACTCAATGATATTAAGAGATTACCTCAGCCAACAGCCATTTTGGTATCTCGAGCAGATAAAGCTCTTGCTGTTTCAGGGCGTCTTACAGGTGGACATCATCGTGTGGGGGATGGTTCAGATATTGAAATGTTGCGCAAAAATGGTATAGCTGTTCTTGATTTTTCTCATATTGATGGTGGGGCACACAATGTTTTTGCGTCTTCGCCGACATTGATGGCTCTTTCTCGAGAAGGTTCTTTAGCTTCAACAATTATGCAGGGTACAGAATTATCACCTAGTCAGGCGCTTCTTGCTGATAGTAGCAGTGTGTTAGAAAAAACAACGCATCTTATCCTTTATACACCTGTACGTCTATTATCTCCATTCACTCGACATTAAGTGCGAAAAGATCAAAGCTTTTTCTTCAAATATAAATGAATGAGGAGCAGTATTTTTTAGCACTTTCTTTAGAATCTCCCTGTAAAATGAAATAAATAGCGGGATGAATGTAAAAACCAGTCATTTAGGTGAGTTTATAATGGTTGCACGAAAGCGCTATACCAATACACCTACATTAGTTGATTATTTATCTCATTCCGCAGTTCAGTTATTAGATATTCATACTATGCTTTTGAAGGCAAGAGAAGGTAATATGGGGGAAAAACCAAATTTATTGCGTCAAATTGATTCCACAAAAAAACAACTGGATGAGATAAGTCATGCTCTTATTTTAGAATATCGTAAACGCCAAGAAAATGAGCGCTTTTTAAAACAAATCTTGGTGTCAATTTCCGATCAACTTTTTTCGCTTAATAATGGTTTCAAAGAAACAGGACGCCTCTTTTTTCAAGAGATTAGGATACTTCAATCTCAGATGCAGTGTTTTTATGAGGAGAGGGGGAAACAACATTTATTGGATCGCCAAGAATCTTTTTATTCTCCATCCAAAATTGATGAAGTCATTAAACAGTTACAAAAAGCGCGAGAAAAACTTATTGTTGAAAATCCGCATCTATTCGAAAAAGAATATTAAAGAAAAAATCTCAAATCAGAAATTAAAGATAGTCTAAAAAGTGGATGAGTGTAGTTTGACAGTAATTTTTGTACTAAGTTGGAAGAGGTTGTATTAGTTAGGAATGCGTGATAATTTGTTGTTTTTACGTGTATTTTTTATCATTAAATGCACGTTTTGTAAGACTGTATTTTGACACCTAAAAACCAAAAAAAGAGTGAAAAATCGTAAAAATCGGAATTTGGTGGTAAAAATGAGAGAAGGCTTTGAAAGGTCTTTGAAAATCCTTTGAAAAATTTTGAAAAGTCTGTGAAAGCTCAGAAAACCGCCTTTGAAGACCCTGTGAAAAAAATCAATCCAAAAGTTCAATTGACTCCAAAATCAATTAAAAATAACCCAAAAAGCAAAAAAGATTTCCATATATGTGTGGAAATCTCTAAAAATCGAGTAAAAAATATTTTTTATCAATATGTTGTGACAATTTCTTAATGTAAAAAGATTTCCACTTTCATTTTTTATATTATAGTAGCATTAAGCCGAATCTTGTGTAGTTTCTAGATGTACTCTTTCAGCCTCTATTTGACGCTTTAAATGCAATTTTAGCAGAGGCAAAGTAAGCTCTATTTCTTCCGTGTCGTTGATGTCTTGAACAAGCTCTTGCAGTTTTTTATAAAGTTCCGCCGCGAGTTCCGCTATATCTTCAGGGGGGAGTTTTATTTTAGCATCGCGATAGGTTGTATAAGCTATGCGACCAAGCTTTTTCATGAGTCCAGCAGGGTAGTTTGTGGTTTAAAACCAGCTGCTTTCGCTTTTGCCATGTCACTAAACATTTCGCCTTCTCCAGTGAGAAACCAATAAAAGTCTATGCCATAAATTTTGTGATAGGCAATTGCGATAGATGCTGGCGGCTCATTTATACCAAGCTCATAATTTGCAAGCGTATTTTTTTGCCAAATTAAGAAATTTGGCAAAAGCACCGTGTTCTTTGTTTTCGAGCATTCGTCTTATTTCACGTAGGCGTTTTGCCAATGGTGTTTTAGGTTCTGTTTCTAAACGTGCCAACAAAATACCCATTAAGACCATTTTACGGGCTGACAACCCCCGTAAAATGGTTTTAATTGTTGTTACTGCCCGCTATTTAGGGCGTTTATTATACAATTAACCCCACAAAAAACGGATGTGGGAGCATCCGTTTGAAGTAGGAGCGAAAGTTATGACCATCACACAAAAAAGGGATCGCCATAATATTTTAGCTGAGCTATGCCGCCGTAATATGACCTTAGCGGAGCTTGCGAAAGCTTATCAAACACCCTCATCCAGTGTTCAACATATCTGGACACGGTCTAACGAGAAAGCCGAACGCGCTATTGCCGATTTTATCAGTTTGCCCATCGAGCAAGTGTTTAGTGACCGCTACCCCAAAAGTCGCTGTCGTATTTTTAAAGCAGCAAAACATACCAATACGGACTCGATAAAGCATTCCGCATTGCGCGGTAATGCTGCTTGAACTTCGTTACACGGCTTTGCGTTTTTGCGCATTTGCCATGAATTTAAATACCATAAGATAAAAAGGTTTACCAATGTCTAAAGATCAATACGAAATGGGCAAGATAAATTGCAGAGAGTTGCATCATAGAACAGCTGTTTGGATGGGTTGGTTCTGGCGATTAGATGGTGGTCATATTGTTTTTATCGGGGGTGGTTATGGTTGCTGCTTGTAATTTATGGACCCCAGATGCCAAAAGAGAAATCCTCAATCCTTATTCAGAGGTTGAACGGTTAGAAGCGATGCTTGCCTGTTCTTTTAAGGCAGTGAGTGGTGGATTTAAGCATTTGCCAATCCGGTAATATTATTGACCCTCTACATGGCTTGTTTGATGCGGTATTAGCGCGGCAGATTGCGATTCATATCTTGCATTATTAGTTTGAGGTGCCGCGGCGGCGTATTGTTGCCATGCAAATACGAAAGCAGACTGCTATCTTTCTTGCTTTGCAAGTGATTAACCGGCGTTTGGAAGAACCTGTCTTTGCGCAAGCTTATCGAAGATGGGCGGGGCATGCGATGGATTTATTCTTTAAAGAGATGAGAAAGGTGGCGGCGTGATGGCACAGTTTCAAAAGCTTGTTCTTGATGTGATTGTTGTGTCGGAGCGCATTCGCCCTGTGGATGATGAGCATGCTAAGGCACTTGCGCAATCGATGGCGCGGGAGGAATTGATGAATCCGATTACGGTGCGCCATACCCCCAATGCTAAATAGGGTAATTACACGCTTATTGCTGGTGCGCATCGGCTGCGTGCTGCTGAGATTTTGGGTTATAGTGACATTGCTCGGAGATGGGTGTGAGGTGAGCCTGAAACATGTCAAAGCGGCATGGAAAAACCGTGACGTGGAGGAATTGGCATGACGCGGATAAGCAATAAGGAATTATCCGATACGCCTGTTGGTCTTTATGACGATTATCAATGCGGTTTGGAGATTGGAGAACAGCTTAAATTGTGTGTTGATTGGGCATTATCGCTTGAATTGGAATTGAGTATTCACCGCTTAAGTGAAGCAGAGGCTGTTTTGGAGGGCCAAGTTGTAGAATCTTTGCCTCGTTGCAAAGTTTCTCATTCCAAGAGGGATGAGAGAATTGATGAGACAAGTACAGTTATTCATATGGATTTTGGAGGCGGAAAATGATGGAACGGAACCCTTATATGGTAAGAGATTGCTTGGTTGCTTTGCGCTCTGCTTTGTTGAAGCATGAACTGGAGAGCATTTTTTTAAGTGCGAAAGATGTTCGAGAATTGAATGATTATTTGCGTCGCTTGGCAGGCTATAACCACATTTTAGGACATGAACTTTTGCGATGTCGTTGGCAAATAAAAGCGGGATGTGCGCCTTCTTCAGGGGGATATTGTACCGTTTCGTCGTTTTCAGGAAAAATACGTTCACGGCTTTGATGGTGAGGCAATTTCCTCAAGTGAAGCACAAATTGGCTGGACTTATAAGGATGGAGTATTCTCTCCCCCCGTGGTGGACGAAAACACAAAACAGCTCTCATCTACTGAACAAGTAGAGATAGACACATCCGTAGAGCCCCTAAAAGAACCGCAAGAGAAAGAAAAACAAGTCTAGGTTATAGAGGGATGCTTATTGTACAAAAGCTTAAAGGCTTGTATGATTTTCTTTCTTTAAAGTCCCTTTTAAAACCATTTTAAAGCCCTTTAAAGGGACTTTTTGACTGACAGTGTCAGGCTTATGAGAGAGTGCACTTGTTGTTATTGTTTCTTCATTGATTTGGAGAGCAAGATGGCAACAGAATTTAATCATGGGATACGCATTGTAGAGGCTGGTGAGGTTTCCCGTCCTTTAGCAACATTTGATCAGACCGCCATTGGTGCGGTTGTTACAGCCCCTGATGCTGACAACCAAATTTTCCCCCTCAACGAGCCCGTGCTTCTCTTTACGCATGAGGGTGAAAAAATCCAAAAGCTTGGGCAAAGAGGTACAGCTCTTGATATTATTAATGCTGTATGTGTGCAAGGGATTGAGGCACAAATTATCCTTGTGCGTGTGGAAGAAAAATCAACCATTGCTGAGACACAAGCTGAAATGGTGGGCTCAAACGTCGCCTTGACCGGTGTACAGGCTTTAGCGCACGCTAGGGGTCATTTAGGGGTAGAGCCTGGGATTTTACTGGCACCAGCTTATAGTGCAGGGCGCCTTGATAATGGTAAAAACCCCGTGGCAGATGCGCTTGAACAGGTTGCCGAAAAGCTGCAAGCGATTGCGGTTTTTGATACGGGAGGTAAAAACACGGAAGAAAGCCTTGCCTTTCGTGCAGATTTTTCTTCACGCTTTTGTTATCTGATTGACCCCTTTGTGCGGGTGGCAAATAGTGAGGGTGGTTGGAGTGTTAAACCGGCAAGTCCTTTTGCAGCGGCGATGTTTATCAAACGTGATAAGCAAAGGGGAGGTGTTTTTTGGTCTCCCTCTAACCAAGATGTTAAAGGCATTTTAGGAACCGCACGCCCCATTAGCTATTTTGATGGCGAAATCGATCATGAGGCAAATCGTCTTAATCAAGCTGATATTGCTACCTTTATACCAGCACGGCTTAGCCAAAATGCGCATTTGTTATCTGAGGGGAAAATGGCTGCCAATGGACGCATTTTATGGGGCAACCATACCACCTCCAGTGATCCACTGTGGCGTTTTGTCAATGTGGTGCGCACCCGTGCAGCACTCGAAAAAACCATCATCAACAATTTCCGCCCTTGGGCCAATGATGAGAATCTGACCGGTCAACATGTCATTGCCATTACCCGCTCTTTGACCAGCTTTCTTGATGATATGATTGCCCGTGGAGCGCTGTTGGGAGGACGTGTCTGGTTTGACCGTGATTTAAATTCCAACAGCACTTTACAGCTTGGAAAGTTACGGGTGGAATTTGATGCCGAAGAAGTGCCTCCTTTAGAAGATTTAAGTTTCTCCAGCCGGCGCAATAGCGCTTATTTTGATCGGTTGGCGCAAGATATCCAAAAGAAAATGACCTATCAATTTGGCGATACGCTTGAAACTTATCGCAAAGCAGCAAGGAGTGAAGCATGACTTTACGCATTGTACGCGGTTTTACGCTGATTGTTGATGATGATGTGAATCTTCACCTCGATCTTGAAACGCTTAAATTGCCCACACTGGAAGAAATCACCGAAACCTATCAACCAGGCGGTTCTGATATGCAAATTGATGTTGCTGGTCTTGGTGTGAAAGCTCTCGGTTTGCAAATGAAAATCCGTAGCCACACCCCCGAAATTATTGGTATCTTTGGAGGTCCCCCTGGTCTTCGTCATAAATTTACCGGCAAAAAACATGTGATCTCTGAAGAAGATGGGCAAGAGCATGAACATTCCATTGATGTCACAGGACGCTTGGTCAAAGTCGATAGTGAAGGCTTAACGGCTGGCAAGGCAACAGGCTATGATTGCGAGATCAAAAATGTTTGGGACTATACGGAGTTTTGGGATGGCGCTGTTTTGCACCGCTTTTCGTTCAAACGGGGCGGTTGGCTTGTGCGCAACGGGCAAGAGATCGGTTTGCGTCGACGCTCTATTCTCAATCTATAAGCTCTCATTCATAGGAATTGATCATGACAAGTTTACAAACCAGCATTGATGTGGAATTGCAGGTTCCACTTCTTTATCAGGATAAAGGTGGCAAAGAATCTCTCTGCAAGAAACTGACCTTTTATCGCCCCACTTTCAAACAAGCTAAGCAATTAGCCGTGTTGATTGGACCACAGTTAACAGAGTTGCTGCTTCCTGAATTTGGAGAGCAAAAAACATTCACCAATGATGTGCTTATCTCTAAGCTTTCTCAAATTTTGTTCACAAGTGAGGCAACAGAAGGGATTACAGCGCTTTTGGCGGATATGTCTCATGAAACCGTTGAATTGATTGATCGTGTGGATGTTGTTGACATTATTGCTGTCTTCAAGGCTTTTTTTGCTTTTTTTACGCCACGCCAATCCTGTCTGCCGGTCAATTTGGAGCAGAATTAGCGCTCTACTTTCGCTGGTCTGCTACAGAGATCAATCAGATGGATTGGCTGGATGTGATTTTCTATCGCAGTGAATTAGCACGCCTGAAAAACCTAGAATATGAAAGCCATAGGTTAGAATAAGGAGCTGTTATGGATGTTTCCCTTGTTGTGCGTTTTGTTAATCATCTGCAAGAGGGGATAGCTTCTGCCAAGCGTGATCTTGCAGCCTTTAGTTCAGATGTTGCGCATTTCCAAAGCAAGACACGACAGCACTTTAAAAATTGGTTTGACCCTGAGCATCTTGAGGATGCGACAAAGAATGCGGAAAATGCTTTCAACCATGCGCGTGGGCGCATGGTGGGTGCGCTTGCGCAAACAGCAACTTTGATTGCACCCCTCTATAAAGCCATGCAATTTGATCAATCCATGAAAGGCTTGGAAAAGGTTCTGGATGCTCCTCTTCATCGCTTAAAAGAATTGCGCCGTTTTGCTTTGGAAACCTCCACCAAGATTCCGCTAGCAGCACGTGAAGTTTTGGAACTGATGACCAGTGCCAGCCAAGCAGGAATTGGCGAACAAGATCTGGAAGCTTTTAGCATTTACGCCGCTAAAGCAGCTGTCGCCTTTGATATGACGGGGGATCAGATTGGGGAGCGTTTTGCCAAATTGCGCAATGTCTTTAAGCTTAATCAAGCAGGGATTGAAGATTTAGGTGATGCCATCAATCATCTCTCTAACCACATGGCCGCCAAGGCAAGCGAAGTATCTGACTTTACCAATCGCGCCACCGGTGCAGCAACTATGTTTAAACTCACTGCCCGCGAAACCGCTGCTTTTGGTACGGCAATGATTTCTGCTGGTATTGTACCTGAGAGTGCAGCGCGTGGTTTTAATGCCA
>NZ_JH725128.1:0-6965 GCF_000278115.1 Bartonella sp. DB5-6
GCTTTTGCTGCATCAAAAGAAACGCCTAGACGCTTTGCTTGCTTTTCAAGGTTTGTCAGTGCTTTGGCGCGCTTTCTTTCTTGTTCAAGCACGGCTTTCATGTCTTGACGCTTGTCTTCATTGTCCTCATTGTCTTCGTCCTCATCATCTTCTTCGTCGTCGAAGTCTTCGGTGTTTTTGTTGATGTCGCTATCGTCTTCATCCTCTTCCTCGTCATTGATGATGTCGACAATCTTTTCATCATCATCTTCTTCTTGGGCGCGGTATTGTGTGCGTGCCATGTGTTTTGTCCTTCTTCTGTTGTTGATGTTGGGTTTTGTGATATGGAATCCGTTAAGGTTTCCAAAGCTTGCGCAAGCGTGCCTTGCGCATCTGCTAATCCAAGTTTGAGAGCTTGGGTGCCTATAAAAGTTTCTGCTTTTGTGTCGCGAATTGCATCAGCATTCAGCGGTCTGTTTTGCGCCACCAAATCGACAAACATCTCGTAGAGCAGGGCGCAATCGGCTTGCATTTTTATCTGTGCTGTATCGCTCAAGGGTTCGTGAGAATTGCCGTGAACCTTGTGATCCCCTTCAAAAACGAAGGTCCATTTATGCCCGTGTTTCTCATCCGCACGGGATTGGTCAAGATGGGCGCAAACAACCCCAATCGAGCCTACAACACCCGTGCGAGCAACCCATATTTGAGAAGCCGCACAAGCAATGGCATAAGCTGCAGAACAGGCAAACTCATTGGCATGCGCCCAAATGGGTTTATTGTATTGTTTTGAGAGTGTTTGAAACTCTTCAACCAAATCAAACACACCGCCGGCTTCTCCACCGCTACTGTCAATATCCAGTAAGACAGCGCGAACATCAGGTTGTGCAATGGCTTCACGAAAAGAAGCTCTTAAACCTTCATAAGAGGTTAACCCTGAGAGAGCACCAAGCCATGCACCGCGGCGCACAAGTGTGCCATGAACTGGTAGGATGGCAATATTGTTTTGCACCACATAAGTTTCAGGGGGTCTGAAAGACGCTGTATCCCCTTGCGCAAAAGCCTTAGGAGGAAACTTTTCTCCCTCAAAAAGACGCGGCGCAAGAGCATTCAAAATGACATCAAGCTTTGTCGATGCAAGCATATGAGGAACACCAAAAAGCCGTGATACCAAAAACGGCATATCAAGATTATTCACCATTTGTATGTGCCTCACTGCCTTGGTTACTTTCATAAGTTTCAGAAGGGTCTGAATCTGCGGTATCAATTACTTGATTGCTACCAGAGGGCGCTACCATATCCGTGTCAAAAGATAAGCCGCGCTCACGAGCGTCTGTGTGCTCTTCCTCAAGTTCGGCATGAATGCTGTCGATATCAAAGCCACGCTCGGCAAGTGCCATACGGCGTGTTTTCAAGCCTGCACGGATTTCTTCTTTTTCCGCAGAGATATCCTTGTTTGGATCAATCATTTCCAGGGGTGGTGCAAAGCTTTCACATTGAAGCCATGGCAAGGGATTTTCTTCCCACTCTGGCAAATTGACGCATTCAGAAAGCACTGCCATTTCAACAAAGCGCTCCCAAACAATGCGATTAAACTGAAAGGCAATGATATGTTCACGCCATTGTTTAACGTGACGCCTAAATTGAATGATGGAGGTGCGTACATTGGAGAAGTTTCCCCGCGTAACATCCCCTGTCACAACGGCATAAGGCATATTAAGTGCTGCACAAATTTTCAAGATATTGCGAAATTGAAAAGCCTCATAAGAGCCACCAACCTCAACAGGATTTGAGAATGTAACCTCTTTATTCTCTCCTAAATAAAGAGATGCACCGGGCGCAATGACAGGTGCTTTGTATTCTTCTTCAACGTTGTTTTTATCACGATTATCGGATAATTTTTCGACGTTTGGTGAATTGTCCTTGACAAACGCCGCGAAAAGAGCCGCTGTTCTTTTTCGATCAAGTTCTGCATCATCATAGGATTCCAGTTGAAAGATCTTTGTCATAGCGCGCGTTATTTTGGGAGAACCGCGCAACTGTCCAGCAATACGGCGCTCTTTGATATGAAGGACCATTTCAGCAGGTACGCGCACGCGCTCTTGGCTCTTAAATGCTATGTTGGAAGGAGAAGCATCATAGGGGTGCTGTTCCCAGAAATGATAAGCAACACGCTTGCCACTGGCATTAAATTCAATCCCCATACGAATGTAATTGCCTTTAATTTCAGCAGGTCCATTGTAAGTTAAATCCAGCATTTCGGTGGGATAAACTTGTAATTGAAGCGGTACACCAGAGCGCCCATAAAGGTCGACATAGTGTAGTCTTACAAAGCATTCGCCGGTTAAAAAGACCTCTCGTGCAATGGTTGCTTGAAGTCCATAAAAATTGGCATCTTCATCATAGTCCGCCTCATCAACCCATTGCCACCATAAGTCTAAAAGCTTTTTCTTTTCTTCTTGAAAACCTTCAATACGAGGATAAGGTTTAATCCCATCACTTACAGCCGCAGAGACCCATTCCTCCGTTGCAGAACCATAAAGAGCTTCATTGTCATAAAGCCATCTTGAACGAGCAACAATGGTATCACCGCATTCCTCAATGGCTTTATTGATATGTTTTTTGGCGGGATCAAAACCACCCATGCGACGGCTTTTACTTGCAGCTTCAAAATGGGGATTGTGTTGACTGGAACTTTTAAAAAAGTCCGTAATTTTATTAAAAAAGCCAGCCATTAATAACCTCTTGAGATATTCAAATAAAAAACACGTGAACGCTTGCGTCCTTCAAGGTCCGCTATTTGCGTATTCAGCATTTCAAGAGCTCTGCGCAGTTCCTCAACAGAACGGTTGCTTACTTGCTTATCGCCATGGCGCACCGATTGTGCTCCCGAATAAAGAGCTTCTTCAATTTGCTCACGCCGCCTTTTTAAATTTTCAAGTCTCTCAACTTTGCTGTTAAATTGTCCTAAAGTTTCACCCACAAATTACCTCCAATCCCCTCGCATATAAGGATTTATTATTGTTCTGAATGGCTTTTTTTGAGGCTGTGCTGTCTGAGATCTTCTTGGAGCAGGAGAGCGGGAACGTTCTGATGTTGGCTGCTCTAAAGAGCCTTCAACTTTAAGTTTTTCCAGGCGCTCTTCTAAGATATCGACTTCTCGATTAAGGTTTATTCCCGCCGAAATCAGACCTTGTAAAGCTGCATAAGCATAGACCCTACAATCCAAAGCCTCGTTTCTTGCCTTTTCGCTTTTTTGCCATTCGATACGCTTGAAGCCTTTAAAATATTTGATCACTTTTCTTTCAGCGGTTAGCTGATCAAAATATTCCCGATCAAGGTTTTTGTGAAAGTGTGTTGCACCAGCACCTGATGCTTCAGGACCGGATTTTTTAAACCGTGCCGTGATAATATCTTTTGCTGCGTCAACACCAACAATATAGAGATTGATCTGTCCTTTGTTGTTTCTACTTGGGCGGCGTGGCCATACCGCACGCCATCCCGCTTGTCCCTTAATCCCCCAGATACGCCGCTCTTCACGGGGGCGTACGTAATTATAAACCGCTTGTGTGTGTCCACCACCGGTATCAATACAGGCAGCCGTTATCTTGATGCCGTCTTTGTAACCTAGATGTGGCCAGCGTCTTGTAAGATATTCATCCAATTGGTCCCATACTTCAAAAGAAGAGGGATCACCAAGGATGACCTGATAATCGATATGCCAGCTTTCTTCACTGCGTCCCCATCCCACCACTTCAAGTTCTAAGCGGTCATTTTGCACATCAATGCCCGCTGTCAACAACACGGCTTGTTCTGGTGCAAGGGGATAATCTTCACGTTTTGCATAGAGGCTATCAGGGTCAACAACTTCGCCTGTTCTATCCTCCCATGGCTCTCCAAGCACTGTGTTGACAAAAGGCTGTAAAAGCGCCGGATCATCCTTGGCATCTAAAAACTCTCTTGCGCACTCCCCCCAAGTAAGCCAAGGCGAATAAAGTGCCGAAATATGATAAGAACGCAAGTTCGGTCTACTTGACTCACTGGTTGGTACCCAACATGCTCCTCTTTCTTCACACATGAGATCTGTTTTTCTGTGCTCGGCATGTTCATGACCACAATGCGCACAAACAAACACAGCTTTTTCAGGGGCGCCTTTCGGCCACTTGATTTGCGACCAGACAATGGGCTGTAGAACACCACACGCGTCACAAGGAACATTGTAATATCTCTGATCTCCAAGCACGAAATCCTTGGCGATACGGCTTGTGTCACGGTGGGTTGGCGTGGACAATTTAAAAATCTTTCTCTGTACAAAGGTCGAGGTCCGCTTTTCGGCAATCATTACCGGATCACCTTCGTTATCCACACTGAGAGGATAGGCATCCACCTCATCTAAAATCAGATAACGAATAGGCATGGAACGCAAACCAGCAGCACTGTTTGCTCCTGTAAGCATCAATGCACCACCATCAAACTCTTTCGAAAACATTGTATTACCGCTGTCGCGTGCCCGCGCTGGGGCAATGCGTTCGCTTAAAGCAGGACTTGCCATAATCATTGGGTCAAGACGGGTTTTTGAAAGCTTCTTCGCTGTCTCAACCGTTGGCATCACATAAAGGGCAGGTCCCGGACTATAATGAATGGCATAACCGCAGAAGTTCAATCCTGCTTCAGACATGCCAACTTGCGCCCCTTTCATGACAATGGTTGTCTCTATAGGTTTGTAAGAGGAAAGGTTATCCATGATTTCGCGCAAATAAGGGGTGCGCTTTGTTCTCCAAAGCCCAGGCTCAGCACTTGCTACGGTGCTAAGGTATCTATTCTTGTCCGCCCATTGCGAAACCCTGTACGGTGGGTCTGGTTGTCGTGCATCATTGGCATTAGCGAAAAATTCTTCGACGGCATTGTCATCCATTATTCGTTTCTTGCAAGCTCTCTAACTCTGGAGAATGAGGGTCATGAAAAGGCACGGGAATGGTAACCGCCTCAAGCAAAGCGGTTCTCATAGTATAATCAATGGCACCAATAAGGCTGGCCGCATCACATCCAACTTGTGCGGCAATGCTTGCCCCGAAACGATGTGGAAAATTCAACATGGCATCACGGTGTGCTCTTCCAAACTCACGTGCCGCCTTTTTCATTTCTTCTCGATCAACGGTTGTTTCGCGTAGTCGTTCAAGGGCAATCTTTTCGCTTTCAAGCGCAACTTGCATTCTCTCCAGTTTTATCTTGTATTCATTGGCACCATCTGTGGAGGCTTGTTTGATCTTTGTCCGCCGTTGTCCATCCGGTGCTAAAAGTGGGGCAGGGCGCTTTGTTGGATTCTCATTCCAGATGCTTGTGGCAAGGGCTTCATTGACAGAACCATCTTCAAAAAGAGCCTTATCAAATTTGCCTGTCTTAAATCGAGAAATAACCGCATTATGTGAAACACCCATCTTCTTCGCAAACGCACGAACCGATATGCCCTCACGATGTTTCTTATTCATAGTTGCTCCATTTTGAATGGTATATACGAATTATTGTACACTTTAATTATTGACAAGGTTTTATTTTTCGTGTACATAAAATATATGAAGATAGTGTGGGATGAACCAAAAAGAGCTTTAAACATTAATAAACATAAGCTTGATTTTGCTGATGTTATTTACTTTGACTGGGAACATGCTCTTATTGATGCAACACATTCAAACCGCATGAAGGCTATTGGACATTTTGCTGATGGCACAACAGTTATTGTTTTTGCAAAGCTTGGCAATGAAGCGATATCCATTATCAGTTTTCGTCAAGCGAATAAAAAAGAAAGAGAGGTTTTCAATGACTATCAAAAAAACCTTTGAAACAGGATGTGGCTACACAAAAGAAGATTGGGACGCTGTGGATTCCCCACCACTAACAGATGAAGAACTTGCACGCTTAAAGCCAGCTAAAGACGTTTTACCAGCCTCCTTTTTTAAGTATGTAACAGAAGAACGCCGTAAACGTGGGCGTCCACCCGTTGAATCTCCTAAACAAGCGGTTACTCTACGCCTTGACCAAAACGTTATTGCTTCTTTTAAAAAACAAGGAAAAGACTGGCGAACACGTATGGGTGAAGTCTTAAAAAAAGCAAGTGGTTGTTAAGCCAAACGATCTCGCCACTCTAAAAAATGTGCTTTACAGTTGAAATTAAACTTCAATTGTATTACATTGAAATACAGTTACAAGAGGAGAAGTCATTATGGCTGCCAGTCGTATGGTTCAAGCGCGTGTACCAGAAGAAATTCAAAATATCGCTAATCAAGTTATTCAAGCTTCAGGTTTATCAGTAAGTGATGTTGTGAGAGTGTTGATGACGCGTATTGCACAAGATAAAGCTATTCCGTCCTTCTTGTTTCAACCTAATGCGGAAACTATAGCGGCTTTTGCAGAACTAGAGGAAGGTAACTTAAAAAAGTTTCATTCCGTAGACGAATTATTTGATGATCTCTATGCGGACGATTGAACGTACCACTATCTTCAAACGTGATTTCAAGCGTGAAATGAAAGGACGGTATCGGCATCTTTTAGATACTGATTTGCGCCAAATCATTGCAGCATTAGCAAATGATCAACCTTTAGAACTTCGATATCATGACCATGCATTGATTGGGAATTGGAGCAATTATCGAGATTGCCATATTCGACCTGACTTAGTATTGATTTATCGCTTGATTGGTCAAGATCGATTGATTTTAGTGCGTCTGGGCTCCCATTCAAAACTTGATCTTTAAACCACCTCCCCATTTTGAGAACGGGGAGGGAAGATGTTTTAAGTCTAAGCTACTTTTGCAATCGGAGTCGCTAAAACTCGTTTAGCTTCTTTTGTAACTGATTTGTAATGATCAAGCTCTTCTTCAAGGTCATTTGCATCCAACAAACGTCTCATCATCAATCCTAAGATTTCTCCAACACCAGCAGGTTTTTTTAAACACTCATAAGAAAATAATTCATAATCAACAGATTGGCTT
>NZ_JH725128.1:8740-9819 GCF_000278115.1 Bartonella sp. DB5-6
TAACGGCGTGCTTGACGTCCTTTCTCGTTACGTTCAACCATTGAAAGCTCTTTTGCCATGTCTAGAGTAATATGATATTCTTTACTTATAACATTTTTACGTTTCTCATTTTTGAGAAACATAAAACCATAATCTTGATTTTCCAAAAATCCATATTCTTTAATACGGCGTACAATCCAATCTGCAAACTTAGAGTTGACTTCTAAAAACGTATATAACTCACGTGCGTTAACAGTTTGGACAGTTTCTTGACCAATAGTTTGTTCTTTAATTTCTATGAGAGTGTTCATGTGAACTCCTATGTGCTTAAAGGTTTTTGATTGACACTCAATAAAGAATGCCGGGCGCTCAAAAACACGGCACATAGCCCGTCGTTATGCCTTTCCCATAAGGGTATTGTATAGCATAACCACACCCGACAAATCTATTATACGCATGTAGCATATAATGAGTCAAAGCCTTAAATGTACAGAAGACTGATTATTTCGGTAACCAATCCGCTATGTGTTTAAGGTGTTTTTGAGGCACCTGATTCGAAGATACCTATTACTGTAGAATTGTCAAGTAATAAAAATTACTTTTTGCTAAGAAAACGTTTCACATACTGTACAGTGTACATATTGAAATTGTTATTTATCAATGAGTTAAGTGTACAATGTACAGTCAATTTAAAAATTCTGTCGCTAGCGATAGTTTGCGCTAGCCTGCCCCGCAACAGACCTAACCCGTCGGGAAGTACCTTTTGCATTGATTTTATTGTATTTTTTCTGGAAGAAGCGAAGCATTATCGATAATCTCCTTTGAATTAATATCCTCCCCACTTTGCAAGCAGGGAAGATGAGATCATACTTTAAACTAAGCAGCTTTTACGACAGATCTTGCTAAAACGCGCTTAGCTTCTTTTGTAACTGATTTGTAATGATCAAGCTCTTCTTCGAGGTCATTTGCATCCAACAAACGTCTCATCATCAATCCTAAGATTTTTCCAACACCAGCAGGTTTTTTTAAACACTCATAAGAAAATAATTCATAATCAACAGATTGGCTTTTTAGTTTCTTCTCGCACTCAATAAAATAAC
>NZ_JH725128.1:10728-12000 GCF_000278115.1 Bartonella sp. DB5-6
ACACACATTGGCTTAGTGATGACAGCTTTCATAGTCACTCCTTTTGAGTCATAATTAATGACATCACCTGTCAATTAATGATTTTTGTTATTTGAAAAATGGATTAGCTGGAATTCCCTAGAAAACAGGGCTTTCTAGCGATATTAAAGGCTTGATATTTTACTAAATTTTAGGGGATATTTTTGAATTTTGGACACAAAAAAGCTAGTGCAGTGACGTTATTAAATACGATTTTTCACATCATGTCAACAGGAAAAATCATGATCTTGTGTTTTTTTTATTTTTTTGATCAAAATCTGGTGGCTTTAAAAGGTAAAATAATATGCATTGCCGCTATTAGCTTCAATCTTTATATATATTTTTTCTATGTCCAATAGCTAAAACCAACACTACAAGCTCTCTATCGTAAAGATCGCATAGTATTCTGTAGTCTCCCACACGATATCTCCACAAACCCGACAATTGACCTCTCAAAGGCTTACCTACTACACGCGCATTTTCAAGAGGAGCAACCTGTTTATCTAAAAAATCAACAATCCGCCGAGCCTCTTTTTTATCGCATTTTTTTAAAAAACTGAGAGCTTTTTTTTCATATTTAATCGTCCAAGCCAAGCTCTTTCCTCACTTCTTCAGAGCTATAAAAAGTCGCATCTCCATTTCGAATACGTTCTCTTACTTGTGAGGCTAAATAATAATCCTCTGCCTCTTCTATTCCACGTTCAATAATCTCACGTAAATAAAAAGACTTTGTACGTCCTGTCTTAGCAGCTAAATTATTCAAACGTGTTTCGAGATCACTTGGCAATCGAATAGATATCGTCATAACGCAATCCTCATTTTTGTATTCATTGTAATACAAATACAACGTATTGTACAGAAAAACGTTTCACATCACGCTTTTTGCCTTGTTACAGTGAAATGTTTAAGAAGCGTATTAAGAGCAATACGCAGTGAATTAACAAGATATGGTAACGATTGATCTTCTACAACAAGATATTGTAGTGAGGCATAAAGATTATACTGTCTATAAAGGCATTGAGCATCTCTTATTACCTCTTGCGTATTAAAAAACTGTTCTGTTGCAAATTCAACCCATCTCTCTCTTGCTCCATCATCAGATGATGTAGGCATTTCGTCATAAATAGCGCTAGGGAAGGCTTTTGCACATAGGTAATTGTTTTTCACTTCAAGATATTTTTGCGCAGCATCATATTGGTCTTGATTAAGTTCGCCTTGCAAATAAAGCCGCCCGATATAGGTGCCGGAGAGCGG
>NZ_JH725128.1:12515-14088 GCF_000278115.1 Bartonella sp. DB5-6
TAACGGCGTGCTTGACGTCCTTTCTCGTTACGTTCAACCATTGAAAGCTCTTTTGCCATGTCTAATGTGATGTGGTATTCTGTACTTGGACGACCGCTTTTAGGTTTTGGTAAATTTTTACCGAAACTCACAACGCCTCGATTTTCTTGGGAGGTATTGGGTTTCGCTAAAATTTTAGCGAAACTTATAAAGTCCTTATTTTCTAGGAATCCGTATTCTTTAATACGGTTTTTTATCCAATCTCTAAAATTAGAATTGACTTCCAAAAATGTATATAATTTGCGTGCGTTGACGGCTTGAACTGTTTCTTGATCAATCGTTTGTTCTGTAATTTTAATAAGAGTGTTCATAATGAACTCCTATGCAGTTAGAGGTTTCTTAATGACACTCCAAGAAGAGTGCCGGGTGCTAAGAAACACGGTGCATAGTCCGTCGTTACGCTTTTCCCATAAAGGGTATTGTATAGCGTAACCACACCCGACAATATTATTATACGCATGTAGCATATAATGAGTCAAAGTCTTTAATATGCGGAAAATAAACTGTTTCGGCAATCTATCCGCTATGCATCTAAGGTGTTTCTTAGGCACCTGATTTAACGATATACGTTTTGCGTGAATCTTGTCAAGAAAGAAAATCCCATTGTGTAGCAGATAGACATAGCTTAAAAACATTATTTAGCTTTCTTGTTAGCAGCGTATTCATGACGAGCAAGTTGGTACTGTATGTTGGCAATTAATCTTTCATTGGCTTTTTTTACAATAGCACTTGCAATCTCTGGTTTGGACATCACTCCAGCAATTGATGGTCCTTCTTGTTTTGCAATAGGGAATTGATCTCCATCCGCTCTTTGAAACACATTGTTTCCCATCTTTAATGTAACACGCTTAGGAAATTTTCCCCCGCAAATAAAAGCATGGGGTAAGATTTCTTTTTTCCCAAACATTTTGTAAGTTACACCCTGTTTTGTTTCTTGTGCTTGAAAAAATTTAAGAGGTATCGGTGTTCCAGAACCAATGATATCTGTCTCAAGAAACTTTGCTGTAGCCTTTCCTTTAATATAAACGCCTTTTTTGACACGCTTTGGTTTGGCAGATGTAACATCGGCAATTTGTTTTTCTGCAAAGCGTTCGACTTGTTTTGCTGCGGTGTTTACAGCATTACGCAAAGCCCAGTTAAGGCGTGGTGCTTGAAGACTTGTGAAGGTATCCTTCACCTGTTGAAGATACCATTTTTGGTGGATGATTAACTTCAACTTCTAAGCCTTTTTGGGAGTAGGTGACTTGGAAGCTTTAGATGCTTTTGGCTGTTCGAGTGGAATTTCCTCTGTCACTGGTTCAGATGATGTTTGTACGGCTTCTTGTTTTATCTGCTTAATTTGTTCAACCGCCTTGTCAGGTTTTGCTGTTGTCTTGACTCCAATAAAAGGTTTTACAGCATTAGCGCGCTTGAGACGTGCGTAGACTTGATTGGAAACTTCAACAAATGGATTATTGGGTGTTGATGGTTCAAAGCGAACAGTGTTTTTATTGTCTCCAACAACACACATTGGCTTAGTGATGACAGCTTTCAT
>NZ_JH725128.1:18188-19734 GCF_000278115.1 Bartonella sp. DB5-6
TTGCCATTTGCGTGTCTGTAATTTGCCTTCTATGTAAACCTTTGAACCTTTACTTAGATATTGAAGAGCAATTTTTGCCAAATGTGGATTAAAAATCACCACGGAATGCCATTCTGTTTTCTCTACTTTTTGATTGTTTTTTTATCTGTATAGCTCTCAGACGTTGCTATACTAAAATTGACTATCTCTGCACCAGAAGTCATTGTTTTGCTTTCGGGATTAGCACCAAGGCGCCCGATTAACATCACTTTATTTAGCATATTTGTAGCCCCATTAGATTTGCACTTTATACATGCAAAATCTTAGCATAATTTGCATATTTATTCAATTATTTCAAAAGGATATTATTGTTTTTTAACATATAAAATTATGTTTTTTATCTTTTGATAAACATAAAGCCACATCACGCAAATGACATGGCTTTCTTTTTTCTATTTTAAAACAGGCGCCCCCCGCGCCGCCACACCACTGCTTTTTTACGCAATTTGATCTAAAATCGTTTCATTTCCATTGATTATGATATTGTCACAAATGCTAGCATTGACCACAAACTTTGGCATTCCCCTTTATAACTGCTTTATCACACACCTCGGCATTATTAAAAACGCGGGCTTTCTCGTAAACGTAAGAAGAACCAAAAACCTTGGCATTATCATAAACCTTGGCATTATCGTAAACACTACCATATTCAAAAACCTGAGCATTGTCACAAACGCACGCCTTACCAAAAACATCAGCATTACCAAAAACCTGAGCATTATCAGAAATATAGGCATCATCATAAACCCATCCATTACCACCAACCCAGCAATCCCCTTCGTGACTTAAATTGCCCTCATGCTCTATAAAACCACCCAAGTCATCCGCTTTTACATTACCAAAGTCCCTTAATGCACGTATGCGATAAATGGTTCGAACTCGATCACTTAAAAGATCTTTCACTGTTTTCATTTCATTTGTTAATTTAAATTTTTTTGCAAGATCTTTCTTTTGAAAGGGGGTGTTGTCATTTGCAACAGTAGCAATAATGGAGGTCATTTGATTTTTAACTATAGCGTTCATGCTAGTAATCCTTAACGCAATGAGGTTTCTATTAACACCCTATAAGGGCGTCGGGCGCTAGAAACACGGCGTTAAGTCCGCTGTATGCTTTCCCCTAAAAAGGGTATTGTATGGCATAACCACACCCGACATAAATCATTATACGCTCTTAAAGCATAAAAGAAAGTCAGTATTTTAAAGACATGGGAGAGGCTGTTTCGTAACCTATCCGCTTAACGCTAAGTGTTTCTACACACTTGATACTTTTCTAACAGCACACCTTTCCAATGTCAACATGCCTTTGCAATTTTTTTCTTTTTTATACTTACCTAATTGAATATCAAGCGCTTTTTCTAGCTTGCTGTCTATAAGGTCATAAGAATGAAGTCTTTGTAAAAAAGTATAAAATAGGAAATTTTACTATGGCTTTTTAATGGAGCACTGTAGTGTGTAAATAGATATGTTTATTAAACTGCGTGTATGTAACATAAGGAACAATACACAA
>NZ_JH725129.1 GCF_000278115.1 Bartonella sp. DB5-6
CACATTGCCCCCTGT
Organism: Bartonella sp. DB5-6; assembly: GCF_000278115.1. GTDB lineage: Bacteria > Pseudomonadota > Alphaproteobacteria > Rhizobiales > Rhizobiaceae > Bartonella > Bartonella refiksaydamii. The sequence continues at coordinate 16 of NZ_JH725129.1, forward strand.
ATTCAGTCCTATACGGTCAATACGCGGTAATTTGTAAGTGTAACTTACAATAATATCACCACCTTGCGCTCCACCTGAGACGGTAATTTCCTGTGCTGTTACTTTATCGGCGGTAACTTGCGCACGATAGCGATAAGTCACCTTATAGGTACTTCCCACTAAAGGCTCGTCTCCTACAAGTGCCCAATCAATGGTGTCTCCTGTTTTTTTAAAATCTGTGCCTTCTTTAAATTCCTTGCTTCCTTGAACGACTTTAATAAAAGAAGTGATGCTCTTATCAGGAACACCATCACGCCCAGCGGCAACGGCACCACGGGTGACGTTAACGGTTTTTTCTTTTGTCAACAAAAGAGACTGAATATCGGCAATGGGAGCGTAATAGGTTTTAAAGGTAAAGCTCGTTTTCCCTTTTTGAGGTGAAAAAATATGCGTTTCTTCGGGAGTGGCATGAATGGTGGCACTCGGATTAAAATCAGTCAAGAAGGTGATGGTGTTAGCAGGAGCAGAGTGAATGTCAGATTGAGAGCTTGTTTCCCCTGTTTGAGGAGCAAAGATATGGGTTTCGCTTGGAACAACATTTGTCGAAAAATCTTCTGGTTCTTCATGGCGTAAAGCAGCAAGGCGTTTGCGTTTAAAACCATTGATATTGGCTTCTCCTTCTTGAATGCTAAACACTTGGCAGCCGTTGTTTTGTCCTAAAGCGCTTACACGGCATCCGCTCACGATATAATGCCCATGGGCACGGTCATAAGTAGCAATAGCTTGCATGGCCGGTTCAAGTAATGAGGGTGATTTTTGATCAATCAAAACACCATCTTGCAAAATGTAAACCGGAAAGAAAGTCCCTTGCTGCGCATCCTCTTTCAGTGCCCAAACAAGCTGTGCTGTTTCTCGTGCGGCACCAGGCTCTCCTTCTGCCAAGGTGCCAGGGACTTGCCCCAACAGCTCTGGATCATCCTCATATGTCACCCATTTTTTTTGCAGCTTCACACCAATTTCCAAGCGCCCAATCATGGAAACATTCTCTAAGACGGCATTTGAAACTGGAAAGATATCACCGGCAATATAAATCTTGCCGTCTGTTAACGTGACAGTTTGCGTGTCTTTGTTGACAAAAGCATCAGCCCGTTCAACGCGGTCTCCTTCTTGTGCCACAAGGCGCCCCAAACGGTTATGGCGTCCCCTTATGATGGTTTGAACCTCGTTGAGTTCACCACTTTGAATAAAGGGTCGTTGTCCATAAAAGACAACGCTTTGTTGTTCCTCTTTGCCGCGAGATCTGTCAATTGCAAAGGGCAAACCACTTTCATGCTTCATGTTAAAACCTCAATAAAATCTTGAATTGTTCGCGAACATCGGCACGCAAAGGAATATTAATGGGCGTTTTGAGTATCTCCACACCACCATTCAGTTCATCAGGCTCACACCAAAGCTTGCCAAAGGGGATATCTTGTTTGGGAGAAGCATGAACGAGAACAGAAACAAATGCTGCTTGTTTGCCATCAACGTCGCGAAAGTCTGTGCGTGCTGCCACAAGAAGCGCCGTGCCCATCGGGGAGGGCTGGAATCTGCCACCACAATGGCTATAAACACCATTCAAAGCCTGTTCTACCGGCGCTACAGCATAGCATCTGCGATACCCAATCACGCCATCTTGGGTGTCTCTTAACACGAGATAAAGTGTGCGGCTGCGAAACCACTCTGCCATCAGCATATCGCGTTCATGTTTTTTGACCGAACACCACGGAAAGTTTGCCATGTCCCATGGGTAATCGATCTGATCGAAGCTTAATTCCTCATCCCCACCATCCATCCAATTGCCAATCAGTATGCCTTCTTCTCTTGTGAGAACGCGCTCTATCTCTGTTGTGCGTCCAAAGGAAAACAAAGTATTCCCAGCTATGAGGCTTACACCGCTCTCATACTCCAGCAGACTGTCATCAAGGCGTGACATATTGCATTCAACAGCTTGCACATCATAACCCATGACACCACGGCGAAAATCAGAGCGCAAACTTTTGGAAAGGTCGGTAATTGCTTCAATGGCTTCAAGGCTTTTCCGTTCAGGCAATTGATCAAAGTAGAGTTGAAAGGAGTTCCACCAAACACGCCCCGTCCATGCGGGTTGAAAGCGTGCTGTAACCCCCAGCCATGCAAGCCCCATCTCAATGGCAGCAAGGGAGCCACGTATCCTCTGCCAGGCAAGACCTTGATCAATGAGATCATAAAGATTGGGAACATAAGGTGTAAGCTCTCCAAGTCCATATTCTTCAATCAACCATGGTAAGAAACGGGGAGGGCGTGTGATCAGTTTAGAGCGTGAAATCCCCAAAACAGAACCGTCAACATCTTGATGAAAATCGCAAGCATCGGCAAGGCGCTTTTCAAATTCTGTTGCGTTTGTGGGGAGTAGGGAGCCAACCATTAGCGCGCACGCCCTTTGAAGTTTAAGGTGATTTTTCCAATAGCTAAAACTTCTTCATCACAAACCGCACTGTCTCTGGTTGGTGCAACGGCAATCACTTTCTGAACACCGGGGATCATCAGTTTCGAAATCCACCACGATAAGCTTAATTCACGACCAATGGCTTGTTCTTGTCTCCATGCTGCTCTTAAATTTGCTTCCATTGTCGTGAGAATTTTTAACGATGTTTCCGGTAACAGCCAAACATCTGCTTCTAAATCCACCACTTTTTTGACAGCAGCGTGCACAATGATTGTATCATTGGTCATGATGATATTCTTTTTGTTAAGAGCTTGTGAGACTGTTTGTAAGAGATCTTCGGATGCTGTTCCTTCTTCATTATTGCCAAAAAGAGCAACATAGATGGTTGGGTCTTTGCCTTTTCGATAAATAATTGCATCCTTAACACGACTATCTGCTGTTAAGGCTATAAGCTTGTAATAGGGCTCTGTCCCGCTACCTTTGCCACCACGGGCATGAAGTTTTATGCGTTCACGATACCTCTCGTCACTTTCACCATCCATGCGGGCAAGACCATGCCAATTTCCCAAAGCATCAAGAGATTCACCAGTTGCAAAATCAAGAATGTTGTTGCGTGCCGCTTCGTTAATACGCTGTCTTAAAAGCAACTCTCGATAGCTAAAAGCTTCAATGACTTTTACGGCTGGATCACTTTCGAGAATAGTATATTCAGGCAAAAGTTCTTTTAAATGGGCAAGAGCAGCAGCGCGTATTTCCTCAAAAGAAATTTCTGTGATGATTTCTGGTTTTGCAAGCATTCCATTCATTTTATTAGTAATCCTTCCATGGTGATGGGCTTGCCTGATGGCAAATAAATGCCTTCAAAGGATAAGGAAACTTTTCCAGCCTCAACCATTTTAAAATCAATTTTTTTCAATTTAAAACGCGGTTCCCACTTGTCTAACGCCTCAGCAACAGCAGCATAAAGAGCAACAGCAAAAGCATTATTCACTGGTGCATCAATCAGTTCTGCAACACGTGAACCATAATCACGCCGCATTACACGCGAACCAATCCGCGTTGACAAAATATCAAGGATTGATTGGCGCAAATGATCAATGCCGGTCAATGACTTTCCTGTTGTACGGTTCATTCCACTGTTCAATTGGGACCTCCTGTCATAGAGCCACCAGGGAAAACACCACCATGAACATGGCTGTTTCCAATATTGGTGCCGTTATGCTTTAACCCACCTGAATGAATGGAAACATCATCACCGGAGTGAAGAGAGAGACTATCATTCGAATTCAGTGAAACGCCACCACCAGCCTTCAAAGAGATGCCGCCTTTTGCGTTTAAATTTATATCGCTTTCTGAAACAATCTTTATGCCATCTGGTGCGATAAGCTCTAGCTTACCACCATCACCTTTTAGTGACACGCCATCCGCAATCGTGAGGATAAACTTTCCGCCCGATTTGATAGTGAGTGCATAGCTGTTTTGTTCATCATCATATTCAAGGCTGGTTCCATCAGGATAAAGTGTCTTATGAATATTGCCTTTATCGGCTGCTTGATTAGCATCTGTATGAAGTGAACCAATAATCACCCCTTGTGATAGATCTCCGGACGACGAGACAACAATCACTTGCTCTCCAATATCACGCCCTTCATAGGAGCATGTTTTACCGGCGCGGGCTTGTGTGTCTGGAATCCAGTCACTAACAAGATTGCCACTTTTTACCCGATAGCGTGCGTTTTTATGGTCGACATGGCTAATCTTACCTACCACAACCATATTTGCTACACGTCTTTTTAAATCTGTAATTTCTTTATCGCGCCGCTCTAACATGTCCACCTTCAATTTTATGGTATTTGTCCTCGTTTCCTACGCCTGTTTCTGGTTCAAAACTTAAGAAAGGTTCAACGAGTCTTGCTGTTACACTGCCTTCTTCATTAGGGGAGGGGATATTCGTCACATAAGTGACCTCAAAGGTTAAAATTGCACCATGGAGCGCTAGTGCGCCATTATCGCCAAAGGCAAAAGCAATATTTTGTAGGTGGCATGTCTCAACCGTGTTGTTAAGATTAGGATTAGCATAAAAAATCTCCTCAACTTCCCATGCTAGTTGGTCAACAAAACGTGCACCGTTTTCTCGTGTGTCGTAGCACTCAACATCCACTGTTAAAACACGCTGCCTTACCCCATAATCATATCCATCTTTAATCGTTTCACTTTGCGTTGAGATATTAATCGCCGGCATTGCTTCAATAAATAAATTGAAATCACGCATATTGAAAACATTGTCACCAGCCGCCGTCTTTGCTGCTTTGATCAACGCAACAAAGCTTTCCCTTATCGTCTCTCTCGGATGCATGAATATTCCTGTTTAGTTGATGCCGTCTCTAAAAATGATTGACTAGGATTAATAATGATACTATTATTGGCTATGAACAATAAAGTTGAAAAAATAATCAGCTTGATGAAAGCATCACCAAAGAACATCAAGTTTTCAGATTTGTTGGCTGTATGTGTACATTTTTTTGGAGAACCTCGGAACAATGGTACAAGCCACTTTGTTTTTAAAACCCCGTGGCTTGGTGATCCCCGTGTGAATATTCAAAAAGATTCTGGTAACAAAGCAAAAGCTTATCAGGTCAAGCAGGTCTTACAAGCGATAGAAAGGATGAAACATGAACAATAATCATTATACATATCGTGTTTTGTGGTCGCAAGAAGATGAGGAATATGTCGGATTGTGTGCAGAATTCCCATCCCTTTCATGGTTAGACGTTCAAGCAGAAAAAGCTTTAAAAGGTATTATGGATCTTGTTTCAGAAGTTGTTGAGGACATGCAACATAATGGAGAAGAAGTTCCTGTACCTTTGTCACATGGTAAATATAGTGGTAAGTTTCAATTAAGAATACCACCAGAACTCCATAGAAAACTTGCAATACAAGCCGCTGAAAATGGTGTGAGTTTAAACAGATACATTTCTTCTAAACTTTGAATCTTTTAAAAGTCTATACGTACTAAAAGAAAATTAATTTTTATGAAAACCTCTAAATTAAAACAAATACCCGTTTTTAAGACGGATGAAGAAGCAGAAAACTTTGTTGATACTGCAGATCTTACAGATTATGACTTAACTGGTTTTAAACCCGTTCATTTTGAATTTTTACCTAAAGAAGCCTCTTAACCACCTCCCCATTTTTGAGAACAGGGAGGGGAGTTGTGTTTTTAAAGTTAAGCAACCTTTTTAATGGGGCTCTCCAAACTTGGTTCATAAGCTCGCAACAAAGAATCCATACGATGTGGAATTTCTGAAGCTCCAAAATCTGTCAAAATTGCCAAGATTTTTGTAATATTGGGCACGTCATCTTGAAGCTTTAAAACCAGAGCATCTACGACTGATTCCATAACCTCAACTATAGCATTGCAGTCCTCATCTCCAATGCCTCGATGGTTAGAAAGCTTAAACAAAGCCATCCACAAATC
>NZ_JH725130.1 GCF_000278115.1 Bartonella sp. DB5-6
ATATCTTCAGAGATATCTTCGCAACTTTTCTCAGAAGGATTCACACGAAAGATTTGTACGGTATCATCTGCTTCATCAACAATCTCTAAAACTTGGTTTTCATCAAGTGGACCTGACTCTCCAATGTGTTGATCATCACCGTAGACAACTAATAAAATTTCATTAGAATTAATAAGAATTGGCTTATCCATAATTTCTCCTCCCCAACGCCTCTTGGCAATTGTTTGTTTGTGGTTTATGGAATATATTAGTACATTATGCACCAAAGATAGTCAAGTACATAGTGTACTATTTTTTTAAAAAATAAAAAAAATGACGAATCACGGCATAATTTAGAGAATCAAAAGTTTGCTGTTTACTGATAAAAATCAAGCAAACTTGCTTTAATCTGTTGATAGCAATCTAATTGATAATTAATAACGTGAACAGAGAATCGTATTATGTTTACATATCAAGAATAGTGCGCCGTACACGACCTATTATAGAGATAGCGCCTTCAAGTTTTGGAGCCTTTATTGTTTTGTCGTATGAAGCAGGCTGAAAAGGAGGATCATCATTAGGTCTGTATCGTTTATATGTCGCTTGTCCAGATTCATCTGCAATTACATAGCAGGCATTAGGCACAAGTTTTTTGTCTCGCATATTTACAAATATTATAGAATCTGGAGGGCTAATTTTATTCATAGATGCGCCATCTACACGCAAAGCAATCCATTCACCAGCAGGAAGATTAACAGCCTCCGTCATAGGATAATCTGAAAAATCCATTATCCCATCTTGCTCGCTTAACTCTCCAGCACTAATCCATGAAACGAGAGGAATACTAATATTGAGGCTAGGATTTTCTTGAGGAGATTCGCCATATAAAATCCATCCCGGATCTACATTAAATACTTGTCCATAAAGCTCAGCTATTTGGCGTGAAATACCACGATTTCCATTTTCGTGACTAATTAGAGTATTTTTGTTAAGAGCTGGTATAGCGCGTGCAGCTTCACTTGGTGTTACATATCCAGCATTCTTACGTGCTATTTTAAGTCTATCTTTTGGCAAATAAGTCATTCGTACATTATCCACTATTTTTTTCATTCATTGTGCACGATTTTATCTTGATTTTAAATTGTACGTAATGTACTACTTGTGTCATGGTTAATGATTTTTATGTCAAAAATTTGATTGAGTCTTGGGGATCTATACGCCAATTTGCAAAGGAAATTGGTTGTAGCTATGAGGCTGCGCGTAAAATGCGTGACCGCAATAGTATTTCTCCAAAATACTGGAACATAATTATTCAGTTGTCTAAAGCCAAAGGTCTATCTTGGGTTACACTAGATTGGTTCCTACATAATTATGGGAATAAATCCCATAGAGTTATTCGTCCAATGACAAAACAAAGAAAAGATACGCTTCATCTGGTGGAGAAAGTTAGTACACCAAATGCATCACAAACAGTAATATCTTCTCATATTGCTGCTCCTACAGATAGTAATGAACAGCAACAGCAGCATTCACACTCTTAAATCTTAAAGAAGAAAGATCAGAGATGATAGATGTCCCACAGATCACTATAAGCAAAGTCCAGTTGATTGATCTTGTTAATAAGATTGGACAGGAAAACATATATTATGGTGTCCTTTCGCCTCAAGATGCATGTTTTGAAATAAGCATAGATCCCTCATCAACAGGTTGTTTTGTCTATATGCTGCATAGTATTTTTGTGCGTGATGATAGAAAATATTTTCCGTTATTGCCGTACGATGATTTTAATCAATGGTTTTTATCTGTGTTTACGCAAGCTTTTACAACTTGGTTTGATAATTATTTTTCTCAAGAGTTGTCATCTTTTTATCGCTTAAATGAGCTGATCTTGTTTATAGCCTTAGTCAAAAATAGGCTTGATTTCTTAAGGGATAAACTCATCGAAAAAAGAAAAGAAGAAATCAAATTAATAGATGATGCATGCAGTGTGTGTCTGAATCTGAGTTAATCCAATTTTTTAGAATCGCTGGGAGGTTACTTTTTCACAAACATTTTTGCAAGACAGGCAATCACAACGCGCTCTGTCATAGCGCACATATAAATACGTAGAGCCTTAAGGGGGGATAATCATGGTTTTTAAAGCACATAAGAATGATATTGGGAAACCGCGTGTTGATCTTATTCCAGCACTCACGTTGCTTGATATTGGTCGTGTTTTGGAGTTTGGAGCAAACAAATACGGTGCGAGCAATTGGCGTCATGGCATGAATTGGAGCCGTTTGTATGGAGCTGCTTTACGTCATTTATTAGCATGGTTCAGTGGAGAAGATAAGGACCTTGAAAGCGGATTACCACACTTAGCGCATGCAGCTTGCTGTCTTCTTTTCTTAATGGAATGCGAAACACAACAGATTGGTTGTGATAACCGTCCAAAAGAAAGGCGGAAGTATCATGACCACTAACACACACACCATTCTTTGTCTTGATCTAGGCACCAAAACAGGCTGGGCGATACGTGGTGCAAGTGGTGACATATTCAGTGGTACCGTGAATTTTCAATCGCGCCGTTTTGAAGGCGGTGGAATGCGTTACTTGCGTTTTAAACAATGGCTATCAGAAATAAAGCAGACAGCAGGTCAAATTGACGTGGTGTATTTTGAAGAGGTGAGGCGTCATAAAGGTACAGATGCAGCGCATGTTTACGGTGGTTTGTTAGCAACGTTAACGGCGTGGTGTGAACAGCATCAGATACCGTATGAGGGTATACCAGTAAGTACGATTAAGAAAGCGACGACAGGAAAAGGCAATGCCTCAAAAGAAGAGATGATTAAGGCGGTGCGTGCAAAAGGGCACAATCCGAAAGATGACAACGAAGCAGATGCTTTAGCAATTTTATATTTAGTTAAAGAAAGGGAATTGGGGTATGTCAAATGGTATGCCGTGGATCAGATTTCATTTGTATGACTGGATTAGTGATACAGATAAAATGACATTGGAACAAAGAGGCGTTTATATCACGCTTCTTGTTCGCATGTACGATAAAAAAGCACCAATTAAAGAAGATTTTGAAACGCTTGCACGTGTTTGCAATTGTTCACAAAAAAAGTTTGCGACTATTGTCGAATATTTAACGAAGAATAACAAACTTCTCCAAACAGATAAAGGGTTGTGGAATGCCCGCGTTGAAAAAGAACTAAAAAAAATCGCATGGCATAAGCACAGGGAGGACAAAGAGAATGTCCAGTAAATTACCTTGGGTACGTAATTTTTATCAAGAGTGGATTATGGACTTTGCTGGCACCGACGCAGCAGAGAAAGCTACTTATAGTACACTCACTGCTCTTATGTATCGAGCCTGTGAACCGATTTATGATGACACTTCTGTATTAGCGCGCGTCGTTGGTTGTTCAGTACGAACCTTTAAAAAATCATTAGAAAAACTCATTCGAAAAAAATTAATTCTTCAATTAGAAAATGGAAATTTATGGAGTACACAAGTCGAAGAAGAATTAAAAAATTGTAATGAGAATTTAAATAGGCTTTCAGAAAGAGCTATAAAAGCTGCAAATACCAAGAGAAATAAGCAGAAAGATAACTCATCAAGAGAACATGATGAAGTCATGACGACATCATCACGAGGTCATGATGACATCATGATGAGTTCATCACGACAACACATTAACAATAACATTAACAGTTATAATAAAAAAACTAAAACTATCGTTTTAGCAAAAAAAGAAACTGAATTTGAAGATTTAGAAACAATCGATTTGGTTGACGAGCCAATCGAGTGTGATGTTGAAAGCCAATCAGAACAAATCGAAACCTCATCAGACAACCAACCTCCCATTCACGAGCAAGAAAACGTTTCTAAGAAAGCCAAACGGACTAAGTCAAAAGATGGGTTTCGCTTACCTGATGATTTTGAACCTAATTTGCAATACGCAATCGATAAAGGCTTAACGCATGATGAGGCGCTGTTAGAATTCGAAAGATTTAAACTTCATTGGAAAGATAACCCATGTCGAAATGCTAAAAAAAGTGATTGGCAAAAGGCTTGGTACAAGTGGGTTACACATCCCGAATATGGAATGCTAGCTAAGAAAAAAGCAAGATTAGAACAGGAGAAACAGTATGGAAAACAAACCAATTCCCAAACAGAACAACAGCGCGGGTGGAATTATCGCGTTGCACAGTACATGTCCGATATCAAAAATTCAGATAGTGCATACAAATTTCTCTTCGAGGATGACAACCGAACCACCATTCCTTTGGAAAGCGGGGCAAAAACCGTCGATTGCAGAAGCGGAGAGAGTTACTTCATTAGTCAATGATGCGTTGAAAAAGCTTGAAAAAAAAGCGAGCGAAGAGGAAATCCAAACGACGTATCTTGTCCTTTCAAGTGGTCTCAAAAGCCAATT
>NZ_JH725131.1 GCF_000278115.1 Bartonella sp. DB5-6
CAAAGATGCATCATTGTTTTAGTTCTCGCAAGATAAGTTTATACATATCAGATTCTGAGGCTTGGACATCTGTGATCACGAAGTGCTCTTGAGAAGAGGGAGCTTTGCTGTTTTCAGGGGAAATGATTACAACATTATCTTCAGGTTTTGGTGGTAACCCCCCAATATCATTGATACAAAGATCAAGTTCCTTTCTTGGAATTGTTGTGGGGGTTCTGCCACCAGCATCCGATTCCGAATGCTTAATGGTGTAAATCGCTGTAATACGAAAAATCTGCTGGTTGTCCTTTCGCGTGTAGATGACGGGCTGCCCAAAGGTGTTGCGCACATCTTTAACCATTTGGTTTAGCAGCCCGTGCCATTGCATGTTATTTCGCTCCAATCACGGCTTTAAACAGCATTTCAGGGCGTGTGCAAATGTAAAGCGGATAGCTATACAGTGAAAGTTTAGCCCATGTGTTGCATTCGTGATCTGGAACGAGAGTGGCATAAAGAGGCTTTCCAACCGTGTTGACAAAATCCAAACTTTCTGCTGGTGAAAAGGTTTTTTGAAACACTCCCGGTGCATTGGCGGGAAAGAATTGGCATTCATCCGGCTTAATGCCTATGGCGCGCTTTGTTCCAGCCTTCGCACTCACATTATAGTTATAAATACTCCGGTAATTGATAAAGGTCACACCGGCAAAGTCAAAACTGCCAAAGCTCCCTGAACTAAGAGCAGTTGGTGTTGCAACACCTCCGGCGCTATTCAAAATTTGTGAAAAAGCTGTGTTGAGATAGGTCTCACGAATTGTTTTATGGTTTTTCAATTTGGAGAAAAACTCATTTCCACAAAGCCCAATAATGCGTGAACGATCAGTGAATGCACCCTTTGAAGCTTCAATCATTCTCATAATGACTTGATCAACATTATCAGCAACATTGGTTGTTTCATTATTCAGTTTAAAATCAATGGGCTTTGGGGGTGTGATTTCCCATTCCTTGTACCAGTCGATAATTACGGAGCCATCAGCATCAAGGACAACACCTTGAACAGCGCCAAGTTGCATATTCTCCCATGTCAATTCGATTTCAGAAATCAGTTTCTTTTGTTTTCTGGCGATATACTTCATTGCCATTTCTAGCTGGTCTTCTATTCCAAATTCACCCCATCCTTGGATCTTTTCTGCCTTTACGGTATCACTTTTGGCAATACGTGTTGTTTGAAAAAATTGAAAGTGACTGTTTTTATCATCTTCTGCCAAAGGTGCACCGCGTTCACTGGTTTGAATAGGTAATATGTCACGTCGCTCAATATCAACCACTCTCGTTCTTGTTTCAACTTCCTCAAAAAGATTAAGAGAGCTTACAATACCAGGTTGAAACTCATAGTTTTCGATGGCTTTCATCATTGTGATGCTTGAGAAAGCATCATGTTTAAAAAAATTCATATCCATGTGTGCATTCTCCTATCTCAATAGAATGTTGTTCTTGTCTTCTAAAGACTGAATGGCTGCTTTCTTTTGCTCATCCGTGATGGCATCGGGCCATAGCAATTCAGAAGCTTTCACAGTGCACAAACGCGCTGTAATGACAGCACGTTGATCTGCGTCTGTCGCGTCAACAGTAGCAAAAGAAATCCCAGCAGGGATTTGACTGCCATCTGATGCTGCTGGATCAAGAGGGACATATTTTTCTGATGAGGTAATCTTCCCCATCACAGTGCCTGCTTCAATGAATGCTCCTGATGCAAAAACCACTTCTTCGTTTGACATATCAGGATCGTAGGGACCAAGATAAGCCCCATTGCGTACGTCGTCATAAATAATATTATTCATTTTATTGCCCTCCAAGCTGTTTCCCATTTTGTATAAACTTTGGTCTTGCTCGTCCCATCACGATGGGGAGCTGTGGTCGATAATTTTAAAGACGCGCTCTGAGAGCTAGCAGCCGCCAACACACACTGGCGTGCTTTCTCGATGCTCATACCTTTTTGAATAGCTTTTGCTGCATCAAAAGAAACGCCTAGACGCTTTGCTTGCTTTTCAAGGTTTGTCAGTGCTTTGGCGCGCTTTCTTTCTTGTTCAAGCACGGCTTTCATGTCTTGACGCTTGTCTTCATTGTCCTCATTGTCTTCGTCCTCATCATCTTCTTCGTCGTCGAAGTCTTCGGTGTTTTTGTTGATGTCGCTATCGTCTTCATCCTCTTCCTCGTCATTGATGATGTCGACAATCTTTTCATCATCATCTTCTTCTTGGGCGCGGTATTGTGTGCGTGCCATGTGTTTTGTCCTTCTTCTGTTGTTGATGTTGGGTTTTGTGATATGGAATCCGTTAAGGTTTCCAAAGCTTGCGCAAGCGTGCCTTGCGCATCTGCTAATCCAAGTTTGAGAGCTTGGGTGCCTATAAAAGTTTCTGCTTTTGTGTCGCGAATTGCATCAGCATTCAGCGGTCTGTTTTGCGCCACCAAATCGACAAACATCTCGTAGAGCAGGGCGCAATCGGCTTGCATTTTTATCTGTGCTGTATCGCTCAAGGGTTCGTGAGAATTGCCGTGAACCTTGTGATCCCCTTCAAAAACGAAGGTCCATTTATGCCCGTGTTTCTCATCCGCACGGGATTGGTCAAGATGGGCGCAAACAACCCCAATCGAGCCTACAACACCCGTGCGAGCAACCCATATTTGAGAAGCCGCACAAGCAATGGCATAAGCTGCAGAACAGGCAAACTCATTGGCATGCGCCCAAATGGGTTTATTGTATTGTTTTGAGAGTGTTTGAAACTCTTCAACCAAATCAAACACACCGCCGGCTTCTCCACCGCTACTGTCAATATCCAGTAAGACAGCGCGAACATCAGGTTGTGCAATGGCTTCACGAAAAGAAGCTCTTAAACCTTCATAAGAGGTTAACCCTGAGAGAGCACCAAGCCATGCACCGCGGCGCACAAGTGTGCCATGAACTGGTAGGATGGCAATATTGTTTTGCACCACATAAGTTTCAGGGGGTCTGAAAGACGCTGTATCCCCTTGCGCAAAAGCCTTAGGAGGAAACTTTTCTCCCTCAAAAAGACGCGGCGCAAGAGCATTCAAAATGACATCAAGCTTTGTCGATGCAAGCATATGAGGAACACCAAAAAGCCGTGATACCAAAAACGGCATATCAAGATTATTCACCATTTGTATGTGCCTCACTGCCTTGGTTACTTTCATAAGTTTCAGAAGGGTCTGAATCTGCGGTATCAATTACTTGATTGCTACCAGAGGGCGCTACCATATCCGTGTCAAAAGATAAGCCGCGCTCACGAGCGTCTGTGTGCTCTTCCTCAAGTTCGGCATGAATGCTGTCGATATCAAAGCCACGCTCGGCAAGTGCCATACGGCGTGTTTTCAAGCCTGCACGGATTTCTTCTTTTTCCGCAGAGATATCCTTGTTTGGATCAATCATTTCCAGGGGTGGTGCAAAGCTTTCACATTGAAGCCATGGCAAGGGATTTTCTTCCCACTCTGGCAAATTGACGCATTCAGAAAGCACTGCCATTTCAACAAAGCGCTCCCAAACAATGCGATTAAACTGAAAGGCAATGATATGTTCACGCCATTGTTTAACGTGACGCCTAAATTGAATGATGGAGGTGCGTACATTGGAGAAGTTTCCCCGCGTAACATCCCCTGTCACAACGGCATAAGGCATATTAAGTGCTGCACAAATTTTCAAGATATTGCGAAATTGAAAAGCCTCATAAGAGCCACCAACCTCAACAGGATTTGAGAATGTAACCTCTTTATTCTCTCCTAAATAAAGAGATGCACCGGGCGCAATGACAGGTGCTTTGTATTTTTCTTCAACGTTGTTTTTATCACGATTATCGGATAATTTTTCGACGTTTGGTGAATTGTCCTTGACAAACGCCGCGAAAAGAGCCGCCGTCCTTTTTCGATCAAGTTCTGCATCATCATAGGATTCCAGTTGAAAGATCTTTGTCATAGCACGCGTTATTTTGGGAGAACCGCGCAACTGTCCAGCAATACGGCGCTCTTTGATATGAAGGACCATTTCAGCAGGTACGCGCACGCGCTCTTGGCTCTTAAATGCTATGTTGGAAGGAGAAGCATCATAGGGGTGCTGTTCCCAGAAATGATAAGCAACACGCTTGCCACTGGCATTAAATTCAATCCCCATACGAATGTAATTGCCTTTAATTTCAGCAG
>NZ_JH725132.1 GCF_000278115.1 Bartonella sp. DB5-6
AAGATCACCACAGGGGGTGATCTTGCCATGGCCACAGAGCAGGGCAATTTGACGATAGGCGCAGCACAAACGCATCACCACAGCGAGCATAGTGATGCCACCATGCACCATAAATCGGAAGTACACTCTGGTGGCTCGACGGCACTTGTCTCTGGAAAGGATCTCAATGTTCTAGGCTCTGATGTTCAAACAAAGGATAATCTTCTCTTAAAAGCTGAAGGCAATGTTTCGATTGATGCCACCCGCAACAGCATGGACAATCATACGCAGGATGGGCAAACCTCCCATGTTACCTTACACAATGGCTCTCATTTAGGTTCTGGAAAAGACACGACTGTTCTCTCTGGTCAAGATATCCATATTGCTGCTTCTGCTATAGACGCTGAGGGCAATGTTGCTCTTGGCGCGAAAGGAGAGATAGCGATAGGGGTGAGAAGGAATGAAATGGAGTATCATCTTCAGGGCAACAATACGAAAGTGGATATGCAAGCCTCTCATGCAGTTGGCTCTTCGATAAAGTCTGGGGGTGATAGCACTGTCGTAGCGGGGCAGGATGGGAAGGCGCATGATCTTAGCATCACGGGCAGTTCCATTGCTGCTGAGGGCAAGGTAGGGCTGAAAGCCAGCAACGATATTCTCATCAACAATGCAGAGGATAACTTACACTACGAGATGTCGTATCATAAAGAGGGGGGAACATTTAGTAGCAGCAAATCCGAGCATAACAAGATTGATGCTACTCAAGTTGTGGGCTCGAGCATAACAGGGGGCAAAGGCGTTGCCATTGATTCTGGCAACAACACGGAAGTTGTAGCCTCGACGCTCGTAGCCGGTAAGGCAGAGGAAACGTCAGGAGAGAAAGCTCTGGGAGATCAGAAACGAGCGGATATTACCATTCATTCTGGTGGAAACATTGTCATAAAAGGCGCTCAAGAACATTACGACCAGCAACAACAATCGTCTGAAAGCAGCTTTTTACATGAGGAATCTTCCGATAGTTCTCAATCGCATAGCACAACGGTCTCCTCTATCCTTGGTGCAACGGGCAACATTATCACGCAATCAGACAAACAGACCACAATCACAGCTTCTCATATGTTTGCAAATGAAGATATTCATGTGACGGGAGAAAATGTGACGATTGATGGCATGACAGACCATCATAAGAGCCATTCACAGACGCATGAAACGGGTTTTGGTGTGGGTTCAGGCAAGGGCTTTGTGTCGATATACGGGAGTGAGGGCAAAACAGAAAATGAAGAGAGTTTTGAACATCAAGGCTCTTCTCTGAATGGAAAAAATATCAACATCACTGCCACCAAAAAAGATGTAAAGGTTGTAGGCTCTGATTTTACAGCGCAAGAAAATATTCATGTTTCGGCAGCGCATGATATCAATGTTTTACCGGGTCATAATAGCCATAAGTCAAACAGCCAAGAAGAACGCACAGGTTTTGGGTTTCAGTTTGAAAAAAGCAAAAGTGGTGCTTCCGTGGGAGTTGGGATTGCGAGTGCTAAAGATACGGGCGATCAATGGGAAAATAGCAATACACCATCTCATTTCAAGGCGGGCAAAGATGTACAGTTTAATGCGGATCATGATGTGAACTTGCAAGCGACAAATGTTTTGGCAAATCGTGATGTCAATATTGATGCTGGAAATAATATCACGCTGTCAGAAAGCTACAATATTTCCAATGGCAAAGAGACACATGAAAAGTCTTTTGCTGGGGTAACAACCACTGTCAATGTAGGTGTCCTTGGCACGGTACAAGGCATGAAAGATGCAGCAGATGGCATGAATAATAAGGATGGAAATAACACAATTGGTAACACTCTCCTTACCGCGATCAAAATCAATCATCTCTTTAACAAAGGCAGGAATTTTGTTGATTGGTTGAGTGGCAATACAGGGGAAAGGGGCAATATAACAAAAACACTGGGCAGCACATTAGGAGGGTTGGGAGGCTCTACCAAGGATGCTCTTACCAATATGGCTGATGCTTCTGGCAGTGTAACCGTGGGCTTTAAGACAGAGAAAGCGGAAGCGTCTGTTCAGACATCTACCGCTGTGACCAATAGCATAGAAGCAGGACGCGCTGTCAACATGCATGCCCACAAAGGCAGCATCCATGGTGTTGGAGCCGATATTATTGCTGGAACAAACCCGATACAAAGCAATGATGAACAGAGTGGAAATATCACCTTGGGAGCAGGGAAAGATATCATCTTTGAAAGTGCACAAAATGTGCAAAGCACACAAAACAGAAGTGAAACTGCTTCAGTAAATGTTGGATACGGTTATGGCACGGGTGGTGCAGGGGCAACGGGCAATGCTGCTTTTAGTCAAGGGGAAGGTTTCAGTGAGGATGTTCAACAAAAGAATGCCCATATCATTGGCACTGGCACTGTTCATAGCACAAGTGGAGGAAACACCACACTGGCAGGAGCAGTAGTTTCTGGAGAGCGTGTAGAAATGGAAGTAGGGGGTGCTCTCACTATTGCCAGCCGCAGTGATACGGGACAAACCTCCAGCAAGCAAAACTCTGTTTCTGTAGGGTTTGGTGGTAGCAAAAGTTTTGATGCAGGATCAACAAGCCCCTCTTTCCAAAAGGATCAATCCTCTAGCGATTATCACAGTGTTGTGGAACAATCAGGCATCAAAACTGGTAATGGCGGCTTTAATATCAACGTTAAAGATAAAACAACGCTGACCGGAGGCATCATTGCCAGCAGCGCGCCGGCAGAAAAAAACAGCCTGATCACAGGAAGTATTGCCACCAGTGATATTGCCAACAGTTCCCATGCGCAAGCCAGCCGCCATGGGTTTAGCCTTTCTGGGAACGACATGATAAAAAACATTGCCAAAAATGCTTTAAATCATGGGAAGGCACACGATGAAGCGGAAGGATATACCAAATCCGCTATCAGTGATGGCAGCATCAT
The DNA here is from genome assembly GCF_000278115.1 of Bartonella sp. DB5-6. Lineage (GTDB taxonomy): Bacteria > Pseudomonadota > Alphaproteobacteria > Rhizobiales > Rhizobiaceae > Bartonella > Bartonella refiksaydamii. The sequence continues at coordinate 2,946 of NZ_JH725132.1, forward strand.
CCTTACCGGTGGATCTAACCAGAGGGCAATGGGACAAAATGCTGGACAAATCATTGATGCCCTCAACCGCAACACCGCGGCAGCCCACCAAGCCGTGGCACCGATAGATGCCACATCGCTTGAGGGTATCGTCCATAATCGTCTAGATATGATCAATGAATTGTTGGATGAAGGATTTGATTATCGGAACAAAATACGCGAAATCGCATATGTCAAAGAGCATCTTGAGGGTGAGGTTTTGCATGATGAAAATGGCAAAGTGATCTACGCAACAGATAAAAATGGAAAACCTATAAAAGACAGCTATGGAAGACAAATCCCTCTGTATCGCTATTTAACGGCTGAGGAAGAAAAGCATTTACACGCAGGGTCTGATGGTAACAGGCGTATGTTCTATAATGGTATTTTTACCTCACCCGATGAAGCAGCTCGTTATGCGGTCCAGTTAGTTGATAATGAGCATGAGCCATTTTATTTTACA
>NZ_JH725133.1 GCF_000278115.1 Bartonella sp. DB5-6
GATCCTTGTTGGTGAGAAACTGGATCTTCCCCTTATCTGCTGCAAGATGTATCTCGCCATCACTTTTCAAGCCTACTGCACCAAGCGTGAGATCCCCATCCTTCGCATGCGCAGAGAACTTGCCACCAGTTTCCACCGTGGTTTTGTCTGTAGTGACTTCAGTTGATTGTTGACGGAATTTATTTTTTTGCTTCGATTTGTCACCTTCTTTGCCCCTAAGGTCTAAGTCATAGCTGCTAAGGTTTTGTACCGAAATCACGGTGAGAGCACCACCACTGGTAAAGTCCGCATCGCCCTTGGCTTTAACCTTAGCCCCATCTATGGTGAGGTCGCCGCCCGTAACAATGGTAAGATCCCCACCACTGCTGACTTGGCTCAAACGATGATCACGGCTTTGAGCATCATAATGCCCTTTTTCTAATGTCTCCTTATGTTCGCTCTCCAGCGCCAATGCGCCAATCATGCCTGTGCCACCGATAATCATCGTCATCGGACCGCCACTGGTGAATTCTCCTCCTTCTGCACCAAGATCTCCAAGGGATTGAATGTTTAATTCATGATCAGAGAGAATTTGCGCCTTCTGTCCAGCTCGATCACCAAAACCATATTCATTCGTGTCACGGATTTTAGCGGTGCTGTTGACAATCGTATTACCCGTCATAGTGATTGTACCACCATGAATAACACCAGAAGAATTGGCTAAAAGACCACCACTGCTCAGATCAACAGCACCGGTAGCATCTAAAAAACCACCATCATTGTACAAAGTTTGCGTGGTTTTTATATGGAGTGCATTATCACTAAATACCGCACCGCTATTGGTCAGACGTTCTGCTTCCAAAGTGATGCCATTGCCTTTTAAATGAGCACTGGCGAGACTGCCTTGGTGGGTTTGTGACCCTGATGCCAAATAAACGCGTGGCACCAAGACCTCTTGTCCATCCACAAGGTGAGTTTCAAGCCAGATCATGTCCTTTTTGATCCCAGCAATCTGCTGGGGTGTTAATGGCACTCCTAGCTCTAACCCCAAAGGACCTTGCTGCTCCACAGCATTGTCATAGAGCCTTTGCATTTGAGCGTTAGGATCTTCAACATCAAGAAGAGTGCGATTGCCTGTCAGCTCAAAGATTTGCTCATTTACCAGACGATATTCAAAATAAGCATCTCCCAGCCTTTTAAACACGTGCTCAGGCTTATAATTGCCAATCTTTTTTAAGTAATAGTCCGATCCTAAAAATTTACTTGGGTTGATAAAGTCCTGTCGCGTCTCAATTAAAAACGGCACATCCGGTGATTGGCTGCCAGCAAGCTCTGTCTTAACAGAGCTAAGCCTATCTTGTGTTGGTACTTGTATGGATTCTGCTGCTGGTGTTTGGATGCTTGGTGCAAAAAGCCCTTTATGCCCTGTTAAACCATTGATAATACCATCTAAGCGTTCATTGCTAATCAGCGGTTTTGAGCCATCAAAGTCGTTGATTTTAACATCAGCCAAGCCTTTATCGCCAGAATTTAAGCCAACTTGCTCAACCCCCTCACGCACCGCATGATTATCAATATATCCCGTAACCTTGGCATCAAGCGTACCTCCCGCTTCAATCGTGCCATAAACTGCATCATAGGTACGCGTGGTTATAACAGGATTGCTAACATAATCCCATGTATCTGTATCTCCTAATTGAATAACCCCTGCCCCAAAAATATCGCCAGACGTAGTTTCAATGTGCGTTTTCGTTTCAACCTTAGTTGTTTCGATTAAATCGCGCCCCTCATTGAGCAGCGTATCCGCGTGCATCTCAATGTTACCATTAGCAGCAATTAAGCTATAGCTATTGCGGATATCGCCGGCATGAACCGTGAGATGACGCCCTGCCAAAATCTGGGCAGCGTTATTGGTAAAATGAGGTTTTTGGCGGCTAACCGTCGTTGTAACTCTGGTAGTTGTGGTCGTTGTATCAACAAGAAACAACCCATCTTTTTCGGTATGTGATGTTTCAGAGACGTTCCGGTTAACCAATTTATCGGTAACCTCAACCCCACCTTCACGCATGTTGGTAAGCGCTGAGACATCGAAGGTCATATCGCCGGATACAGCTTCTAAAAGCCCCGAACTGTTGATCACATGACCAGCCCGCTCTCCACTAAACCCACGGACAGTTAAATTGTCTTCGGCAATGATATCGCCAAACTTATTGAGCAAAGAGCCATCCAAGGAAAGCGTTGCGGATTTCTTAGCGTAAATCAGCCCGCTATTGCTCATATCCCCCGTTACATTGAGCTCAACCCCATCACCGCTTGAGCCAAGAATGCCCGCATTGTCCAAAACATCGGCTGTTAAAACAAAAGCGCCACCACTTTTGAGAACGCCGCCTTCACCATTTAAAACCAGAGCGACTTGCTCCAATGACGGATCATGCTTTGCTGCCACAAGCCTAAAGTCGCCATTAGATAAAAGCTGACCGGTGTTTGCTAAAGAACCAAGCTTCGCATCAACAACACTCCCCATCATGATGCCGTAATTGCTTAAAACACCGTTGCTGTTGAGAGTAAGCGCCCCACCTTGTGCCTCAACACGCCCCGCTTGGGTGAAGGTATCCGCTGTAAGGGACACATCATAGGCAGCAATCTCGCTTGGTGTGCCCATCATCAAGGTGCCATCACTAGAAAGCTCCACCCGCGCTTTTGAAACAATGCGTCCTATGTGGTTGAGATTTTTTTGCGCACGCACAGTGATTGCGCCATTGCTTTCTATCGCACCACTATTAGTGAAATCACCATGACTCTTGAGGTGAAGATCACCATTCTCAACCTCTATGCGCCCTGTTTGCGTGATATCATCCGCAACAACACTGACTGCTCCTTGCGTGGAGATGAGACTGTCAATATTTTCAAAAGTACCAACATCAATCAGCAAACCGC
>NZ_JH725134.1:0-1873 GCF_000278115.1 Bartonella sp. DB5-6
CAATTTAACAACTGCCAAGTGTAAATTCTCAAATTATTGAGCTTTGAATTCACGGCGTTGATAAAAACACTTGGTGGAGAAGATAGCATCAAAATATGGCTTTTTTGTGTTTTTAAGTTTTTAATATGTTTTTGTTACAGGGGATTATTATGAAAAAAGTATATGCCAAATTAGCGGGGGGCAAAAAGAGTTTTCTTCGTCCTTTTTATAAGGCGTCTTTTGTTAAGATGCTTTCCTTATCTTCAATAGTTGCACTTTTGTCGGGTGTTTCTCCAGTGTATTCAAAAAGGGTTGCTTCAAAAGAGATTGCTAATCAAGTTACTAATTCGCTTACCAAAGAAGCGTTTCTCATAAGTGCGAAAAGCCCTGCTGTAGCTTTTCCGCAAAGAGTTATCTCTGTCTATGATTACTATAATGACGATACTAGCGATCAGGAAAACTATGTAACAGCACTGAAAGTGGGGAGCGTGCCGGCAGCGAATGCTGTTAGTGACTATGCTAATTTTCTGACCACGACCTTTTCGGGGAAAAGCAGTGATATTGCTATCGTGAATATTTTGAAAGCATATGACAATAACATATCAAAAAATAAGCGCAATGTAGAAGAGCAATATAAGCGATCTCTCACTGGCCAGCAGTTTCCCATTCTTGATAATTCTACATCCCAACGGCTCGCTCAAGATGGTAGTGATGTAACGGTTATTGAGAAATTTGGTATACAGCGGAATACTAGTATACAGCCGCGCGGCGTGAATTATAATGTTACGATTGGTGATAGTTTGCTTTACAATGGTATATTTGGAGTTGTTATAGGTTATGGTGCTGAGGCTGCCGGTGACAGTACTGTTGTAATAGGTAGTTCTAAGGAAGGGGGTAGTGTTGCACGTGCAAAAGGTGACTACACGACGGCTGTAGGTAGTCTTTCTAGGGCACTTGAAGAAGGTGCGACCGCTTTGGGTCATCGTGCTTATGCGCATAAAGAGGATTCGGTTTCTATTGGTTTTTACTCACAAGCGAATGTATATAAGGGTGTTGCTTTAGGTTCTAGGTCTATAGCCGATACTGCTGCTGGCTCTGTTGGTTATAACCCTTTAACGAATGCTGTTGCTGGTGATTCAGGTTATGTATGGAAAAGTACATACGGTGCTGTTAGTGTTGGTGATGTTGCTAAGTCAAAAAGTCGGCAAATTGTAGGTGTTGCAGCTGGTACTGCAGATACGGATGCAGTGAATATTGCACAGCTGAAAGAACTAAGAACATTTGCAGCAAAAGGCTGGAAGATATCTGTTAATAATAAAAATGCAACAGTTGTTAGCATAGACGACACGGTGGATTTTTCAGCTGGGAGTAGCAATTTCACGATTACAAAAGGTAATAAAAACAATAATATGAAATTCGATCTAGCTAAGGACCTTGTGCTAGTTAGCGTAAAAGCGGGAAGCGGTACCTTAGATGCCACAGGCTTAGTGATTAAAGATGGCCCCAAGATACTTACCACAGGTATTGAAGCTGGAAATAAAAAGATCACAGGAGTGGCAAAGGGTACAGGTGCCAATGATGCCGTTAATTTTTCACAGCTGGAGGAGATTAAAGAACAAGTAGCATCCAGTAGCTTTGTAAAACAAGATGCAGAGACAAAACATATCACCATTGGTAAAGAGGCAGAAGGTGATAAGATAGATATTGTAAACAATAAAGGCGAGAAAAGGGTTATTTCTGGTATAGCGAATGGAGCCATTTCTGATGTTTCAACTGAAGCAATGACAGGGTATCAATTGCATCAGTTGGGTAGCAATATAGCTGGCTATTTAGGTGGTGGTGCTAGCTTTAATGGGGGAACTTGGACTCCCCCTAGCTTTAAGGTCAAGACTGC
>NZ_JH725134.1:4568-6061 GCF_000278115.1 Bartonella sp. DB5-6
ATGAGAAAGGTAGCATCAAAATATGGCTTTTTTGTGTTTTTAAATTTTTAATATGTTTTTGTTACAGGGGATTATTATGAAAAAAGTATATGCCAAATTAGCGGGTAGCAAAATGAGATTTTTTCGTCTTTTTTATAAGGCGTCTTTTGTTAAGATGCTTTCCTTATCTTCAATAGTTGCACTTTTGTCGAGTGTTTCTCCCGTGTATTCAAAAACGGTTGCTTCAAAAGAAGCATTTCTCATAAGTGCGAAAAGCCCTGCTGTAGCTTTTCCGCAAAGAGTTATCTCTATCTATGATTACTATAATGACGATACTAGCGATCAGGAAAACTATGTAACAGCACTGAAAGTGGTGGGGAACACTCTAGCAGCGAATGCTGTTAGTGACTATGCTCATTTTCTGACCACGGCCTTTTCGAGGAAAAACAATGATAATGCTGTCGTAAATATTTTGACAGCATACGACAATGGGCTATCGAAAAATAAGCCTAGTGCAGAGGAGCAATATAAGCGATCTCTCACCAGCCAGCAGTTTTCTATTCCTGATAATTCTATATCTCAACGGCTTGCTCAAAACAATGATGAAGCAACGCTTGTTGGTAGAGCAGTTAATAATGCTGGTAGAGTAGTTAACATTCAGAGTAGAGACATTAATCAAGGCTGGTATGGTCTGACAGATAGGGCTACTGTCTGGATGGGTCAGAACATTGACAGTTCAGGCGATCGTGCTGTTATTTTAGGGGTAGGTGCTAAATATAACATTCTAAGAGGACGGATGAGAACCGGGGCTGTTATTATTGGTGGTCTTGCAAAAGTGGAAGAGGTAGGCTACGCTATTGCTATTGGTTATGAGGCACATGCAACAGAAGAGTCCTCTATGGCTCTAGGTTATGGTGCAGTTGTAAGTAAAGAGAACGCTGTTGCTCTAGGTGCTGCTTCTAAGGCTAATGTTGCTGCTGGTATTAGTGGGTATAATCCTAAAATAAATGCTGCTGTGAAGGAAGGTAATCATGTATGGAAAAGTACTCTGGGTGCAGTTAGTATTGGTGATGTTGCTGATAAAAAAACTCGGCAGATTGTAGGAGTGGCGGCTGGTAGTGCAGATACAGATGCAGTGAATGTTGCACAGCTAAAAGCGCTACGAACAGCTGTAGATAAAGGCTGGAAGTTATCTGTTGATGGTAAACATTCTATAGATGTTGGCATGGGTGAAGAAATAGATTTTTCAGCTGGTAGTAGCAATTTCACGATTACAAAAGGTGATAAAAACAGTAATATAAAATTCGATCTAGCTAAGGACCTTGTGCTAGATAGCGTAAAAGCGGGAAGCGGTACCTTAGATGCCACAGGCTTAGTGATTAAAGATGGCCCCAAGATACTTACCACAGGTATTGAAGTTGGAAATAAAAAGATCACAGGAGTGGCAAAGGGTACAGGTGCCAATGATGCCGTTAATTTTTCACAGCTGGAGGAGATTAAAGAACAAGTAGCAT
>NZ_JH725134.1:10976-19618 GCF_000278115.1 Bartonella sp. DB5-6
TGGGACAAGGATAAAGATGCCTTTGCAGCAACACATGGAGGAAATAAAGACAGCAGCAAGATCACGTCACTTCAGGCAGGAACAATTTCAGAAAGTTCAACGGATGCAGTGAATGGAAGCCAGCTTTACTCTATGAATAATACAGTTGCGAAGTATTTTGGTGGCGGTGCTTCGTATAAGGAAGGCACATGGACAGCTCCAACATTTACAGTAAAAACGTTTGATGTAGGAGAGTAAGGATCGTACACTTTCTGGTGTGAAGGAAGCCGTTAATTCTAATGAAGCAATTAACAAGGCACAGTTTGATAAGGGTTTGAAAGATCTTTCTAATAGTCTTCAGTCAGAAGATTCAGCAGTTGTTCTTTACGATAAGAACGAGGATGACAATGGCAGCACTAATTACAAGAGTGTGACTTTTGGAAAAGGCAAAGATTCTGAACCAGTTGCAGTTCATAATGTAGCCGATGGCTTGATCGCTAAGGGTTCGCATGATGTGGTTAATGGAGGTCAGCTTTATTTACTTGGTGATAAGGTTGCTACTTATTTGGGTGGTAACGCTAAATATGAGAATGGAGCATGGACAGCTCCTAGCTTTAAGGTTAAAACAGTTAATGCTGATGGAAGTGCTGTTGAAGATAAGGAATATAAAACTGTTGCGGAAGCTTTGGCGGGAGTTGGTACTTTTATAACGAAAGTTCAGAATAAAGTTACTGAGCAAGTTAATAATGTAGTTACTAAAGTGGAAGGGGATTCCTTATCATGGAGCGAGGGTGATAGTGCATTTATAGCTAAGCATGGTGAGGGAAATGCAAAGACAAGTAGCAAGATCACGTTTCTTACGAATGGTGACATTACTTCTGACTCAACGGACGCTGTCAATGGTTCTCAGATTTACTCTCTGAGCCAGCAGTTTGCAGGTTTTTTGGGTGGTGGCGCTATCTTTAGCGAAGGAACTTGGACAGCTCCAGCATTTAAGGTAAAAACTGTTAAGGATGATGGTCAAGAAGAAGAAACAACCTATAATAATGTAGCGGCTGCTTTTGAAGGTGTTGGCAGTTCTTTCACGAATGTCAGCAGCAAAATTACCAAGGTTCAAAATGAGATTAAAACTGAAATTACTAATCAAATTACCACAGTAAAAGGTGATAATCTAATTAAGCAAGACGAGAAGACAAAAGTTATCACGATTGGTGGTGAGAAAGATGGAACAAGCATCAGTATTGCAAATAGTGATGGTGGTGCACGGACTCTTTCTGGTGTAAAAGATGGAGCGCTTTCAGCAGTGTCGATGGAAGCAGTTAATGGTTCGCAGCTCTATCAGCTCAGCCAGACGCTAGCATTGTATTTTGGAGGAGGTGCTGGGTATAAAGATGGAGCATGGACCGCTCCAACATTCCAAGTTTCGCAATTTAAATTGGATGGTAGCGCGGGTGATAAGAAGGTCTATGATAATGTTGCGTCTGCTTTTGAAGGTGTTAATGGCAGTATGTCAAGTATCAACGACCGCATTAATACTGTAGCGCAAAATGTTTCGTCGAACAGTTTAAATTGGAATGAGGAAGAAGGAGCTTATACTGCCGGTCATGCAGGTAAAGACAGCAAGATTATGCATGTATCGGATGGTACAGTTTCAGCGGGCTCGAAGGATGCTGTGAATGGCGGTCAGCTTTTTGAGACGAATGAGAGGGTTACCGCAGTTGAAAATCAAGTAAGTAATATTGATAAGCAAGTACAAAATATTGAAAGTACGGTTACGAACGGTGTTGTTAAGTATGATCAAGATGTTGAAGGACATAAGAGCAATAAAATCACGTTGTTAGGTGGAAATGAAAGTGATCCAGTATTGATAGACAATGTCTCTGATGGTCGTATAGAAAATGGCTCTAAGGAAGCAGTCAATGGAGGTCAATTGCATGATTATACTGAAGAGCAGATGAAGGTAGTTCTTGATGATGCGAAAAAGTACACTGATAATCAGATCAGTAGTACAGTAAATAACGCTGTTGATGAGTCCAAATCATATACAGATATGAAGTTTGAAAAGTTAAGTTATGCGGTTGAAGATGTCCGGAAAGAAGCAAGACAAGCAGCAGCCATTGGTTTGGCAGTATCTAACTTACGTTACTATGATACGCCTGGCTCTTTAAGCGTTTCGTTTGGTAGTGGTGTATGGCGTAGTCAATCTGCCTTTGCTATTGGTGCTGGTTATACATCTGAAGATGGCAACATCCGTTCTAATCTGTCTGTAACGAGTGCTGGAGGGCATTGGGGGGTAGGTGCAGGGATTACTCTGAGGTTGAGATGATAATACAAAAAACTAATATCATTATAAAAAAGAAAAATATTTTGGTAATTTTATTCGCCCTAGCCTTCATAGGCAGGGGCGTAAGCCTCGCCAATGAGAATAGTAATATTTATACGATACATCCACCGCATTTATCTATTCCTAAGGGAGAACTTGGTGAAACACGTCGGATCATTATGCAATTTTATAATTGGACTTTGATTTGCGATGAAAAAGAGGATGAAAAACAAAAGCGTAAGCAAGGCATATGTAATGTGACTCAGACTGTTCATGATCAGGAAGATAATACTATTTTTAGTTGGTCTCTTGTTTCTGCGAAAAATGGTCAAGCAGTAATGCTTTTTCGAACATTGCCAAATACTGATACAAATGTTCCACTTCGAATGTTCTTGGAAGGTGTTAAAAAGCCTCTTCTCATTCATTATACGCGGTGCAATGAAACGGTCTGTTTAGCTCAATCGCCTATAGGACCAGTTCTTAGTAAACAAATAGAGCAAAACAAAAAAGTGCGTATTTCCTATAAGATTAAAGAGGGAAAGATATTTTCTTTTATTGTACCATTTAAAGGGTTAAGTACAGCACTCAATTCTTTACAACGATAGACTGTGTAGAAGGCTTTAGTAGAATTATTTTTTCATAAATTTTAGTGTGGTATTTTCAAAGTTAAAATGAAGAGGCAATGAATAAGAAATTTTATACAATATGCTATAGAGATAATTTATTCACACAAGAAGTGAATTTTACAAATGTAAAATTATAAGAAACTGTTTCTATATAATAGAAAACCAAGAGTGAGTTTTTTTACAGGTCTTATAGAGCGCAGTACGTTGATTGTTAACAGTAAAAAAATAACTGAGAGCAATCAGTTAAAAATGGCAGAAATACCGCTTTCTCTCGAACAAGGGGAGGGTTAGTTTGTCTTTTGTGAAAGTTTTGATGGATTTTTAGAATAATTTTATTTGACATCAATAACTCCCCGTTGAAGTACTGCAGTTATTTTGATGGTAGTGGTATGAGCGTTCAGTCATTTATAAAGCGCAATTATAACACTGTTATCTTGTGAATACAAAGAGATATTATTTTCAAAAAATTCTCTAGTAGCATAAATTAACCCTTTCATAATAAAGACGCATTCTATGCCAACTATATAAAAGAGAAGTTAGCAAGTTACAAAAATGAATGTAAACAGTGAATTTATGTTTTCAAGTTCATAAAGAGGGATATGAGGAAGAATTAAATCAATGTCTTATTTTGAAAGTAAGGGGTTTTGGGGTTATTGATTTTATAATGTTTTTTTGCCTCAATCCCTAACTTTTTGTGAGCTTTTTTATCGCTTCTAGTGCTAATCTTTTACGATCTGCGCTCTTTGTATAATGGGATGGGATGCTGTCGTCCGTCCAACCAAAAAGTGCTTTCAATTGTGATACCGTTGCTCCTGAATTAGCAGCACGTGTTGCGGCTAATTTTCTCAAACCATGTGCTGATTTTTTAATACCTGCTTGGTTGCATGCTTTATAAAACATTTTGCTAAAGTTATCTTTAGATGTTTTTTTTCCGCATTTGCTACAAATAAATGTTTCTTCACCAATAGGACCAATTTTAAGAGTTTCTGCTAATTCAGGCAAAATGGGTAGAAAAACATCTGTTTGATATTTGCTTTTCTCTGTCTTGAGATGAAAGATATTATCTTTGACATCTTTCCAACCAATTCGTACCGTATCACCACGACGCAAACCCGTGTAAAGAAGAACATCAATCCAGACCCGTTCATGTGAACCATGTGACCAATGGTGATAATATTTTTCAACATCTTCTTCTGTCCAAACAGCAAATCCATCTTTGTTGTTGAGAGGAGGTCTTTTGAGTGCTAATGCTGGGTTATTCTCCAGAAGTTCTTGATCAATCGCCCAATTAAAAAGACCATTAAGTGCTTTTAGAAAATTTTGGGCAGCTGTTGGTTTTTCTTTGCGGCGTTCAATACCCGCTGTAATATGTGATTTCTTTATTTCTCTGTATGGAATGTTTCCTATGGTATCACATACCTTCATAAGGGTGAGTTCTCTTTGTCTTTTCGTAGCTTTAGCAAAGCTATGCCAATGAACGCTGTTAAAATACTGTTTAAGCAGCCATGCAAATGACCCTTCAACAAGTTTACCTACTTTAGGTTTTTGGGGGCTTTAACAGTTTATTTGTAATCTATTTATATCGGTGTACTAATATACATTATGGATAGATTTGTTGGGATAGGTGAGGACGCTCAAGCTTTGGGGTGTTTCGATTAGCACTTTGCGTCGTTGGGAAGGTGAAGGCAAAATTGTTTCTGAGCATACGGCAGGAGGACACCGCCGTTATGACCTATCCAAGCTTAGACCTGAGCTTTTTCATTCGAGAGAACTTTCTCAAAGAAAGACCATTGCTTATGCGCGTGTATCAAGCCATGATCAAAAAGACGATTTAGAGCGACAAAAACAGGTTCTTGAGCTTTATTGCGCAAGCCAAGGTTGGACTTGTGAACTCATCTCTGATTTAGGGTCAGGGATGAATTATCGTAAAAAGGGTCTTAAACGTTTATTGGATGCTCTCATTGAAAATGAAATAGGTCGTTTGGTGATTACGCATAAAGATCGTTTATTGCGCTTTGGCGCAGAATTGGTCTTCACCATTTGTGAAGCCAAACAAGTTGAGGTTGTCATTCTCAATCAAGGAGAAGAAAGCAGTTTTGAAGAGGATTTAGCCAAAGATGTTTTAGAAATTATTACTGTCTTTAGTGCTCGTCTTTATGGAAGTCGTTCGAGAAAAAATCAAAGGTTATTAGAGAATGTTCGTCAAGCTGTAGAGGCATCGCAATGATTGTTGCTCACAAAATAGCTCTAGACTTAAATAATAAACAACGAAGCTACATGGCTCGAGCCAGTGGTTGCGCGCGCTTTGCTTATAATTGGGCACTGAAGGAATGGCAGCAGCAATATGAAGCGTGGAAGAAAGATAATAATTTACCAAAGCCTAATGACTATGCGCTACGTAGACAATTCAATTCTCTAAAACGAGAACAATTTCCATGGATGATGGAAGTTACTAAAAATGCTCCACAAATGGCAATTATTCAATTGGGTGTGGCTTTTAAGAATTTTTTTTCAGGGAGAAGCCGATATCCCACTTTTAGAAAGAAAGGAGTGCACGATCGTTTTACTTTGACCAATGATCAAATACAGTTGCAAGGTTCCAAGATAAGAATTCCCAAACTTGGTTGGGTTCGTCTGCGAGAACAATTGCGATTTCAAGGAAAGATCTTGTCAGCAACCATCAGCCGTAAAGCGGATCGGTGGTTTGTAAGTCTTAGCGTTGAAACAGATAATCAAGAGTCACTAAGCGAGAACCAAGCTATTGTTGGTCTTGATTTGGGCATCAATGCACTTGCAACGCTTTCGACAGGAGAAACCATAGGAAGCGTTAAACCTTATAAGGCTTTGCTAAATCGTTTACGGCGCTTATCACGGCGTTTAAGTCGTAAGCAAAAAGGCTCGAACAATCGCCATAAGGAGAAACAAAAACTCGCTAAGCTTCATGCTCGGATAAGCAATATAAGAACGGATAATTTGCATAAGGTTACAACAGATTTAATTCAGCGTTTTGGTACATTTTGTCTGGAAGATCTTCATGTAAAAGGCTTGCTGAAAAATCAGCATTTATCGCGTGCCCTTGCAGATCAAAGTTTTTTCGAGTTTCGCCGTCAATTGGAATATAAGGCGGCACGCTATGGTCGACAGATTGTTATTGCAGATCGTTGGTATGCGAGCAGTAAGATCTGCCATCATTGCGGATGTAAGATTGAACAATTGCCTCTTAACATACGTGAGTGGAGATGTTCTCATTGTGGTACACACCATGATCGAGATATTAATGCCGCGATTAATTTAAAAAACTTGGCGGTGAGTTCCACCGTGTCAGCCTGTGGAGAGGAAGGCTCTGGCCAATGTCTTGTGACTTTGGTGAAACCAGCCTCAAAGAAGCAGGAAATCAACAGTATATTTAATCAGAAATGATCATATTTACATAAGTTTGGTAGAACGGATGATGCCTTGTAATTCGGCAAGTGCGCTTTTGTAGTTATCAACAAACTCTTGCGTTCCATAGGTCCCGCGAATTCTAATGCGTTTGCCATGACCAATGCGTACATACCATACAATTTTGCCATGTTGGGTAATTTGTTTCACAAGATGAGGAGGACGTGGTTTAGGCATGGTATTTTACATCTTAGAGAGCGCGGTTTCGTAATATTCATTCTTTGACAAATCTAAAAGTTTATCTGGATTGCTAACTGAATTTGGTAGTGGAATATCGGATTTGAGATAGATAAGCAGTTCACCGGTAGGTTTGATTTCTACGAGTTCACATCCTTGTTTTTTTGCTTCTCGTAAAGTGCGTGCAATGGCTGGTTGCGTAATAGTAGGTGGGCGATGTGCCATATCTTTTCTCCTTACATTTAGATGCAATTCACCTATGGTGTGAATCACGCATATGTTGAATGTTGAAAGTTTTTAGGAATGAGTGGTGGTGCGAGGGGAAAAGCACCCCCATAGTGTTTAAGCAGCTTTTGTTGAGAGTTGTTGTATCTCTCGTTCTATTTCTGCTAAAAAGGCTTCAACAGCTTTATTAATCTCTTCAATTTGTTTCTCATCACGGTGGACGCGTTTGATTTTCATTCTCAAACCAGTAGATCTACCTACAAATTGTGGATTATAGCTAATGAAGTGACGCCATTTGCGTCCTGTACAAGCCATTTGGAATTGCATTTGTGCGTGATATTCAGGCTTGATTTCGTCACTTATACAAAAGCGCATATGGTTTACTGATCTCGGGCATTTGACTTCGATTAATCCATCTTCTCCAATAAGACCATCAGGGCTAGCCCCCGCCATTTCTATTGTGGGGTGTTGGATAAACCCGCATTTTGTTATATCGGCATCATAAATGAATGCATATTCTTTCAAGGCATCATCCTCATGTTCAACGCCCCAACGCATATCTTCAGTTTCATAATAGGGGCTTATTTCCCTTGTTAAACGTTCTGTTATGAGTTTGATTTTGTAGTCCTCATATTTGCTTGTAGGCAATCCTTTTGTAGTTTTACTGAGTATGTTGTAAATGTTTGATGCGGTGACTTTACCCAAGCGCGCTTGAAACCATTCTGCTGTTCTTTGTTCCATCTCACACCGCCTGTTGTTGCTCTTGTGGTGGGAGCGATTGTAGAGCTTTTTCTTTTTGAATATTTTTCCTTCTTTCCAAATGCCCCAAAACCAATTCTGCTTTTTCACAAGACATATCTGTTAGCTTTTCTACTCTTGCATAAGAGAAAAGACTACTTTTATTTGTCCCTGTTTCTTTAATTAATTCTTTGATTTGCTTTATCTGTTTAGAGGAAACTTTTTGATTATTTATATCGCCTTCTTTGGTTTGCGTTTGACCATCTGTATCGTCCTCTTTGCTTGCTACATTAAGAAGCATGCCTAAGAGATATCTGCGTGCATAAGTGATGGTAGAGCCAACAGATTGAATGTTATTTTTGCTGCCTGTACTGTCAATTGGAAATGTTCCTTCTGTTGATATTTCATTGCCTGAAGGATGAGACAGAGTTATTTCTATGGTAACATTTTTTTCTGTTTTATGTTTGATACGAGAAAACAAAGCAAAGTTGTATGTTGCAAGCGCGTTCTTTACAGCATCAATGTACTGATCAAGCGTAGCATATTTGCTGTTTGTATGGGTGTTTGTAGAGTTTTTTTGTATTTTTTGATATTCTATTTGCATATTCGAAAGATCACTTGGCAAATCTTTCGTAGTTTTGTCGTTCTATTTCTTTTTCTCGTAAGGCAATGAGACGCTCGAGACGGTCCATATCGACATCATTTTCTAAGACTCTGTTTAAAATACCTTCCATAGCAGTTGGTTTGATTTCACAATCATTCGTTTTTTCCACTAATTCCGTTTGCATGGTACTTAGTTCACTCATCTTGATTTCCTCCATTGCGCGCAATTCCCCCGTGGCGTGAATCACGCTTGTGTTAAGAAGTTGTTTGTGGGGTTAGAAACGGCTTATAGAGATACTATAAAATTAGTAGTTCGTATTTCTTTTTCATGATTGTTGCTCTTAATACATGCTTTGTCTTTTAAGCTCTTGAGACAGCACACTCATACCTTTTGCTGTGATTCTTGCTGCTGGTACGACTTTTTCTATTCCACTTGCGGTTTGCTGATTGATGTTGGTACTTTTGAAAATATTGACAGTCTCATCTCCACGCAAGGAGCAGTCAGTGTTGTTGCGGATGATATCACGCAA
>NZ_JH725134.1:20003-21382 GCF_000278115.1 Bartonella sp. DB5-6
AAGAAGAAGAGACAGTCTATAATAATGTAGCAGATGCGTTTGCAGGAGTTGGTTCTTCTATCACGAAAGTTCAGAATAAAATCACTCAAGAGATTAATAATGTAGTTAATAATGTTATCACCAAAGTGGAAGGTGATTCTTTATCGTGGAGCGATGACGCCAATGCCTTTGTTGCCCGTCATGAAAAGAGAGCAGAAGAAAAAGGCAGAGCTGTACAAGAAAACAGCAAAATTACGTTTCTTGCGAATGGAGATCTTTCATCAACCTCTACAGATGCGGTTACAGGTAATCAACTTTTTGAAACGAATAGTAAGGTTGCCACTTATTTAGGTGGTGGTGCTAGCTTTAATGAGGGAACTTGGACTCCCCCTAGCTTTAAGGTCAAGACTGCCAAGGAAGATGGTGAAGAAGAAGAGACAGTCTATAATAATGTAGCAGATGCGTTTGCAGGTGTTGGTAATTCTATCACCAATATACATAAAGAAGTTAAAAATGAAATTAATCAAGTTGTAGCTGAGGATCTTGTACAGCAAGAAACAGAAGACGGTTCTATTACCATTGGAGCAGGAAAAGGCGGTAGTGAGGTCAATATAGCCGATAGCGCAAGTGCTGACCGGAGACTTTCTGGTGTGAAGGAAGCGGTTAACGCTAATGAAGCTATCAACAAGGGTCAACTTGATAAAAGTTTGCAGGATCTTTCTAAAAATCTTCAGTCAGAAGATTCAGCAGTTATTCATTACGATAAGAGTGAAGATGGGAATGGTACTATTAATTACAAGAGTGTGACTTTGGGTGGTAAAGATAAGTCCGCCGTTGCACTTCATAACGTTGCTGATGGCACAATTTCTTCAGAATCACATGATGCAATCAATGGTAAGCAGATTAATAAAATTGGTGAAGATGTTGCTAAATTTTTGGGTGGTAATGGGGATTTTAACAATGGCGTTTTTACTGGTCCAACTTATATCTTATCGAAGGTTGAAGAAAATGGTTCAGTAGAAAATATCACCTTTAACGATGTCGGAGCAGCCTTTACAGGACTTGATAAGAATATCAAGAATGTAAATGCACGTATTAAAGAAGTATCTGTGGGTGTAGCGCAAGATTCTTTATCTTGGAGTACAGGTGATGATGCCTTTGTTGCCAAGCATGGAACAGGAAAAACCAATAGTAAGATTACATTTCTTTTAGATGGTGATGTTTCTGATGGTTCAACGGATGCGGTTACAGGTGGTCAACTTTATTCACTGAATGAGCGGTTTGCTAGCTATTTAGGTGGTGGTGCTGGATATAATGAGGAGACAAAAACATGGAAAGCACCTCTCTTTACAGTTAAGACAGTTAAGGCTGATGGCAGCTCTGAAGATGAGACTTATAAT
>NZ_JH725135.1:0-1342 GCF_000278115.1 Bartonella sp. DB5-6
TGTGTCGTAGCACTCAACATCCACTGTTAAAACACGCTGCCTTACCCCATAATCATATCCATCTTTAATCGTTTCACTTTGCGTTGAGATATTAATCGCCGGCATTGCTTCAATAAATAAATTGAAATCACGCATATTGAAAACATTGTCACCAGCCGCCGTCTTTGCTGCTTTGATCAACGCAACAAAGCTTTCCCTTATCGTCTCTCTCGGATGCATGAATATTCCTGTTTAGTTGATGCCATCTTTATTTGACTTCCTCCCCGCCCTTAAAGATGAGGTTTTACGACGTACTGATTACACACTTGATTAACATAAGTGCATGGTGTATAGTATCAAGTATCAAAAGGTAAGTGTATGGCAATCGTTAGTTTTAAGCATAAAGGATTAAAGTTGTTCTTTGAAAAAGGATCACACAAAGGCATACAATCTGCACATGCTAAAAAATTAGCAAATATTTTGGTAATTTTAGATACAATATCCTCGCCTGAACAAGTAACAATTAAATCATATCGTCTGCATGCACTTACTGGCGATTTAAAAGGCTATTGGTCGATGCGTGTAAATGCCAATTGGCGTGTTACCTTTCGTTTCATTGGAACAGATATTGAACTTGTTGATTATCAAGATTATCACTAATTTTAAGGTGTTATTATGATGTACAATCCTCCACACCCCGGTGGCATTTTAAGAGAAGAGTTACTGGATACACTAGGATTAACGGTAACAGAGGCAGCAAATCGTCTTGGTGTTGCACGTTTAACTTTATCACGTGTTTTAAACTGTAATGCAGCAATTAGCATTAACCTAGCCTTACGCTTGGAGATGGCTGGTTTAAATGATGCGGAATTCTGGCTTAAATTGCAACAAAAACATGATCTTTGGCAAGCACGGCATAATAATCCGATTTCGCATATTTCACTTTTAGAAGAAGCCTCTTAACGTTCTCCCCGCTGTAAAAACGGGGAGATAAATCATATTCTTTTAATCTAAGCAGCTTTCACGACAGGGCTCTCCAAACTTGGTTCATAAGCTCGCAACAAAGAATCCATACGATGTGGAATTTCTGAAGCTCCAAAATCTGTCAAAATTGCCAAGATTTTTGTAATATTGGGCACGTCATCTTGAAGCTTTAAAACCAGAGCATCTACGACTGATTCCATAACCTCAACTATAGCATTGCAGTCCTCATCTCCAATGCCTCGATGGTTAGAAAGCTTAAACAAAGCCATCCACAAATCATATAAAAAATCGATACTGCTATTCATTGTACACCCCCAAAGATTTGTTCTCTCAAACAAGCCAATCCTCTAGATGTAATTTTTGTTGAAGGCAGCACCTT
>NZ_JH725135.1:1442-2641 GCF_000278115.1 Bartonella sp. DB5-6
AAAATCGATACTGCTATTCATTGTACACCCCCAAAGATTTGTTCTCTCAAACAAGCCAATCCTCTAGATGTAATTTTTGTTGAAGGCAGCACCTTTTCTGTTCCATCCGGTCTTTGAATGGTAATAGCAGGGCAATCCATGAATCCTTTCTTGATTTTATCCTGATAAGGTAACAACGGACCACTTGGAGCACGTCGATAAACCCAATCATGTTTACGCAAATAATCGGTTAAATCCTTTGGTCGTACTTCAAGCATTTTTGCTGCTTCAATAAGACCAAACAACCCATCAGAGCGCTTTAAGCCTTCAAGTGCTTTTGCTTTCGGAGTTAATTCGGCAATGACATGATCTTTGCGTTCATTCTCGTCTTTTAAATGCGTCAATACACCAAGCATAACTTGTGGACTTGAGTAGTCAATTTGCGGAACAGCTACTTGCCTTTCCAATTCTTGCCAACGGTCAATGATTTTAGCTCGTAAAGCAGTGCTGTAACCAGACACGAGAATTAAACATTCTCGCTTGGGGAGATTATAGCAAGGGAGGATGCGACCTTTTGAATCCTTGTAGAATCCTGAAAAATCACTCAGCCCAAATTTGGGCTCAGTACTTTCAGAGTGTAATTCTCCTAACATTTGCTTAATGTCACGCATAACATGCTTATGTTGTTTACCACACAACTCGGCAATTTCGCGACTGGACATAGTCTGAGAAGAAGCACCATTAGTAGCGCTTTCTTTAATTTCTATAAGAGCGTTCATGTGAACTCTTAGTTGTTAGATGTTTTTCATTGACACTCTAAGAAGAGTGCCGGGTGCTGAAAAACACGGCAACTAGCCCGTCGTTACACTTTCCCCGCAAGGGTATTGTATAGCGTAACCACACCCGACAATATTATTATACGCATGTAGCATATAATGAGTCAAAGTCTTTAATGTATAGAAGACTGATTATTTCGGCAACCAATCCGCTAGTTGTTTTAAGGTGTTTTTCAAGCACCTGATTCGATTATTCATACTCCTGTCATAATGTCAAGCAGTAATATCATTATTTTAAAAATAACTAGAATTTTAAAAATAACTAGAGAGTATTTAACAATGCACTAGACAAAGATGCATCATTGTTTTAGTTCTCGCAAGATAAGTTTATACATATCAGATTCTGAGGCTTGGACATCTGTGATCACGAAGTGCTCTTGAGAA
>NZ_JH725136.1 GCF_000278115.1 Bartonella sp. DB5-6
TTCTCAAGAGCACTTCGTGATCACAGATGTCCAAGCCTCAGAATCTGATATGTATAAACTTATCTTGCGAGAACTAAAACAATGATGCATCTTTGCTTGGTGTGTTTAAAAATCAATAAGGCTGCCCAAGAGCTCGGATTACTGCTGTAAACCTTGGATTTGGAATGGCACTAAATCGGTAATTCCATGGTGCACCGGTACGGTGACTGATGTGACATCTTTGGTATGTTATAGTTACTGATGCAATTCTTGCCCAAGTAGTCCTTTCATTATCTTCAGGGCTTTCAAATACAATAGCTTGATTTGTTACTAAAAGACGTCCTAAAACTGGATTCTTTTCGCCGATATTGAAGGTAACGCGTTCTTGAACTCCCAACAGTTTTTCATTTTGTGCTAAACGATAATCATATTCACTTGCGTCAAGTTCTTGAAACATTTCACATGCTTCCTCAAAATTAGAGGGAGGAGTATCTGATTGCCATAGAGCAACTTCTTGTTCAAAGCTTTTTTCCTTTTTCGCCTTACGATAGGCAATAATAAAAAAAATTAAAACAATAAGAATGGGCACTAATAACCATGGCGTAATAGTTACTATTACCACAATGCCTCCACTCAACAGAACACAAAGGAGAAAGGTCTGTACCCTTTTTTCTAACCGTTTTTTTTCAAGTTCCGGCGACATTTTATTAACAACTGATAAATCAGAAGAAGGATGGATATGGGGGGGAGGAATTAAAACCTGCTCTGAAACTTTTTCTTTAAAACGTTTTTTGCGTTTATCTTGCCAATGAACAAAAATAGACAATGCAATAAATGCAAAGAAGATTAACCAAAACCATCCCCAAAAGCCTAATCCATCATCTTTGTCTGACTTTTTGTCTTGAACATGGATACTTTGCTTATCAGTATCCTCAGCTGGTGCCTGAATGACGCTTTTATCTTGAATGCCTACGTCCCTTGATGATGTTGAAGGAAAGGAAACAATCTCGTTATTGTGTGCAACTTGATCTGGTTCGATTTTGTGGAAAAAAAACGCACCTAATATTGCAGAGCCGAGAAATAATAAAACTCCAATACCAAGAGTTTTTAGTCCGTTTTTCCGCCATTTCTTTATACATATTAAAACGAGTCCGACAATTATCACCAGTAATGATAACAAACATACAATCATCGCAATTGTATCATATATGTCGAACATTATTTCCCCCCTCCGCTATAAATAAAAAAGAAAGCTGGCAGATTTGAAGTGAGTCGACAAATAAAGTAAAGATGCACTTATCATTTTTAGAAGAAAGTGATATTATTGCTTGGCATTATGACAGGAGGATGAATAATCGAATCAGGTGCCTAAGAAACACCTTAGAAAATACCAAGCGGACAAACTGCCGACACAGTTTATTTTCCGTAAATTAGGGGCTTTGACTCGTTGTATGTTACACGCATATAATGATCTTGTCGGGTGTGGTTACGCCATAAAATACCCTTTTGGGGAAAGTGTAACGACGAACTTGGTACCGCGTTTTTGAGCATCCGGCACTTTTCTGGAGTGTCAATCAAAAACCTCTATACCAAGGAGTTTACAATGAACACACTTATAGAAATATCAGAACAGGTTATTGATCAAGAGACTGTTCAAACTGTTAATGCACGTGACTGCATACGTTTTTAGAAATTACATTAAAATTTGCAGACTGGATTAAAAATCGCATTAAAGAATGTAAATTTCGGGAAAATATAAACTCTTTATAACGCTTACTAAAAATTTAGTAAGCGGTGGAAAGGTAAAAGAATATCACATTACATTAGACATGGGAAAACACCTTGCCATGATACAGCGTAATGATAAAGGGCACGAAGCACGTCAATACTTTATCAAATGTGAACGGCTTTTGAAACAAGTAGCTACCCCACAGATAGCTACACCGCAAATTGACTATTCTAAACCTGAAGAATTACTTGGCGTCTTGAATCACTTACAAAGCCAAATCGAACAGAAGGATAACATCATTTCTGAATTAACACCAAAAACAAAAGCTTTGGATGGTTTAAAACGTCTGATGGTCTGTTTGGTTTGATTGAAGCTGCAAAATGCTTGAAGTACGACCAAAGGATTTAACAGATTATTTGCGTAAACATGATTGGGTTTATCGACGGGCTCCAGGGGCTCCTTTGTTACCTTATCAAGATAAGATCAAGAAAGGATTCATGGATTGCCCTGCTATCACCATTCAAAGACCGGATGGAACAGATAAGGTGCTGCCTTCAACAAAAATTACATCTAGAGGATTGGC
>NZ_JH725137.1:0-700 GCF_000278115.1 Bartonella sp. DB5-6
CTCCTTTTGAGTCATAATTAATGACATCATTAGTCAAATATTGATTTTTGTTATTTGAAAAATAGATTAGTCAGAATTACCCAGAAAACAGGGCTTTCTAGCCACGTTTCAAGTTCACATTTTACTGAATTTTTAGGGGATATTTTTGAATTTTTGACGCAATTCGACCAGTACAGCAGCGTCATTAAATACGACTTTTCACATATTGTCAACAAAAAAATCAATATATTGTGTTTTTTTTATTTTTTTACCTAAATATGCTGCTTTACAAACAAATGATGCAAATATTCCGTTCCCAAAAATCGTTTATACGTTAAAGCATTTACCATTTATTTTTTGGATAAAAATACTTCTGGAGAGCATTTAGAGCAATACGCAAAGAACTAACAAGATGTGGTAATGTTTGATTTTCTATAACAAGATGTTGTATCGCGGCATAAAGATTATACTGTCTATAGAGGTGTTGTGCTTCTTTGATAGCCTCTTGCATGTTTGAAAACTGTTCTGTTGCAAATTTAATCCATTTTTCTTTTGCTGTCTCATCAGAAGATGAGGGCATTTTATCATAAACAGCACTTGGCAAACCTTTTGCACACGAATAGTCATTTTTCACTTCAAGATATTTTTGCGCAGCATCATATTGGTCTTGATTAAGTTCGCCTTGCAAATAAAGCCGCCCGATATAGGTGCCGGAGAGCGG
>NZ_JH725137.1:1675-3977 GCF_000278115.1 Bartonella sp. DB5-6
TTGCCATTTGCGTGTCTGTAATTTGCCTTCTATGTAAACCTTTGAACCTTTACTTAGATATTGAAGAGCAATTTTTGCCAAATGTGGATTAAAAACCACCACGGAATGCCATTCAGTCTTCTCTACTTTTTGATGGGTATTTTTATCTGTATAGCTCTCAGAAGTTGCCATACGAAAATTGACCACCTCACCACCAGACGGCATTGTTTTGCTTTCGGGATCAGCACCAAGGCGCCCGATTAACGTCACTTTATTTAGCATATTTGTAGCCCCATTAGATTTGCAATTTATACAAGCAAAACCTTAGCATAATTTGCATATTTTTTAATTATTTCAGTAAATTAATAACAGTTTTTTAATGTATTACATTATAATATTATTTGACAAATTATTCATCAAAAAACCATGTCACACAAATGGCACGGCTTTCTTATTTCTGCTTTTAACTTTTCAATAAATATCCTTTCATTAAGAGTCTGTATCAAACTTTTTTGTTCGATTTATTGTTGGTTATCGAACCTTTTTGTGCGATATTCATTTTATGAAGAAAGGGGGAGGCTAAATGAAACGAAAAGCACTGCTTAGAGAATTACGTAAAGAAGCCAGAAAAAGAGGCATTCATTACAGTGAAGCTCCTGATGCAGGTAAAGGGTCACATTATTGGGTAACTTTTGGAGACAAGACAACCGTTATAAAATCTGGTGAATTGACCCCACTTTACGTGAAAATAATAAAAAAGCAGTTGGGGGCATGAGTTACTCTCTCAAAGACTTTTAATTTTTTGTTTCAAAAGCATTTCGATCATAGCGAGGAGACCTAAACATGGAATACACTTATCAAGCAAAACTAGAATCTGATCCAGATGGTGGTTTTATTGTAACCTTTCCAGATGTACCAGAAGCAATCACAGCTGGAGAAAATAGAACAGAGGCATTAGAGAATGCTGTTGAAGCTTTAGGGTTAGCATTACGGAGCTATCCTATGCGCGGTTTACCTTTACCAGTACCACAGCAATATAAAGGTCTTGTAAAGGTCACGGTAAATGCTTGGAATGCTCTTAAACTTGCAGTGGTAGAAGCCTTTAATGAAGCGAATATCACAAAAACAGAATTGGCACATCGTTTGGGTAAAAAAGAAACAGAAGCAAGACGCATTCTTGATCCAAATTATCCAACTAAGCTTCAAACATTAGAGCAAGCACTGAGTGTTCTTGGCAAGCAAGTTGTTATCACAATCAAAAATGCGGCTTAACTTCCTCCCCACTTTTAAAATGGGGAGTTATGTTTTTAAATCTAAGCAGCTTTCACAACAGATCTTTCTAGGACTTGTTTTGCTTCTTTAATAAGGGCTTTGTATTTTCTGTTCTCTTCATCTACTCTGAAAGCATCAAGAAGACGCATATGAATTGGACCCAGAAGATACAAAACTTTTTCACCAGCGTTCATACCTTCCCAATAGCTTGGCAAATCAAAGCGCGTATCACGATCATAATCAACAGATTGGTTTCTTAGTTTTTTCTCGCACTCAATAAAGTAACGACGTGCTTGACGTCCTTTCTCGTTACGTTCAACCATAGAGAGCTCTTTCGCCATGTCTAGAGTGAGATGATATTCTATTGCTGCAACAGCTCTAGATTTTGCGCTTCCCAATTTTGGGAACCGCAAATCTTGTGTTTTTATGAAATCTTTACCTTCTTCAAATGTATATTGATTAATACGATCTGTAATCCAAGTAGCGAAACGTTTTCCTATTTCCATGAATGCGTGTAACTCACGTGCATTGACCGTTTGAACAATTTCCTGATCAATTGTTAGTTCTTTAATTTCTATGAGAGTGTTCATGATGAACTCCTAATCGTTAGATGTTTGTTAATGACACTCAAAAAGAATGCCGGGCGCTAACAAACACGGCGATTAGTCCGTCGTTACACTTTTCCCATAAGGGTATTGTATAATGTAACCACACCCGACAAATTTCTTTATATGCTATACGCATACAATGAGTCAAAATTTTTAAATTTGCGGAGAAAAGATTGTATCGTAATCTATCCGCTAATCGCTTAAGTGTTTGTTAGGCACTTGACTCGAGAATATATATTGACGCAATAATGTCAAGCTACTTCTGATAATTTTTTGATGTTTTTGTTGATTTCATCTATGACGTTGAGAAGAGACAACGCCATTTAATCTAAATAGTTTGATCTAATCGGAAATTTTACTATGGCTTTTTAATGGAGCACTGTAGTGTGTAAATAGATATGTTTATTAAACTGCGTGTATGTAACATAAGGAACAATACACAA
>NZ_JH725138.1 GCF_000278115.1 Bartonella sp. DB5-6
TCATTTTGATTTTTAGCATGTTGAACCGCATAAACAGCTGCCTCTTCAGGCGGAGTAAAAATGCCATTAAAGGAAACATGAACCCTGCCATCAGATCCAGCTTGCAAATGTTCCTTTTCCTCAGCCGTTAAATAATGAAACTTAGGTATTTTTTGTCCACGAGCATCTCTTATAGGTACCCCATTTGCATCTATTTCATAGATTATATTGCCCTTTTCATCACGGTCGACCACAGCGATGGGGTGCTCTTTGATAAACATGGTTTTATAGGACTCATCGCTGTATTTAAACCCTTCTTCTAAGAGTTGGGTTGCCATTTCACGGTTTTCATGAACGATTCGTTCCAGCCTGCCTACATCGAGTTGTTGTACACCCTTATGGGCTGTCGAGGTGTCGCGATTAAGGGAAGCTATGGTTTGGTCAACGCCTTGCCCTGTCAATGCCTTCTGCTCTGCTTCATCGGTCAAGATGATGGTGCCATTGCTGATAGCAGATTTGGTGTATCCTTCCTCCGAATCTTTGGCTTTTGAATGATCTAAGACATTTTTGGCGATGTTTTTCCCGACACCGTATTTGCCCTGATACATGGGGCCACCCGCAGAAATACTTAAACCTTGGCTGCTAGCTTGCGCATCAGCACTGTTGGCGATGTCACTGGTAGTAATGCTTCCTGTGGTCAGGCTGTTTTTTTCTGCCGGTGCACTGCTGGAAATGATGCCTCCGATCAGCGTCGTTTTATCTTTAACGTTAATATTAAAGCCGCCATCACCAGTTTTGATGCCTGATTGTTCCACAACACTGTGATAATCACTAGAGGATTGATCCTTGTTCAAGGAAATATTGGTTGTAGCTTTACCATCCTTTTTTCCACCATTAAACCCAACAGAAAGAGAGTTTTGCTTGCTGACAGTTTGTCCCGTATCACTGCGGCTGATAACAGTAAAATCACCACCAATATCCATCTCTACACGGTTTCCAGAAACTACTGCTCCTGCCAGTGTGGTGTTTTCTCCACTTGTGCTATGAACAGTGCCGATGCCAATAATATGGCTGTTCTTTTGTTGAACCTGTTCACTGGAACCATTGCCTTTGCCAAAAGAAGCATTACCCATCCATCCTGGTCCACCGGTACCATAGCTATATCCAACATTCACCGAAGCACTTTGCATCTGACTTTGTGTGCTTTGCGTGTTTTGCGCACTTTCAAAGATGATATCTTTCCCTGCTTCCAAGGTGATATTTCCACTCTGTTCATCATTGCTTTGCATCGGGTTTGTTCCAGCAATAATATCCGCTCCAACACCATGGATGCTGCCTTTGTGAGCATGCATGTTAACAGCGCGCCCTGCTTCTATGCTATCTGTTACCGCTGTGGAGACTTGAGAAGATGCTTCTGCCTTCTCCGTCTTAAAGCCCACGGTCACACTGGCAGAAACATCAACAATATCACGAATAGATTGTTTAAGTTTTCCACCCTTTGCCCCGTTGTAAAAATCTTTGCATTTGTTGTAGAGATCATAGCCTTTTAGACCAGCAATAAGACCATTACCGATTTTGTGTTTTGTATCCCCATGACCAAAACGTTTGGCTGCATCCCTTATATCTTTTACGCTACCAAGAATACCCACATTGACAGAGCCTGTCACACCAGCAAAAGACTTTTCATGTGTCTCTTTGCCATTGGA